>NZ_JBITEB010000001.1:260583-1277885 GCF_044454765.1 Streptomyces sp. NPDC051452
CCGGTGTGGGCCCACACTCTCCTAAAAACGGGGGGGGGGGCCCCCCCCCGGGGGGCCCCCCCGGGGGGCCCCCCCCCCCCCCCGGCCCCCCCCGGGGGGGGGGGGGGGCCACCGGGCGTGGTGCTCGACCCGGTCCCACCAGGCATACGGCCCGGCCGGGCCGGCTCCCGCCATTCAGCAGCCGCACATGTGCGGTCCCCGCGCCCGACACGCCGAGGCCAGCCTGTCGCGGAAGAAAGCAGGTGCAGATTTCCTCATGCTTCCGCTCGGCGCAGGAGACCTCCATGACCGCCATGCCCGCCTCGCCTCCCGCCCTCGCCGCCCCGCCCGGCGGCTCCGGTTACCTGCTCTCGCTCGCCCGTGACCAGGACGACGTCCGGGCCGCCCAGCGCCTGCGCCACCAGGTGTTCGCCGGGGAGCTGGGCGCCCGGCTCCTCGGTCCGGAACCGGATCTGGACACGGACGCCTTCGACGCCTACTGCGACCACCTGCTGATCCGGGCCGCCACCGGCGAGGTCGTCGGCACCTACCGTCTGCTGCCTCCCGAGCGTGCCGAAGTCGCCGGACGGCTGTATGCCGAGGGCGAGTTCGACCTCGGCCCGCTGGCCGCGATCCGGCCGTCCCTGGTCGAGGTCGGCCGTTCCTGTGTGCACCCCGACCACCGGGACGGCGCCGTCATCGGCCTGATCTGGGCCGGCATCGCCCGCTACATGGCCGACCGGGGCCACGAGTGGCTGGCCGGCTGCTGCTCGGTGCCGCTCGCCGACGGCGGCGCCCTGGCCACCGCCGCCTGGGAACGGGCGCGTGCCAGGCACCTGGCGCCCGAGGAGTTCCGGGTACGGCCGCTGCTGCCGTGGGTCCCGGACCCCGCCGCCACGGCCGGACCCACGACAGCAGCGCCCCGCCGCCCCGAGCTCCCCGCCCTGCTGCGCGGTTACCTCCGCCTCGGCGCGTGGGTCTGCGGCGAGCCCGCGCACGATCCGGGGTTCGGGGTCGCCGACCTGTACGTGCTGCTGTCGATGCGCCGGGTCGACCCGCGCTATCTGCGGCACTTCCTCTCCCTCGTGCCGGCCTGATGAGCGGCTGGCTGCCCGGCGCGCCCTGCACCCCGGGCGCCTGCGTGGAGCCGGGCGGGGGTGTCGTCGCGCTACCGCGCGCGGTACTGCGGCTGGCCGCGGTCGCATCGCTGGTGCTGGCCGGGATCGCGCTGTCCCCGCTGGGCCGGGCGTGCCGCCGGAAGCGGGGCGGGATCCCGGCCGACTGGGTGGGGCGCTGGTGCCGGGCGATCGTGCGGGCCGCCGGGGTCCGGGTCCGCCTCACCGGGGGAGCCGCCCCGGCCGGCGGGGTGCTGCTGGTCGCCAACCACGTCTCCTGGCTGGACATCCCGCTGCTGACCGCCGTACGTCCCGCCCGGATGCTCGCCAAGTCCGAGATCGGACGGTGGCCGGTGGCGGGCGCGCTGGCCGCGCGCGGCGGCACCCTGTTCATCGAGCGGGACCGGCTGCGCGCCCTGCCGGGCACGGTCGCCCGGATCGCCGGCGTCCTGCGCGAGGGCACGGCCGTGGCCGCCTTCCCGGAGGGCAGCACCTGGTGCGGGCGGGCCCACGGACAGTTCCGCCGGGCCGTCTTCCAGGCCGCGCTGGACGCGGGGGTGCCCGTGCAGCCGGTCAGGCTGCGCTACCGGCGGCGGGGCGGTGGGCCCGGCACCGCGGCGGCCTTCGTCGGCGAGGACACCCTCCTCGCCTCGCTGTGGCGGGTGGCCCGCGCCAGGGACCTGATCGCCGAGGTGGAGGTACGGCCGGTGATACCGCCGGGCGTCCACCCGGACCGGCGCGCCCTGGCCCGCGCCGCCCAGCCGCTCACGCCCGAGCCCGCCTGGACCCACGCCGCCCTCGTCGCGGGCCGGACGTCACCCACGCCGTTCCCCCGCACCCACACTGGCCACACCCGGTCGCGCCACCCCGGTCACGACCACGCCCACCGGGCTCAGGACATGACCCGCGCCAGATAGGGCGCCGTCGCGCTGTCCGCCGACCGGGCCACCCGCCGCGGGGGCCCGGCCGCCACGATCCGGCCGCCCCGGTCACCGCCGCCCGGCCCCAGGTCGATCACCCAGTCGGCGCCCGCGACCACGGTCATGTCGTGCTCCACCACCACGACGGTGTGCCCGGCGTCCACCAGTCCGTCCAGCCGGTCCATCAGCACCTCCACGTCGGCCGGGTGCAGTCCGCTCGTCGGCTCGTCCAGCAGATAGAGGGTGTGGCCGCGGCGCCCGCGCTGCAGCTCGCTCGCCAGCTTGATCCGCTGGGCCTCGCCGCCGGACAGTTCGGTCGCCGGCTGGCCGAGCCGCAGATAGCCGAGGCCCACGTCGAGCAGCGCGCCCAGGCTGCGTGCCGCGGCCGGGACGTCCGCGAAGAACTCCGCCGCGGCCTCCACCGTCAGGTCGAGCACCTCGGCGATGGTCCGTCCCCGGTAGGTCACCCGCAGCGTCTCGGGGTTGTAGCGGGCGCCGCCGCAGTCCGGGCAGGGCGCGTACGTGCTGGGCAGGAACAGCAGCTCGACGCTGACGAACCCCTCGCCCTGGCAGGTCTCGCAGCGCCCGCCGGACACGTTGAAGGAGAAGCGTCCCGCGCCGTACCCGCGGGCCGCCGCCTCCTCGGTGCCGGCGAACACCTTGCGCACCACGTCGAACAGGCCCGTGTAGGTGGCCAGGTTGGAGCGCGGGGTGCGCCCGATCGGCTTCTGGTCCACCCGGACCAGCCGGTCCACGCCCGCGAGGTCCTGTGCCAACTCCCCGATGAGCGTGGACTTGCCCGAGCCGGAGACACCCGTGACGGCGGTGAACACGCCGAGCGGGAACTCGGCCGTCACCCCGCGCAGGTTGTGCCGGGTCACCGGGCCGACCGTCAGCCAGCCGCGCGGCTCGCGGACGTCCCGTGCCGGTCCCGGTGCCTCGTCGAAGAGGAACGCGGCGGTCGCCGACTCCTCCACCGACGCCAGCTCCGCCGGCGGCCCGCTGTACAGCACGCGCCCGCCGTGCTCGCCGGCGCCGGGACCCACGTCCACCAGCCAGTCGGCACGCCGTACGACCTCCAGGTGGTGCTCGACCACGAACACCGAGTTGCCCGCCGCCTTCAGCCGGTCCAGCACCGTCAGCAGCGCCTCGGTGTCCGCCGGGTGCAGTCCGGCGGACGGCTCGTCCAGCACGTACACCACGCCGAACAGCCCGGAGCGCAACTGGGTGGCCAGCCGCAGCCGTTGCAGCTCGCCCGCCGAGAGAGTGGGGGTGGCCCGGTCCAGGCTGAGATATCCGAGGCCCAGTTCGACCACCGGCGTGATCCGCGCCCTGAGGTCCTCCGTGAGGACCCGGCCCGTAGGCGTGGGCCCGGGCGGCAGCGCGGCGAGGTCGGCCAGCGGCAGCGCGGCCAGCTCCGCGATGGTGCGGCCGTCGAAGGTCACGGCCAGCGCCTCGGGCCGCAGCCGGCTGCCCCCGCACACCGGACAGGGCCGACTGGCCAGGAAACGTTCCGCCTTCGTCCGCAGCGTCGCCGACTTGGTGTCCGAGAAGGTCTTCAGCACATACCGGCGGGCACTCGTGTACGTGCCCTGGTAGGGCCGCTGGATGCGGTCGGCGTCCCGGACCGGGTGCACGGTGACCACCGGTTGCTCGTCGGTGAACAGGATCCACTCGCGCTGCTCGGCGGGCAGTTCGCGCCAGGGCCGGTCCACGTCGTAGCCGAGCGCCTCGAGGATGTCCCGCAGGTTCTTGCCCTGCCAGGCGCCCGGCCAGGCGGCGACGGCGCCCTCGCGCACGGACAGCGAAGGGTCCGGGACGAGCAACTCCTCGGTCGTGTCGTGCACTTGGCCCAGACCGTGGCAGGCGGGGCAGGCGCCCGCCGCCGTGTTGGGCGAGAACGCGTCGGAGTCGAGCCGCCTGGCGCCGGGCGGGTACTCCCCGGCCCGGGAGAACAGCATCCGCAGGGAGTTGGACAGTGCGGTGACCGTGCCCACCGAGGAGCGGGAGGTGGGGGCCGAGCGGCGCTGCTGGAGCGAGACCGCGGGCGGCAGGCCGCTGATCTCGCCGACTGCAGGCGCCCCGATCTGGTGGATCAGTCTGCGCGCGTACGGCGCGACCGACTCGAAGTAGCGTCGCTGGGCCTCGGCGTAGAGGGTGCCGAAGGCCAGCGACGACTTGCCCGAGCCGGACACACCGGTGAACACGGCCAGCACGTCCCGGGGGATGTCCACGTCGGCGCCCTTGAGGTTGTGCTCGCGGGCGCCGCGTACGCGGATGTAGGGATCGTGGGGGTTGTGCACCGGGGGAACTCTATCCGCCCCCGTGCGCTACGGCCGCGGAGGGCTGCCCGGGTCCCGGCGGGTGCCGAACTCGTCCCTCATCTTGTCCTGTCCGGTGTCGACCTGCGACCGGTACTTGTCGCCGGTTCGCTGGTCGACGTAGTCGCCGCCCTTGTCGATGCCCTTGTCGGCCATGCCCTCATGGCCCTTGAGCATGCCCTTGATCTTGTCCATGAAGGACATGGCAGCCCTCCTCGTCGCTTGGGGTTTCCCTCCCAGGGTCACCGGCCGCCGCCGCCTTCGCATCTCGGGCCCGTCGGCGGCCCGGTGCGAAGAGCGCGGCCAGCCTGCGGTAGGAGTCCAGCAGCGCCGTACGGTCGTAGGTGCTGGTGGTGACCAGGACCTCCGCGGCGCCGGTCTCCTTCAGCACCGTCTCCAGGCGGTCGGCGACCTGTTCCCCGGTGCCGGCGAGATGACCGGCGAGCGAGGCCTCGTACGCCTGCCGTTCCCGCGCGGTCATCGCGCGGGCGGCGACCTCCTCGGCGGGGGCGAGCGGCGGGAAGGTGCCGTGGGTGCGGGCGTACGCGGCCGACCAGGCCTCCGGGACCAGCAGCCGCCGCGCCTCCTCCTCGGTGCCGGCGACCGCGACCGTCCCGGAGATCACCACGTACGGCTCGGCGGCCCAGGCGGAGGGGCGGAACCCCGAGCGGTAGCGGTCGATACCGCGCAGCATCTTCTCCCGGTCGCGCAGATCACCGATGACCATGGGCAGGCCCGCGCGCGCCGCGATCGACGCGCCCTCGCCCATCGCCAGCACGAACGGCGGCACCCTCATGCCCTCCGCGGGCCGGGCGCGCACCCCCGTCGGCGAGCCGCCCGTGAACCACTGGAGCAGTTCGGCCAGTCGGGCGGCGAAGTCCTCGGCGTCGCCCTTGTCCCGGCCGAGGGCCTTGCGCACGCCGTCCGTGAACCCCACGGAACGGCCGAGCCCCATGTCGACGCGGCCCGGGAAGAGCGACTCCAGCACCGCGAACTGCTCCGCGACGACCAGGGGTTGGTGGTTGGGCAGCATCACCCCGCCGGTGCCGACCCGGATGGTTCGGGTGGCCGCGGCGACCGCGGCCGCGAGCACGGTCGGCGCCGACCCGGCGACTCCGGGCACACCGTGGTGCTCGGACACCCAGAAACGGTGGTAGCCGAACGCCTCCGCTTCCCGGGCCAGCGCGACGGTGTCCCGCAGCGCCTCGGCGGGCGGCCGGCCCGCACGGGTGCGGGAGCGGTCGAGGACGGAGAACCGGGCCTGGGCTGTCACTGCGCTGCTCACTCAGGGTTCAACGCCCTGGGGGGCCGGGGATTCCCGCCGCCGCGCGGTGGCGCGGGCGGGCGCCGGAGAAGCCTGCGACGGGCCGCGCATGACTAGTCTGTTCGCGTGACGGACAGCAGCAAGCGCCCACTCGCCGTGTTCGACCTCGACAACACCCTGGCGGACACCGCGCACCGGCAGCACTTCCTGGAGGGCCGGCCCCGGGACTGGAAGGCGTTCTTCGCCGCCGCGCCCGCGGACCCGCCGCTCGCCGAGGGGGTGGCGCTGGCCCTGGACAGCGCCCGGGACTGCGAGGTCGTCTACCTCACCGGCCGCCCGGAGCGGTGCCGCCGGGACACGGTGGAATGGCTCGCGGCCCACGGGCTGCCCGAGGGGCGGGTGCACATGCGAAGCGACGCCGACCGCCGGCCGGCCCGGTTCGTCAAGCTCGAGATCCTGCGCCGGTTCGCCCGGGAGCGGGAGGTGAGGGTCCTCGTGGACGACGACGAGCTGGTGTGCGACGACGCCGAACGTGCCGGGTTCACCGTCGTACGGGCCCGCTGGGCCGTCCGGTCCGCCGCGCTGGAGGAGGCGCAGGAGGGCGAGGGGCGTACCTGAGGGGCGTCAGGCCTCGTCCTCGATCCGGAAGCCCACCTTCACGCCCACCTGGTAGTGCTCGATCCGCCCGTTCTCGATCTGTCCGCGCACCTGCGTCACCTCGAACCAGTCCAGGTTGCGCAGTGTCTGGTCGGCGCGGGCGATGGCGTTGCGGATGGCCTGGTCGACACCCTCGTGCGAGGTTCCGACGATCTCGGTGACCCGGTAGGTGTGGTTCGACATGCGGGTGCTCCTCTCGTCTCACGGCGTACTCCACGGTGCCGCATCCGCGCCCGGCCCGCACGGCGTCACCGGTTCGCGGGGCCCCTTGACCCCTCGCATTGGTCCATACCAAAATCCAGCAGACCCGTACGAGCACACGCGCTCGTCCCCCCACGACCGGGCCCCCACCCCTGTCCGCACCGCCCCTGCCAGACAGAACAGGACCCCTCGTGAGACGTCGCCTGCTCGCCCTCCTCTGTGTCACCGGCTCCCTCCTGAGCGCCTGCGGGATGCTCCCCGGCGGCCACGAGCGCAAGACCGTCACCGTCTGGCTGATGAAGGACAGCGCCTCCAAGGACTTCCTGCGGCGCTTCACCGAGGACTTCGAACACACCCACCAGGACCTGCGCCTCGACATCCGCATCCAGGAGTGGACCGGCATCGTGGCGAAGGTGCGCGACGCGCTCAAGAAGGACACGGGCGACGGTCCGGACGTCATCGAGGTCGGCAACACCCAGGTGCCGCTGTACGCGGACGGCGGCCGGCTCGCCGACCTCACCCTGGAGTCGATGCGCGACTGGGGCAAGGACACCTGGCTGCCCGGCCTCGCCCAGCCCGGCAAGGACGGCAACAAGCAGTACGGCATCCCCTGGTACGCGGCCAACCGCGTCGTCATCTACCGCAAGGACCTGTTCGGGCGGGCCGGCATCACCCGGGCACCGAAGACCCGTGACGAATGGCTCGCCGACACCGGAAAGCTCGACTCCGCCGGAAACCAGGGCATCTACCTCGCCGGCCAGGACTGGTACACGCTCTCCGGCTTCATCTGGGACGAGGGCGGCGACCTCGCCCGGCAGAAGGACCTCGAATGGCGGGGCACCCTGGACTCGCCCGCCGCGCTGCGCGGCATGGACTTCTACCGCCGCCTCCAGGCACTGGGCGACGGTCCCGTGGACGCCGACGAGGAACACCCGCCGCAGGCCGGGGTGTTCGCCGGCGGCAAGGTCGCCCAGATCGTCGCCGTACCGGGCCTCGCCCAGGCGATCGTGCGGCAGAACCCGGCCCTGAAGGACAAGCTCGGCTTCTTCCCGGTGCCCGGCCCGACCGCCGGCCGGCCCGGCACCGTGTTCACCGGGGGCTCCGACCTCGTCGTCCCGCAGAACACCGGGGACCAGTTCGCCGCGACCGCCGTCGTCGGCGCGCTCACCGGCGCCAAGTGGGACACCGAGCTGGCCCGAGCGATGAACTACGTGCCCAACAAGACCACTCTGGCCGGCGCGGTCGACGGTGAGGAGGGGGTCGCCGCCATGGCCGCGGGCGCGGCCCACGGCCGGGCGACCCCCAACACCCCTCAGTGGGCCGACGTCGAGGCCGACAACCCGATCAAGGAGTACATGACCCGGGTGCTCGACGGGGCGGACCCGGCGACCGAGGCACGCCGGGCCTCCCGGAAGATCACCGAGGCGCTCACCCCGGACGTCGGCTGACTCTCACCACGCCACGCTCAGCGACAGCGCGAAGCGGCCCTGCGCGTCCGTCCACCAGTGGGTCAGCTCCAGCCCGACGGTGGCCAGTTCGGCGGTGACGCCCGCCCGGCGGAACTTCGCCGACACCTCGGTGCGCAGGTCCTCGCCCGCCGCGAAGTCCACGGCGAGGTTCAGCGCGGGCACCTTCACCGTCTGCGCGGTCCGCGAGCGCAGCCGCATCTCGATCCACTCGCGCTCGGCGTCCCACAGCGCCACATGGTCGAAGGCGTCCGGATCGAAGTCGGCTCCCAGCTCCCGGTCGACGACGGCCAGCACGTTCTTGTTGAACGCGGCCGTCACCCCGGCCGCGTCGTCGTACGCCCGGACCAGCACCCGCTCGTCCTTGACCAGGTCCGTGCCGAGCAGCAGCCCGTCGCCCGGGGCGAGCAGGGACCGCACGGAGGTCAGGAAGGCGGCACGCTCCTCGGGCAGCAGATTGCCGATCGTGCCGCCCAGGAAGGCCACCAGCCGGGGGCCGGGTGTGGCCGGCAGCGTCAGTGGAGCGGTGAAGTCCGCGATCAGCGCGTGCACGTCGAGTTCCGGGCGTTCGGCGATGAGCGCCTGCCCGGCCTGGGTGAGGGCGCTCTCGCTGACGTCGACCGGGACGTAGGCCGACAGCGGGAGCGCGTCGATGAGGTAGCGGGTCTTCTCCGAGGAACCCGAGCCCAGTTCGACCAGCGTACGGGCGCCGCTCGCGTCGGCGATCTCACCGGACCGTTCGGCCAGGATCTCCCGTTCGGCGCGGGTGGGGTAGTACTCGGGCAGTTCGGTGATCTGCTCGAACAACTCGCTGCCACGGGCGTCGTAGAACCACTTCGGCGGCAGCCACTTGGGCGTGCCGGTCAGGCCGCGCAGGACGTCGGCGCGCAGCGCCGCGTCCGTGGCGTCCTCGGGGAGGGTGCGGGTGACGCGCAGGGGACTCACGTACAGGGCTCCTTCGATGAGGGGGACGCCGCCGCTCGAGCAGAGCCGAGAGCGGGGGAGGCCGCCGGATCCTTGAGCGGGGCGAGCAGCACACCGGCGCGGCTCGCGGTGAGCACGGTGCGGTCGGGGACCTCCCGCCAGAGCGGGTCGTCGTCGTAGGGCTCGGAGGCGACGACCGTGCCGCGGCCGGACTCCGCGCGGTACCAGAGGGTGTCGCCCCAGGCGGTGGCCGCGATCGTGTCGCCGTCGGTCAGCAGCAGGTTGAGGCGGGACGCGGGGGCCGCCCCGGCCAGCCGGCGAACCGTTTCACCGAGGGCTTGGGCCGGGTCGTCGCCGGCGCGCAGCCGGTGCAGGACCAGCGCCCAGACGAACGCCGAGTCGTTACGGGCCTGCAGCGACAGCAGGTCGACCGGGGGCAGCGCGGACACCAGGGGCGCCGCCGCGTCCGGCCAGCCCGCGACCGCGCCGTTGTGGCTGAACAGCCACCGCCCGGACGCGAACGGAGCCGCCGCGGCCTCGGCGTCCGCGCCCGCGAGCGTGGCGTCCCGGACGGCCGCGAGCACGGCACCGGAGCGCACCACCCGGGCCAGGTCGGTGAAGGACAGGTCCGCCCAGATGGGCCCGGCCCGCCGGTAGCGCGCCGGGGCCGGGTCCCCGGGGGCGTACCAGCCCACCCCGAACCCGTCGGCGTTGACCGTCCCGTACCGCTGCCTGCGCGGCGCCCACGACTGCCGGAACAGGCTGTGCGCAGGCTCCACGAGGAGTCGGCCGAGCGGCTGTTCGGGCCCCAGGTAGGCCAGGTGCCGGCACATCAGACGGCCTCCGAACGGGCGGTGCGGAAACCGGAGAAGATCTGCTGGCGGATCGGGTAGTCCCAGTTGCGGAAGGTGCCCCGGCAGGCCACCGGGTCCACGGCGAACGAGCCGCCGCGCAGCACCTTGTGGTCGGGGCCGAAGAACACCTGCGAGTACTCCTCGTACGGATACGCCCGGAACCCCGGGTACGGCAGGAAGTCGCTCGACGTCCACTCCCACACGTCACCGATGAGCTGCCGCACCCCGAGCGGGGACGCGCCCGCGGGATAGCTCCCGGCGGGCGCGGGCCGCAGATGCCGCTGGCCCAGGTTGGCGTGCTCGGGCCCCGGGTCGGCGTCGCCCCACGGATAGCGGCGCGAGCGGCCGGTGGCCGGATCGAAGCGGGCCGCCTTCTCCCACTCGGCCTCGGTGGGCAGCCGGCGCCCCGCCCAGCGGGCATAGGCATCGGCCTCGTACCAGCACACGTGCAGCACCGGCTCCTCGGCCGGGACCGCTTCGGTCGTCCCGAACCGGCGCCTGAGCCACTGGCCGCCGTCCCGGCGCCAGTACAGGGGGGCCGTCAGGGAGTGCTGCCGGACGTGTGCCCAGCCGCGCGGGGACCACCAGCGCTCGGTGTCGTAGCCGCCGTCCTCGATGAACGCCTGGTAGGCCCCGTTCGTCACCGGGGTCGTGTCGATCCAGAAAGGGGCCACCTCCCGGGCATGGGCCGGGCGTTCGTTGTCCAGCGCCCAGGGCTCGCCGCTGGTGCCCATCAGGAACGGGCCGCCCGGGACGAGGACTTCGGCGGGACCGGTGAACGGCGGCGCCGGTTCCGGGTCCGGGGCGGCCAGGACAGCCGGTCCCTTGCGCAGCTGATGGGTGATCAGCATCGTTTCGTCGTGCTGCTGTTCGTGCTGGGCGATCATCCCGAAGACGAAGCCGGCCTCGGTCAGCCGGGTGCCGTGGAAGTCCGCCCCCTCCAGCAGGTCCATGACCCGGCCGCGAACCTCGGCCGCGTACCGGCGGGCCTCGGCGGGCGGCAGCAGCGGCAGCGAGGGCCGCTCCGACCGGGGATGCTCGAAGGCGTCGTACAGGGTGTCGATCTCCGGCCGCATCGCCTCCCGGCCGCCGACCGCCCGCAGCAGCCACAGCTCCTCCTGGTTGCCGATGTGCGCGAGGTCCCACACCAGCGGGGACATCAGCGGGGAGTGCTGGGCGACGAGGTCCGGTTCGTCGACGGAGTCGGTCAGCAGTGTGGTGCGGGCTCGGGCGGTGGTCAGCGAGGCCAGCGCCCGCTCGCGCAGGGTGTCGGCGTCCGCCTCGGCGGCCGGGACGCCGGTCCCGGCGGTGGTGGTGCCGACCGCGACGCCGGGGGTGGTGGTCCCGGCGTCGGTGGTGTCGGTCTCGGGCGCGCTCATGTGCTGAGGTCCTTCCTCCCGTGGGCGGTGGGCGTGCCCCCGACGGAGCCGGCCCACAACCGGTGACGGTCCGTCTTCCGCGACCGGTCCAGCAGGTCGTCGGCCGGGCAGCGGCCCCGGGCCACGTACCGGTCCAGGTGGTCCGCCACGGCCCGCGTGACCTGTTCGGACGCGCCGAGGCGGGGCAGGGCCTCCAGCGCCACCGTGAAACAGGCCACGGCCGCTTCGCGCAACTCCGGATCGGCGAGCCCGAGCCGGGCCGCGTCGGCCCACAGCGGGTTGTGGGGGGCGGGCAGGTTCAGCGTCCGCTCGGCGAGCGGCTTCACCACCCGGTACGCGGTCTCCGCGGCCGCCGGATCGTCGAACAGCGCCGCCGTCACCGCGAGCGGCACGATCCAGCCGTCCTCCCCGGGCTGCGCGTCGATCATCCGCAGCTCCAGATGACCGCGCGGGCGCACCGGCGGGAACAGGGTGGTCAGGTGATAGTCGAGGTCCGCGCGGGTGGGCGGCCGGGGTGACCGGGAGCGGGTCCACTCCCGGAAGGTGAGCCCGTCGGGCACCTCCCACGCCCCGGTGTCCCCGCGGACACACATCACCGGCGAGTCCAGCACGTGCCGGGCCCACACGGCCCGCGGATCACCCTCCAGCGGAGGACCGCCCGCCCGGCCGGCGCCGATCTCCATCCAGGTCAGCTGCCGGGTGGACACCCAGCCCGTGGGCTGTTGCCCGACCAGCGGGGAGTTGGCGAACGCGGCCACCAGGACGGCGCCCAACTGGTGGGCCAGCCACCAGCGTCGGCGGTGCCCGAGCGGGCCGGGCTCCTCGTGGCCCGCGTCCACGCAGACCTGGACGGAGGCCGAGGCGCACATCATGTGCCGGCCGGCCGGACCGTTGCGGTCCAGACAGGCCTCCATGGCGTCGTAACGCGGCTCGTGCAGGAACCTGCGGGGTGCGTGCCAGGGGTCCTGACCGATGCCGGCCAGAGCGAGACCGTCCCGGGCGAGGACGGAGCGGACGGTGTCCAGGTCGGCCGAGACGGTGCCGACGCACTCCATCAGGGAGGCGGCGGGCGGCGAGCTCAGCTCCAGCTGACCGCCGGGTTCGACGGTGAGCGCCGACCCCAGGGACACGGCCCGCAGCGCGGCATAGGCCGCCTCGAGACGTTCGGGTGTCACGGGGAGCTGCGGGTCCCGCAGCTCGTGGAGGAGCCATTCCAGCTCCACACCCAGGGCACGGGGCGGACCGGTCTTGAAGCAGATGCCCTTGACCAGGGCCTCCACCTCGGGCTCGGTGACGGCGATGGGGTGCTCGGGACAGTCGCCACCATCGCTGAGTGAATCGGACATGTCGGGATCCTCCTGAGATTCCACCATGCCACCGGCCCGGTGACGGCAGGGGGGCCGGGCAGGCACTCGTCCCACCCAAAACCCTTGAGCGCTTTCGCACAAGAGTGCCCTGCGGATGTTCCGGGTCGGTCATCTCCGTTTCCGGGTCGGTCGTCTCCCTTTCCGTGGGAGTTCTCCTGCCCGTCGCACGGGCGGAAAACTCCGTTGCACCGCATCACCAGCATCACCCAGGATGCACGAGTGAGCACTACGGGGGAGAACGCGCAGGCCGCGGGCACGGCGTCCACGGGGGTGGCGCCGTGAGCGCGCGCCTGCGCGCCCTCGCCGCGGAGACGGAACGGATCGTGGCGGCCGGCGGCTACCGGGCACCGGACGGCACCGAGGTGTCCCTCGCGGCGGCCGTCGCGGCGGCTCGAGCCGGCACGCGGATGTTCGGTCCCGAACCGCTGCCGGTCCCGCCGGCGACCGGCTCCGGGACGGCCGCCGAGGCGCTCTGCGCGACGACTGGCTCGCGGACGGCTCCCCAGGCCGGCCGCGCGACGACCGGCTCGGGGACTGCCCCTCAGGCCGGCCGCGCGGCGACCGGCTCGGGGACGGTCGCCGAGGCGCTCTGTGAGGTGACCGGGGAGAGCAGTCTGGAGGCGGCCCGCCGGCTGGCCGCCCGGCCCGTGGCCGTCCTGAACTTCGCCTCGGCCCGGAACCCGGGGGGCGGCTACCTCAACGGCGCGCAGGCCCAGGAGGAGGCCCTGTGCCGAGCCTCCGCGCTGCACACCTGCCTCCTGTCGGCCCGCGGCTTCTACGACCACCACCGAGCGGACCGCGATCCCTTCTACTCCGATCGGGTGATCCACTCACCGGCCGTCCCGGTCTTCCGCGACGACCGGGGTGCTCTGCTCGCGCAGCCGTACTCCGCGGGCTTCCTGACCGCGGCGGCGCCCAACGCGGGTGTCGTGCGCCGTACGGTCCCACAGCGCGCCGCCGCGCTGCCGGGTGTCCTGGCCCGCCGCGCCGAGCGGGTCCTGGAGACGGCCGTGGCGCACGGCTACCGGCGCCTGGTGCTCGGGGCCTGGGGCTGCGGCGTCTTCCGGAACGACCCGGCGCAGGTCGCGGCCGCCTTCCACGGGCTGCTGGGGCCCGACGGCCGCTTCAGCGGGTCCTTCGAGCACGTGGTGTTCGGAGTGCTGGACCGGACGCCGGGAGCGGCGGTGCGGGAAGCCTTCGCCAAGGCGTTCGCGTAGCGGCGCCCCGGGCGGGTGACCCCGCGCTCGCGCGCGGCGGGGCGTCCGCGTCAGGTCCAGCCGTAGCGCTCGTGGAGCCGTCGGCGGACCAGGTCGAAGCGCATCCGGTCCAGGGCGCACGCCTCGCGGCGCATCCCCTCCTCGTGCAGCCGCAGCACCCGGTCCACGGACACCCAGGAGTCGCGCCCCGATTGGTCCCACGGCCCGCTGCCGATCGGCACCCACTCCCGGTCGCCGTCGTGCCGCTTGCTGGAGAGCTGCACGGCGAGGAACGTGCCCGCCGCCTCCCGGGCCACGACCAGGACCGGGCGGTCCTTGCCCCGGCCGTCGTTCTCCTCGAACGGCACCCAGGTCCACACGATCTCACCGGGGTCCGGGTCGCCGTCGTGGGCCGGGGAGTACTCGGTGCGCACCGGGCCGACCTCGCACGGGTCGGCCTCGCAGGTGGCGTGGCGGCCGTGGCGGCCGGGGACGTTCTCATCGGTAGACGTGCTCACGACGGCACCCTAGTGGTCCGGTCGCCGAGCGGGGCGGCCACCCCGCGTCCGGACGTTGCGACCCCTGTGCCCGGACGCCACGCCCGCACCGCACCCGGAGGCCGTTCCGGCTCCGTGCGCCCGCCGACGCGGACCGGCCGGGGCCCCACTACGGGGTCCCGGCCGGTCGCGGCACGGCAGACCGTCCCTGTCTCAGTCCTCCCGCTCCACCGGCACCTTCTGCGGCGCAGGCGCCGCCACACCGTTGAGCGAGGGTGGGGGACCGCTCGCCGCGGGCCCGTTCTCGCCCATCGTGGCGAGCAGCTTGCGGGCCAGGCCCAGGCCCGTACCGCCCATGGTGAGCGCCTTGGCGAACATCTCGCCCATGCCGTCGGCGCCGTTGAGCAGCACCATGTTGTCCACGTTGCCGAACGCGGACGCGCCCGCCTGGACGATCTCCGGCCACTTCTCGGCGAGTTGCTGGGCGACGACCGCCTCCTGGTTCTCGGCCAGTGCGGCGGCGCGTGCCTTGATGGCCTCCGCCTCGGCCAGACCCTGGGCCTTGGTCGCCTCGGCCTCCGCCAGGCCCTTCGCCTGCGCGGCGGCGGCCTCGGCCTCACCGGTGGCCCGGGTGGCGTGGGCACTCGCCGCGCCGCGGGACTTGGTCGCCTCCGCCTCGGCGGCCGCTGCGGCCTTCACCCGGGTCGCCTCGGCGGCGGCCGCCAGCTCCGTCTCCTTCGCCTTGGCCTGGGCCGCGGAGATCCGCGCGTCGCGCTCGGCCTCGGCCAGCGTCCGCTTCTCGTACGCCTTCGCGTCCGCGGGCTTGCGCACGTCCGCCTGGAGCTGCTGCTCACGCCGCTGCGCCTCCAGCTCGGCCACCCGCGTCTCCTGGACGACGACCTCCTGCCGGGCCGCCGCCGCGGCGAGCGGGCCGGCCTGCTCGGCCTTCGACGCCGCCTTGTCCCGCTCGGCCTGGTAGCCGGCCTGCAGGATCTCGCTGTCCCGGGTGGCCTCCGCCATCCGCGCGAACGACTGCTGCTCGGCCTCGGTGGCCAGCCGGTTCGCCTCCGCCTGCGCGATCCGGGCGTCCCGCTGCACGGCCGCCGCGTGCGGCATCGCCAGGTTCCGGATGTAGCCGGTCGGGTCCTCGATCTCGTGGATCTGCAGCGAGTCCACGATCAGACCGAGCTTCTCCATCTCCGTACCGCAGGCCGCCCGGGTCTGCCCGGTCAGTTTCTCCCGGTCGCGGATCATGTCCTCGACCGTCAACCCGCCCACGATGGAGCGCAGATGACCGGCGAAGACGTTGTGCACCCGCTCCGCCATCAGCTTCTGCTGGTCCAGGAAACGACGGGCCGCGTTGGCGATCGACACGAAGTCGTCGCCCACCTTGAAGATGACCACGCCCCGCACCTTGAGCGGAATGCCCTGGTGGGTGACGCAGTCCACGTGCAGCTCGGTCTCGTTCAGATCGAGCGAGAGCTTGCGCACCGCCTGTACCCCGGGCAGCACCAGGGTGCCGCGTCCGGTGACGATGCGGAATCCCAGGCCCTCCTCGATGCCCTCGGTGCGGTGCTTGGAACCGGAGATGATGAGCGCCTCGTTCGGCTCGGCGACCCGCCACATCATCTTGAACAGACCGATCAACACGAGGACGGCAACGACGACCGCCCCCGCAACGACGCCGACAACCATCGGCATACGCCCCCTTTGCATGGTGCCCTTCCGGCACCGAACGAAGGGAGTGTGCGCCTGTCGGGCAGCCCCGAGAAGACGCTGACGGATCCTTGTTGCAATCTTGACGCATACCGCCCTCACCTGGGGCGGAGGGTGCTCACATGGTGATCCGTCAGGTGCCGTAGGCCGCCGTCACATAGACGGTTCGTGGCGGCTGATACTCCATCACCATCACCACCGTTCCCGGCTGGATGCGCTCCGTGCCGTCGGCCGGGTAGGCGAGGAAGTGCTCCGCGCCCCCGCGCACCCGCACGATCACCTCGCCGACCAGGCCGGGTCCGACCGTGCCCGAGACCCGCCCCATCAGCCCGATCATCGACGCGTCGTCCATGGCCACAGGGTACGGGCGCAACGCCGTCAGGTGGCCGGTGTGCCGGCCTCCGTCAGCCGCGGCGGCCACCGCTCGTGCCACCGCAGTTCCGCCTCCAACTGGGCGGCGACGGACACCAGCAGGAGTTCGCTGCCGGCGGGGCCGAGCAACTGGGCGCCCACCGGCAGGCCGCCGTCCACGAACCCGGCGGGGACGTTGACGCCCGGCCAGCCCAGCACGTTCCAGGGCCAGGCGTAGGGACACGCGGCGATCATCGCGCGGTCCGTGGCAAACCCGCTCAGCCCCTTCAGGGCGCCGATGCGGGGCGGGGGAGCGGCCGTGGTCGGGGCGAGGATCACGTCGTACGACCGGAAGAACGTGCCGATCCGCCGGTGCAGCACCGCCTCCGCGCGGCGTGCCGCCCTGAGCGGCGGCCCCCCGAGCAGCCGGCCCAGCCGGGCGGCGCCCCGGGTGCGCGGGTCGAGCAGCCTGGGGTCGGGCGCCTCCCGGACCCGCTCGGCGATCCCGGCGGTGGCGCGCGGCAGGAACGTCAGCCCGATCTGGCCGTAGGGCGGGTCTGCCTCCTCGACGTGGTGGCCCAACGCGGCCATCGTCTCGGCGAGTTCGACGACACGCGCGCGTACCTCGGGCCGCAGCCGGGCGGGTACGGCGGTGAACGGCGGCTTCAGCGACAGGGCGACGCGCAGCCGGCCCGGGTCGCGGCCGACCGCGTCGGCCACCGTCAGGGCGGCCGGCCGGTGCGGGTCGCGGTCGTGGTTGCCGCTCGCCGCGTCCAGCAGCAGGGCCGCGTCGGCGACCGTGCGGGCGAGGGTGCCGTTGACTGTGATGCCGTGGAAGGACTCGCCCCGGGGCCAGGTCGAGATGCGGCCGCGCTGTGGCTTGATGCCGATCAGATGGGTCCAGGAGGCCGGGATGCGCACCGAGCCGGCGCCGTCGGAGCCGAGCGCGGCCGGGACCAGTCCGGCGGCCACGGCGGCCGCCGAGCCGCCGGAGGAGCCGCCGGGGGTGTGCTCGGTGTGCCACGGGTTGCGGGTCTCGCCGAACGCCGGGCCCTCGGTGAACGGCCACTGTCCCAGCTCGCAGGTGTTCGTCTTGCCGACGATCACGGCGCCGGCCGCGCGCAGACGCCGTACCGCCTCCCCGTCCGCCGCCGCCGGCGGGAAGACGCCCTGGCAGCCGAAGGCGGTCGGCTCGCCCGCCACGTCCATGTCGTCCTTGACCGCCACCGGCACCCCGAGCAGCGGGCGGCGCCCTCCGGCGGCCAACTCCCGGTCGGCGGCGTCCGCTTCGGCGAGCGCCGCCTCGGCCCGCAGGAGGCGGAAGGTGTTCAGCGTCGGCTGCGTGGCCTCGATCCGGGCGAGGGCCTGCTCGGTCAGCGCGCGTGAGGTCACCTCCCCGTCGGCGAGGGCACGTCGGCTCTCCGCGAGGCCTGCGGCACGGTCGGGCGTCATGGGGTGGGGCACCTCCGGGAGGCTCCGGGCAGGATGTCTACCGAACGGTAACGTCATGTCGGCGGCACGCCTACGGTTTACGCACGGTGTCGCCCCGCCCCCGTCCCCGTCTGAGCGCGGTCACGCTTCGTCGGGCGCGTGGTCCGCCGTCAGTAGTCGCCGCAGCCACGCCACGCGGGCCGCGCGGGCCGCCCGGGACAGGGCCGCCTCGGGGACCAGCGCGTCGAAACCGTGGAAACCGCCAGGCCAGACGTGGAGTTCCGCCGCGCCACCGGCTTGCCAGAGGCGGGAGGCGTAGGCGACCACCTCGTCCCGGAAGGTCTCGGCGGAGCCGACGTCGAGGAAGGCCGGGGGCAGACCGGTCAGGTCGGTGGCGCGCGCCGCGGCCGCGTACGGGGGCACGTCGGGGCCGCCGCGCCGGTCGCCGAGCAGCGCAGTCCAGCCCGTCTCGTTGGCGGTACGGTCCCACGCGCCGAGCCCCGCCATCTGGTGGCCGGAGAAGCTGTCGTTGCGGTCGTCCAGCATCGGGTACATCAGCAGCTGACCGAGCGGCCGCGGGCCCTGCCGGTCCCGGGTGAGGTGGGCGAGCGACGCGGCGAGGCCGCCGCCGGAGCTGGCACCCGCCACGACGATCCGGTCCGGGTCGCCGCCGATCTCCTTCGCGTGCCCGGCGGTCCACAGCAGACCGGCGTACACGTCCTCGATGGGCGCGGGGTAGGGGTGTTCGGGCGCGAGCCGGTACTCCACCGAGACCACGACCGCTCCCAGCTCGCGCGCCCAGCCGAGGGGTTCGGTCACCCCGGCCCGGTTGGTCCCGGTGACCATGCCGCCGCCGTGTACGTAGTAGATCACCGGGAGCGGCGGCGGGGGAGCGGCGGAGGCGGGGCGGCACAACAGCAGGGAGATGTCGGGTGCGCCCTCGGGCCCGGGCACCGCGCGGTCCTCCGTCTCGAAGGCGCCGTCCAGGGTGACGTCCAGCAGCCCGAGCAGTTCCGGGCCGGAGGCCTCCCGGGCGGTGTCCAGGTCGTCCAGGGTGAAGCCGGGCGGGGTCACGTCCTTGACCAGCTCCAGCGCGGCGGCCAGCTCCGGATCGAACGGCGGCGGGACCAAGGGCATGAATTCTCCTCGGAGGACTCGGAGGCTGAGGCGGAGGCTGCTCGCACCGAACCGCCGGAGCGGCGCGACGCGCTCGGCAGTCGCCTACCCCGTCACGGGCCGACCGCGGCGGTGACTCGCGAGGATTCCTCACCGCACCTTCATTGCGGTACCTCCGATGACGCACCGGGGCGCCCCTGGTGACGCCGACGGGGCCGCAGCCGCGAACGGCTCCGGCCCCGTGCGGGCAGAAGAGCTGTGACTCAGGCGGCGACGGCCTCGGTCACATTGCCGTGCAGACGCGCCACGACCTCGGTCAGCTGGGCGGCGACCTCGGCGTCGTCGGCCGGGTGGGTCTCGGCGAACCGGGTCAGGGAGGCGGGGATGGACAGCTTGATGTCCTCGACCACCTTGCCGCCGGCGATGCCCACGGCCTTACGGGTGTCGTCCTGGGCCCACACGCCGCCGTACTGGCCGAAGGCGGTGCCGACCACGGCGGCGGGCTTGCCGCCGAAGGCGCCGGCGCCGTACGGGCGGGACAGCCAGTCGATGGCGTTCTTCAGGACCGCGGGGATGGTGCCGTTGTACTCGGGGGAGAAGAAGAGGAAGGCGTCGGCGGCCTGCGCGGCGGCACGCAGCTTCGCGGCGGCGGCCGGGACGGCGCCCTCGACGTCGATGTCCTCGTTGTAGAACGGGACGTCGGCCAGGCCCTCGAACAGCTCGACCTCGGCACCCTCGGGCGCGAGCTTCACGGCCGCCTCGGCGAGCTGGCGGTTGTGCGAGCCGGCGCGGAGGCTGCCGACGAGCGCGAGGATACGAACGGACATGAGAACTCCAGGAGGCTGAAACAGGCTGAAACATCGCGTCTTGATCCGGACCGGGGTCCGTTTGCTTTCTATCACCCTAAACGGACCGGGGTCCAGTTTTCTTCCCGATGCTTTACGCTGGCTTCATGTCCAGCGCCCTGCCGCCTTTCCCCCAGCCTCAGGAGCCCCTCGAGACCCCACAGTTGCTGGAGGTCGGGGCGGCCGGTGACGAACCGTGCCTGCGCGCCGACGCCGCCCGCAACCGGGCCCGCCTGCTGGAGGCGGCCGCGAGACTGATCGCGGAGCACGGGGTGGCCGGGGTGACGATGGAGGCGGTGGCCGCGGCCGCCCAGGTCGGCAAGGGGACGGTCTTCCGCCGCTTCGGTGACCGCACGGGCCTGCTCATGGCCCTGCTCGACCATTCGGCACGCCGACTGCAGACCGACTTCCTCTGCGGCCCCCCGCCGCTCGGGCCCGGGGCGCCGCCGCTGCAGCGGCTGCGGGCGTTCGGCGTCGCGGTGCTGTACCGCTCGGCGGAACAGCTCGATCTGCAGCTGGCCGCCCAGCCGGAGCCGAACCGTCGCTTCTCCCACCCCGCCGCCGGGGCGCTGCGCACACAGGTCACGATGCTGCTGCGGCAGATCGTGCCGGAGGCCGACTGCGAGCTGCTCTCCCACACGCTGATGGCCTCCCTGGACCCGGCCCTCGTCCACCATCTGACCCGGCAGCGCGGGCTGCCCATGGAGCGGCTGGAGGCCGGCTGGATCGACCTGGTCGCCCGGGTGACCCGCACCGATCCGCCCGGCTGAGGCTCAGGCGACTCGCCCGGCTGAGGCTCAGGCGACCCGCCCGGCTGAGGCTCAGGCGTCCTGGCCGGCGAACAAGTCGAGCAGCCCCTGGGGCGCGTCGGCGCGGAACAGCAGGTCGCCGCTGCGTGCGGACTCCGCCGCCGCCCATTCGGCGCGTGCGAACATGCAGGCCTCGTAGACGCTCAGCGCGGTCTCGGTGTCCGCCGGGTGCGCGGCGAGCGCGAGGCCCAGGTCGGCGCCGTCGGCCAGGGCCAGATTGGCTCCCTCGCCGGCGAACGGCGACATCAGATGGGCCGCGTCCCCGAGCAGGGTGACGCCGGGGACCCGGTCCCAGCGGTGCCCGACCGGCAGGGCGTGGATCAGCCGGGGCACCAGCGGTCCGTCCGCGTCCGCGACCAGCGCCCGCAGGCTCTCGTCCCAGCCGTCGAACTCCTTCAGCACGGCCGCCTTCGCCGTCTCGGTGTCGGTGAAGTCGATGCCGTCCAGCCAGTCCTCCGCCGTCACCACGGCCGCGTACACGTGCAGGACGCCGTCGCCTTCGCGGTGGGCGAGGAAACCGCGTCCCGCGTCGAGCGCGAAGAGCATGCCGCCGCCCACCACCCGCGCGCTCACGGGGTGGCGCGAATCCGCCCGCGCCAGGTCCGCCTCGACGAACGACACACCGGTGTAGGCGGGCCGGGCGCCGGAGACCAGTGGGCGCACGCGGGACCAGGCGCCGTCCGCGCCGACCAGGACGTCCGTGGTGAACGCGGTGCCGTCGGCGAGTGTCACCTCGTGCCGCCCGCCGCCCAGGGGACGTGCCCCGGTCACCTTGGCCCCCCAGCGGACCGTGCCCTCGGGCAGGGAGCCGAGCAGCAGGTCGCGCAGGTCGCCTCGGTCGATCTCCGGGCGCCCGCCCGTGCCGTCGTCGGGCTCGCTCAGCCGGACGGCGCCGTGCCGGTCGAGCACCCGCACGGCCTGGCCGCCGGGATGGACGCGCCGCAGGAACTCCTCGTGCAGACCGGCGGCGCGCAGCGCCCGCTGCCCGGAGTCGTCGTGGATGTCGAGCATGCCGCCCTGTGTCCGGGCGGCCGGCGAGGCGTCCAGCTCGAAGACGGCGGCCGCTATGCCGTGCACGTGCAGGACGCGGGCGAGCGTGAGCCCGCCGAGCCCTCCGCCGACGACGGCGACGGGGTGGTGCGGGAGTGGCGGAGTGACGGTCATGGTGGGGTGGCCTCCTGGCGAGTGGGTCGGCCGGGCGGAGTGCCCGGTCGAGGTCGGACCGGGTCAGTCGGGTACGGCGGTGCGCTCGATGCCGCGGACCAGGGCCCGGAAGGCCCAGGACAGCCGGGCCTCGGGGGTGCCGGACAGCAGGGAGCCGGCGGTCGCGGCGATGTGCGGGTGGGTGTCGGCGGGCGCCTCGCGCAGGGCCCGCTCCAGTGCCTGCCAGTCGCCTGGAGGCGTCTGCCCCGCGTGCTCGGCGGCGGTCGCGGTGGCGTGCTGCAACAGCAGATCGACGCCCCAGGCCGCACGCTCGCGCGGCACCCCGCCCTCCAGCAGCAGGCCCAGCAGCGTGTCGATGAGCCGCAGATAGTTCGGTCCGCTGGGCCGGGCGGTCAGCGCCGAACGGGCCAGGTCGGGGTGGTCCAGCAGCATCCGGGTGCAGGCGATGAGCACCTTCTCCAGCCGCTCCCGCCAGTCGCCCCCGGCCGGGGCGGGGCCGACCGTGCCGAGCAGCTCGTCCAGGACGGCCGCATGGAGCTCGTCGGTGTTGCGGACGTACACGTACAGCGAGGCCGGGCCGGTGTCGAGTTCCTCGGCCAGCCGCCGCATCGTCACCTTGCGCAGCCCCTCGGCGCGCAGGATCGCGACGGCGGCGGCGACGATGCCCTCCCGGCTCAGAGCGGGCTTGGCGGGTCGTTCACGGCGGGAGCGGGGAGCAGCGGTCATGCCACCAAGGTAACGAACATGTTCGCCGCGAACAAGTTCGTGACGAACATGTTCGTCACTCGCCGAAGATCGTCACCGGTCGTCACCGCTCGTCAATGCAAGGCTCCCCCGGCCGCTCCCGGCCCGTGCGCCTCTGCCAGGATGCGTTCTGTCATGGTGCAGATACCGAACACGCCCACGAGTGCCGACGTGGCCCGCCTGGCCGGCGTGTCGCGCGCGACCGTGTCCTACGTCCTCAACAACACCAGCGCCGTACGGATCAGCGAACCGACGCGCCGGCGCGTCCGCGAGGCCGCGCGGGAACTGGGGTACGTCCCCCATGCCGCCGCCCGCAGCCTGCGCGCCGGACACAGCCGTATCGTCCTCATGCCCGCCCCGGCGATCCCGGTGGGCCCGCTCTACAGCAAGTTCCTCAACGAACTCCAGTGGGCGCTGGGGCGGCTCGACTACACCGTCGTGCAGTACGGCAGCGTCGGCCCGCAGGGTGACGAGGCCGCCCGGGCCTGGGCCGAGCTGCGGCCGGTCGCGGTGCTGGTGCCGGGCGCGGGACCGGGCCCGCTGGGGGTGCAGATCCTCAAACGGGCCGGCGCCCGTGCCGTCGTCACCCTGGGCCCCGAGCGAGTCGAGGGCGCACACGCCCTGCTGATGGACCACTCCGCGGTGGGCCACCGCGCGGGTGCCCACCTGTACGAGCGGGGCCGGCGCCGGATCGGTGTCGTGGTGCCCGGGGAAGCGGGGCTCGAGGCCTACTCGCGGCCCCGGCTCGCGGGCGTGCGCCAGGCTCTGCGGGGCACCGACGCGACCGTGACCGAGCTGCCGCTCGACTACACGGAGGAGGCCGCCGCCGCACTGGCCGCCCGCTGGGGCGCGTCGGATCTGGACGCGGTGTTCGCCTACAACGACGAGTACGCGATGCTGCTGATGCGCGCCCTCCAGGACGAGGGCGTGCGGATCCCGGAGGACGTGGCGCTGATCGGCGCCGACGACCTGATGCTGGGCCGGCTGCTGCGGCCCCGGCTCAGCACGGTGCACATCGAGCTGCCCTCGGGCCGCGACCTCGCCGAACTGGTCGACCGGGCGGTCCGCGACCCCGGCGGCGAACCCGAGGCGCACACGGTGCTGGGGGCCCGCGTGATCCAGCGCGACTCCAGCTGACCGAACGGCCGCCGAGGCGGTGGCCTCAAGGCAGCCGCCCCGCGGCCCGGGCCGGCCACCCCCGTCCCGCTACTGCGCCGCCGCGTCGCCCTCGGTGTCCGCGATGCTCTTGCGGACCTCGTCCATGTCCAGCCGGCGGGCCTGGCCGATGATGTCCGCGAGAGCGGCCTCGGGCAGGGCACCCGGCTGGGCGAAGACGGCGACCTTCTCACGCACGATCATCAGCGTCGGGATCGACTGGATCTCGAACGCCGCCGCCAGCTCCGGCTGCGCCTCGGTGTCCACCTTGGCGAAGACCAGGTCGGGGTTGTCCGTGGCGGCCTTCTCGTACACCGGGGCGAACTGCCGGCACGGCCCGCACCAGGACGCCCAGAAGTCGATGAGGACGAAGTCGTTCTCGGTGACGGTCTGGTCGAAGTTCTCCTTGGTCAGCTCCACGGTGCTGCTCATGGCTGATTCCCTCTTCCTGGTGTGGGGGTGTGCCGACGGGCACAACGCGGGCGCCCGGCAGCCTATTCCACCCGTGCACGCCCGTGTTCCGCGCGCGTACCCATGTGGCCCTGGCGCACACCACCCACCAGACTGACCCCATGACGGAAACGGAATCCAACGCGTACGACGTCGTGGTGATCGGGGGCGGACCCGTGGGGGAGAACGTCGCCGACCGCACTCGGGCGGCCGGTCTCACCACCGCGGTCGTGGAGAGCGAACTGCTCGGCGGCGAATGCTCGTACTGGGCCTGCATGCCCAGCAAGGCCCTGCTCAGGCCGGTCATCGTCCAGTCGGACGCGCGCCGCCTGCCCGGCCTCGCCCAGGCGGTCCGAGAGCCCCTCGACACGCCGGCCGTGCTCGCCCGCCGGGACGAGTTCACCTCCCACTGGAAGGACGACGGCCAGGTCGCCTGGCTGGAGGGCATCGGCGTGGACCTCTACCGCGGCCAGGGGCGTCTCGCCGGCCCCCGCACGGTCACGGTCACCGGCCCGGACGGCACGCTCACCACCCTCAGCGCCCGGCAGGCCGTCGTCGTCTCCACCGGCACCCGCGCCCAGCTGCCCGACCTGCCCGGCCTCGCCGAGGTGCGGCCCTGGACCAGCCGGGAGGCGACCAGCGCCAAGGCGGCCCCCGGCCGGCTGATCGTGGTCGGCGGCGGTGTCGTCGCCGCCGAGATGGCCACGGCCTGGCAGGCCCTCGGCTCGCGGGTCACCCTGCTGGTACGCGGCAAGAGCCTGCTGAACCGCATGGAGCCGTTCGCCGGGGAACTGGTCGCCGAGGCGCTCACCAAGGCCGGTGTCGACGTGCGCACCGGCACCTCCGTGGAGTCCGTGACCCGCGAGAACGGCACCGTCGTCGCGGTCACCGGCACCGGTGACCGCGTCGAGGCCGACGAGATCCTCTTCGCCACCGGCCGCGCCCCGCACACCGACGACATCGGCCTGGACACCGTGGGTCTGAAACCCGGGTCCTGGCTGGACGTCGACGACACCCTCCGGGTCACCGGCACCGACTGGCTGTACGCGGTCGGCGACGTCAACCACCGCGCGCTCCTCACCCATCAGGGCAAGTACCAGGCCCGGATCGCCGGTGCCGCCATCGCCGCCCGCGCGGCCGGCAGCCCCCTGCTGGACGAGCCGTGGGACGCGCACGTGGCCACCGCCGACCACCACGCCGTGCCCCAGGTCGTCTTCACCGAGCCCGAGGCCGCCGCGGTCGGTCTCTCCCTTGCGGAGGCGGAGCAGGCGGGGCATCGCGTGCGCGCCGTCGACGTCGAGTTCTCCTCGGTCGCGGGGGCCGGCCTGTACGGCGACGGCTACACCGGCCGCGCCCGGATGGTCGTCGACCTGGAGGACGAGGTGCTGCGCGGCGTCACCTTCGTCGGCCCCGGCGTCGGTGAACTCATCCACTCGGCCACCGTCGCCGTCGTCGGGCGTGTGCCCGTCAGCCGCCTGTGGCACGCCGTCCCGTCGTATCCGACCCTGAGCGAGGTGTGGCTGCGCCTGCTGGAGGCCTACCGCGACAACTGAGGTCCGCTGTCAGGGGAGTTCGAACCCCAGGGCCTGTGCCGCCGCCCGTGGTGTCGGCCCGGCCCACAGCGCCGCCACCGCCTCGTTGGTCGACAGCGAGCGCAGTTCCGCGCGGTCCAGGTAGAGGGTGCCGTCGAGGTGGTCGGTCTCGTGCTGCACGATACGGGCCGGCCAGCCGGTGAACACCTCGTCCAGCGCGTTGCCCCGCTCGTCCTCGCCGCGCAGCCGCACCTCGGCGTGCCGGGCCACCACGGCCTGCCAGCCCGGCACGCTGAGGCAGCCCTCGAAGAAGGCGGCACGGGCGGTGCCGACCGGCTCGTACACCGGGTTGACCAGGACGCGGAAGGGCTGCGGGACGCGGCCCCGGGCCACCGCCACCTCCTCGGGCACCGGCGCCGGGTCCTCGATGACGGCGATCCGCAGCGGCACCCCGACCTGTGGAGCGGCGAGGCCCACGCCCGGGGCGGCGTGCATGGTGGCGCGCAGGGCCTGGGTGAAGCGGTCCAGCAGCGCCGGCCCGAGCTGGCCGTCGTACGGCTCGGTGCCTTGCCGCAGCACCGGCTGTCCGGCGGCGACGATGGGCAGGGGGCCGCCGGCGGCGAGGAGTTCCTCGACCCGCTCGGCGAGCGGCGCGTGATCACGGGGAGGTGCCATCGCGTCAGAATGCCATGCCCGAGCCGCTCGCGGGCACGCTCGGGACGGCGACGGCGACCTCGGGAAGGAGCGCTGTCCGGCACGGCCGCGTGCGTGGCGGCACGCGGCCGTGCCGGACCGCGGGGCGTGCGTGCCGCCGCCCAGCGGCGAGCGCCCCGGGGCGGCGCGGGAAGACGGCCCGGGCCCGGCGGCGTGGCCGGGGCGAACCGGAGGGCCAGGTCCTCGGCGCGCCGCGCGACGCGGACGGCCCGGTCACCGCCGCCTGGGTGCCCCTGGGTGCGGCAGCACCTCGGCGCCGACCACGCCCAGACCACGGTGGTCACCATCCCGGCCCGGCCGCTCGCCAAGGGACATCGTCTCCCGTGAATGGCACGGCCGTTGTCTCCGGTGGACGCCACCGGCCGACAAGTCCCGGGCCGCCCCGCGCATGCGCCACCTGCGGCGAACTGAGCGCACCCGGGGGAGTTCGCCTTCCTGCGACGCGTCCTGCCGCCGGCGTCCCGGCCCGGTGCGGCACCCTGCCCGGCCCTGCTCATGGTGGTCGGCACCGCCCGGCTGCCCGGCCTCCCGCTGCCGACGGCTGGTCCGACCCGCGGGTGCGGGTCGGACCAGCCGTACGGCGAGGTGGCGGCCCGCCATTCCGGCGCTCGCGGCGGTCGGGAGCCCGTTGCGCCCGCCCCCTGGGCGGCTCCGGCAAGGGTCGCGCCCCTCTCGCCGTGACGGCCCGCGGGGAGTGGGTGGCGGCCCCCGTAGGAGAAAGGGGGCGGTTGCCTCACTCCTGCGGGAAGTCACCCGCGAGGGCCGAGGCCACTCGCAGATGTCGCCGTGCCTCCTCGTGCCGGGCCTGCCGCTGGAGTGTGCGCCCCAGCATCAGCCGGGCGTAGTGCTCCACCGGGTCGCGCTCCACGATGGTCCGCAACTCGGTCTCGGCGCGGCGCAGTTGGGCCGAGTGGTAGTAGGCGCGGGCCAGCAGCAGCCGGGGACCGGTCTGCTCCGGCACCTCCTCGACCAGCCCGGCCAGCACCCGCGCGGCGCCCGCGTAGTCCTTCGCGTCGAAGAACCGCCGCGCGCGCTCCCAGCGCTCGGCCGGTGTGCCGTGGTCGTAGTACGTGGTCGTCCCTTGCATCTCCACTGGTGACCTCCTTCGGCGTCCCCAACCGAACGTGTTTGTTCAATATTCCACTACCTCTGCGTACGGGGCGCTGTCATAAGATCGTCCGGGGTCGCACCCGGGCACACGAGTGCGGAGGCGTGCCCAGTAGAGTGCGCCCCTGACGCCCCCCGAAGCCCGAGGTAGCCCGCAGTGATCGCCGCCCGACCAGGCCCGCCCTCCGCCGTCACCGTCGTCGGCATCGGAGCCGACGGCTGGCAGGGCGTCTCCGACGCCGCCCGCACAGCCCTCAGCGACGCCGAGGTGCTCATCGGCGGGCGCCGCCAGCTGGACCTGCTGCCGCCTCTCTGCGCCGGCGAGCGGATCGTCTGGCCGTCGCCGCTGCGCCCCGCCGTCCCCCGTCTGCTCGCCGAGCACGCCGGCCGCCGGATCGCCGTACTGGCCAGCGGTGACCCGATGTTCTACGGCATCGGACGCGCCCTCGCCGAGGAAGCCGCCGCGCCGCACGTCCTGCCGCACCCGTCGTCCGTGTCCTACGCCACCGCTCGTCTCGGCTGGCCGCTGGAGGACGTGGAGGTCGTCACCCTCGTCGGCCGTCCCACCGCCCGTCTCGCCGCCGCCCTGCACCACGGCCGCCGCCTGCTCGTGCTCAGCGCCGACGCCGGCACCCCCGGCGAGGTGGCCGCCCTGCTGCGCGACCGCGGTTTCGGACCCAGCCGGATACGGGTCCTGGAACAGCTCGGCGGCGCGCGGGAACGGACGACCGCCGAGACCACCGCCGACGACTGGGCGCACGGGGACCCGCCCGGCGATCCGCTGAACATCGTGGCCGTGGAATGCCGCCGGGCCGCCGGCGCGCTGCGGCTCGGCGCCGTGCCGGGCCTGCCCGACGCGGCGTACGAGCACGACGGCCAGCTCACCAAGCGGCACATCCGCGCCGCCACGCTGGGCGCGCTCGCACCGGCCCCGGGAGAACTACTCTGGGACATCGGCGGGGGGTCGGGATCGATCGCCGTCGAGTGGCTGCGCACCCACCCCTCCTGCCGGGCGGTCACCGTCGAACGCGACCAGGCCCGCGCCGAGCGCATCGCGCGCAACGCCGACCGGCTGGGGGTGCCCGGGCTGCGGATCGTCACCGGCGCCGCGCCCGCCGCCCTGACCCAACTCCCGCCGCCCGACGCCGTGTTCATCGGGGGCGGGCTCACCGCGCCCGGCCTCCTCGACGCCTGCTGGGACGCGCTGCCACCCGGCGGCCGGCTGGTCGCCAACACCGTGACGCTGGAGAGCGAGGCGCTGCTCGCCGGCGCCCATCGCCGTCACGGCGGTGAACTGGTGCGGCTCGCGGTGGCGCACGCCGTTCCCGTGGGCGGCTTCACCGGCTGGCGACAGGCCATGCCGGTGACCCAGTGGTCCGCACAGAAGTCCCCCGATCCCGCGTCAGGAGCAGCCAGGTGACCGTGTACTTCATCGGCGCCGGACCCGGTGCCGCCGACCTGATCACGGTACGCGGCGCGCGGACGCTCGCCGCCTGCCGGGTCTGCCTGTACGCGGGCAGCCTCGTGCCCCGGGAACTGCTCGCCGAATGCCCGCCCGGCGCACGGCTGGTGGACACCGCCTCGCTGAACCTCGACCAGATCACCGCCGAGCTGGTCCGGGCCCACGAGGAGGGCCACGACGTGGCCCGGCTGCACTCGGGCGACCCGGCCGTGTTCAGCGCGGTCGCCGAGCAGATGCGACGGCTGGACGCCGCAGGGGTGCCCTACGAGGTCGTCCCCGGTGTCCCCGCCTTCGCCGCCGCGGCCGCCGCGCTCAAGCGCGAGCTGACCGTGCCGACCGTCGGCCAGAGCGTCATCCTCACCCGGGTCGCCCAGCGCGCCACCGCCATGCCCGAGGGCGAGGACCTGGCCACCCTCGGCCGCAGCGGCGCGCTGATCGTGCTGCACCTGGCGGCCGGGTACGTGGACCGGGTGGTCGGCGAACTCCTGCCGCACTACGGGGCCGACTGCCCCGCCGCGGTCGTCGCCTACGCCTCCCGTCCCGACGAGCTGATCATCCGGGGCACCCTTCAGGAGATCGCCGGGAAGACGAAGGAGGCGGGCGTGGTGCGCACCGCCGTGATCTTGGTGGGGCGGACGCTGGGAGCCGAGCAGTTCCCCGACAGCCACCTCTACTCGCCCGAGCGCGAGCGGCACTCCTGCTGATGCGGCGACCGCCGTCGGCCCCCGCGCACGTACTGATCCTCGGCGGCACCACGGAGGCCCGCCGACTGGCCGAACTGCTGCACGGCACCCCCTCGATCACGGCCACCAGTTCCCTCGCCGGCCGGGTCGCCAGTCCCCGGCTGCCCCCGGGCGAGACGCGCGTCGGCGGCTTCGGCGGCGCCGAGGGACTGGCAGCGTGGCTGCGTGCGCACGCCGTCGACGCGGTCGTCGACGCCACCCATCCCTTCGCCGAACGGATCAGCTTCAACGCGGCACGGGCCGCCGCCGCCACCGGGATCCCCCTGCTCGCCCTGCGCCGGCCCGGCTGGATGCCCGTCGAAGGGGACCGGTGGCTCGAGGCGGGTTCGCTCGAGGAGGCGGCGCGGCTGTTGCCCGCGCTGGGCCGGCGGGTGTTCCTGACCACCGGGCGCATGGGCCTGTCCGCCTTCGCGGACCTGGACGAGCTGTCGTTCCTGGTGCGGTCCGTGGACGCGCCCGAGCCCCCGCACCCGCCGCGCATGACGGTGCTGCTCGACCGCGGCCCCTTCACCCTCGACGCCGAACGCGAGCTGCTGCGGCACCACCGCGTCGACGTCGTCGTGACCAAGGACAGCGGCGGGACGGCCACCGCGCCGAAACTGACGGCCGCCCGCGAGGCCGGGCTCCCCGTCGTCGTCGTCCGCAGGCCACCGGTCCCCGAGGGGATGGCCGTCGTATCCGGCCCGCGGGACGCGCTGCGGTGGCTGCTTGAGCGCCTCGAGCCGGGGCCGTAGCCGGGCGGCCCGTTGACCGAAACCTGGCAGGGGCTTTACTGCACCCGTATTCTAGTTGCGAGAAGGTCGCAGGAACCTGGGAGTCGCGGCCGAAAACGGCCGCTCGCCGAGAAGTAAGGGCCGCCCCATGGCCACCGCCGCCGATTCCACGTCCGCGCGGCCGCCCGCGCCGGCCGCCCGCCGCGGCACCTCCTGGCATCGCGTCCGCACCTCGATGACCCGCACGGAGTGGGCCGGTGTCGGCGGCATGGCCGCCTTCATCCTGGCGCTGCACGTCATCGGCTGGTTCACCCTGGTGGCGATCGTCGCGCCCCACCACTACAGCCTCGGGACGAAGACCTTCGGCATGGGCGTCGGTGTCACCGCGTATACGCTCGGCATGCGGCACGCCTTCGACGCCGACCACATCGCGGCGATCGACAACACCACGCGCAAACTGATGAACGAGGACCGGCGCCCGCTGTCGGTCGGCTTCTGGTTCTCCCTCGGGCACTCCTCGATCGTCTTCGTCCTCTCCCTCCTGCTCTCCCTGGGCATGAAGGCGCTGGCCGGCCCGGTGGAGAACGACGGCTCCCGGCTGCACGACGTCACCGGCTGGATCGGCACGACCGTCTCCGGGACCTTCCTCTACGTCATCGCCCTCATCAACCTGCTGATCATGCCGGGGATCTGGAGGGTCTTCCGCACGATGCGCTCCGGCCACTTCGACGAGGCCGCCCTGGAACGACATCTCGACAACCGCGGTTTCCTGAACCGCTTCCTGGGACGACTGACGAAGTCGATCACCAAGCCGTGGCAGATGTACCCGCTGGGCGCCCTGTTCGGCCTCGGTTTCGACACGGCGACCGAGATCGCGCTGCTGGTCCTCGCCGGCTCCGGCGCCGCCTCCGGGCTGCCCTGGTACGCCATCCTGTGCCTGCCCGTGCTGTTCGCCGCGGGCATGGCCCTGCTGGACACCATCGACGGCTCGTTCATGAACTTCGCCTACGGCTGGGCGTTCTCCAAGCCGGTCCGCAAGGTCTACTACAACCTCACCGTCACCGGTCTGTCCGTCGCCGTCGCCCTGATCATCGGCACCGTCGAACTCCTCGGCCTGGTCGCCGACAAGGCGGGGCTGCACGGGGCGTTCTGGGACTGGATCTCCGGCCTGGACCTCAACGTCGTCGGGTACGTCATCGTCGGTCTGTTCCTCGCCACCTGGGCCGTCGCCCTGATGGTGTGGAAGGTGGGCCGCATCGAGGAGAAGTGGACCACCCCGCCGGCCCGGCCGGTCACCGCCGTCGCCGAGCACCCCGAATAGCGCCGGTGGCGGCGCCGCCCCCGTGGCGCGGCGCCGCCCCCCTTCTCACGCCTCCGGATACCGGCGCGGGGTCCAGACGATCTCCTCGCCGTCGCCCCGCCGCACCACCCGGGTCTGCGAGGAACCGACCAGCAGGATCGTGCGCATGTCGACCTCGGCCGGATCCAGCTCGCCCAGCCGCACGATCCGGACGCGCTCGTCCGGACCGCCCACGTCCCGCGCGACCACCACCGGCGTCCCCGGCGCCCGGAACTCCAGCAGCACATCCCGGGCCTTGCCCACCTGCCAGGTACGGCTGCGGGAACCGGGGTTGTACAGGGCCAGCACCAGATCGGCCGAGGCCGCCGCCCGCAGCCGCTCCGCGATGACCTCCCACGGCTTGAGCCGGTCGGACAGGGAGAGCGTGGCGTAGTCGTGCCCGAGCGGGGCGCCCGCGCGCGCGGCGGCGGCGTTCGCCGCGGTCACGCCCGGCAGCACCCGCACCGGCACGTCCAGGTACGGCGGCCGGGAAGCCGCCTCCAGCACGGCGGTGGCCATCGCGAAGACCCCCGGGTCGCCGCCGGAGACCACGGCCACCCGCCGTCCCCGCCCGGCCAGCCGCAGCGCGAACTCGGCGCGCTCGGCCTCCACCCGGTTGTCCGAGCCGTGCCGCAGCTGCCCCGGCCGCTCGGGGACCCGGTCGAGGTAGGTCGTGTAACCGACGAGGTCGTCGGCGGCGGCCAGCGCACCGCGCGTCTCGGGCGTCAGCCACAGCGGCCCCGCCGGACCGGTACCGACCACGACCACCTCGCCCGACTCCCGCGCCGGCGGCTCGGCGTCCACCTGGCTGGGCAGGACGGCCACCGCGAAGTACGGCACCGACTGCGCGTCCACGTCCGCCAGTTCGGCGACCCGCTCCCCACTCATGGTGGCCCGCTCCACATAGCGGGCCTCGGCCAGCCGCCCGGAACCGGCCAACGCGCGCCGCACCTTGGGGAAGGTGCGGCCGAGCTTCATCACCACCGCGGCGTCCGTCGACGCCAGCCGCGCGGTCAGCTCCTCCTCGGGCAGCGTGCCCGGCAGGATGGTCAGCACCTCCTCGCCCTCGGCGAGGGGCGTGCCCAGCCGGGCCGCCGCGGCCGACACGGACGTGACACCGGGGACGACCTCGGTGTCGTACCGGTCGGCCAGCCGCTTGTGCATGTGCATGTAGGAGCCGTAGAAGAGCGGGTCGCCCTCGGCGAGCACCGCCACCGTCCGGCCGGCGTCGAGATGTGCCGCCAGCCTCGCGGCCGCCTCGGTGTAGAACTCCTCCATGGCACCCCGGTAACCGCCGGGGTGATCGGTCGTCTCCGTCGTGACCGGGTAGACCAGAGGTTCCTCGATGTGGTCGGCGCGCAGATGCCCCGCCGCGATCGAACGGGCGATGGACCGCCCGTGCCGGGCACTGTGGTAGGCGACCACGTCCGCCTCGGCGATCACCTCCACCGCCCGTACGGTCATCAGGGCAGGGTCGCCGGGGCCGAGCCCCACGCCGTACAGCTTGCCGCTCACTCTTCCTCGCTCGCTATCGCGTTGAGCGCGGCGGCCGCGATGGCGCTGCCACCGCGACGGCCGCGCACCACCAGGTGCTCCAGGCCCGAGGGATGCGCGGCCAGCGCGTCCTTGGACTCCGCGGCGCCGATGAAACCTACCGGCACACCGATGACGGCCGCGGGCCGCGGAGCGCCCTCCTCGACCATCTCCAGCAGACGGAACAAGGCGGTGGGCGCGTTGCCGACGGCGACGACCGCGCCCTGGAGCCGGTCGCGCCACAGCTCCAGCGCCGCGGCACTGCGTGTGGTGCCCATCCGGGCGGCCAACTCCGGTACGGCCGGGTCGGACAGCGTGCACAGCACCTCATTGCCGGCGGGCAGCCGCTTACGGGTCACGCCACTGGCCACCATCTGCACATCGCAGAGGATCGGTGCCCCCGCGCGCAGGGCTTCCCGGGCCCGGGCCACCACCCCGGGCGTGTAGGACAGGTCCCGGACGAGATCGACCATCCCGCAGGCGTGGATCATGCGGACCGCTACCTGGCTGACGTCGGCGGGCAGTCCGGCGAGGTCCGCTTCCGCGCGGATGGTGGCGAAGGACTGGCGGTATATGGCCGCCCCGTCCTTCTCGTAGACGTGGGTGGTCACGGTGCTCTTCTCACTGCTCTCGGTCGACTTGCGGCTCATGTGGTGATCGCCGCCAGGGCGGCAGGTATCTGCGCGGCATCCCCCGCCGGAACGGTACGCGAGCACCGGCCCGCCGCGGTGAGCGACAGCCGGTAACCGCCCTCCGGTGCCGCGACCACGTCGACGTGGTCGCCCCGCGGATGCCCGCAGCGGCGTTCGCATCCGGACCAGTACAGGGGAAACTCCGAATCGTCGGCCGCCGCCAGTGCCCGGGCCGCGTCCCGGCGCACGTCGGCACGTGACTTGGCACACCCGGGCCGGCCGATGCACGCGCCCACGCGCAGCCAGGGGGAGGCGGGGTCGGCGACGAGCCCGGCCGCCTCCAGCCGGGCGAGCGAGTCGGCGGCCCGCGCCGCGGTCGTGCCCGGGACCGGTACCACGACGCCGCGCCAGGGTGTCAGCCGCAGCTCGGTGACGGCCACCGAGGTCAGCTCCTCCCACTGGCGGGCCGTGAGCCGCCCCAGCGGGACGTGCAGCGACAGGGCTTCCCCGACGACGCCCGGGGGAGGACCGGCGACGGTGCCGGCCGGCTCGGCGCCTTCCTCGTGGGCGATCCCCACGGCCGTCAGCCGGCGTCGGACCAGATGTGCCAACTCGTCTTCGGTGAGGGCGAGTTCGTTCACTCGCCAGGCGCGTGGGCCGTGCGACCGGGCCGCGTCCAGGAACGCCTCGGCAGCCGCCAGCGCGGCCCGGGGCGCCTGAGCGGCGGCCACCCGCACCGACCCGGGCGCGAGCCACGCGCTGTCGGCCCCGGTGGCCCGCACGGTGACGTCGGCGCCCAGCCCGGACACGTCACCCCGCCCGTCGTCCACGGCGAACAGGAACCGCCCGGACAGTTCCCTCGCGGCCCCGCTCGCGCACAGCGCGGCGTCCAGGGCCGTCAGCCACGGCCGCACGTCCCGCACGCCCTCCCCGTCGAGCCCGGACAGCGGCGAGGCGACGATGTTGCGCACCCGCTCGTGCTCCCGCGAGGGAAGCAGACCGGCCGCGTCCAGCAGCCGCGCCAACAGCGCCCCGCACCCGTCCCGCAGCCCGCGCAGCTGCACGTTGCCGCGTGACGTCAGATGCAGGTCGCCGTCGCCCAGCTCTCGGGCCGCCTCGGCCAGGGCACGCGCCTGGCCCGTGGTCAGCACGCCGCCGGGCAACCGGACGCGGGCCAACGCCCCGTCGTCCGCCGCGTGCAGACGCAGCGTCCCCGGGCATGCGTCCCCGCGGGCCCGCGAGAGGGCCGTGGCCTGGGACGACGAGTGGGATGCGGCCATGGACATGGCGGTGAGCATACCGACGACCGGGGCCCCTGCCAGCCCCGCGGTCCCCCCACGGCCCCTTACTATGCTCCCCAGTGGATCAACCGGTCCACGAACCGCCACGACGGCGACAGGGGAGGAAGCCGGTGCGATCCCGGCGCGGTCCCGCCACTGTGAACCCGCCCCCCGGGGCCGGGTGAGCCAGGAACTCCCTTCCTCGACCCTCGGGTTCGCCCTCCCCGCCCGGGAGGCGCCCCGAGCGCGCAGGAGACCCATCCGACACCGCCCGGGGCGCGGACCCCGAGGAAGGCCAGGCGCCGCATGTCCAGCCCGTCCGGCGAGCGAGCCCCGCACGCCAGCGAGATCCTGCTCCTGTCGACATCCGACACCGACCTGCTCAGCGCCCGAGCGGCCGGCGGCCCGGTCGCCTACCGCTTCGCCAACCCCGCCCGCCTCGACCTCGACGAGCTGCCGGCCCTCCTCGACGGCGTGGGCCTGGTCGTCGTACGCCTCCTCGGCGGAATCAGGGCCTGGCAGGAAGGCCTCGACCTGCTCCTCGCCGAGGGGCGCCCGGTCATCGTCCTGACCGGCGAACAGGCCCCCGACGCCCAGCTGATGGCCGCCTCCACCGTCCCCGTCGGCATCGCCGCCGAGGCCCACGCCTACCTCGCGCACGGCGGCCCCGCCAACCTGGAACACCTCGCCCGGTTCCTCTCGGACACCGTGCTGCTCACCGGCCACGGATTCGACGCGCCCGCCCCCGCCCCCACCTGGGGTCCGCTGGAGCGCCGGCCCCGGCCCGCCGAGGGCCCGACCGTCGCCGTGCTCTACTACCGCGCCCACCACATGAGCGGCAACACGGCCTTCGTGCACGCCCTGTGCGACGCCGTGGAGGACGCGGGCGCCAGCCCGCTGCCCCTGTACGTCGCCTCCCTGCGCGCCCCCGAGCCGGAGCTGATCGACACCCTCCGCGCCGCCGATGTGATCGTCACCACCGTGCTGGCCGCCGGCGGCACCCGGCCCGCCGAGGCATCGGCCGGCGGCGACGACGAGTCCTGGGACGCGGGCGCGCTCACCGCCCTCGACATACCGATCCTCCAGGCCCTGTGCCTGACCGGTTCGCGCTCCTCCTGGGAGGAGAACGACGAGGGCGTCTCCCCGCTCGACGCGGCCAGCCAGATCGCCGTCCCCGAATTCGACGGCCGCCTGATCACCGTGCCCTTCTCCTTCAAGGAGATCGACGCCGACGGCCTGCCCGCCTACGTCGCCGACCCCGAGCGCGCGGCCCGCGTCGCCGGAATCGCCGTACGCCACGCCCGGCTCCGGCACATCCCGGCCGCCGACAAGCGGCTCGCGCTCGTCCTGTCCGCCTACCCGACCAAGCACTCCCGCATCGGCAACGCGGTCGGACTGGACACCCCCGCCAGCGCCGTCGCCCTGCTGCGCCGGCTGCGCGCCGAGGGCTACGACCTCGGGACGAGCGAACTGCCCGGGCTGGCCTCCGGCGACGGCGACGAGCTGATCCGCGCGCTCATCGAGGCCGGCGGACACGACCAGGACTGGCTGACCGAGGAACAGCTCGCCCGCAACCCGGTCCGCGTCCGGGCCGCGGACTACCGTCGCTGGTACGCCACCCTCCCCGAGACGCTGCGCACCGCGGTGGAGGAGCACTGGGGGCCGCCGCCCGGCGAGATGTTCGTCGACCGCAGCCGCGACGAGGACGGCGACATCGTCCTCGCGGCCCTGCGCTTCGGCAACCTGCTCGTCCTCATCCAGCCCCCGCGCGGCTTCGGCGAGAACCCGATCGCCATCTACCACGACCCCGACCTGCCGCCCTCGCACCACTATCTGGCCGCCTACCGCTGGATCGCCGCCGCGCGGGACGAGGGCGGGTTCGGCGCGGACGCGATGATCCACCTCGGCAAGCACGGCAACCTGGAGTGGCTGCCCGGCAAGAACGCCGGACTGTCGGCCGCCTGCGGCCCCGACGCCGCCCTCGGCGACCTCCCGCTGATCTACCCCTTCCTGGTCAACGACCCCGGCGAGGGCACCCAGGCCAAGCGCCGCGTCCACGCCACCCTCGTCGACCACCTCGTCCCGCCGATGGCCCGCGCCGACTCCTACGGCGACATCGCGCGCCTGGAACAACTCCTCGACGAGTACGCCCAGATCTCCGCCATGGACCCGGCGAAACTGCCCGCCATCCGCGCCCAGATCTGGACCCTGATCCAGGCCGCCCGCCTCGACCACGACCTCGGCCTCGACGACCGCCCCGACGACGACGGCTTCGACGACTTCCTGCTGCACGTCGACGGCTGGCTGTGCGAGGTCAAGGACGCCCAGATCCGCGACGGCCTGCACGTCCTCGGCAACCCGCCCACCGGAGAGGACCGCGTCAACCTCGTCCTCGCCATCCTCCGCGCCCGCCAGATCTGGGGCGGCGCCCAGTCCCTGCCCGGCCTGCGCGAGGCCCTCGGACTCGACGAATCGGCCGCGACCCGCACGACGGCCGACGCGGCGGAGGAGAAGGCCCGCGCCCTGGTGCGGGCGATGGAGGACGCGGGCTGGGACCCCGCCGCCGTCCCCACCGAACACGGCGCACAGGTCGCCGCCGTCCTTGAGTTCGCCGCCCGCGAGGTCGTCCCCCGGCTGGCCGCGACCACCGCCGAACTCGACCACATCGTGCACGCCCTGGACGGCGGCTTCGTCCCGGCCGGCCCCTCCGGCTCCCCGCTGCGCGGACTGGTCAACGTCCTGCCGACCGGCCGCAACTTCTACTCCGTCGACCCCAAGGCCGTACCCTCCCGCCTCGCCTGGGAGACCGGCCAGGCTCTCGCCGACTCCCTCCTGGAGCGCTACCGCGCCGACAACGGCGACTGGCCCACCTCCGTCGGGCTGTCCCTGTGGGGGACCAGCGCCATGCGCACCGCCGGCGACGACGTGGCCGAGGCCCTCGCCCTGCTCGGCGTCCGCCCGGTCTGGGACGACGCCTCCCGCCGGGTGACCGGCCTCGAGCCCATCCCGCACGAGGAGCTGGGCCGCCCCCGCGTCGACGTCACCCTGCGCATCTCCGGGTTCTTCCGCGACGCCTTCCCGCACACCATCGGCCTGCTGGACGACGCCGTGCGCCTGGCGGCCTCGCTGGACGAGCCGGCCGAGCTCAACCACGTCCGCACCCACGTCCAGGCGGACCTGGCCGCCCACGGCGACGAACGCCGGGCCACCACCCGTATCTTCGGCTCCCGCCCCGGCACCTACGGCGCCGGCATCCTCCAGCTCATCGACTCCCGCGACTGGCGCACCGACGCCGACCTCGCCGAGGTCTACACCGTCTGGGGCGGCTACGCCTACGGCCGCGAACTCGACGGCCGCCCGGCCCGCGAGGAGATGGAGACGGCGTACCGGCGTATCGCGGTGGCGGCGAAGAACACCGACACCCGCGAACACGACATCGCCGACTCCGACGACTACTTCCAGTACCACGGCGGCATGGTCGCCACCGTCCGCGCCCTGCGCGGCACCGCGCCCGAGGCGTACATCGGCGACTCCACCCGCCCCGAGACGGTCCGCACGCGCACCCTCGTCGAGGAGACCTCGCGCGTCTTCCGCGCCCGCGTCGTCAACCCCCGGTGGATCGAGGCGATGCGCCGCCACGGCTACAAGGGCGCCTTCGAACTCGCGGCCACGGTGGACTACCTGTTCGGCTACGACGCCACCACCGGCGTGGTCGCCGACTGGATGTACGACAAGCTCACCGAGGCCTACGTCCTCGACCCGGCCAACCGCGAGTTCCTCCAGCAGGCCAACCCCTGGGCCCTGCACGGCATCGCCGAACGGCTGCTGGAGGCGGAGTCCCGGGGGATGTGGGAGAAGCCGGATCCGGCGGTGCTGGCCGAGCTGCGCCAGGTGTACCTGGAGACGGAGGGCGACCTGGAGGACGAGCGGTGACCGCGTACCGGAGGTGACCCGCCCCCTCCGGGACAGACGGCCTAGGGGGGCGGAGGTCACGGGACCGGCCGAGACGATCTCGTCCGGTCCCGTGACCTCCGGGGGGCATGGAGGGCCGTTGCCGGGCAAAGAGCCCAGCGTGGCACGCATCGCAATCATCGTCCTGGCCCTGGCCGCCGCGCTCACGGCGGCCACGGCCGCCGTGTGGACCTCCCCCTGGTGGTGGTGGGCCGCGGTACCCCTTCTGCTGCTCGGCGCGCTGGGCGCGCGGGACCTGCTCCAGCGCCGTCACTCGGTGCTGCGCAACTACCCGGTCCTCGGCCACGCGCGTTTCGCCCTGGAGAAGATCCGCCCCGAACTGCAGCAGTACTTCATCGAGCGGAACTACGACGGCCGTCCCTTCGACCGGGACGTGCGCACCATCGTCTACGAACGGGCCAAGGGCACCGACGCCGAGGAGCCGTACGGCACCGAACGCGACGTCTACCAGCCCGGGCACGAGTTCCTGGTCCCGTCCATGGCGCCCTGCCCGGTGCCGAAGACCCCGCCCCGGGTGCGGATCGGCGGCCCCGACTGCCGCCGGCCCTACGACATGGCGCTGCTGAACGTCTCCGCGATGAGCTTCGGCTCACTGTCGGCCAATGCCGTCCTCGCCCTCAACGGGGGCGCGGCGGCCGGCGGTTTCGCCCAGGACACCGGTGAGGGCGGCCTCACGGAGTACCACCTGCGGCCCGGCGGCGACCTCGTCTGGGAGATCGGCACCGGCTACTTCGGCTGCCGTACCGGCGACGGCGACTTCGACCCGGGCGCCTTCGCCGACAAGGCCGCGCACGAGCAGGTCAAATGCGTCTCGCTGAAGATCTCGCAGGGCGCGAAGCCGGGCATCGGCGGGGTGCTGCCGGGCGCCAAGGTGAACGCCGAGATAGCGCGGGCGCGGGAGGTGCCCGAGGGGAAGACGGTGGTCTCACCGCCCTATCACCGGGTGTACTCCACGCCACGCGAACTCGTCCGCTTCATCGCCCGGCTGCGGGAGCTGTCCGGCGGCAAGCCGACCGGGTTCAAGCTCTGCGTCGGCTCGCGGCGGCAGTTCCTCGCCGTGTGCAAGGCCATGCTCGAGGAGGGGACGGCGCCCGACTTCATCGTCGTGGACGGTGCCGAGGGCGGCACCGGAGCGGCCCCCCTGGAATTCGCCGACCACGTGGGCGCCCCCCTCACCGAAGGGCTGATCACCGTGCACAACGCCCTGGTCGGCACCGGCCTGCGCGACCACGTCAAGATCGGGGCCAGCGGCAAGATCGCCACCGGCACCGACCTGGTCAAGCGCATGGCGCAGGGCGCCGACTACGGCAACGCCGCCCGGGCGATGATGTTCGCCGTGGGCTGCATCCAGGCCCAGCGCTGCCACACCAACACCTGTCCCACCGGCGTCACCACCCAGGACCCCCGGCGCGCCCGCGCGCTCGACGTCGGCGACAAGACGCCGCGCGTGCAACGCCTCCAGGAGGCGACCGTGGCGAGCGCGCTGCAGATCATGGCGTCCATGGGAGTCACCGAACCCGCCGGGCTGCGCCCGCACATGCTGCGCCGGCGCGTCGACCCCTGCACCGAACTGTCCTACGCAGAACTCTACGAATGGCTGGAGCCCGGGCAGCTGCTCGCCGAGCCGCCCGCGTCCTGGGCGGCCGACTGGCACGCGGCCGACCCCGACCGCTTCACCGTGTGACACCGCCGGCCGTGTGACACCGCCGGACCCGAGGACACCGCTTCACCGTACGACTGGGAGGAAATCCGTGGCCCGAACCGTTGCCCGTGTCATCGTGGACGCGCTGAGCGAGCTTGGCGTGCGCCAGGTCTTCGGCGTCGTCGGCGACGCGCTGAACCCGCTGACCGACGCCATCCGCACCACCGAGGGCATCGAGTGGGTGGGCTGCCGGCACGAGGAGGCGGCGGCGTTCGCCGCCGGCGCCCAGTCGCAGCTCAGCGGCAATCTGGGCGTGTGCATGGGCACCGTCGGACCCGGCTCGGTGCATCTGCTCAACGGCCTGTACGACGCCGCCAAGAGCCACACCCCGGTCCTGGCCATCGCCGGCCAGGTGCCGCTCGCCGAACTCGGCAGCGACTACTTCCAGGAGGTCGACAACGACGCCCTCTTCAGCGACGTGGCCGTCTTCCGCGCGACGATCACCTCACCGGACCAGCTGCCGCAGCTGCTGGAGACGGCGGTGCGCAACGCGCTGGGCCGCAAGGGCGTGGCGGTCCTGACCGTCCCCGGCGACCTGGGCGAACGGGAACTGGAGGCGGACCGGCCGGCCCGGTTCTCGCTGAACCCCCCGGTGAGCCGGCCCGACGAGTCCGCCGTGGCGCGCGCCGCCGAACTGCTCGACGAGGCCGAACGCGTCACGCTGCTCGTCGGCCGGGGCGCCCACGCCGCCCGTGACGACGTCCTGCGCCTCGCCGACCGCCTGGCCGCGCCGATGGTGCTCACGCTGAAGGCCAAGGAGGGATTCGAGGGCGACCACAACCCCTTCCAGGTCGGCCAGACCGGCCTGATCGGCAACCCCGCCGCCGCCTCCGCCCTGCAGGACGCCGACACACTGCTGCTCCTGGGCACCGACTTCCCCTACCGCGACTGGTATCCGGAGGGCAGGACCGTCATCCAGGTGGACACCGAGGCCGCCCACATCGGGCGCCGGGTCCCGGTCGAGGTCGGGCTCGTCGGCGACACGGGCGCGACCGTGCGCGACCTCCTCGCCCGCCTCGGCGCCACGACCGACGGGCCCGCCGGGGCCCGCGACCGCTCCCACCTGGAGAAGGCGCGCGACCGCTTCGAGCAGTGGCGTGCGGGCCAGGCCCGGCTCGCCGACCCGGCACACGACAAGGGCCTGATCGGCCGGGTCCGCTCCGCCCTGGACAACCGCGCCCACGACATCCGCCCGGAGGCCCTGGCGGCCGTCGTGGACCGGCTGGCCGAGGACGACGCCGTGTTCACCTCCGACACCGGCATGGCCACCGTCTGGCTCTCGCGGTTCGTCGAGATGCGCGGTGGGCGCCGGCTGATCGGTTCCTACAACCTCGGCTCCATGGCCAACGCGATGCCGCAGGCCCTCGGCGCGCAGGGCCTGGACCGTGAGCGCCAGGTCGTGGCCTTCTGCGGCGACGGCGGGCTGAGCATGCTCCTCGGCGACCTCATGACCCTGAAGACCAGCCGGCTCCCCGTCAAGCTCGTGGTCTTCGACAACCGCCGGCTGGGAATGGTGAAGCTGGAACAGGAACAGGCGGGCCTGCCGGAGTTCGGCACCGTACTGGACAACCCCGACTTCGCGGCCGTCGCCACGGCCATGGGCATCACCGGCATCCGGGTCACCGACCCGGCCGACCTGGAGGACTCCGTCCGCCGCGCCTTCGACACCCCGGGGCCCGTCCTGCTCGACGTGCTCACCAATCCCGACGAGATCGCCGTCCCCGCCAAGCCGACCGTCGAACAGGGCTGGGGCTTCGCCCTGGCCAAGGTGAAGGAGGTCATGCGCAGCCACGGGGACGACAGCACCGGCTGAGCCGGCCGGGCGGCCCCGAGGGAAGTGCACGAGTCCGTCGCAACTTCTTGGCATGCCCGGCTCCGGGCGGGGTAGGCGCCTGTTCGTCGGCCGATGAACAGGCACCTACGAGGCCGACCGATCTGGGAGGGCACATCATGGCGACGACCGTGCAGGCGACGCGGCGGACGGCGGAGATCGCGGAGGTTCCGGAGATAGCGGAACCGGCCAAGGTCGCGCCCAGGGACGCCCGGGAGTTGTCCAGGCTGTTCTTCGACCAGCTGGCGGTCCTGGAAGAGGGCACGGCCGAGTACCAGTACGCGCGCAACACGCTGATCGAGATGAACATGTCCCTCGTGCGCTTCGCGGCCGGACGGTTCCGCAGCCGGGGCGCGGAGGAGATGGAGGACATCGTCCAGGTCGGCATGATCGGCCTGATCAAGGCGATCGACCGCTTCGAGCTGACGCGCGAGGTCGAGTTCACCTCCTTCGCCGTCCCCTACATCGTCGGGGAGATCAAGCGGTTCTTCCGCGACACCTCCTGGGCGGTGCACGTGCCCCGCCGCCTGCAGGAGGCCCGGGTGCAACTCGCCCGCGCCACCGAGGAACTGCGCAGCCGGCTCGGCCGCACCCCCACCACCAGGGAACTGGCCGAGCTGATGAGCCTGCCCGAGGAGGAGGTCGTCGAGGCCCGGCTGGCCTCCAACGGCTACCGCTCGGCATCCCTCGACGCGGCGATCAGCGGCAGCGAGGACGGCGAGGCCGCGCTGGCGGACTTCATCGGCGACGACGACGCCGCCCTCGGCCTGGTCGAGGACTTCCACGCGCTGGCGCCGATGATCGCCGAACTCGACGAACGCGAGCGGAAGATCATCCACTGGCGGTTCGTCGAGGAACTCACCCAGAAGGAGATCGGCGATCGACTGGGCATCTCGCAGATGCACGTCTCCCGGCTGATCTCCCGCATGCTGGGGCGCCTGCGCGAGGGCATGCTCAGCACCTCCTGAACTCAGACCACCCACCATCGGCGAGGGGCCCGCTCACTGGGGAGCGGGCCCCTCGCCGATGCCGTGGACGGGGGCCAGATCGGTCAGACCGGACACGGTCAGCACCGGGCCCAGCACAGGCGTGGCGATCAGTTCGAGACGGTCGGCGTGGGCGAACAGCACACTCAGACCCGCGCTGTCGAGGTACTCGACGTCGGTCAGGTCCAGCACGAGCGGACCGGAGGTCGTCTCCAGCGCCTCGGCGAGCGAGGCGGCGTTGCTCATGTCGATCTCACCGCTGACCGCCAGTTGGGCGGAGCCGTCCGGACGCCGGCCGGGGGTGAGGGTGAGCGGAGTGGTCATCAGGCGATCCTCGTGTGCATGTCGACGGTGGTGCCGGCCGTGCCGGGCGTGATGGTGACGTGCTGCATCAGCGAGCGCATCAGCGTGACACCGCGACCCCGGTGGGCGTTGAGCTCGGGCTGCGGAGCCTTCCAGCGGCCGGTGTCGGTGACGGTCAGGCGCAGGTCGTCGACGAAGGCCTCGGCGCGCAGCCGGACGGTCTGCCCGGGACGGTCGCGATGGCCGTGCTCGATGGCGTTGGCACACGCCTCCCCGGCGGCGACGAGGACGTTCTGCACGGTGTGCGGGGGCAGTTCGCACTGGTCGAGCCAGCTGCGCAGGGCCTTGCGCACGGGAGCGAGCTGAGCGGATTCGGCCGGGAAGGACACCTCCAGCGGCGCCGGGTGGCGATAGAGGAGCAGGGCGACGTCGTCGTCGTAGCCGCCGGCGGGAGCCAGCCGGGTCATGACCTGGGTGGCCAGGACGTCGACGGCGATGTCGCGGCCGTCCTGGACCGCCTCGCCCGCCTGGTCGATGCCCGCGGTCAGCGGACGGCGCCGGCGTTCCACCAGGCCGTCGGTGTACAGCAGCAGGGTGGCGCGGGCCGGCACCACGTACTCGGCTTCCGGACGCGACCTGCCCGGTCGCACCGCGAGCGGGATGGCCCGCCCGTCGTTCAGCAACCGCGTCGTGCCGTCGGGAAGGGCGAGGATGCCCGGCGGATGTCCGGCGCTGGAGTAGGTCAGGCGACCCGTCGCCGGGTCGAGGACCGCGCAGAACACGGTGGTGCACAGCGCGCCGGGAACGGTCGCGGCGAAGTGGTCCAGCGCCATCAGCGTCTGGGCGGGACTGGCGTCCTGCAACAGCAGCGCCCGGCAGGCACTGCGCAGTTGCCCCATGACCGTGGCGGCCTCCAGACCGCGGCCGACGCAGTCGCCGACCACGATGCCGATCCGGGCGTCCGGCAGCGCGATGGTGTCGTACCAGTCGCCGCCCACCTCCAGGGGCCGGGTCGCCGGCTCGTAGCGGACGGCGAAGCCGTCGGGCAGGCTGGACGGGCCGAGGATCGCCCGCTGCAGGGCCAGGGCGGTCTCGCGCTGCTGGTCGATCTGGTGCGCGCGGGTCAGGCCCTGCGCGAGGTTGCCGGCCAGCAGCGTCAGCAGCAGCTGGTCCTCCTCGGTGAACGGCCGGTGCTCGCCGAGGTCGATCCACACCACCATCGGTCCGTCGGGATGCTCGATGACGATCCCGGCGCCCGTGGGATGCGGCGCGCAGGTCAGCAGGGGCCGCTCACGCATGTCGGTGATCGCCTGCCGGTGCCCGGCGGGCAGGTCCCGCCAGTCGGAGGCGTCGGTCGCGGTCAGGGACGGCTCGCCGCCGCCCGCGAAGACCGCGGCGAGCACACACCGGGCGCGCCACAGGGTCTTCAGCTCCGTCAGCGCGCCGATGAGGGCCTCGGGAAGGCTGGTGGCCCGGGACAGACCGGTGCTCAGCGACGCCAGGGCGCTCTCGCGCTGGATGGCGTAGTGCTCGGCGGTGACGTCACGGAAGGTGCCGACGGTGACGCGGCGCCCCGAGTCGGGATCCTCGGCGTGCGCGAAGTTGGCGCTCACCCACACTCGATGACCGTCGCGGTGGGTGACGGGGATGGTGTAGGAACCCTGGGGGGCGGTCATGAGCCGGTCGAAGGCGTCGGCGACCTGCCGGTGCGCGGCCGGGTCGGTGACCGGATCCGGCCACCAGGGGTGGACCGGCTCGTACGGCAGCTCCTGCGGGCCGTACCCGAGGATCTCGGCGAAGGCGGTGTTGATCTCGATGACGGCGCCGTCCTCGTCGCAGACGAAGAAGGCCTCCTGGAGGGAGTCCACCAGCGCGGTGCGCCAGCGGGCGTGGTGGGTGCGCAGCCGGGCCAGCTTCACGTTGGCCTCGACCCGGGCGAGGAGTTCGGCGGCCGCGAACGGCTTGACCAGATAGTCGTCGGCGCCGGCCTGGAGCCCCTCGATGGAGGCCTCCTGTCCGGCCCGGGCCGACAGCAGCAGCACCGGCAGCGAGGCCGTGCGGGCGTCGGCGCGCAGCGCGGCCACCAGTTGCAGACCGTCCATGCGCGGCATCATGACGTCGCTGACGACCAGGTCCGGGGCGTCATGGTGGATCGCCTCCATCGCCTCGCGCCCGTCGGTGACCGCGTCCACCCGGTAGCCGGCGCCGACCAGGAGCCGGCTGAGGTAGTCGCGCATGTCGGCGTTGTCGTCGGCGACCAGGATCCGCGCGGGGACATCGGATCCGGCGGCGGGGGAGGACAGGGCGTCGGCCGCCTGCGGCATCCGGTCCGCGGTGTCGTTGTCGGACGGCAGCCAGCGCAGCGCCTCGTGCAGATAGGGGTCGGCGGTGGCCCGCGCGGCGGGACGCGGGGCGCCCGGCGCGGCCGCGGGCGCGAGGGCCTCGGCGGGCAGGTGGCCGGTGCCGAAGGGCAGCCGGATGGTGAAGCGGGTGCCTTCGCCCTCGGTGGACTCCGCGGAGATGGTGCCGCCGTGCAGTCCGACCAGTTCCTGGACCAGGGCCAGTCCGATGCCGCTTCCCTCGTTGGACCGGGAGCGGGCGTTGTCGATGCGGTGGAACCGTTCGAACAGCCTGGGCACCTCGGCCGCCGGCACACCGATCCCCGTGTCGGTGACCTGGACCACCGCCCGGCCCTCCTCCTCCCGCACGGTGACACCGATGGAACCGTCGAAGGTGAACTTCAGCGCGTTGCTCAGCAGGTTGAGGATCACCTTCTCCCACATGTCGCGGTCGACGTGGACCGGCCGGCCGAGCGGGGGGCAGTCGACCCGGAAGTCCAGTCCGGCCCGGTCGACGGCGGAACGGAACACACTGGCCAGCTCACCGGTGACGGCGGCCAGGTCGACCGGCTCGTAGCGGGCCTGCATCCGGCCGGCCTCGATCCGGGAGAAGTCCAGCAGGGTGTTGACCAGCTTGCTCAGCCGCAGCCCGTTGCGGTGGATGGTGTCCAGTTCCCGCTGCGCCCCGGCGTCCTCGGCCAGCCGCGCCCGCAGCTCCGCCACCGGCCCCGTGATCAGCGTCAACGGGGTACGGAACTCATGGCTGATGTTCGAGAAGAAGGTGGTCTTGGCCCGGTCCAGCTCGGCGAGTTCCTCCGCCCGCCGCTGCTGGGTCTGATAGCTGCGGGCACTGCCGATACCGGAGGCGAGGTGCCCGGCGGTCAGCTCCACGAACCCGCGGTAGCCCTCGTCCAGCGCCCGGAACCGGTTCAGAGCGGCCACCAGGAACCCGTACGGCGCGTTGCCCTGCCGCAGCAGCGGCACCACCAGCGCCTGCACGGGCGGCTGCTCCCAGCTCCCCGTGGGCAGAGCGGCGAACCGGTCCCCGTCGAGGGAGATCAGCGCCGACTCGCCGCGGGCCACCGTGGCCACCGGCCATGCCGCGTCCGGATCGTGGGGGTCCACCGTGGCCACGGCGGCGGGGTGCCCCGTCGACAGGCCGGTGGAGGCCGCCAGCCGGGCCGAACCGTCGTCCTGGAACAGATAGGTCAGGGTGAAGGGCAGGTCCCGCTGGTTGCGGGCGAGTTGCCGGCCGGCGAAGGCCAGGACCTCCTGCTCGGTGCGGATCACACTGGGATCGGAGCCCAGATCGCGCAGGGTCGCCATCCGCCGCTCGCCGATGACACGCTCGGTGTCCTCACTGACCACGCACAGCATGCCGACCACCGCACCGGTGTCGTCGCGCAGCGGGCTGTAGGAGAACGTGTGGTAGCTCTCCTCGGTGTAGCCCGAGCGCTCCAGGAACAGCAGCAGTGCCTCGTCCCAGGTCGCCTCCGCGCCGGAGAGCACGGTGTCGATGCGCGGGCCGATGTCGTCCCAGATCTCCGCCCACACCTCGCCGGCCGGGCGGCCCAGCGCCCAGGGGTACTTGCGGCCGAGCGTGTCGCGCCGATAGGCGGCGTTGCAGAAGAACGTCAGCTCCGGGCCCCACGCCATCCACATCGGAAACCTGGACGACAGCAGGATGCTCACGGCGGTGCGCAGGCTCTGCGGCCAGCTCCCGGGCGGTCCCAGCGGGGTCGCGCCCCAGTCCACCGCCGCGAGGTCCCGGCCGACCTCCCGGTCCGCGGCGAACGCGTCGCCACCGGCCACCGCCGGCAGCTCGTGCTCAGCGTCCCCAGAACGCGCCACGCGACACTCTCCCGTCCTCTCGACCCCCTGCCTTCTCCCCACCGCCCCCACCGATCACGCCGCGTGCGCGGGTGACGCGTCCGCTCGCCGGCTCGGCTCCGGGGGCTGACCGGGGGCGCTCGGGCGTACGGCGCGACGCCGCGGCCCGATCCGTGCGCCGACCGGTGGCCACCCGGCAGGGGCCGGCCCGGACCGCGCCGCCGACACCGGCGGCCGCCCTTCGATCGAGGTCATGCGGTTCGTAGGATAAGGCAGCTGATCGGGACACCTGCGCGCGGTCCTCCGGAAGCGGTTGCGGCCGGGCGGGCGGCGGGGTCGGTGAACGGTGCGGCCTCCGTCCGGCCTCCTCGTTTATCCTGGGGCGAGCTGCACCACTGGGCGGCCGTAGCCCCGTTCCCGCATCCGCCGCACAGGAGACGATCGGTGACCGAGACAGAGCGCACTCTGGCCATCACACAGGAGTCCGGTCCCGACGGTTCGATCGTGTTGCGCGTGGCCGGCGAACTGGACCACCACACCGCCCCCCGGCTCCGCGCGGCCCTCACACAGATCCCGTTCGGGCCGGCCGGCGGCCTGATCGTGGACCTTTCCCGCCTGGAGTACTGCGACTCCACCGGCCTGACCGTGCTCATCACCGCCTACCACCAGGCCACGGCCGCGGGCTCCGAGTTCAGCATCGCCGGCCTCAACCCCGATATGCGGCGGTTCTTCGAGATCGTCGGGATCGACCAGGTCATCACCCTCCACCCCACCGTCGACGCGGCTTACGGCCGGCTGGGGAGCCATGACAGCGGGGAACGCTGAGGCGTCGGTTTCCAGGACTCGCACGCCGCCGGTGACGGTGGAGGCGCCTCCCGGCCGGCCCGGCCGCTCGGCCTGTTCGGTATCCGCCATTGCCCCCGCGGTCATGTCGGCGATACTGGCACGGCGAGATCTTCGTGAGGAGCGCCGTCCCGCATGCCGGGAGTGATGTCTCCGCGCGGCGGAGTCAACAGAACCACGGCGGGAGCCCCGCGCCCGCCCGGGCGGGCGCGGGGGTAGTGGGGGAGCGAAGAGGAAACGTTGGATGCAGACCTTGGGTGAGGGCACGGCGGCGCCCAGCGAACAGCCCATGCGGATGACGGTCGCCCTGGACGGGAGCGGCGGGTGCATCGCGCGGGCACGCCACGCGGCCGCCGACTTCCTGGCCCGGACCGGCACCGTCCGGCAGGTGCCGATCTCGCGGCGCGCCCTGGACGTGACGCAGCTGGTGGTCAGCGAGCTGGTGACCAACGCCGGCAAGTACGCGCCCGGCCCGGCGACGATGGACCTGCGGATCGACGGTGACATGGTCGAGATCGTCGTATGGGATTCCGACCCCACGCTGCCCGCGGCCAGGGCCGCCGACGCCGGGCGGATCGGCCAGCACGGCCTGGAGATCGTGAAGGCGGTCGCCCACAGCTTCGAGGCCCGCAGCGCGCCGGCCGGCAAATGGGTCACCGCGCGTATCGCGCTCCAGGACGCCCCGGACGCCGGCCCGGCCGGACAGCGTTCCGGATGACGGCCGGCGGCCGCCCGGCCGGCTCTCAGCAGATCCTGGGGAGCTGTTCGCCGAGCGGCATGTCCACCACCCGGGTGCCGCCCAGACCGGTGGCGCAGACGACCATGCCCGGATGGTCCGTCACACAGCGGCCGATCGCCACCGCCTCCTTGCCCAGCGGGTGGGCACGCAGGGCCGTCAGGCACTCCTCGGCCCGCTCCGGTGGCACGAAGGCGACCAGCTTGCCCTCGTTGGCGACGTAGAGCGGGTCCAGCCCCAGCAGCGCGCAGGCGTTGGAGACCGTGTCCGGCACCGGGAGGGCGCCCTCGTCCAGCGCCACGCCCACGCGGGACGCGGCGGCGATCTCGTTGAGGGTGGTGCCCAGACCCCCGCGGGTGGGGTCGCGCAGCACATGGACGTCCGGGCAGACCTCGAGCAGATCCGCGACGAGGCCGCCCAGCGGCGCGGTGTCGCTCTCGATCTCCACCCCGAACTCCAGCCCCTCGCGCACACTCATGATGGCCACGCCATGCACCCCGATCGGCCCGCTGACCAGGACGACGTCACCCGGCGCGGCCCGCTGCGGACGGATGTCGACCCCGTCGGGGATCGCCCCGATCCCGGCGGTGTTGATGAACACGCCGTCCCCGTGACCGGCCTCGACCACCTTGGTGTCGCCGGTGACGACGACGACCCCGGCCCGCCGGGCCGCCGCGCCCAGGTCCCCGGCCACCCGGGCCACGACGGCGAGTTCGACGCCCTCCTCCAGGATGAACCCGCAGGACAGGTAGAGCGGCCGAGCGCCGGACATGGCGAGGTCGTTGACGGTGCCGTTGACCGCGAGGTCGCCGATGCCGCCGCCGGGGAAGAACAACGGCCGCACCACGAAGGAGTCGGTGGAGAAGGCGAGCCGTTCACCGGAGGCCGGCAGCCGGGCGGAGTCGCCGAGCTCGGCCAGGACGTCGTTGCCGAAGGCGGGGGCGAAGAGGTGTTCCACCAGCTCGGCGGAGAGGGTCCCGCCGCCGCCGTGGCCCATGACGACCCGGTCGTGGTCGCGCAGCGGCGCCGGGCACGTCCAGTGGGAGAAGTCGGCCGGTGCGTCCATCGAGTCGGACGTGTCGAGCGCGACCGGTGCGTCGGGAGTGTCAGCCAACGGAATTCGCCTCCTCCTTGGCCGGTACCTGGAGCCTGCGGTAGAGGTAGTAGGCCGCACAGGCGCCCTCGCTGGAGACCATGGTGGCGCCGAGCGGGTTGCGCGGGGTGCACTGCTTGCCGAAGGCGGCGCACTCGTGCGGCTTGATCAGCCCCTGGAGCACCTCGCCGCTGCGGCACACGGTGGACTCGCTGGTGTGCAGGTCGGTGACCGAGAAGCGGTACTCGGCGTCGTACTCACGGTACTTGGGCGCCAGCCGCCAGCCGCTTCGGGGGATCATGCCGATACCGCGCCAGGCCCGGTCGGTCACCTCGAAGACGTCGGCGAGCATCGCCCGCGCGGCCGGGCTGCCCTCGGCCTGCACGGCACGCGGATAGGCGTTCTCGACCGCGTGCCGGCCCGCCTCCAACTGCCGTACCGCGCGCCGGATCCCCTCCAGGATGTCGAGCGGCTCGAAGCCGGTCACCACGATGGGGACCTGATGGCGCTCGGCGAGCACGGGGTACTCGGCGGTGCCCATGACCGTGCAGACGTGACCGGCCGCCAGGAACGCCTGCACCCGGCAGTCGGGCGAGTTCATGATCGCCTCGATCGCCGGCGGGACCCGGACGTGGGAGACGAGGAGACTGAAGTTGGTGATGCCGAGCTTCTTCGCCTGGTAGACGGTCATGGCGTTGGGCGGCGCCGTCGTCTCGAACCCGATGCCGAAGAAGACCACTTGGCGCTCGGGGTTGTCCTGGGCGATGCGCAGCGCGTCCAGCGGCGAGTACACCACCCGGACGTCCGCGCCCTCGCTCTTGACCTTGAACAGGTCCCGTCCGCTGCCGGGTACCCGGAGCATGTCGCCGAAGGAGCAGAAGATCACGTCGGGCCGGGAGGCGATCTCCAGGGCCTTGTCGATGATCTCCAGCGGGGTGACACAGACGGGACAGCCCGGCCCGTGGATGAGTTCGATCTCCTCGGGCAGCAGTTGGTCGATGCCGTGCCGGATGATGGAGTGGGTCTGCCCGCCGCACACCTCCATGAGCGCCCACGGCCGGGTGGTGACGGCGCGGATGTCGTCGAACAGGCGCCGCGCGAGCACCGGGTCGCTGAACTCGTCCAGATACCTCATCGCCGTTCCTCCTCATCGGCGTCCACGGCCGCCGGGTGGTCCGCTCCCGCGTCACGGGCGGCCTTGGCCCAGGCGTCACCGAACTCCTCCTCCAGCACCCCGAGGTTCTCGAAGAGTTCCAGCGTCTGTTTCGCCGACTCCTCGTCCAGTCGCTGGAGCGCGAACCCCACGTGCACGATGGCGTAGTCACCGACCCGCATGTCCGGCACGTACTCCAGGCACACGTCCTTCACGACGCCCCCGAAGTCGACCTTCGCCATGCGGGTCGCGTCCCGTTCCTCGATCTCCAGCACACGGCCGGGGACAGCCAGGCACATGATGAACTCCTCACTGCGGGGTCCGGGCGGCGACGAGCAACTGGCCCAGCGCCAGACCGCCGTCGTTGGGGGGCACCTTGTGGTGCGTGAGGACGGTGAACCCGTCCTGTTCGAGTACGGCGCGGCAGCCCGAGGTGAGCAGGGTGTTGCAGAACACCCCGCCCGACAGGGCCACCGTGTCGAGGCCGGTGCGGGCACGGGCCGCGCGGCAGACGTCACGGACCAGCGCGACGACCGAGTCGTGGAAGCGGCGCGCGATCCGCTCCACCGGGACCCCGGCGAGCGTCTCCACCACCACGGCGGCCAGCACCGGGCCGGCGTCGGCCACGAGCGGGGCGCCGTCGTCCTCCGACTCCGGGCGCAGCCCGAATCCGTAGCTCGCGCCCGCGGTGGTGTCGCGGTCGGCCAGCGCCGCGTTCTCCAGTTCCATCGCGGCCTGCGCCTCGTAGGCGACGCGATGGCAGACACCGGTCAGCGAGGACACCGCGTCGAAGAGGCGGCCCATGCTCGAGGTGGGCACGCAGTTGAAGCCGCGCTCCAACTGCCGTGCCAGCACGCTTCGTTCGCCGGGCGTGGCGACGCGGACGCTCGGCAGCGCCGGCGACCAGGGCAGCCCGGCCGCCCACAGATGGGCCAGCGCCATCCGGTAGGGGTTGCGTACGGCCGCGTCGCCACCCGGCAGCGGGACGTAGCCGAGATGCGCGAAGCGCCGGTAGCCGGCGTAGTCGGCCAGCAGCACCTCGCCTCCCCACACGGCGCCGTCGTCCCCGTAGCCGGTGCCGTCGAAGGCCACGCCGATCACCGGACGGGATCCGTCCAGACCGTGCTCGGCCAGGGCGGAGGCGATGTGCGCGTGGTGATGTTGCACGCGGACCACCGGAAGGCCCCGTGCCCGTCCGGTGCGCAGGGCCCACTGGGACGACCGGTAGCCCGGGTGCAGGTCGGCCACCAGCAGCCGGGGGCGGACGGAGGTGAGCTCCGCCAGGTGGGCGGTGGCCCGCTCGAAGGCGGTCAGGGTGGCCAGGTCGTCCATGTCGCCGACGTGGGCGGACAGCCAGGCGTAGCGGTCGTCGCCCACGCAGAAGGTGTTCTTCAGGTCGCCGCCCACGGCGAGTGCAGGGACGACCCGGGCGGGCAGCGCCACCGGGAACGGCGCGTAGCCGCGCGAGCGGCGGACCGGCAGCTCCACACCGTCGCAGACCCGGACGACCGAGTCGTCGCACGGCACATGGATCGGCCGGTCGTGCAGCAGCCAGGCGTCGGCCAGTCCGTCGAGCCGGCGCAGGGCGTCCGCGTCGTCGGTGGCGATCGGTTCGCCGGCCCGGTTGCCGCTGGTCAGGACCAGCACGCCGGGTCCGGGCGGGTCGCCGGGCAGGCCCAGCAGCAGCCGGTGCAGCGGCGAGTACGGCAGCATCACGCCGAGGTCGGGGCTGCCGGGCGCGACGCCGGCCGTCACCTCGGGTGGCGCCGGGTCGCGGCGGCGCAGCAGGACGATCGGTTTGCGCTGGCCGAGCAGCAGGGCCCGCTCGGCGGCGTCGACGTGGGCGATCCGCTCCGCCGTGGCCAGGCCGTCGGCGAGGACCGCGAAGGGCTTGTCGCCACGGTTCTTGCGCTTGCGCAGGGTGCGTACGGCGAGCGGGTCGGAGGCGTCGCAGGCCAGGTGGTAGCCGCCGATGCCCTTGACCGCGAGGACGGCTCCGTCGGCCAGCATCCGCCGCGCCCGGGCGAGCGCCTCGCCGTCGCGTACGGCACCGGGGGCGTCCAGCGCGGCGGGCAACCGGTGGGCGGTGCCGGGCGCGTGCAGCAGGGTGAGCCGGGGACCGCAGCGCGGGCAGGCGATCGGCTGGGCGTGGAAACGCCGGTCGGCGGGGTCGGCGTACTCGCGGGCGCAGTCCTCGCACAGCGGGAAGCCGCCCATGGTCGTGGTGGCCCGGTCGTAGGGCAGGCCGGTGACGATGGTGAAGCGGGGGCCGCAGTGGGTGCAGGTCAGGAACGGGTGCCGGTACCGGCGGTCGGCGGGGTCGGCGAGTTCGGCCAGGCAGGCGTCACAGGTTGCGGTGTCCGGAGCGACGAGGGTGCGTCCCGGACCCGTGCCGGACGGCCGGATGGTGAAGCCGGTGTCGTGCCCGAGGGGTACCGAGTGGTGTGCCACGGACTCCACGACGGCCAGTGGCGGGGCTCGGGTGACGATCTCCCGGCAGAACGCGTCCACGGCCGCCGACGGGCCCTCGACCTCGGTGTCCACGCCGCGCGCGTCGTTGGCGACCCAGCCGGTGAGGCCGTGCTCGGCCGCGAGGGCGTGGACGAACGGGCGGAACCCGACGCCCTGCACGACGCCCCGCACGGTGACGTGCCGACGGGCGCGCGCCGTGGTCATGGCGAGAGCCCCGGGCCCGCCACCGCGTCGACCGCGGCCGGGTGCGGACGCTCGTGGTGGTGCGGGTGCCCATCGTGCCGGCGCGCGAGTACGGGCTCGTGCGGGGGCCGCCCGCCGGCGCAGGCCATGACGTGGGTGAGCAGGTCGTCCACGCCCGCGCCGGTGCGGGCGGACGTCTCGATGACGGGCACCCCGGGGTTGACCTGCCGCACGCCGCCGAGGAAGGCCTCCCGGTCGAAGCCGACGGCGTCGGCCAGGTCGCTCTTGGTGACCACCACGACCTGGGCCAGGCCGAACGCGGCCGGATACTTCAGCGGCTTGTCCTCCCCCTCGGTCACCGACACCAGCACGATCCGCAGGGTCTCGCCGAGGTCGTAGGAGGCGGGACAGACGAGATTGCCGACGTTCTCCACGAACAGCAGCCTTACACCGTCGGGCAGCCACGGCTCCAGACGCTCCCGGAGCATCCCCGCCTCCAGATGGCACAGCCCGTCGGTGAGGATCTGCTGGACGGGGGCCCGGGAGCGGGCCAGCCGCCGGGCGTCGTTCTCGGTGGCGAGGTCCGCCGTGACCGCGGCGACCTGCGTACCCCGCGCACGGGCCCGCGTGAGCAGAAGCTCCAGCAGCTCGGTCTTGCCGCTGCCGGGACTGGACATCAGATTGACGGCGGCCGTGCCGTGCCGGTCGAGATAGCGGCGGAGCGCGGTGGCGTTCTCGTCGTTCCTCGCGAGTACGGCCCGGTGCAGGTCGACCGAGCGGCACATGGGCTACCTCCGGGTGGGAGACGGCTCCTTCGCCGAGGCGAAGCGGGTGGTGGGGGCCGGTGCGGAGACGGGCTCCGTGACCAGCCGGACGATCTCCAGCTCGCGACCGGAGAGCAGGACGAGTGGCCGGGCGCACTGTTCGCACCAGAGCACCGGTGGCATCCCGGTGGGGCTCTCGTGCCCGCAGCCGTCGCAGCGGGCCCGCCCCTCTACAGTCTCGATCAGCAGCTCGGCGCCCGCCAGCGTGGTGCCCTCGGTGGCGAGGGTGAAGGCGAGATACAGCGCCTCGGGGACGACCGCCGCCAGTTCCCCGACGCGCAGCGTCACCGAGCGCACCGTCTCGGCGCCGGCCAGCGGTTCCAGCTCGTCCACGACAGCCGTGGCGATGGACAACTCGTGCACGCCGCTCACCTCCCGGTCCGCCACCGGGCGGCCGCCGAATGGGGCGCGAGGCGCTCGATGGCTAGGCTGGAGGGGCGATGAACGCACACGAGGCCGAGCGCCGCACGCTGCTCACCCCGGTCCTGCTCCTGTTGCTGGCCGAGCGCCGGGGGCACGGCTACGAGCTGGTGCAGCGGCTGGTGGGCATGGGCTGGCCGGAGGTGGAGTCCGCGCACGTGTACCGGGTGCTGCGGGGCCTGGAGGGCTGCGGGTCGGTCACCTCGGCTTGGGACTCCTCCGACCACGGACCGGCGCGGCGCGTGTACACGCTGACCGAGCAGGGCGCCATGGAACTGGCGTTGTGGTTCGTACGCCTGGGGGAGATGCACGGCGTCCTCCATGTCTTCCTGGAGCGGTACGTCCAGCTCACGGATGCCGCGGGGCCGGGTGGCAGCCGTCTGCCGCGAACATCCCCGTCCACCGGTCACATTCGTCGCATACGCAAATAGCGCTGGACGTCCGGCAGGTTTCTCGCCATCTCGTAGGCGAACATCAAACCGACCGCGAGGCCGAGCCACGCGTAACCCGTGTGTCCGTGCATGGGGGTCAACTCCTCGTCGCTGTGTGGGACGCCCGGCGGGCGAGCCCGGTCACCAGATCGGCGGCCCGGTCGACCGCTTCGGCCACGGGCGGGGTGAGCCCGAGGCCGTCGCCGACGTCGCCGGGCTCGCAGCCGACGACGTACACGTGATCCGGCAGGGTGCCGCCCGCCGACGCGTGCAGCCCGTGCATCAGCCGCAGCACCGCGGCCGGATCCATGGCGTGACTGTCGACGGGGCCGGGGCAGGCGTCCGCGGCGCCGTCCGCCGGCCGGCCCACGTCGATGGTGTAGAGCGTGCCGGGCGGCCCGTCGCGGTGCACGGCGTCCACCAGGACCAGCGTGCGGTAGCCGTCCAGCAGGCGATAGGCCAGATGCAGCCCGCGGATGCCCACGTCCATCAGGTCGACGCCCGGTGGCAGGCCGGCGGGACCGCGGCGGGCCAGGTGCTGGACCGTCTCCACCCCGAACCCGTCGTCACGCCGGAAGACGTTGCCGACGCCCGCCACCAGGACGGCCGGGCCGGCCGGGGCGGCGGTCACGGCTCCTCCCCGGTGAGCGGCCTGACCTCGTCGGGCCGGAAGTACAGGAACCGGCCCTGGGCGCGGCGCACGTCGGAGCCGGGGTCGTCGTCCATCACCACCGCCAGGTGCGTCTCGCCGTCCAGGTCGTCGACCACGGCCTCCACGGTGGCGTGCCGTCCGCGCAGGAAGACGTCCTGGGCGTCGGACCGGCGGGCCCCCGGCGTGAGCACGACGCGGCTGCCTGCGCCGAGCGGGACGCCTTCGACGACGACCACGATCTCGTCCCCGGCCCCCGGCTCCTGGGCCGGGTCCCACCATGGGTGCCCGGTGCCCGGCGGCAGGTCGAGCCCCTGCCGGGGCGCGGGGTCCGGCTGCCGCTCCCCGGTGATCTCGCGCAGTGAGCGGATCGTCCCGTGCAGCCGGTCGCGCACGGCGGCGGGCAGGCCGTCGACCAGGTCGATGACCTCGGCGGCCCGTGCGTCGGTGCCCCGGGCCTCGCGCTTCTCCCGGTCCGTGAGGGCGGCGGTGCGCAGGGAGAGGATCTCGTCGATCTCGGTGGCGTCGTAGAGAGGGCCGGGGCTCTCCTCGGCGAGCGTGGGATGGTCCTCCAGGATGATCGGCGCGGACAGGACGACGTCGTCCGCGTGGGCCGCGCCGGCCAGCACCGGCCAGGTGCGGTCGTTGTGGCACTCCTGGACCTGCCCGCGGGCCCATTCCGGCGGATCGGTCATCGACAGGAAGTGCCCGCCGGGCGCGCCGAGCAGCAGATGGGTGCCGACCATGGCGTGGGCCAGGACCGCGGCGCGGTCGCCCTGCCCCGGCGGGGCAGGGGTGGTGTTGCGCACCGTCACGGTGAGCCGCAGCACCCGGTAGGGGCCGGGCAGTTCCTCCAGGGCGGGGCTCAGCGTGCCGGTCACGCGCGCGGTACGGCGCACCAGCCGGCCCACGGTCCGTCCGGACGGGTCCGTCACCGGCTCCCGGCCGGTGTGCGCGGGCAGGTCGAACGCGACGTCCCAGTCCTCGCCGCCGGCGGTCAGGTCCCGGGCGGGCAGGTGGATGCGGACCCGCTCCTCGGCGCCCTCGTCCCACGGCACCAGGATCCGGTCGGGCAGTTCCAGCTCGGGCACCGGGGTGTAGGAGCCGTCGGCCTCCAGGCGTTCGACGGTGCGCCGGCGCACCCGCAGGAAGCGCAGTTCGGCGTCCACCCGCGCCGCGCCGCGCGGTTCCAGCAGACACTGGGTGCGCTGGGCGCAGTTCTCGCCGCCCTCGTGGGCCACGGCCGCCGGGACGAGGACGCCGAACTGCCAGCGCACCTGGTTCTTCGCGGCCGAGGCACGGTAGGGGTACAGCACATAGCCCTCGTAGAGGACCGCGTCGGCGACCGCGCGGGCATGGTCGAGCACGTCGGCGGTGTGCGTGGCGCCCTTCATGTCAGCGGCTCCCTTGCCCGTCGGCGGCGCCGAGGAGTTCGGTCACGACCTGTTCCCAGGACGGCAGGGCACGCTCGGACCGGTAGCGGCGCAGTGCCTCCAGGCAGTCGTTGCGTACGCGAATCCAGCCGGTGCCGGGGAAGTAGGTGTCGATCAGCTGCCGCCACACCCGCACCGGCATCCGGTACGCGGACTCCTTGTGCCAGGGGATGGGCTCGGCGCGGAAACCGCCGTCCGAGGTGAAGACGGTGCCCGAGTACAGCAGCAGCAGCGGGATCTCGCCCTGGGTGAGGGCGCGGAAGTACGACGCCGAGGCCACCTCGGTGTCGTAGGTGCACGGCACGGGCAGCTCGACCTCGGTCGGCCCGGTGAAGCCGGGCACCGTGATGGACGCGTGCGCGAACTGCAGGGGCTTGAGCGTGGTGTCCCAGCGTCCGGGTTCGCCGAAGAGGTCGGCGAGCATGTCGACCTCCTCCGGTTCGTAGGTGCGGCGGGCGGGCTCGATGCGGATCTGGCAGCGCAGCGCGACCGCGTGCACCGGCCGGTGGTCGCTCTCCTCGATGCGCAGGCCGAACAGCAGGGTGGGGCCCGCGCCGTAGGGTTCGGGCCGGACGCCGGTGCAGCTGATCTCCAGGTCGGTCACGCCGGCCCCCCGACGTTCGTGCCCGGGTCCGCGCCGGCGGTGGAACCGGCCGGCAGCGGGCGGGCGGCGGCCCGGACCCGTTCGAAGAACGCCGCGAGGTCGGCGCGCGCCTCGGAGCCGCCGTCGAAGCCCTTCCAGTGCAGACGCATCCGGCCGACCAGTTCGTAGCAGACGTCGACGGGCACGAGCGCGCACAGGCCCGGTCCGCCGCGCTCCTGGTGCACCAGCAGTGCCTCGACGTCCGGTTGGAGGAGGGCGGCCAGCCGGGTGCCGCCGAGCACCTCGTCCCAGGTCGTCGGGTCGAGTTCGCTCTCGGTGGCGCCGGCCGGGCTGGGGTAGAAGGCGCAGAGCCGGTCGAGGCCGGAGTTGCGGAAGAAGAAGGCGAGTCCCACCGGGATCTGGAGCCGGCCGCTGTCTTGTTCGTCGAGCCGGAAACCGGGATCGACGAGGTAGCGGGCGGGGACGGCCCGGAACCGCCCGCCTCCGGCACCGGGCCGGTCCAGCAGCAGATGGCAGGGCGGACAGACGCACTTCAGGCCGCGCAGCCGGGTGTCGACCAGGTGACGGTGCTCCTCGGGCAGCGGCTCGCCGCACAGCTCGCAGAGCTGCCCCGGCGGCGCCGGCCGGCGGGTGAACTGCCGCAGCACGTCGCCGGTCACGACGCCGCCGCCTGACGCTCGGGCAGCGCGATACGCACGGAGCCGTCGTCCTCCGCCAGCAGCGGCAGCGGTTCGAGATGCCCCTGGGCGCCGGAGCCCGCGTGCCGTACGTCGTACTCGGTGCCGCAGTCGGCGCAGCGCAGCAGATCACCGCTGAGGTCGGCGTCGTCCAGCCGGGAGCCGCAGTCGGCACAGCGATCGAGGTAGGCGTACAGCCCGCCCGGCAGCCGCACGAACAACAGCAGGGCGCCGTCCACCCGCGCGCTGCCCAGGGCGTGCTCCGGCCCGGGCAGCCCCTCGGGCCCCACGGTGTGCCAGTGCGCGGGCCCGGGCGGGGCGAGGCCGGGCGACGCGGGGGATGCGGAGCCCGGCGGCCTGTGGCCGGGCGCGTCCTCGGGTGGGCCGGGCAGGATCTGCAGCAGGGCCGGTCCGGCGGCGGGGGCCTCGGTCGCTCCCTCGACGTCGATGCGGGCGATCTCGGGGGCCGTACGCGCGACGGCCTCCTCGATGGTCCAGCGCACGGTCTGCGCGGAGGACGGACAGCCGTCGCAGCTGCCGCGCAGCCGTAGCCGCAGCACCTGTCCCTCCGCCGAGCCGTCGTCGAGGCCCAGCACCTCGACGTCGCCCGCGTGGGAGCCCAGGTAGGGCCGCACCTTGTCCAGCGCGCGCCCGACCCGGGTCAGGGTGTCCTCGGGGTGCAGGTCGTGCAGGATCAGCAGGTCGGCGACGAGTTCGTCGGCGACGAGGACGGCCACGGGGTCCGCGCCGGGCGGGGCGTTGCCGAGCAGCCGGACCACCCGGGCCAGTCCCTCGCCGTAGAACTCGACGAGCGTGCGCACCAGTTCGTCGGCCGCGGCGCGGGCGCGTGGGTCGCCGGTGCGCGCCAGTTCGTCGAGGAGGGCGGCGACGCGCTCGCCCGTGTCCTGTCCCGCCATCGACGGCCCCTTCCTCTCGGCCGGCCCGGGCGTCCCGGCGCCGTGCTCAGACGGCGAGTCCGCTCAGTCCGGTGGGCATGTGGGTCTGCTCCACGGTGCGGCCGCCGCCGACGTACATGTGCACGCCGCACGGCAGACAGGGGTCGAAGCTGCGCACGGCGCGCATGATGTCGATGCCCTTGAAGTTCTCCGGCGGGTTCTCCTCGAAGATCGGGGTGTTCTGCACGGCGTCCTCGTAGGGGCCCGGAGTGCCGTAGGAGTCGCGGACGCTGCCGTTCCACGGCGTGGGCGGGTACGGATGGTAGTTGGCGATCTTGCCGTCGCGGATCACCATGTGATGGCTCAGCACGCCCCGCACGGCCTCGGTGAAGCCGCAGCCGATCGATTCGTCGGGCACGTCGAACTTCTCCCAGGTCTGGGTGCGTCCGGCGCGTACCTCGGCCATCGCCTGCTCGGCGAAGTGCAGGGCGGCGGCGGCCGCGTAGGCCTGGAAGTAGGTGCGGGCCCGGTTGCGTTCCAGGGCGTTGCTCCAGCGCGGGATGTGCCACTCCAGGGTGGTCTCCGGCTTGGTCATGGTGCGGGGCAGGTTGATCTGGACACTGTGTCCGGTGGCCTTGACGTATCCGATGTCGACCAGGCCGGACAGGGCCGTGGACCACAGCCGGGCGATGGGGCCGCCGCCGGTGTCCAATGCGAGGTGGTCCGTGCCGTCGAACCAGCGCGGGGACATCACCCAGCTGTACTTGTCGTCGAAGTCCCGTTTCTGCGGCGCGGGAACGGTGTGCTGGTTCCAGGGGTGGCGTTCGTCGACACGGTTGCCCAGCGGGTCGAACTCCACGAACTTGCCCATCCCCACCCAGTCCTCGTAGTACGAACTGCCCAGCAGGATGCGGATGCCGAGATTGATGTCCACGAGGTCGTTGGTGATCAGCTTGCCGTCCACGATCACACCGGGGGTGACGAACATCCGCCGGCCCCAGTCGGACATCCGGGCGTAGGTGAAGTCGCAGTACTCGGGGTCGTTGAGCGCGCCCCAGCAGCCCAGCAGCACCCGGCGCCGTCCGACGTCCTCGTAGCCCGGCAGGGCCTCGTAGAAGAAGTCGAAGAGGTCGTCGTGGAGGGGGACCACCCGCTTCATGAACTCCACGTAGCGGGTGAGGCGGGTGAGGTAGTCGGTGAACAGCTGCACCGTCGCCACCGTGCCCACGCCGCCCGGATACAGCGTGGAGGGGTGCACATGGCGGCCCTCCATCAGGCAGAACATCTCCCGGGTGTACCGGCTGACCTGGAGGGCCTCACGGTAGAACTCGCCCTCCAGCGGGTTCAGCGAGCGCATGATGTCGGCGATGGTGCGGTAGCCGTGCTCCGCCGCGTGCGGGGCCTCGGTCCGCTCGGCCAGTTCCAGCACGCCCGGATTGGTCTCGCGGACCATCTTCTCGCAGTAGTCGACCCCTACCAGGTTCTCCTGGAAGATGTTGTGGTCGAACATGTACTCCGCTGCCTCGCCGAGATTGATGATCCACTCGCCGAGGTGCGGTGGCGCCACGCCGTAGGCCATGTTCTGCGTGTACACCGAGCAGGTGGCGTGGTTGTCGCCGCAGATGCCGCAGATACGGCTGGTGATGAAGTGCGCGTCGCGCGGATCCTTGCCGCGCATGAAGATGCTGTACCCGCGGAACACCGAGGACGTGCTGTAGCACTCGGCGACCCGCTTCGCCTTGAAGTCGATCTTGGTGTGGATGCCGAGACTGCCCACGATCCGGGTGATCGGGTCCCAGGACATCTCCACGAGGCTGCCACCGGTCGACTTGTCCGTCACCGTCCCCATGATGCCGCTCCGATTTCCTGTCGGGTGCTGTGCCCTCTCCGCGCGCCCGGGCGGGGGTCCGCCTGCGTGGCGCGGGGCAGTGGCCGGGCGGCACCGCCGCCGGCCAGGCCGGTCACCATGGCGCCCGGTACCCGGTGGTCAGCTTCTCGCCCCTGGTCCGCCACTTGGGTTCGTTGTCCACGGTCCGTTCCGTGTAGTGGCGCAGCCGCCGGACGACCGAGCCGTAGACGCTGCTCGCCGCCGACGAGACATGGCTGCCGGGCGGCTCGTCCATGAACGGCATGAACTTGTCCGGGAAGCCGGGCATCGTGCAGGCGATGCAGATGCCGCCCACGTTCGGGCAGCCGCCGACCCCGTTGATCCAGCCGCGCTTGGGCACGTTGCACTTGACCACCGGCCCCCAGCACCCCAGCTTCACCAGGCACTGAGGGGAGCCGTACTCCTCGGCGAACTGTCCCTGCTCGTAGTAGCCGGCCCGGTCGCAGCCCTCGTGCACGGTGGCCCCGAACAGCCAGGTCGGCCGCAGTTCCTCGTCCAGCGGGATCATCGGCGCCGCGCCGGTGGCCTGGTAGAGCAGGTAGAGCAGGGTCTCGGAGGCGTTGTCCGGATGCACCGGGCAGCCCGGGATGCAGACGATCGGGATGCCCGCCTGCGAGGTCCACTCCCAGCCCAGGTAGTCGGGCACGCCCATCGCTCCGGTGGGGTTGCCCGCCATGGCGTGGATGCCGCCGTACGTGGCGCACGTGCCCATCGCCACCACCGCGAGGGCCTTCGGCGTGAGCCGGTCGAGCCATTCGCTGGTGGTGATCGGCTGACCCGTCTGCGGGTCGTCGCCGAAACCACACCAGTAGCCCTCCGGTTTGATCCGCTCGTTCGGGATGGAACCCTCGACGACCAGCACGAACGGGTCGATCTCCCCCCGCTCGGCCTTGAAGAACCACTCGATGAACGTGTCCGCCCCCTGAACCGGACCGCACTCGAAGTCGATCAACGGCCAGTGCACGGCCACCTTCGGAAGCCCCGGCAGCGCCCCCAGCGCGAGCTCCTCGATGCTGGGCTGGGTCGCGGCGGTCAGGGAGACCGAGTCCCCGTCGCAACTCAGCCCCGCGTTGATCCACAGAATGTGTACGGTCGGTTCGTCCTGTTGGTCGGCGGGTGCGGCCGGATCGGCCACGGTACCGGTCGAGGCGTTCATGAACCCTCCTCGGATCCGCGCGGGGACGAAGGAACGGCTGTTGTGCGGCCTACTACTCGGGTGTAGCACTGCCGCCCGGCGGCGGGTAAGTGCGATCTGGCCCTAGCGGGGACGGCTCGGGCTCGGGGGCGACAGGTGGGGGGCGTCGGGCGCGGGGCCTACTTCTCCCAGCCGACCGTCTCCGGCAGCGGGTTGGCGAAGATGGTGGCGCCCACGTTGGCGAGCCCCTTCTTCACCCCGTAGGTCGAGGGGCCGCTGAACAGCGGAAGGAATGCGTACTGCCGCAGCGCCTTCCGCTCGACCTTGTTGACCGCCGCCGCCTGCTTGCCGAGGTCGGCGATCTTGGCGGTGGCCCGGATCTCCCGATCCAGGGCGGGTGAGCCCGCGCCGGTCAGATTGGAGGAACGGTCCGAGCAGTAGAAGTCGCACAGATAGCGGGCGCCGAAGGGGTCCATGGAGCGGTTGCCGGAGAGGAAGAGATCGAACTTGCGCCCGCTGAGGATGCTGGAGAAGTCCGCCTCGTCGGCCTTCTTGACGACGAGTTTGACGCCGACCCGCTTCAGCATCGCGGCGAAGGCGCCGGCGGTGGCCTTGTCCAGCGGGTCGTCGCCGAGGAGGGTGTAGCCGACCTCGAGCCTCCTGCCGCCCTTGGCCCGGATGCCGTCGCCCCCGGGCTTCCAGCCCGCCGCGTCGAGTGCCCTCCCGGCCTCGTCCGGCGCGTACTTCAGCACGGCTGAGACGTTGTCCTCGTAGCCCTTCTGGAAGCTGTACAGCACGGCCGAACCGGGCAACGGCTCCCGGTAGTCGAGGCCCTGGAACCGGATCCTCGCTATCTGGGCGCGGTCGATGCTCTCCTCGATGGCCTTGCGCACACCCCGGTCCGCGAGGACGGACGAGCGGGTGTTGAAGTAGAGCGCGTACTCGAAGGGGCTGCCACCGCTGCGGATCTCCGTGCCGCTCAGCCCCTTGACCTGCTTGAGGCTCTCCGCGTCGACGGCGGAGACGTAGTCCAGCTGGCCGTTCTTGAAGGCGTTGACCGCCGCGGTCGATTCCAGGTCCACGTAGACGCGCTTGTCCAACTTGCCCTTCCTTCCCCACCACTTGGGGTTGCGGACGAAGGTGATGTCGCCGGAGTGTGTGTCCCACTTGCCGACCGTGTACGGGCCGGCGCCCCACTCCGGGTGTGCCTTCTTCACATACGCCTTGTTGAAATGGTCGACCGTGGCGGCCTTGGGGTGCAGGAAGGTGGTGAACAGGCTCGACCAGGCGGAGTCGACGCCCTTGAAGGTGATGACGGCCTGCTTGGCGTCCCTGCCCTTCTCGACCGAGGTGATCTGGTCGTAGCCGTTGGTCGAAGAGGCGGCGTAGTCCTTGTCGGAGCCGTTGTTCGCCTTCCAGGTGGCCTTGATCGCGGTCCAGTCGATCGGTGTGCCGTCGTTGAAGACGGCCTTCGGGTTGATCGTCAGCGTGACCTTCTGGTCGCCGCCCTCGACGGTCACCTTCACATCGCTGTAGTAGTCCGGGTTGTACCGCACCTCGCCGGTCGGCGAGTAGGTGATCGCGTCGGCGTTGTACCAGGCCCAGACCCGGGCGGCGGTCAGCGTGGCATTGACGTTGAACGGGTTGCCCTGGTCGTCGAACGTGCCGACCGTGGTGAAGGTGCCACCGTCCCTGATCCTGTCGTAGGGGGTGGGGTTGTAGTCGGCGGCGGCCGGCGCGGCGGTCGGAGCACCCTTCGGGTCCGAGTCCGCGGCGCCCGTCCCGGACGACGACCGGCACGCGGTGGCGGCGACGGAGACGGCGGCGAGGAGGGCGACGGGCAGGGCCAGTCTTGTGCGCATGGGGGAGGAGTCCTTACGGGTCGGTGACAGCGGCCGGGCCGGGAACGGCGGGCCTGGACAGGGAGGCCGGGGGCGGCCCGGGTCCGCGGGCGGGTGTGCAGACGGTGTGACAGGCACTCAGCCCGCGTGGCATGCGTACTGGTGGCCGGGCTGTCCGGCCACGGCGGTCGGTGCGGGGCGCTCCGTACGACAGCGGCGCCGCACGGTCTCGTCGGCGGTCCGGTACAGAGGGCACCGGTCGACGAAGACGCAGCCCGGGGGCAGTCGGGCGGCATTGGGCTGCTCGCCCTCCAGCACGACGCGTTCACGGGAGCGTTCCCGCACCGGATCCGGCACCGGGATCGCGGACAACAGCGCCCGGGTGTACGGGTGTCGGGGGTCGGAGAAGATCGTCTCGGTGTCCCCGCTCTCCACGATGTGTCCCAGGTACATCACCGCGATGCGGTCGCAGATGTACCGGACCACGGCCAGATCGTGGGCGACCACCAGGTAGGCCAGGCCGAGTTCACGCTGGAGCCGCGCGAGCAGGTTGATCACCCCGGCCTGCACCGACACGTCCAGGGCGGAGAGCGGTTCGTCCAGGGCGAGCAGCCTCGGCTCCGTCGCCAGGGCCCTTGCGATGCCGACCCGTTGGCGCTGACCGCCGGAGAGGGCGGCCGGGAACCGGTCGCCCACCGAGCCGTCCAGGCCTACCAGCGCCAGCAGTTCGCGCACCCGGGACCGGATCGAGGCGCGGTCCCGGCCGATCGCCCGCAGCGGCTCGGCGAGCGACTGGAAGACGGGCAGCCGCGGATCGAGGGCCCCCAGCGGGTCCTGCATGACGATGCGCACGTCCTGCCGCAGCTGCCGGGTCCGCGCGCCGGAACCGATCGTGGCGACGTCGGTGCCGGCGATCTCGATCCGGCCGCCCTCGGGCCGTCTGAGCCGCAGGATCTCCATCAGCGTCGTCGTCTTGCCGCTGCCGGACTCGCCCACCAGGCCCAGCGTCTCACCGGCGCGCAGCTCGAAGCCGACCCGGTTGACGGCGTGCAGGGTGCCGATCCTGCGCTTGAGGAGGGCGCCCCTGGTCACCGGGAAGGTCTTGACGAGGTCCTCGACCCGGAGCACCACTTCGCGCGACGCGGTCGGACCCGGGGGCGGGACCGTGGCTGTCGCGAGTGCGGGCGTGGCCTTCCCCTCGGACCGGGCGGCGGGCCCGGTGCACCTCGCGGGCTCGAACTCCCCCGCGGAGTCGAGGGATCCGTCGTAGCCGGTGTTCCCGGCGGGGTCGAGGGATCCGTCGGCGATCTCCGTCGCGCGCAGACAGGCCACGTGCCCGTGCCCGGTGACATGTTGCAGGTCGGGTTCGTCGTCGCGGCACGCGTCGAGCGCGACGGCGCAGCGGGGCGCGAAGGGGCAGCCGCCCGTCAGGCCCACCGGGGTGGGCGGTTCGCCGCCGATCGGGACCAGCGGCCGGCGGGCCCCGCCGTCCACGGTCGGTACGGCGGCGAGCAACCGCGCGGTGTACGGCATCGTCGGCCGGCGGAACAGCTCCTCGACGCCCGCGTGCTCCACGAACCGGCCCGCGTACATGACGGCGACGTCGTCCGCGTGCCCGGCGACGACCCCGAGGTCGTGGGTGATGAGGACCAGACCGGCACCGGTCTCCTCCTGCGCCAGTCGCAGGACGTCGAGGATCTGTGCCTGCACGGTGACGTCGAGCGCGGTGGTGGGCTCGTCGGCCACGAGCACGGACGGCTTGTTGGCGATCGCCAGGGCGATGACCACGCGCTGGCGCATGCCGCCGGAGAACTCGTGCGGGAAGGAGGTGGCCCGGTTCCGCGGGTCCGGGATGCCGACGAGGTCGAGCAGTTCGACGGCCCGCTCCCAGGCCGCCCGTCTGGTCAGGTCCTGGTGGACCCGCAGGGCGTCGGAGAGCAGCCTGCCCACGGAGAAGATCGGCGTCAGCGCGGACAGGGGGTCCTGGAAGACCATGCCGATGGAGTTGCCCCGGATCCCGGACAGTTCCCGGTCGCCGAGGCCGATCAGGTCCCGCCCGCCCAGCAGCACCCGACCGCGCAGCTCGGCGGAGGGCGGCAGCAGGCCCATGATGCCCGTCGCCATGGCCGACTTGCCCGAGCCGGACTCGCCGACGATGCCGAGGGTCCGGCCGGGCAGCAGGTCGAAGCTCACCCCGCGCACCGCCTCGACGGTTCCGGCCTCGGACGGGAAGGAGACCCGCAGGTCCCGCACGGACAGCACGGCAGTGGCGTCGGCGGGCGGCACCGGGCCGCTCAGTGGGGTCGCGAGTGTCAACGTCGGCCTCCCGCCGAGCCGGTCACCGACGTGGGGTCGAGGGCGTCGCGCAGTCCGTCGCCGATGAAGGTCATCGACACGGTGAGCAGGACGACCAGCCCCGCCGGGAAGGCGAACAGCCAGGGTGCGCTGGTGACGGTGCTCGCCCCGTCCGCGAGCATTGTGCCGAGGGAGACGTCCGGGCTCTGGACGCCGAATCCGAGGAAGGACAGGGCGGTTTCGCTGAGCACCGTCGCCACCACGCCCAGCGTCAGGTTGACGATGAGCAGGGAGCCGAGGTTGGGGATGATGTGGCGCAGGATGATGCGCGGCGGGCTGACGCCCATGAACTCCGCCGCCGTCACGTAGTCCCGTTCGCGCAGGGAGGTCGACACGGACCAGATGACCCGCGCGGTGGGCATCCAGCCGAACACGGTCAGCACGGCGACGAGGACGCGCCAGTCGCCGGCCAGGCGGTGCGAGACCAGGGCGAGGATGAGGAACGAGGGGACGATCAGCAGGAAGTGGATGACGGCGAGTGTCACCGTCTCGACCCGGCCGCCGAAGTACGCGGCACTGGAGCCGATGACCGCGGCGACGACGATCGTCAGGACGGATACGCTCACGGCGATCACCAGGGAGCGCTGGAGTCCGTGCACGGCGCACGCGTAGATGTCGTTGCCGCCCTGGTTGGTGCCGAACCAGTGCAGGGCGCTGGGCGGTTGGGTGAGCGCGGTGAAGTCGGCGTCGGTGTACGCGTAGGAGGTGAAGAGGCCGCCGAGGGCGCCGAAGAGCACCAGCAGCACGAAGAGCGCCACACCGGCGACGGCGAGCCGGTTGCGCCGGAAGCGCCGCAGATAGAGCCGGCCGAGGCCGAGGTCGCCATGGTCCGGCGCGGGCAGCGGCACGTCGGCGGCCGGGCCGGGCGCCGTGGTGGACGGGGGGCCGGGCGTCGCGTCGATGGCCATGTCAGCTCACCCGCACTCTCGGGTCGAGGAAGACGGTGGCGATGTCCGCGAGGACCGCGCCCAGGGCGGTCAGCGCCGCCGCGAAGGCGGCCGTCGCCACCGTGCCGTGCACGTCGTTCTTCGCGATGGTCTGGACGAAGTAGCGGCCCATGCCGTTCCAGCCGAACACCGTCTCGGTGATGACGGCGCCGGTGAAGATGGCCGGGACGCTGAACGCCACGGAGGCCGCCGTGGGGATGAGCGCCGCCCTCAGGGCGTGTCTGCGAATCGCCTGGCCACGGGTGAGGCCGGTGGCCTGGGCCGTGCGGACGAAGTCGGCGTTGATCGTGTCCAGCAGCAGCGAACGCTGCGTCAGGTGGTAGCCGACGTACCCCATCAACGTCAGCGTCAGGGTGGGCAGGATGAGGTGCAGGAGGCGGTCGCCGATGGTCGGGAGCAGCCCTTCCACGTTGGGGGAGTTGGCCCCGGCGACGTAGAGGAAGTGCAGCCCGGCGTGCTGGTTCAGCCAGATGGCGACGAAGACCACGGCGAGCGCGGCGACGGACGTGGGCACGTTGAACACCGCGATGGACACGGCCTGCGTGAGCCGGTCGGCCCAGCCGTACTGCCGTGCGGCGGTGTAGACCCCGAGCGCGACGCCGATCACCACGGACAGGATCGTCGCGATGACGACCAACTCCGCGCTGACGAGGGACCGGTAGCCCACCTCGCCGTTGACGGAGACGCCGGTGGGGGACTTGCCCCAGTCGAAGTGGAGGACCACCGAGGTGAGCCAGTCCCACCAGCGGTGCACCAACGGCACCCGCGGGTCCAGGTTGTAGGGAGCGAGGGCCCGGTCGATCTGGTCCTCGCTGCGGACCGGCCGCAGCTCCTTGAAGTTCGATCGCGGATCCAGGAACCAACTCGCCAGGAAATAGGTGGCGTTGGTGGCGACCACGATCATCAGCAGCCAGCCGGCCGCCTTGCGTGTCACATAGCGCACCACGCGCGGCACCCCCTCACCACACAGAAGAGGTGCGCCTGCGGGGCGCCGGGGAGAGGACACGAGTACATGCGTGGCGGAGCTTTCTGCGGAGACGGGAAGGTCGCAGGCCAGCCTGGTCCGTACCTTGCGCCGCACACCAGGTTTCGGCGGGTCCCGCCATGAGCTCGAAACGCGGCCGCAGTAAACAATCCGGAATACGGTGCAATCCGGATGATCTTGCTCTGGTAGTGGAGCGTCTGATGCCCGGCGTAACCGTGCCGAGGTGGCGACGGCGACCCCCGCGTGGGGGCCTTCGTCGCCGACCGGCGGCTCGCGACCGGCTCCGGGTCCGCACGACCGGCGGGACCGCTGCGCGAGGGCCGACCGCTGTTGCCGGACCGCACCTCACCCCCCCCGCGGCCGTACGCTCCGCGGCCCCCTGCAGCGGTCGCGTCCGAGCCGTCACCGCGCCGCACACCGACACGGAGGCCGCGGTGCTGCTCATCCGCACCGGCGGCCATCTCGCCCGAGCCGGTGACGACCCCTCCCGGCACCGACGACCCGCACACCGCCCTGACCGACTGGTTCGGACCGGCCCCCACCCGATCGGAACGCCGACGTACCGCTCCCGCCGAGCACGCGGTACGGCCGGGCGGGCGCCCACCCTTGGGTGCGCACGGGTCCGGCCTCGGCCGGGCGAGGGCGGGGACCGGTGTCGCGTGGCACGCTGGGCCTTAGCCGACGGCATCCGCTGTTCGTGCTGCGCGAGAGGCGGCTCTGGCGTGACCACTGAGGGCTCGAGCGGGGAACGCATGCTGGCGGATCTGCTGGCCGCGAGCCATCTGATGCCGCTGGAGGCGCTGCCGCGCGAGGCGAACGCGTACGCGGCGGCCGCCGGGCTGCGCGAGGTGCGGATCTACCTCGCCGATCTCAGGCATACGGTCCTGCGACTGCTGACCGGCTCCGGCCCGGATGCGGCCGAGGGCGCGCGCGGCGACGCGGCCGAGCTGGTCGTCGACGCCACCCTGGCCGGCCGGGCCTACCGGTTCGGCCGGATCGTGCCGGCCGCGGCGGGTCCGGACGGCCACGGTTGGTGGGTGCCGCTGCTGGACGGCACGGAACGGCTGGGCGCGCTGCACATCGTCACGGCGACGGACGACGAGCGCACCGCGGACGACATGCAGGCCCTGGCGTCGCTGCTGGCACTGATCATCGTCAGCAAGCGGGACCACAGCGACTCCTACGCCCGGCTCGTGCGGTCGGCGCCGATGGGGGTGGCCGCGGAGATGCAGTGGAGTCTGACCGCGCCGCGCACCTACGCCGACGGCCGGGTGGTGGTCTCCGCGGTCATGGAGCCCGCCTATCGGATCAGCGGGGACGCCTTCGACTACGCGACCGACGGACACGTGGTGCACCTGTCCGTCTTCGACGCCATGGGCCACGACACCGCCGCCGGCCTGACCGCGAACCTGGCCATGGCGGCCTGCCGCAACGCGCGCCGCCAGGGCGCGGGACTCGTCGAGGTCACCGAGACGATCGAGCAGGTCCTGACCGAGCAGTTCGCCGACAGCTCCTACGCGACCGGCGTGCTCGCGGACCTGGACACCGCCACCGGCCTGCTGACCTGGGTCAATCGCGGGCACGTGCCACCGCTGCTGATCCGCGGCGGCCGCTGGGCCACCCGGCTGGGCTGCCCGCCGGCGCATCCCATGGGCACCCGCCTCGGGCTGCCCGTCTCCCTCTGCCGTGAGCAGCTCGAACCAGGCGACCGGCTCGTGCTCTACACCGACGGCATCACCGAGGCCCGGCGCGCCGGAACCGAGTTCGGTCTCGACCGTTTCGTGGACTTCCTGGTCCGCCATCACGCCGACGGCCTCCCCGTCCCCGAGACCCTGCGCCGTCTGACCAGGGCCGTCGTCGACCATCACGACGGCTACCTGCAGGACGACGCCACCGTCCTGCTGTGCGAATGGCTCGGGCCCACGCCCACCAACCGCCGGGCGGCAGCCGAGACAGGTATCGCGGAGCACCACAGGACGCCTCGCCCCCTCGGCCGTACGGCCGGCCCGCCCGCGTAACGCCGGGCGAGCCCCGAAGGTCCGCATACCGGTGTTTACCGGCGGACGCGAGGGGCAAGCGGGTCTCGTGCTTCGGACCGGAGGCGCGCGCCCAGCGGGGTCTGTACCGCTGCCTGGGTCCCCTACCGGCGGCCTGGGCGGTACATCCCGCGGCAGACCCTGGCACCACTTTCGGGCCTGAATCCGGAACCCTGTTCCGACGGTGCCCTGCGATCACGTTCAGGAGCGATTCCGCATGCTCACCGACATGTCGACAAGCCGTCACGGCACGCCCGACACGACCCTCCCCGTCGCCGAGCCACCCGCCCGGCGCTCTCACGCCGACGCACCCGACACCGGCCGGCTGTTCGCCCTGCTCAAAGAGCTGGAGGACGGTCCCCGGCGGAACGCCGTACGGGAGGAACTCGTCACCGCCTGGTTGCCCATGGCTCACCGGATCGCCGGCCGATTCCGTGATCGCGGGGAGTCCCTCGAGGATCTGCGGCAGGTCGCCGCGCTCGGGCTGGTGAAGGCGATCGACCGGTTCGACCCGTCCCAGGGAGCGTTCGAGAGCTACGCCGTACCCACCATCACCGGGGAGGTCAAGCGGCACTTCAGGGACCGCATGTGGGCCGTTCGGGTGCCGCGCCGGGTGCAGGACCTGCGCAACCGGGTGCGGGTGGCGCGGCGCGAACTCACCCAGCGGCCCGGCAGCCCCGAACCCACGGTCGCCGCCATCGCCGCACACACCGGGCTCGCCGAGGACGAGGTGAGCGCCGGCCTGGAGGCGCTGGAGAGCTTCAGCACCCTCTCGCTGGACGCCGAGCTGGCCGACGGCGACGACGGCTACAGCCTCGCCGACACCCTCGCCACGGCAGAGACCTCCTACGACGTGGTCCTCGACCGCGAGGCCGCCAAGGAAGGGCTGCGCCGGCTGCCCGAGCGCGAGCGCGCCATCCTCTACATGCGCTTCTTCGAGGACATGACGCAGAGCCGCATAGCCGACCGCCTCGGCCTCTCCCAGATGCACGTCTCCCGGCTCATCAGCCGCAGCTGCGCCCTCGTCCGTGAACAGGCCACGGACCGGCGATGAGTCCGGCCCGCGGACCGGGTCTATACGGGCATGACCCGGATCATCGCTGACATCTCGATCTCCCTCGACGGCTACGTCACCGGCCCCGACCCGGGGCCGGACACCGGTCTGGGGGCCGGCGGCGACGCCCTGCACACCTGGGCGTTCTCCGACGACCCCCAGGACCGCAGGATCCTGCGCGAGGGGACCGCCCGCTCGGGCGCGGTCGTCCTCGGCCGAAACCTCTTCGACCTGGTCGACGGGCCGAACGGCTGGGACGACCGGTGCGGCTACGGCGCCGGCGAGGTCGGCACGCCGGCCTTCGTCGTCGTGACTAGTTCGCCGCCGGAGTCGGTGCGCCTGACCGACCTCGACTGGACGTTCGTCACCACCGGTCTGGCCGACGCCCTCGCCACCGCGCGTCGGCGCGCGGAGGCGGCGTCGTCGGACACCGGCAGCGACCTCGACGTCATCCTGATGGGCGGCGGTGCCACGATCGGCTCGGCGATCGACGCCGGTCTGGTCGACGCGCTGACGGTTCACCTGGCGCCCGTCGTGCTGGGCGGCGGGACGCCCCTGTTCACCGGCGGAGTACCGCACACCCTCGTACAGCGGAACGTGATCCCGACGTCCACCGCGACGCACCTGGCCTACGACGTGCTGCGTCACGACGCTTGACCGGTTGTGAACACGGCTCCGCCCGGCCCGGCGACGAGCGGAGTCCCGCCAAGAGGTGGAGACTTGGATTGCCGGCGCCCCGCAGGGCTCGGCCGGCACCGCGACTCCGGTGCCGTGGGACATGAAGAAGGATTCAGAGCGATGGCAACTGGCAGTGTGAAGTGGTTCAACGCCGAGAAGGGCTTCGGCTTCATCCAGCAGGACGGCGGCGGACCGGACGTATTCGTTCACTTCTCTGCCATTCAGGGCACCGGCTTCAAGGAACTGTACGAGGGCGACAAGGTCGAGTACGACGTCACCCAGGGCCCGAAGGGTCCACAGGCGGAGAACGTCAACAGGGTGCAGTGAACCAGTCGATCTCACCGACCGGCCGGCCGCCGGCACGCGATCGCGTCGCCGGTGGCCGGGTGGCCCGGTGGGCAGGACCTCATCCGGGCCACCGGCCCCCCCCCGCACCCCTCGGCGCCCCGCCGCTTCAGGCCCCGCCGAGGAGCACCGGTTCGTCCAGGGGTACGGGTCCCTCGGTCGCGGTACGGCGGGCTTACCTCTTCCCGGCGCCCGACGGCCCGGATGCGTACAGCTGTGAACTCCAGGTGGAGTACGGCCAGTTCGGCCTCAGCGTCGGCGCCGGGCACCGGTCTGCTCCCGCCCGGCTGAGGCATCGTCATAGCCGTATGAGACGCGGATCGAGAAGCTCACCGATCGTGCGGCCCGGCGGGCTGTCGAGCTAGTGCTCCAGCACCGCGGCCCCCTTGCCGAACCGGCTCTTCCTCGCCCTGATGCGATCGACACGGGCAATGACGCGGTCGGTGTCATCGTCTACGACCTGGCAAGCCAGATCCACGGCCGCGTCCAGTTCGTCTTCGCTCGCGCAGGGAGCGAAATCCCCCAACGCGGCCTGAACGGCGTCGACGCCGCCGCGCTCGAAGATCTGGCTCCAGAAATCGTAGTCCATAAGATGCTCAAACGAGCAACTCCCCACCCGGGCACGGGCAGGCGGCGCGGGCACACCAGGTCGACCGGATCCCGCGCGACGGGCCGGGCGGCCAACCGACTGTTGCCGTTTGACAACTATGCCCGCGAGGCAACAAAGTAGCCGGGACGTGCTGCGCGGGGAAAGGTCTGCAATGTTCCGGTGGGCGGAAGTCGCTCCGTGCGCCGGTCGTCCGAGGCTCCGGGGCGCGGGGCGAGCGGAGGGCCGACCCTGTGTTCAGGCCGTCCGGCCCCTGGACTGCGAGGCACTGTCGCGTATTTGCAGCGCCGCCGTGGCGCAGAACGCCTCCAGCCCCTCGAGGAGCGCGGCCCGCTTCGCGGCGGGCATCAGCTCCAGCACCGCCCGCAGCTCATGCTCCCGGCGCCCGCGCAGGTCGTCCAGGAACGCACGGCCGCGGCCGCTGAGATGCAGCCGCACCTCGCGCCGGTCGACCGGACTGACCATGCGCTCGATGAAGCCGGCGGCCACCAGCCGGTCACAGAGCCGGCTGGTGGACGGGGGCGTGGAGGCGAGGGAGTCGGCGAGGGTGCGCAGATTGATGCCGTCCTGGTGTTCGAGCATCAGCAGTACGCGCATCTGCGACGGAGAGGCGGGCGCGGTCGACGCCCGGCCCCACAGGACTTCCAGCAATTCCATGGCTGTCAGGGTCACGCGTGTGGCCTCGACGGGTCCGGGGCGGGAGCGGAAGACAGTCACCGTCACATTCTCGCAGGGATCCGGCGGGAGAGAGGCCGAACGGTCCTGCCCGGCTCGGCCCGAGCGGCCTCGACGCCCGGACGAGGTCCGTATGAGTCCGTCAAGGGATTGGTGTATTTACCCATCGTGAACAGATATGTGACTGCCGAGCGCGCCTTGCGCACGGCGGCCCCGCACGCGTTGCTCGAGGCCGCGCGACGCGTGCTCGCGCAGGAGTACGCGGCGCGGTCCGTCGAGTTGTTCCTGGCCGACTACGGCCTCACCGTCCTGCGGCCGGTGTCCCTGCCGCCCCACACCACGGAACCGGTGTCGGCGCACGGCAGCCCCGCCGGCCGTGCTTTCGGCGCCCAGGAACCATTCGTCGAGGGCGCCCACGAGGGGTGCGTACGCGTACATCTGCCGGTCACGGTGCGCGGGGACCGGCTGGGCGTGCTGTCGGTCACCCTGCCGGACGGAGAAGGCGCGCGCCGCGATCTGGAGGAGCTCGCGGACATCGCCGTAGTGCTCGCTCACGAGGTCGTGGTGGCCGAGCGCGACACGGACGTGTACCTGAGGGCGAGGCGCAAGGACCGGCTGACCCTGGCTGCCGAGATGCAGTGGCAGCTCCTGCCCGGCCGCTCCTGCTCCGGACTCGAGTACGAACTCGGCGCACAACTGGAGCCCGCCTACGCCATCCACGGCGACAACTTCGACTGGTCCGCCACCGCGGAGCGACTCATGCTCTACGTGACCAGCGGCATGGGGGAGGGCATAGAAGCCTCCCTGCTGACGAACCTCGCCATCAACGCGCTGCGTAACGCCCGGCGGGCCGGTGTCGCCATCGACGACCAGGCCGCGCTGGCCGACCAGGCGGTGTACGCCCACTACCGGGGGCGCTGCCATCCCTCGGTGCTGATGCTCGACCTCGAACTGGCGACGGGGCGGGCGAAGGTCGTGGACGCCGGCTCCCCGCGGCTGCTGCGACTGCGTGAGGGGGTGGTCGAGCGCGTCACCTTCGAGGCGCAACTGCCGCTCGGGATGTTCGAGGAGACCGACTACCGGGCTCAGGACTTCGCCGTCGAGCCCGGCGACCGGCTCGTCTTCGTCAGCGACGGGGTGCACGCGGTCACCTCGCCCCAGGGGGAGGCCCATGGTGACGCCGCACTGGTTCGGGCGATCATGTCCACCCGCCTCCTGCCCGCGGCGGAGGTGCCGCGCGCCATCCTGCGGGAACTGTCCGGCCCTCGAGGGCAGTCCGTCCCGAAGGGCGACGCCCTGGTGGTCTGTCTGGACTGGCGCGGACGCCGTCCCGGTGATCACGAGCCTCGGTCGTGACGATGCCGTCCGCCGTCACGATCCGAACCCGGCCCCGCGGTGCCCACGGGAAGTCGCGATAGCGTGGAGGTCATGCGGGGAGAAGATGGAGACGCCGTGGATACCTCCGAGCCGGTGCCGTCCGAGGAAGGCGCGCTGCGCGCCGCTCCGCCGCACGCCCTGGTGGCCACGGCCGGACGCCTGCTGGCGGAGCGCTTCGGCGCCCGGGACGTCACGCTGCTCCTCGCGGACTACGGCCTGACGGTCCTGCAACCCGTCACCCGGCTGCCGTACACGGGCGATCCGGTCTCCGCCCAGGACGGCGCCGCCGGAACCGCCTTCACCACCCAGAACCCCGTGGTGGAGGTCACGGCCGATCCGGCCACGCAGCTGGTGCACCTCCCCATCACCGTCCGCGGTGACCGGCTCGGCGTGCTCACCGTCCGTATGCCCGATACCGCCGTCGATCCCGGCACCGTGCTGCGGCTCGGCGACTTCGCCACCGCGCTGGGCCACGAGGTGGTCACGGCCGGCCGGGAAACCGACCTGTACCTCCAGGCCCGCCGCACCCGGCGTCTCACCCTCGCCGCCGAGATGCAGTGGCAGCTCCTGCCGGGCCGCGGGTGCGCCCGGGACGAGTACGTCATCGGGGCCCACCTGGAGCCGGCCTACGCGATCGGTGGCGACAACTTCGACTGGTCCACCAGCGCCGACCATCTCACCCTCACCGTCACCGACGGCATGGGCCGGGGCATCGAGGCCTCGCTGCTGACGAGTCTCGCCGTGGGCGCCCTGCGCAACGCCCGGCGCGCCGGCCTCGACCTCGCCGATCAGGCGTGCCTCGCCGACCAGGCGCTCTACTCCCAGTACGGAGGCAAGGTCTACGCCTCCACGCTGCTGCTGCGCTTCGACCTCGCCACCGGCATGGTGCGCGCCGTCGACGCCGGGTCCCCGCGGCTCTACCGCCAGCGCGGCACGACCGTCGAACGCGTCGAACTGGACCCCCAGATGCCTCTCGGCATGTTCGAGGACACCCTCTACGAGGAACAGACCTTCCAGGTGCGGTCCGGTGACCGGCTGGTCGTCCTGAGCAGCGGCGTCCACAGCACCCGGTCGGCGGCCGGGGAGGAGTTCGGGGAAGCCGTCCTGCGTCAGATCCTCGGCGCGACCAGGCGCAGCACGCCTCACGAGACGGCACGATCGGTCGTCGCCGCGCTGATCGAACACGTCGGCACCGAGGATCTCGTCTCGGATGCCGCCGTCGTCTGCCTCGACTGGAGGGGGCGCGACGCGGAGACGAAGTCGCGGCCGGGGCCGCGGCCGAACGGCTGACCCTACGGCCACGGACTACGGCCCCACGGACTACGGCCCACAGCCTACGGCGCCTTTTGTGGCTTGGCGGCGTCCGCGCTCGGCGCGGAGAGCAAGGCTCTCATCCCGCGGACCAGGGCCGACCGCTCCGCGGGTTCCATGGCCGCCAGTACTCCGGCCAGGGCCTCGACGCGTCGACGGGCCACGTCGTTCAGGACCATACGCCCGTGACCGGTGAGGCTCAGTTGCACCTCACGACGGTTGTGGGGGTGCAGCGAACGCTCCAGCATCCCCGCCGCCTCCAGCCGGTCGCACAGACGGCTCGCGGTGGGAAGCCCTATGTCCAGCCGCTCCGCCAGGCCGGTGAGATTCACCTCCGGAGCCGTCTCCAGAGCCCGTAGCGCCCGCAACTGGTGGGGGGACAACCGGACTGCGGCCTCCTGAGCGGCGGTGCTCCACAGGTTCGCGAGACGTTCCACGGCGTCGGCGATCTCGTGAGCGCCCGCCCGCGGCTCGCCCCCCGAGCCCTGGGCGCGGTCGTCGGCGCCGCCGGGAAGAGTCACGACACATCACTTTCGGTAAGGCCGGGTGCTGCGGGACAACCCATATTCAAACGCTGTACCCGGGCGGCCGCAGCACAAGCGCGGCTTGCCGTTCGCGTGTATCGCGAGCATCGCCGGAGGCTACGGCAGGTCCGCCACGGGCACTGGCCGGTCGGCTCCCTCCCCTCGGGCGGACTTCGCCAGCTCCACATTGAACTGAGCGCCGATGAGAAGGGCCAGATTGGACAGCCACAACCACACCAGGAACACGACGACACCCGCCAGTGAACCGTACAGGCGGTGGTAGGCGCTGACGTGAGAGGTGTAGGCGGCGAACCCGAGCGAGACGGCCAGCACGAGCACCACCGCCAGGGCGCCGCCCGGTGCCATCCTCGCGACGGGGCGGGAAAGCGCGGGGCCCGAACGGTACAGGATGAGCACCAGGGCGACGGCGACCACGGCCACGACCGGCCACCGCAGCGCGTCCCACGCCGCCTGCGGCCCGGTGCCCAGATGCAGTACCCGGCCCAGCCTGCGGACCATGCCGCTGGTGAGGAGCAGCGCGAGGGTGGACGTGAGCAGCAGGGCGAGCAGGACGAGCGCGGTGATGATGATGCGGGGAGCGGTGCGCCAGACCGGCCGGTGCGCGCTGACCCGGTGCATGGCGTGCAACGCCCGGCGGAAGACACTCAGATAGCTGGAGCCCGACCACAGGGCTCCCGACATTCCGAGGAAGACCAGCGTCCATGCCGCCGACGACTGGCCGGTCGTCTGCCGCAGACTGCTGCGCAGCAACTCGCGGGACGCGACCGGGGCGGCCTGTGACAGACGGTCGATGACCTCCGGCTTGGCCATGGGCATCGTCAGACCCAGAATCGACAGGATCACCAGCATCACCGGGAACAGGGCCAGGACCGCGTAGTACGTCAGTGCGGCGGCCCAGTCCGTGATGTCGTCGTTCCAGACGGCGGCCGGTGTCCGGCGCAATGCCGCCCACCAACGAGCCGTGCGACCGTCCGCGTCATCCATGAGGCGGATGCTCTCACCTCCGGTGCTCGGGCGGCGTGCAGGGTCGGACATCTGGTGCCCACGGATCGGCGCGGCATGTGGGTGCGTGGATCCGGTTTTCCGGCGATCTGTGGGCGGACCCCGGACCCTGGACCCCGGACCGCCGGGAGCGGAACGGCCGCGCGTGCGCGAGCGCCGGATAGGGTCGAGGCGTGGACCGCAGCGGTAGGCAGCCGGACGAGGCGTTCGCCGGCGAAGCGGGGGGCGAACTGCCGCCCCGGGTGGCCCGGGCCCTGTGGCGGGGGTCGGCCGGTCTGGTGCTGGCCGTCCTCGGCACGTCGGTGGTCGTCGCCGGCGCCGGGCAGGTCGGACGACTGTCCGTGGCCATGGCCCTGGTGGTCGTGCAGGCATACGCCCTCGGATGGCAGGCGCGCTTCCCGGCCGCCGTACTGGCCGCGACCGCGGTGACCGGTCTCGTGGTGTGGGTGCTGCTGCCCGCGGTGACCTTGACAGGGGCGCTGCTCGCGGCGCAGATCGCCCTGTGCGTGCTGTCGGCGACGCGGCCCCGGCGGGTGTCGGTGGGGGCGCTCGCGGCGATGTGCCTGCCGGCGCTGGCGGCGTTCCTGGTGGGCGGCCCGGCGGGGCTGGCGGTCTATCTGCCGACCGTGGTGCTGGCGTGGACCGCGGGGCAGTGGCGCAGGGCGCACCAGGCGCGCACGAGGGCGGAGACGCGCCGCGCCGTGCTGGAGGAGCGTGCCCGGATCGCGCGCGAGGTGCACGACGTCGTGGCGCACACCCTGTCGGTGATGACCGTCCAGGCGGCCGCCGCCGACGACGTGTTCACCCAGCGGCCCGAGCAGGCCCGGCAGGCGCTGCGGGCGATCGAGACGAGCGCCCGCTCCGCGCTCGGCGAACTGCGTCTGCTGCTGCGCGCGTTCCGCCCCGATGCCGGGGAGGACGAGGACGGGGAGCAGCGGGAGCCGAGGCCCTCGCTCGCGCGTCTGGAGGAGCTGGCCGAGACCGTGCGCGCGACCGGGCTGACCGTACACGTGCGGCGCGAGGGCGCCACCGACGAGCTGCCCGCCCCGGTGGACCTCACGGCGTACCGGATCGTTCAGGAAGCCCTCACCAACACGCTGCGCCACGCGGCCGGTGCCGGCGAGGTGAGCGTGCGCGTGACGCTGGAAGGGGACTGTGTGAACGTGACGGTGGTCGACGACGGGCGGGTGCCGCGGGGCAGCGGTGCGCCCGGGCCGGGACCGGGACGCGGCCTGGTGGGGATGCGGGAGCGCGCACGGCTCGTGGGCGGCAGCCTGCGTGCCGGTCCGCTGCCGGGGGGCGGGTTCGAGGTGGCCGCGCAGCTGCCGGTGGAGCGCGCGTCATGACGCTGCGCGTGGTGGTGGCCGACGACCAGACCCTGGTCCGGACCGGATTCCGGATGATCATCGACGCCCGGGACGACCTGGAGGTGGTCGGTGAGGCGCCCGACGGCCGGGAGGCGGTGCGGCTCACGCGCGAGCTGACGCCCGACGTGGTGCTGATGGACGTACGCATGCCCGTGCTGGACGGCATCGAGGCGACCCGGCTCATCGCGCGGAGCGGCAGTGCGGCCAGGGTGCTCGTCCTGACCACCTGGGATGTGGACGCGCACGTGGTCGCCGCCCTGCGAGCCGGGGCGAGCGGTTTCCTGCTCAAGGACATCCGCCCCGCCGAACTGGTCGACGCCATCCGCCTCACCGCGCGCGGCGACGCCCTGCTGGCCCCGGCCGTACTGAGCCGTGTCCTCGACCGCTTCCTGCGCACCACACCCGATTCCGCGCCGCCACCCTCCCTGCGGGACCTGTCCGTCCGCGAGCGGGAGGTGCTCACCCTGATCGGGCAGGCGCTGTCCAACGCGGAGATCGCCGAGCGGCTGCGCCTGTCGGAGGCCACCGTCAAGAACCATGTCACCGCCGTGCTGCGCAAACTGGGCCTGCGCGATCGCGTCCAGGCCGTCGTCGCCGCCTACGACCACGGCCTCGTACGGCCACGCCACCCCTGAGGGCGCCGTCTCCTGCTCAGGGAGGAGACCGGCCCGCGGATCCTCCCACGTTCCCAACGCCGGCCCCTTCCCGGGGCGGATCCATGGCCGGGGCCCCCGGCCATAGCGTCGAGGTGTGACCGACGACCTGCCCTGCCTTGTGTATCTGCTCGCCTACGACGACGCGTCCGAAGGCCCGTACGACCGTTCCCGCACCGAGCTGCTCGTGCGTGCCGCCGCCCTGATCGACCTCGCGCTGCGCGGTCGGCTGGGGGAGGACGGCGGCACGGTCACCGTCGTCGGCGCGGAACCGACCGGCGACACCGTGCTGGACGCCGTATTGCGCGACGCCGCAGCCGGGCACGGCTGGAAGCGCCTGCTGCGCCGCCACCGTGGGCGAACCCTGCACGAAGTGGAGGACCGGCTCGTCGCGGCGGGACTCCTCACCGTGCGGGCGCCCCGCACCCGCTTCGGCACACGACGGCTGACCGCGACGGACCGCGCCGTGCCCGCCGCGGTCCGCGCTCGCGTGTCCACGGCACTGCGCGGGGACGGGCCGGCGCGGGAGATCCCCGCCGCCGACGCCGCCCTGCTGGCACTGGCCGCGGCGGGCGGCATCCGGTCGGTCGTGTCGCGCCGGGACCGCAAGACCTTCCGGGATCGGGTCGACATCCGCACGGGAGGTCTGGCCGGCCTCCCGCCCGGCCTGCGGGACGCCGTACGCACACTGCCGACGACCATGATCGCCGCGCACGGCGGCATGGGCGGCGGCTGACCGAGGGGGAGACGATGACCACGCACCGCGCCCTGACCACGCTGGGCTGCGCCCTGGCCGCCGTGCTGGCGACGGCTTGGTGCGCGGCGCCACCGACGCGGACCGCCCGGCCCGCCGCCACGACGGTACGCACGCACGAGGGCTCGCTGCGGGGCGCCGTCCACGACGGCTACCGCACCTTCGAAGGCGTCCCCTACGCCGCACCCCCGGTCGGCGGTCTGCGCTGGGCACCACCCCGCCGCCCGGCCCCCTGGTCCGGGGTACGGGAAGCGATCCGGCCAGCGAGCGCCTGCCCGCAGCCGGCCGGGGAGGTGCCCGGCGGCAGCACCGACGAGGACTGTCTCCACCTGAACGTCACGACGCCCGACGGTGCCGGGGCGGCCCACCCCCGGCCCGTGATCGTCTGGCTGCACGGCGGCGGTTTCACCATCGGCGCGGGCGGCTCCTACGAAGCCCACCGCATGGCCGTGCGCGGTGACGTCGTGGTCGTGACCGTCGACTACCGCCTCGGGGCGCTCGGCTTCCTCGCGCACGACGGGCTGCCCGGTTCCGGCACCTTCGGCCTGGCCGACCAGCAGGCGGCGCTGCGTTGGGTCCGCTCCGAGATCGGAGCCTTCGGCGGTGACGCGCACAACGTGACGCTGGCCGGCGAGTCGGCGGGCGGCTACAGCGTCTGTGCCCAGCTCGCCTCGCCCGCCGCGGCGGGGCTCTTCGACCGGGCGATCATCGAGAGCGGCCCGTGCACCGGCCGCCCCGACCGGCAGTTCGCCCCGTCCTCGGTCCCGCTGTCCACGGCCCGCGCCGCGGGCGCGGACCTCGCGGCGAAGGTCGGCTGCGACTTTGCCCGCGACGCCATGGCCTGCCTGCGGCGCGTGGACGTCGCCCGGCTGCTCGCCGCCCAGGACACCGACCAACGGCCCGCGAACACCACCCCGTTGCTGCCCGCCGACCCCGCTTCGACGATCGCCGCCGACCGCTTCCACCATGTCCCGGTGCTCGTCGGCAACAACCACGACGAGGGCAACGGCTGGGCCGCCGGGATCGTCCAGGCCGGATACCCCGTCACGCCCGACACCTGGCCCGACGTCGTGGCCACCTTCTTCCCCGCCGCGGGACAGGCGGGGAAGATCGTCCGCGCGTACCCGGTCCACCGTACCGGCGGGGGCCAGGTGCTCGGCGCCGTCATCGGCGACGCGGACTTCGCCTGCCCGACGGCCCGCACCGCCGGCCTGCTGGCGGCCCATGTGCCGGTATGGCGCTACGAGTTCGCCGACGAGCACGCCCCACCGCTCACCCCCGGCACGCCGCCCTTCCCGCTCGGCGCACCGCATGCGAGTGAACTGCCCTACCTGTTCGACCTGGGCGGCCGCCCCCGCGCCCTGACCGCGGCACAGCACCGGCTGGCCGACACCATGATCGACTACTGGACGCGTTTCGCGCGCTCCGGCGACCCGAACGGCCCGTCGTCGCCGCACTGGCCCCGGCAGAGGACGCTGTCCCTGGCACCGGACCACATCGTCCCCACGCGCGGGTCGCGATTCCGCCACCACTGCGCGTTCTGGAACGCCCTCGGCTGAGCCCGCGCACGACCGGCGCGGGGGTCCGACCGCGGCACCGCCGCCTGGCCTTCAGAGACCTTGCCGTAGACAGCTCGCTCCGCAGCCGCCGCTCCCTGGGTACCCGGCACCCAGTGTGCAGACGAGCTGAAGGCCACCACCGGCGAGGAGGTCGGACAGCTCGAGGACCGGCACGGTCACGCGACGCGGTAGGGCTCGGCGGCCCGCTGGTCCAGGGTGAGGCCGTGCCCCGGCTCACCGGACGCTCCGGGTGTGACAGTGCCGCCCTCCGGATCGAGCGTGCCCCGGAACAGCATGTTCTCGATACGGACGTGGTCGTGGAACCACTCCAGATGCCGGACGTTGGGCACGGCGGCGGCGACGTGGGCGTGCAGATGCGGGGCGCAGTGCCCGGAGATGTGCAGTCCGAGGCCCTCGGCGACGGCGGCGGCGCGCAGCCACACGGTGACGCCGCCGCAGGGGGTGACGTCGGCCTGGAGGCAGTCGACGGCTCCCGAGGCCGCCATCCGGGTCAGGTACGGCAGGTCGTAGCCGTACTCGCCGGCCGCCACGTCGGCCCTGACCGCGTCGCGTACGACGCGCAGGCCGGCGAGGTCGTCGGAGGAGACCGGCTCCTGCAGCCAGGTGACACCGAGATCGGCCGTCGCGGCGGCCACCCGTACGGCCTGTTTGCGGGTGTAGCCGCCGTTCGCGTCGACGTACAGCTCGGCCGCGTCGCCCACGACCCCGCGGGCCAGCCGGGTCCGGTGCAGGTCGCGTGCCTCCTCGCGGCCCCAGGACTCAGCGATCTTGATCTTCACACGGTCGATGCCCTGGTCGGCCCAGTCGCGGAGCTGCCGTTCGAGCCGGTCGTCGTCGTACGTGGTCAGGCCACCGCTGCCGTACACGGCGACCCGGTCGCGGGCCGCGCCGAGCAGCCGGAGCAGGGGCAGCCCGAGCAGGCGGGCCTTGAGGGCCCACAGGGCCGTGTCCACGGCGGAGATCGCGCCGGCCGCGACACCGGGCCGTCCGGTATTGCGTACGGCGCGGCTCATGCGGTCGTTGGCGGCGGGCACGTCGAAGGCGTCGTGGCTTCTCGACGAGGGCGGCGTGCGTGCGATGGCTCTCGTCGAGCGTCGTTAGTCGGAGCCGTGGTCGTCGCGCGGGTAGGGAACGGCGGCGGCGCCGGCGGATCAAGGGCACGCGACGTACTCGCGATGCCGAAGGGTTTGACAGTCAGTCTCGGGAACCAAAGACGCGCTTGCCCCGCCTCACTACGAGAGGCGGGGCAGCGGCATTTGTGCAGCTCAACGTCCAGTTTGCCTGAACTTGCGCGATGTTCTGTAACTGTGCGCTATTCTCATGGACGTGCCCACGGTGGAGCTGCGAACTCCTGTGGGGGCATGACTGGTTGTCGACGGGCGGCCCTTGGGTCGGTTGTTGTTCATTCAGTCAGCAGAACTTCATGTCTTGTCACCTCTGTGATCCGCATGAGTACGCGGGGCGTTCCAGAGGACGTGTGATCTGTCTGGCTGCTGCGCTTGTACGGGAAAGTCACGAACACCCCAGAAGCCATCCGACGTCGGATCCCACTCGACTTAGGCTGTCTTCTGCTTTCATCACGAACAGATTACTAACAGCCAGGCTCACGCCTGGTGTCTGAGATTCCCGGCGAGACGTCGGATGCAGGGCTTCTCAGTTCGAGCCACGTTAGTTGTGGCCGAGCTGATGAGTGCCCTGCGCATGAGTCTTCTGCTCGGTCACCCGACCCGAAAGGTACCGAGTCAGTTGGACGGGGCAATGACGCTCGCCATCCTCGCCGTCGCAGGTGTGGCCTCGATCTTTCTCTTTGCACTGAAGGGGATCTTGGATCAGGTCCCCGATGTGATCAATTCCGCCAGCCGTGCGCGCGCCGCGTGGCGTCGCTTCAAGAGCTCGGATGATCAAGAACCGTCCGCACCCAACCAAGTGACGCAGCTAACTGCCCGTCCCGCGGATGAAGAGGAGCAACCTCCTGCCGCTGCATAGGTCACGTCGGCCTTTCGCGAAGTCTCGGCGGCGCCGGCACCCGGGAGTCAGCGGGTACACGAAAGGCCACGAGGAGACGTCTCGTGGCCTCGCGCAGCGTGACCGGTCAAGAGGAAAGGGCATGTGCGCCCGTCTGCCGACCTTTCTCGCGGTACGTGGCCCATGTCTTGGCGGCGGCGGTGAGAGCGGCCCTGTGAGGCATGGGGCGCGTTCGTTCCCAGTCCTCCCAGGCAGCGTAGACGGTCTGCGCGAACGTGGTGACGGTGGCAGGGTCGGCCGCGGAGTATGCGGGCACCTGCTGGGCGATCGTCTCGGCCTGCTCCGGCGTGTGGCCGGCGGAGATCAGCCGGGGCACCGTAAGCGCCGTGTCGGCCCACTCAGGGGCGGGGCAGGAGAGGGCCCAGTCCAGTAGCAGCAGCTTGCCGCCCCTGGTCATCAGCATGTTGTGCGGGGACATGTCCGTGTGGGCGAGTCCTCGGCCTTGCAGCCCGGACGGCACGTCGTCGGGCAGGAATTCAGCCCACCGTGTGTGAAGCGGCTTCTTGTTCAGTGCCTCGGGCCATGGCACCTCGGACGTAACGATAAGCGTGCGAAGCAGAGGGGCGAGGTCGTCGGACCCCGGGGTCAAGTCCGGATGTCGGCCGTCGATGTAGTCGTATCCGTAGAGCAGCCACCCGCCGGCGTCGATCTCCCACAGCACGCCGGGCGCGAGGGGTGCGCGTCGCGTGACCCGCGCCTCGTGGCGATACACCCACGCCTGTGGGTCGTCGTGTCGAGTGCCTTTGATGAACGCTCGCCCCGCTGGTGTGCGGACGGTGCAGGCGAGCCGGGACATGACGCCGTGCGGCGCGGTCTCGGCCGTCTCGACCGGGCCTGTGTGCTGTTCGACGGCGGCCCGGGTCGTTGCCGGTAGGTCGTGCCATTCGATGCGGTCCACCCGCGGTCTCCTGCGTTGGTCGAGCGAAAACGGGGTCGGTCCCCGACCTGGCCACAGCGTGGCACAGGCCGAGGACCGCCAGGGGTACCGCTACGGGTGGTTCGGGCTGTCGGAGCAGTTCGCGTGACACTGCGAGCAGTTGGCGAGGTCCAGCTCGGGCCAGAACTCCATGTCGATCTCGTACCCGGCGAGGGTGATCGAGTCGACGGTCAGCGCGCGCAGGGCCTTGCCGCCGCCGTGCTCCTCCTTGTCGAGGAATCCGGGCTGGTGGTGCAGGAAGCGGCCGAACTGCTGCTCGCAGAACTCGGCGTACGCCTTGGTGTGGAGCAGGAAGGCGTGCCAAAAGTCGTCGACGAGCGGTGAGGGGCTGAGCGGTCGGTCGGCGTAGTCGCATGCGGCGAGGAAGGCGAGCATCTGGCCGACGCCTCGGTCTGCCTTCTCCTCGGTCAGCTGGGGGAACTTAGCGCGCATGTTGTCGACCAGGGTCTCGCGCATTTCGGTGCTGATCAGGGAGCGCGCATCCGTACCGTCGCGCTTCTCTGTGGTGACCATGACAGGGATCTCCTTTTGTTGGGTGGTACCTGGGGTCTGCGCGCCGAGGCAGCCGCAGCGACCTCGGCTGCGGTGGTACCCCCACCCGCCCGGGGGAGTAGGAAGCATCCGAGCGGGCGGGGAGCTTTATGAGACTGGAGCCACGTCGGGGTTGGTGAGCGCAGGGTCGTGGGCAAGCGGTTCGTCGACGTGGTTACCGGCGAGCAGGCCGAGGCAGACGAAACCGGCGGCTGTGCCGACGGCCCACAGCAGGTTGAGGACGAAACCCACCGGGTCGGAGGGGCGTGGCCGTATGCGGGATGCGTAGGGTCCGCTCATTGGCCGGCCCTTTCCGACGCTGCCCGGGGCCCTGGGTGGTGCCGCCGCGCTTCCTCGTCCTCGGTTAGCGGTCTTACCTTGAAGGCGTCCCACTCTGTGCCTCCGCCAATCGGGCGGAGCTGGACGCGGTTCGCCCCGAGGTGACCCATGACGAGGCCGTCTTTGTTGCGTTCGAGGTCTTTCGCTAAGGAGCCGACCACGAGGCTCTTGGGCGGCACGGCCGTCTGATCTTTTTCCGTGGTAGCCATGTAGTGAAGCTATGAGCTGCTGTGACTGTGCGTCGATGGCACTTTTACGGAGAGGGAGACGGAAGTGCCACAGAGTGTCACACGGGCAGGTTGACGAGGTCTGCTAGCTCTCGCATGTCGGGCGTCAAGGTCCGCCGTTTGCCCACTATGCCGGCGAGGATGTCGCGGGCGTATCGCTGGTTGGGCAGCCACTGAGGCGAGCCGGCCCGGATTTGCTTGAAGACGTCAACGGCTTCCGCGTACTGCCTTTGTTGTGTGTAGGCGTTCGCAACGTCGAGTAGGTGGCGGTTTCTATTGTTGGACGTCGGTTTCAGGCTATTCATGGGGATCCGCGCGGCCAGTGTGAGCACCTTGTCGGGCTGTCCAGCCACCATGGCATTTTCCGTGCGCTTCAAGGCCACGGTGACGGGGCCAAAGGTCCGCAGAAAATCGCCTTCGGGCGTGCACTCGCGTCCAAGGGCCACTGCGGCTGAATTGGCAAGGCATAGCGCGTCCTCGGCTTCACCAGGGCGGTTATCACGGACGGCCGCCGCCGAGAGGCGTAGCAACAGCCAGCCCCAGGTACTCAGTTCGGCCGGCGTCGCTCGGGACATGCGTGGTTCGACGTCATCGGCCCACTGTGCGGCCAACTCGCGGGCGTCGGCGAGTTTCCCTCTACGCAGGAGTAGCCAGCACTGAGTGTTGACGGTGGACGCACCCTGGATGCGGTCGGTGGCATCATCGAGGGCTCGGTCAAGAGCCATTTCCGCCGCGTCGAACTGTCGAGTCTGGGTCATGAGCCAGCCGGTGAGTTCGAGAAGCCGGGCGCGAAGTGGTCGGCCGCGTGGGTCGATCTCCGTGAGTGCTTCCGCGTCGCGCAAGAGGGACGGAAGAGCTGTGCCAAGCTCTACGAAGCGATCATGTGAGAAGAGTGGTACGGCTGCTCGGACAGCATCTCGGACGCCTTCGAAGGTGGGCGCTTCCGCCAGTCCATCAAGCTGAACAGGTGCCGCGAGAGCTGCGTGAACAGGCGCCCAACGGTTCACGGTCGCATCGTCGGCAGGCTCCTCGGCGTGCTCCGCGACGAGCCGTGTAGTAGGTACTTTGAGCGCGCTGGCGAGTTGCCGGGCCGTTTCGAGGCGTGTGTCTTCTCGCTCCCCCTGCTCCAACTTCCGGATGAGCGAGAGGGAGACGCCTGAGTTCTGGGACAACTCTCGCTGGCTCAGGCCCCGGCGCTTGCGAATCTCACGGAGCCGTTCACCGAAGTTGGCGCTCATGATTCGAGAGTACGGCGTCGCTGAACTGGGTGCGCAGGCAACGACCATGAGGCCCCCGCATCGCAGTGCACGGCGATACGGGGGGCCGGTCTAGCGGGTGGCAAACTGCCAGACGGACAGGGCGAGGCCGGCCACGCCGACCAGAGCGGCGAGGGACGGCAGGGGCCATCGGGTGCGTTCGAGGGCGTCGAGGCGGGCCACGTCGCGCTTCTGACGCTCCGTTTCGCCGCGTTCGAGAGCGGCGAGCCGCGCACCGTAGTCACCGAGTCGCTGCTCGGTCTGATCCTGCCGTTGGGATACCAGGGCAAGTGAGCCGTTGGCCGTGGCGAACCGCTCGGCCATCGTGCCGCGCAACTCAGCGACGGCTGCGTCAATCTGGGTCATGGCGAGAAGCATGGATCTGGCCTGTGACCTGCGCAAACAGCCGTCTGAAGGGTCGAAATTTTCAGTTTTTGGGCATGCCGAGGGGTTCTAACGTCAACTCGGGATGGCAGTTCTTGAACTCCTCCATCCTGAGCTGCGACGACGCCGCGCTCGGAAATCCATGGGTGTATTTAAGCGCGAAATTCCCGGCGGGGCATAAAGGCGCCCCAAGATTCAATTTACGTTATGGAAACGTTATGTGAGTGCCAAGTCAACGCGCGTAACGAGCACTTGCACAGGTGCTACCGCATGTCACTGGTCAGCCGTAGAGATCACTTCATCTGGCGAACTGCCAAACAGACAGAGCGAGGCCGGTCACGCCGACCAGGGCGGCGAGCGACGGCAGGGGCCACCGTGCGCGTTCGAGGGCGTCGAGGCGTGCGGCGTGCTGCTTGATCTCCGCGTCGGTGTGGTCGTGGCGCTGAACAAGTAGGGCGAGGGCGCCGTCGGTGCGGGTGAACCCGACCTCGATCGTCCTCCGGATGCGTTCGAGTTCCAGCGCGATCGCGGCCGGATCCGACGGCGTGGGCTGGCTCGTCACGGCGCGGTGGGCTCCTTTTCGTCGACCAGGCCGAGACCGAACCGGTCGAGCAGGGCCTCGACGACGGGCGAGGCCATGGCGCGAGCTATGACGCCGGCGACCGCGGCGGCCGTGGTGGCGGCGCCGATCATCCACGGGCTGGCGACGGCGAGGTCGCCGGAATCGGCGACGACCGCGGCTAGGGCGGGCACGACCGTGACGACGGCGGCGAACGTCTGGAGCGCCGTACGGATGGCGCGCGTGTTCTTCGGCTGCATGGGGTGCTCCTGTTTGTGTGGGGCCCGCCCCGCGGCGCGGTGCCGACCGGGCGGGCGGGGTGTTGGCGGGGCCTACTTGCCGTAGGCGAGGCGGTGCAGGGCGGCCCACCTCTTCGGACCGATGGCGGGGTCGTAGCTCTTGCCCGCGGCGCGGTACGTCGGGTGTGCGTTGTGGAACTTGGCGACGGCGGCCTGAGTCTGCGGCCCGTAGTTGTCGGACTCGGCGACTGACTTCGCCAGGACTTGGCGTCGGCGACCATCTGGTCGCCCGTGGCGTGCATCTGGGATTCGGTGCGCTGCATCCCGGCGGCGGCCGGGCCGTCGTCGACTGTGATCGTGGCGAGCAGTTCCGCAAGGTGACCAACCCCGCAGAGATCGCAGCTATCACCGGCCTACCGGCCGAGTAACCGACGCGTTGGATGCCGCCCATGATCTTGCGTTTGAAGTTTCGGCCGGTCGCGTCAAGGTCGCCTGCTTCTTCCCCTTCGCCCTGCGTGCCGCCCGGTTCGGCCCCGGTGCTTTTCCCGCTTCCTGCTGGGCGTACAGCGAGCCATGTCCGTACTTCGTCCTCGACGATGGAGCGCTGTACCCATACTGATGGGAGGTGATCCGGCGTGGCACTGACCGTCGGCGACAGGCGAGGGCATAGCCAAGGATGCAGCCGGCGGCACGCCTGGCTGAGGTATTGGCGGCGCCCTGCTGACGCGGTACACGCGGACGCCGAGGTGTTCCACGGCGGGACCGTCCCGGAACACCGAGGGGGTCGGCCGCGGGTGCGTCACTTGTTCGTTTCACCGCCGTCGTGCGGCCCGGCGCCGGACCGGTCGCCGCGGTGCCGGCCGCCGGGCAGCATCTCCTGCACCTTGGCCTTGAAGCCCTGCTTCACCATGGAGGCGCGGTCGCTGTCGCCGTGCAGGATCGCGGAGGCAGCGGCCTCGATCTGGTCGAGCGAGGCGTGCGGGGGGATCGGCGGGACGGCGGGGTCGGTGCGGAAGTCGATGACGAAGGGCCGGTCGGCGGCGAGCGCCCGGTCCCAGGCGGCCTCCACCTGCTCGGGCTTCTCCACCCGTACGCCGTCCAGGCCGAAACGCTGGGCGATCCCCGCATAGGGCAGGTCCGGGATGTGCTGCGACTCCTCGAACTGCGGCGCCCCGGACATCGCCCGCATCTCCCAGGTGACCTGGTTCAGGTCGCCGTTGTTCAGTACGGCCACGATCAGCCGGGGGTCGGACCATTCCCGGTAGTACTTGGCCGCCGTGACCATTTCCATCATGCCGTTCATCTGCATGGCACCGTCCCCCACCAGAGCGATCGCCGGCCGGTCGGGGTGGGCGAACTTCGCGCCGATGGCGTACGGCACCCCGGGCCCCATGGTCGCCAGGGTGCCGGACAGCGAGCCGCGCATCCGGCCGCGCAGACGCAGGTGCCGGGCGTACCAGTTGGCGGCCGAGCCGGAGTCGGCGGCCAGAATGACGTCGTCGGGCAGCTTGTCGTCCAGGGCGTGGACGACGAACTCCGGATTGACCGGGTCGGCGCTCACGGCGGCACGCCGCCGCATGACCTCCCACCACCGGGAGACGTTCTTCTCGATCTTCTCCCGCCAGGCGCGGTCCTCCTTGCGGTGCAGCCGCGGCAGCAGCCTTCGCAGCGTCTCGCGGGCGTCGCCGACGAGGTTGACCTCGTTGGGGTAACGCAGGCCGATCATGTGCGGGTCGATGTCGATCTGCACCCCCCGCGCCTGGTCCAGTTCCGGCATGAACTGCGTGTACGGGAAGCTGGACCCGATCATCAGCAGGGTGTCGCACTCCTGCATCAGCTCGTAGGAGGGGCGGGTGCCCAGCAGTCCGATGGAGCCGGTCACGTAGGGCAGGTCGTCCGCCAGCACGTCCTTGCCGAGCAGGGCCTTGGCCACACCCGCGCCCAGCACGTCCGCCAGCCGCTCGACCTCCTCGCGGGCGCCTCGCGCGCCCTGGCCGATGAGGACGGCGACCTTCTCACCGGCGTTCAGCACGTCGGCGGCCCGCTGGACGTCCTCGTCGGCCGGAACCGGCGCGTAGCGTCCGAGTCCGAGGCTGGAGGGCACCATCTTGAACGCGTGGGTGGGCGGGCTGTAGTCCAGCTCCTGCACGTCGGCGGGGAGGATGATCGCGGTGACGGTGCGCCTGGCGTACGCGGTACGAAAGGCCCGGTCGATCAGGTTGGGCAGCTGTTCGGGCACCATCGCCGTCTCGCAGAAGGCCGAGGCGACGTCCTTGTACAGGTTCGCGAGGTCCACTTCCTGCTGGTAGGAACCGCCCATGGCACTGCGGTTGGTCTGCCCGACCAGCGCCACCACGGGAACGTGGTCCAGTTTGGCGTCGTAGAGCCCGTTCAGCAGGTGGATCGCACCAGGGCCCGAGGTGGCGGCACACACCCCGACCTTGCCGGAGAACTTGGCGTACCCCACCGCCTCGAAGGCGGCCATCTCCTCGTGACGTGCCTGGACGAATTTCGGCTTGTTGTCCGCCCGCCCCCAGGCCGCCAGCAGACCGTTGATCCCGTCACCCGCATAGGCGAAGACATGTTCCACGTCCCAGTCGCGCAGTCGCTGGAGAATGTAGTCGGACACCTTGGTGCTGGCCATGAAGACTCCGTTTCCCGTCCCGCTCGTCCCGCGGCTGTCCTGGGCGCCTTGTTGCTATGCCCCCGTCAGGACCGAACGGCACGGCGGTCCGTGTCGGTCTCCTCGTCGCGGGGCATCCAAGGGGGCCGGCCGGCGGTCAGCCGAATGATCATTCCGCTGCGTGGACGCGTGGGAACGCGGTGCAGGGCGATGGTGAGGTCCTGCGGCGGGACCTCGTACGGCAGGGCGGCCAGTCTCTGGGAGAGCATCTCCAGGATGCCCACCGTCATGGCCTCGCCGGGGCAGCGGTGTCCGGTGCGCGGGTCCCCGCCGCCCTGGGGGATCAGTTCGTCCCGGCAGGGCGGGTGGCCGAGGAACCGCTCCGGGCGGAAGGCGTACGGGTCCTTCCACAGCCGCTCGTCGTGGTTCTGGCCGTAGACGTCGAGGAGGACCAGGCCACCCGCCGGGACCTGGCGGCCCTGCCAGGTCAGGTCGGTGACCGCCCGACCGCCCAGGAAGGGGGCGAAGGGGTAGAACCGGCGGACCTCGTGGGCGAAGGCGGTGGCGAACTCCGGGTCGCCCGACGCGAGCCGATCCGTGTTTCCGGGCCACCGGTGCAGTGCGTGCGCGGCGAAGGCGACGAACCGGCTGAGCGCCACCGTGGGCCGGATGACGTTGAGCAGTTCCACGGCGGCGACCCGGGGCGTGAGTTCGGCGCCGTCGGCGTCGCGGTGCCGGCAGACGCGGTCCAGCACGGAGCCCGCCGGCGTCTCGGCCCTGCCGGATCTCACCTCGGTGACCAGGTCGGCGAACCGCTGCTCCTGGCGGCTACGAGCTCGTCTGGCCCGCCAGTGCCTCGGGCCCGCCGTGGCGAATCCGCTCACCATGGCCGGCAGGTCCCGCGCCAGTGCTCCTTCCTCGTGCTCGGCGAGCGGGACGCCGGCCCAGCGGCGCACACCCCGCGTGATCACACGGCCGACGGCATCGAACAGCACCACGTCCGGCCGCTCCCGCCAGCGCGGTACGGCCTCGTCCCACGCGGTGGCGATGTGCTCCGCCGAACCCGCGACCGCGTCGGTCTCCAGCAGGGGCAGGAACAACGACTTACGGGCCCGGTGGGCGGCGCCGTCGAGGGTGTGGACCGCGCCGTGACCGAAGAGGGTGCTCAGGACCGGGGCGGGGAGGGCGCCGTGGCGTCGGACGTGTGCCTCGTCGTAGAAGAAGCGGACCGCCTCGGGGCCCCGCAGGACCAGTGCCGGATGGCCGAGAAGGCGAAAGCCCACAGTGGTCTCGCCCCGGGCGCGCAGGAGATCGGGCAGCCAGGCGTATCCCTCGCTCAGCAGGGCCAGGGACTCGGGAACCAGACGGTGGGGACGCATGCCCGTGGAGTGCCCGGGACGCCCACCGTGACACACCCGGATTCGGCGGTCGGCGTGCGGACGGGGCCGAGTGCGCCGGCGCGGGGAGAGGTTGCCCGCTCCCTGCCCGACCCTCAATCCCTGGCTTACGGGCGTGGAAGCAGCTCGGGAGAGGAGGGGGGCTGACCGGTGAGGCCCGCGATCAGTTCGACGCACAGCTCCCGGAGCTTGAGGCCGTGTGACTGTGGGGGGCGATCGGCAGGGAGAACGGGCAGCGGATCCCGCAGGCCGCGGCGTACGCCGGGCAGTCACCCCAGCGCGTCTCGCTCAGCATGTCGTCGGCGGCGACTTCCTCGCCGCTGCGCAGCGCCTGCAAGCAGGGCCCGCGGCGGAGGACTTCCTGCAATCGCTGGCCGACGCTGCCCTCAAGCTGGGCGGTGTCGAGGGGGCCGCCGACCGCCGTCAGCTCGGTCGGTGGTGGAGCAAGGTGGCCCGTAGCTCGCTGACGGTGATCTGCTCAGCGGGGCGGTGGAGCGTCCAGCGGCGGGCCTCGCTGTCCATGGGCAGCACCTTGACGACGGTTTCCAGCGGCGGGTGGCCGGCCTCGCCACGGATGAGTTGGCGGATTATGACGGCGGTGTCCTCGTCCAGACCGAGCAACGCGCGTACTGCGTCCCTCAGTTCGCGCAGGAGCGGGCTCGGCCAAGCGATTCCCGGGCGCGGTTCCAGGTACATGGGGGTGCTCCTTGGTTCCGGAAATGGGGGGCGGCGGCGCAGACAGCACCGGTGAAGTCGACGGTGTGTTCGGAGGCGAAGCCGATGTCGCAGGCCTTGCGACTGGCTGGCCGGGGGGCGTAGCCGGTGCGCCCCGCCGGCCTGGTGGTTCGCGTACGGCATCCACACCGCCGTCCGTCTGCGGCTCGCGCAGCGAGGGGGAGAGTGGCCGGTATTCAGGCCGTGCGGCGGTGTATGGCTCTGCCGGATCCGCCGCACTCGAGCCTGGAAGCAGGCATCCCGGGCGGCTTCGTGATGGTCGTTCAGTTGGGTGGTGTGCGGGTGGCGGCCCAGTCGGGTGTCATGACGGGCGGTCGGGCAGCACGGGGTTGCCTGGTCACGCTCACCTGCCAGATGGCGAGCAGCAGCAACGTGCCGACTTCGGCGAGGAGGCTGAGGACGGCTTGCGGCTCGGGCTGCAGACCGTGCTCGGTGAACCCGAACACGCCTACGGTACGCGAAGCGGTGAAGCCGCCGAGGGCGCCGAGCGCGACACCTGCCGCGGCGGTCCGTAGCAGCAGGGGTGACATCCCGACCAGCAGCAGGGCGGCGAGCGCGAAGGAAGCGCTGGCCTGGAGGAGGAACAGTGGGCCGACGACGTGGATGAAGCGATACCCGCCGACGTAGAGCTGGGCGTGGATGTATCCGCCGGCAGCGAGCGTCGCGGCGGTCGCCGACCGCAGGGTGGGGGCGAGGAGCCTTCGGGCGTTCATGCCAGCCTCTGATCCTTGATGGCCAGTTCGCGGTCGCCTTGGCGGTAGCCGACGCTGCGGATGCCGAGTGCGTCCTTGAGCCGCCGGGCGGGGACGACCTGCGGGGTGGGGGCGGGGGCACGGCCCGGTTTGGGCAGGGGGTAGGCGGTGGTGGTGGCGGAGTGGAAGGTGATGTTGCCCTCGGTCTTGGTGAACAGCTGGTGGACGTGGCCGTTGAGACAGGTGACGGAGGAGAAGCGGCGCAGCAGTGCGATGACCTTGAGGGCGTCGTCGGTGCTCCAGCCCCACTGTGGGTACATGGCGAACAGCGGGATGTGGCTGAACACCACGATGGGTGTGTCCGACGACAGTCCTGCGACGTCTTTACGGACGAAGTCGATCTGTTCGTTGCCGAGGTGGCCGAGCTTCTCCAGGCTCAGAGTGTTGACCAGAGCGATGAAGTGCACGCCGTGGGTGTCGAAGCTGTACCAGCCCTCGCCGAGCTTGCCCGTGCCGAAAGTCCGCCGGTAGGCGCGGCCGGCATCGCCGATGGAGTCGTGCTCGCCCGGCACGGTGAAGACGCGGTCCGTCTTCAATCCCGCCATCAGCTGCTTGACTTGGTCGAACTGCCCGGCTGTGGACAGGTGGGTCAGATCACCGCTGTGCATGACGAAGTCCGGCCGGTAGCCGAGCGAGTTGACCTGGTGGATCGCTTCGGTGAACGAACCGACCACGTCCAGGTTGGCCGGGCCCCGGAATCCGATGTGGCTGTCGGAGATCTGCACGAACCGCAGCGCACCGCTTTCGGCTGCGACGGCCGTGGCGTTGGTGTCCCCGGAGTCCGCGATGTGGCTGATCACCTCTCCACTGGCCACGGTCAGCACTACCGCTCCTCCGAACCACCCTGCGTGTCGCAGCAGCTGACGCCGACTCATACCGTTTTCGGCCTCGGGGTGTCCGGTGTCTTCGGCCGATGCCCCTTCGTGACTGTCGTAGTAGTTGCTCATCAGGTCACCTCCACGGTGCCGGTCATGAACGGATGGATGGTGCAGAGGTAGGCGTAGGTGCCGGGCTTGGTGAACGTGTACGTGTAGGTGGCGTGGGTGGCCAGGGCGGCCGAGTGCAACGGGCCGCCCGTTCCGGCACTGGTGACGGTGTGGGCGTCACTGTCCCGATTGGTCCAGGTCACCGTCGTGCCCGCTTTGACCTTCAGCGTGGCCGGGGAGAATGCGAAGTTGTTGATCGTTACGGTGTTGCCGGTCACCGGTGAGGCCGGGCCGCCCGTACTCGAGGGACTCATGGGCATGCTCATGCTCGGCATGGGCGAGGTGCCGGAAGCGGGGCCCGCTGTGTTCCCCGGCCCCGTGGCTCCGGGCATGCCCGCCGTCTGGTGCTGCCCCGCACCGGGTGTGAGGGCGTCGGCTCCGGTGGACGAGGAATGCGACGACTGGCCGCATGAACTGAGGAGCCCCACCGCGGCGGCAGCGGCGATGGTGGCGGCGGCCAGCCCGGCCGCGGGCCGCGATCGACGGCCTGGCGTGCGAAAGTTCAGGTACATGGTGTCCGCTCCTCACTGATTGGGCGGAGACAGGGACGGATGAGGGATTTCGTGTGAGTCGGCTCTTGTCCGGCTCCACGGACGGCGGGGCTCCCGCGGTTCGGTGGACATGCACTTTTATTGAGACTTCTTGGTATCGAGGCTGATCGCCCGCGATGCTCGCAGAGCGTTACCTGTTTCCTGCTGTGCGTTGCAGGACAAAGCGGGACATATGCGCGATGATCGTCTTATGTCCTGGAGTTCCCGAAAGCGTGGTCCAAGGACCGATCCGGATCGCTCCGCGCACCGTGTCTCCGGTAGAGGGACGCTTTCGACCACAGACGAGGAACTGCTGCGCACTCTGTACGCGGAGCACGCAGGAGCCCTGTTCCACTACGTGCTGCGACTGACCTCAGGAGACCGGCAATGGGCGGAGGATGTGGTGCAGGAGACGATGCTGCGAGCGTGGCAGCATCCCGACGCGTTCGACCCCGCACGCGGCCCGGCCCGGGCATGGCTGTGCACGGTCGCCCGGCACCTGGTCATCGACGCCCACCGGGCCCGGCAGGCCAGGCCGGCCGAAGCCGGCGGCGAGGTGCTGGAGCGGGCCGTCGAGCAGAAACCCGGCGAGGACGAGATCGAGCAGGCGCTGCAGAGCTGGGCGGTCGCCGACGCGGTCCGGTCGCTGTCCCCGGATCACCGCGCCGTACTGCTGGAGACCTACTACCGCGGCCGGACCATGGTGCAGGCCGCGCAGGTGCTGGGCATCCCGCTGGGCACTGTGAAGTCGCGCACGTACTACGCCCTGCACGCCCTTCGCCTGGCGCTGCAGGAACGGGGGATCGAGCCATGACCGTGGCGCGCAGGAGGTGGCGACCATGAGTGCGGAGCACGACGCCCTCCGGATGGCGCTGGGAGGATACGTCCTGAGCGCGCTGCCCCCGGCGGAAATGGAACGGGTGCGCGTCCACCTCATGGAATGCGCCGAATGCCGGGCCGAACACACCCAGCTGGCGGGATTGCCCGCGCTGCTGGCGACGGTGACCGAGGCCGAAGCCTCAGGCCGGATGGTGCCGACGGCCGACGGGGACCTGGCCGACCGGCTGGTGGCACGGGCAGCCGAAGGCGGGCACGGCTCCCTGCCCGAACAGCCCGCCATGGCCGCGATGTCGAGGATGCCGGAGGGGGGTCTGCTGGAGAGGCTGCTTCAGCAGGCCGCGTCCCGGCGCCGCAGGACCTGGCGTCTGCAACTGGCCGGCGCTGCTGCCTCGCTGACGTTCATCGCGGCAGCGGTCGGCGGCACATGGCTGGCGGCCGTCGGATCCGTGGGCAGTCAGGCGGCGCCGCCTGGGCCGACCGCGCCGACTACCTGGCGCACCTTCTCCGGAAGCGATCCCGCCACCGGTGTCTCCGCCTCGGTGAAGGTCTCGCCCGCATCCTGGGGCAGCGTCGTGCAGGTCTCGGCCAAGGGGGCACCCGCCGGGATCACCTGCCGGCTTCAGGTGGTCGGGCCCGGCGGAGCCAGGACGGACGTCGCCAGCTGGCGGGCAGGCGAGTATCCTCCCGGCACCACCATCCCAGGAGCGGTTGCCATGTCCCCGGGAGCCATCGAGCACTTCGAGATCCACGCAGGCAACGGTCAGAAGCTGGTCACCATCCGGGCGTGACGCGAGGCCAGGACGCTCGTGCCACTGGGGCCGGCTGCACAGCCACGCTCGTGATCACCGTCGTCGACCGATGCCACCACGCCGGCACGGGGCGACCTCAACTCCCTTCTGCGTAGAGCTCTGACAAAGGCGAGTGAGTCCAGCCCGACCGCTGGCATCGACATGACTCGCAAGAAGTCGAATAAAAGGGGCGGATAACCCGAACCGTTCGGCATGTGTCGTCCGTGGAACCAAATGAGCGCGGCCATACAGGATCCCGCCTGCCGACCGTCCCCGAAGTTGTTGGCGGTCCCCCCGTACCGGCACCCGCACATCCACGGAAGAGCCAGAAGACCATGTTTGTGACCGATTCCCCCAGCCCGAGTTCACTGCTCGGTCGGCACAGCCGCCACCGCGCGCTGCTCACCTTGCCCGCGCAGGAGGCGCACGTCTCCGCCGCTCGTCACTTCGCGGCCGATCTGCTGGAGACCTGGAGTGTGCCCGCAGGCAAGCGGGACTCCGCCGTCCTCATCGTCGACGAACTCGCCGCCAACGCCGCGCAGTACGGCCACGAGCGGATGACCCTGCTGCTCGTCCTCGACGCCGGCGCTCTGCACATCGTGGTCACCGACTCCGGCATGAGCGTGGAACACCATCGCCCCGACACCGCCCCCGACGAACACGGCCGCGGCACCGGCATCGTCCAGTACCTCGCCGAGTCGACCGAGGTCCACCAGACACGCAGTGGCCGCGAAGTCCGCGCGTGCCTGAGGTGCTGGCCATGACCGGGCCGGCGCAGCGACAGGTCACCGGGGGCGGCTGCGGCGCCGGGGCACCCGACGACCAACGCTGCGGCGCCAGCCCCCTACTTGCCGGCGGAGGTGTGAGCGTGAACGTCACCCCGAACACCCCGAACAGTGGCGAGGGCATCAGCGCTCCGCCCCCGCACGAGGCGTACGCGAATGCGCCGGAGCTGCGCCGCGAGATACACCAGGTGCTCGCCCTCGGGGCCGAACGCGACGGCCGCCAGGCCAGGCCCGTCACCGGCCCCCCGGTCGATCCGACAGTCGCCGAACGCACCTGGCGGCTGCGCCGGGCCGCCCTCATGGATCGGATGGCCCTGGACGACCCCGGCCCCGGCCCGGTCGCAGCCGCCGCGGAAACCGCCGAACAACTCGTCCTGCTCGACCGCAGCCATCCCGACCTGGTGGCCGGCTCACACCACCCCGACGCCCTCACCCCTAACCGCCGCCTCTATGTCCGCCAGGAGTACGCCGCCTGGACGGCCGCCGGGCGCCCCGGAACCTGACTCGACCCCGATCCGACCGGAAAGAAGGAGACATGACCCGCAACGACAAGGTGTGCGCCTCCCGCCCCGTCAACCGCCTTCGAACGCGTCAGCCTTCATACCGTCTGCGGCGATCGGTGCCGCTTGGGGTGGTGTGACGATGTTCCGCAATGCGCTGGAGCCCTGGCACGTGCTGATCCTGGTCGCCGTGGTGGTTTTGATCTTCGGCTCGAAGAAGCTACCCGACACAGCCCGGGCGCTGGGCAAGTCCATGCGGATCCTCAAGAGCGAGACCAAGGCCATGAAGGACGACGGTGCCCCGAACGAGCCACCCCCCGAGCCTGAGCCTGCACCGGGACCGGGGACGATCAAGCACTGACGCAAGGCCGGTGGCATCCGGCCTGCCGCACGAGATGAGGACGCGGCGTGCTCCAGTCAGCCCGCAGCCAGCAGAAGAATCCCGAGGGGCGGATGCCGCTCGCGAAGCACCTTCGTGAGCTCCGCAACCGGCTCACCAAGGCCGTCCTCGCCATCCTGGTCGTCACGATCGCCGCAGCCTTCTCCTACAAGGGCATCGTGAACTTCTTCACCAGGCCGGTGCTGGACTCGGTCGGCTGCCCGACGTCCTTCGCCGATCTGGCCAAGCGGACCGCGGCCACCACCTGCGCGCGCATCACGATCAACGGTCTGCTCGCGCCCTTCACCCTGGCGCTGAAGGTGTCCCTGATGGCTGGCGTGGTGCTGGCCTCGCCGGTATGGCTGTACCAGTTGTGGGCGTTTGTTGCCCCCGGCCTGCACCAACACGAGAGGAAATACGCCTACGCGTTCGTCGGCGCGGGCGTGCCCCTATTCTTCGGCGGAGCCTTCTTCGCCTACAAGGTGCTGCCCACGACCGCCAAGGTGTTGATCGACTTCACCCCGCACGGGGTGCAGAACCTGCTGCCGCTGGACGATCTGCTCGACCTCGTCACCCGCATGGTGGTCGTCTTCGGTCTCTCCTTCGAGATGCCGCTGCTGCTGGTGATGCTGAACCTCACCGGAGTGCTCGGCGGCCGACGGATGCTCGGCTGGTGGCGCGGCATGGTCATGGGGATCACGGCCTTTTCGGCCGTGGCGACGCCGAGCACGGACCCGCTGACCATGCTGGCGCTGGCCGCGCCGATCTGGGTGCTCTATTTCGCCGCTGTTGTCTTTGCGCTTCTCAAAGACCGGCGCACGGCCCGGAGAGAGGCAGAGGGGCCCGGTGACGACGAGATCTCCGACCTCGACCTCACGCCGCAGGACATCGGCGAAGTGGAATCGGTGACCGCCGGCAGCGTTGTCGAGGTGACGGCGCTGAATCCGGGTTCGGACAGGCCGAGGCCGGATGAGAGGACCTAGGGTGTTTCCTCATCAGGACCACGTCCGGCATGGTCCTGGGCGGCCGGTCCGACGGGGGACCCGTAAGCGGGCCATGACCTGAGTGGACGCGGGTGCGTCACCGGCCTGGCCGGGCGTGCGTTCAAGGGCCGTCCAGGTCAGCGCACCCTTCCGCGTGGTTTCATCGGCACCGGCGGCAGCTCGGGTGCCGGCAGCGGAGCCCCGTCGTAGCCCTTCACCTCGCCGAAACGAACCCCCTCCATCCAGTCCTCGCGAGCCTGCACGATCTCTTCCTGGGAGCGGGCGACGAAGTTCCACCACATGATGAGTTCCTCGGCGAACGGCTCGCCGCCCAGGAGCATGACGGAGGCGTCCGACTCGGCGCGCAGCGGCAGTTCGGAGCGTCCGCAGCCCAGGTAGAGCATCGAGCCGGGCAGCACCGGCACCCCGTCCGCGCGCACCTCCCCGGACATGGCCAGGACGCCGTACTCGAAGTCGGGTTCGAGGGGCAGGCGGACGTCGGCGCCCCGGGCGAGGGTGAGGTCGGCGCCGACGATCGGGGTGTACGCCGTACCGGGGGAGCGGGAGCCGTCCAGGTCGCCCAGGATCACCGTGGCCGTCAGGCCCGGCGCGGTCACGGTGGGCAGCTCCGGGTGGTACTCGAACTTCGGCTCCGTGTGGCGGTGTTCGTCCGGCAGCGCCACCCACAGCTGGGCTCCGTGCAGAAAGCGGGCGTGTGACCTCGGGCTCTCCTCGGAATGGCTGATCGCGCGGCCCGAGGTCATCAGGCCCAGCTGGCGGGGCCGGATCGTCTGCAGGCTGCCGGTGGAGTCCCGGTGCAGCACCTCGCCCTGGTGCAGCCAGCTGACCGTCTGCAGCCCGATGTGCGGGTGCGGTGGGACCTGCATGCCGGGCTCGTCCGCGATGTCGTCCGGGCCGTAGTGGTCGACGAAGGCCCACGCGCCGATCATGCGGCGGCCGAGGTTCGGCAGCAGTCGGCGCACCTCGGTCGACTCGCCCAGCTTCACGCGTCGGGGGCTCAGCAGCTCGCGCACGGGTTCGGCGACGACGAACCCGCGGCCGCCGCAGGCACTGGGCACGGGCGCACGGTCAAGGTTGCTCATACCGCCCAACCTAGCGGTGCTCGCCCCCGTGCCGTGAGCGCGGAACCCGCGTACCGCTTGGTCTGCCCGTCGCCTCCCGCGCCACCGCCACCGCCGTCGCCCCACGAGCGCGGTGGGCGCCACAGTCGCGGTGGGCGTCACGGGCCCTTCGGGTACGGCGGGTGCCGGGGGCCCTACGGCGGGCGGCGCGGTCGGCGGGGCGGCGGGGGCCGGCGACGCGGGGGTGAGCCCGGGTCGGGCGGGATGGGGGCGCCCGCCTCGGAGCCGGTCCCGCCGTGCCAGGCGCCGGAACCCGCTTCACCGGACGCGTTCCACCGGCTCCTCCGGCCCTCTCACGGCCGTCGTGCGCTGGGGGAGGCCGTGACCGTTGCCTCAGCCCAGCCGCTTGACCAGTTCCTCGGCGACCGGGGCCGAGGACGCCGGGTTCTGGCCGGTGACGAGGTTCCGGTCGACCACCAGGTGCGGCGCCCACGGCTCGGCCGCGCGCACGTCGACGCCCGCCTCGGTCAGCCGGTCCTGAAGCAGCCAGGCGGCCCGCTCTGCGAGGCCGCCCTGGGTCTCCTCCTCGTTGGTGAAGGCGGCGGCCCGGTAGCCGGCGAAGGCGTTGGTGCCGTCGGCCCGGACGGCGGCGAGCAGGGCGGCCGGCCCGTGGCAGACCACGGCCAGCGGTTTGCCCGAGTCGAGGGCCTCCACGAGCAGCCGGCCCGACTCGGGGTCGACGGACAGGTCCTCCATGGGGCCGTGGCCGCCGGGGTAGAACACCGCCGCGAAGTCGTCGAGGTCCACCTCCGCGAGCTTCACCGGGCTGTGCAGCTCGGTCATCTCCTCCACCGCGCGCGCGAGGGCGTCGGCCTTCTCCTGGCCGCCGTTGACCTCGGCGGCCAGGCTCGCCCGGTCGACCGGCGGCACCACACCGCCCGGCGTGGCGACGACGACCTCGTGACCGGCGGCCTTGAGGGCGCGGTAGGGGACCACGGCCTCCTCGGCCCAGAAGCCGGTGGGGTGCGAGGTGCCGTCGGCGAGCGTCCACCGGTCGGCGCCGGTCATCACGAACAGGATCTTCGACATGAGGTTCTCTCTCCCGGAAGTCTTGCCTTACGAGCCTTACGAGCCTTACGAGCCCTACGAGCCCTATGAAGAAGAACGTAGGCGAGGAGGCGCATAGGCAGCCAATGGGGCATCGAATGCCCGGTATAGGGATACCTATGGGGCCCGGGAAATGTCGGGCGGTGATACTCGGACGCGTGGAGACCGCTTCTCTCGACCTCAACCTGCTGCGCACCTTTCTCGCGGTGTACCGCTCCGGGTCCTTCACCGGCGCGGCCCGGCTGCTGGGCCTGTCGCAGCCGACGGTGACGGCGCAGATGCGCGCGCTGGAACGGCTGACCGGCCGCGAGCTGTTCGAACGGCTGCCCCGCGGTGTCGCGCCGACGCCGGTGGCCGAGGAACTCGCCGCCCGGGTGGCCGACCCGCTGGACGAGCTGTCCGCCGTGGCCGGCCCCGCTTCGCCGGGCGGGGCCCGCGCCGAGCCCGTCCATCTGGCGGGTCCCGCCGAACTCCTGTGCACCACCGTCCTGCCCGCCCTGGCCCCGCTGGTCGGCGAGGGCGTACGGCTGCGGGTGGTGACCGGGCTGACCGATCCGCTGCTGGAGGAACTGCGCGCCGGCCGGCACGACCTGGTGATCGCCACCTCCCGCCCCCGGGGCCGTACGCTGCAGGCCGTCGCGCTGATGGACGAAGAGTTCGTCCTGGTCGCCGCGCCGGTGTGGGCCGGACGGCTGGCCGACCGGCCGGCCGTCGAGGGGCCGGCGGCCCTGCACGACGTCCCGCTGATCACCTATGCCGAGGATCTGCCGATCGCCCGCCGCTACTGGCGCCACGTCTTCGGCCGCCGGCTGTCCCGGACCGCCGCCGTGACCGTGCCGGATCTGCGGGGCGTGCTCGCCGCCGTCGCCGCGGGCGCCGGCTTCAGCGTGGTGCCCCGCTATCTGTGCCAGGGCCTGCTGGAGTCCGGCGCGCTGGTGGCCCTGCTGGAGCCGGAGGACCCGCCCATCAACACCGGCTTCCTCGTCCAGCGCCCCGGCGCCCTCGACAACCCGGACGTGGCCCGGGTCCGCGCCCGCCTGCTGGAGGCGGCGCGCACCTGGTAGCCGGCCCATCCGGCGGCGGGACCCACCACGCGGCGAAGGCCCGACGTCACGGCCCAGCTCGTGGGGCGGGTTGGACGGCGTTGCCGTCGGCCGGGCCATGACGTCGTGTACGGCCCCTCCGGGATCGCGTCAGCCCGGGAACGTCAGCCCGGGAACGTCGTCGCCCCCCGCTCCGCGAAGGCGAGCGCGTCCGCGTGGCCGAACAGGCCGGGCAGGCCGCCGGTGTGCAGGAGGACGGTCTTCTCGCCCGGGCGGACGTCGCCGTCGCGTACGGCCGCGTGGAGTCCGGCGAGGGCCCGTCCCGTGTAGGTCGGGTCCAGGACCAGTCCCTCGGTGCGGGCGGCGAGCCGGAGCGCCTCGGCCACCGCGCCGGTGAGTGTCGCGTACCCCCCGCCCACCTGGTCCCGGCGGACGCGCAGCCGTTCCGCGGTGAGCGCCCCCGCCGTGTGTGGCGCGGCGAACCGTACGACCGCCGCGGCCGGGTCGGCCAGCGCGCCCACGTCCACGCCCAGTACCGACCGGGTGCCGAGGGCCGCGACCAGTCCGGCCATGGTGCCGCCCGACCCGAGCGCGACCACGACCGTACGCAGGTCCGGCACCTGCTCGCGCAACTCCTCGCCGCAGCGGGCGTACCCCTGCGCGGTCACGGCACTGGACCCGCCGAACGGGATCAGTGCCGGACGCGCGCCGTCCGCCCGCAACCGTGCGCAGACCTCGGCCGCGGCCGCGTCCAGCCCCGCCTGGTCCACCGTGTCCGCCCAGGCGAGCCGGGCCCCGAACAGGCCGTCCAGGGCGAGGTTCCCGGACCGTGCGACGCCCGGTGAGCCGCGCAGCACGAGGACGACGTCCAGCCCGAGGCGGGCACCGGCGGCCGCGGTCAGCCGGGCGTGGTTGCTCTGCGCCGCGCCCGTGGTGACGAGCGTGTCGGCGCCCTCGGCGAGTGCCGTGCCCACCGCCCACTCCAGCTTGCGGATCTTGTTCCCGCCGCCGCCCAGGCCGGTCACGTCGTCGCGTTTGATCCACAGGTCGTCCGGTTCGAGCCCGAGCGCGGCGGCCAGCCGGGGCGCCGGTTCGACGGGGGTGGGGTACGTGCCGAGCGGAACGGGCGGGTGGCTCATGGCGGAACTCCTGGAGAGCGGGCCGGCGGAAGGCCAGTCGATCACGGCCGGCCGGGTGGCGTCACACCGGCAGCAGGCGGGCGATCAGCGCGCCGAGCTGCCGGGCCGTACGGCACTCGTGCATCTCCACCAGCCCGGCGTAGGCGGGCGCGGCCGAGTCGCCGGTGCCCCACTGGGCGCGCGGTTCGGGGTTCAGCCAGTACACGCGGCGGGCCCGCCCGGCGACCTCCCGCACGGCGGGCAGGTTCGGGTCGCTCATGTTCGTCCGGGCATCCCCGAGCACGAACACCGTCGTACGCGGCCCGACCGCGTCGGCGTACCGTTCGGCGAACTCGCCCAGCGCCACGCCGTAGTCGCTGCTGCCGTGCCAGCCGGTGAGCGTGGCCTCGGCGCGGATGCGGGCGCCGAGCCCCTCGGGATCGGCGCGGCCGTGGTCGAGCAGGCCGGTCACCTCGTCGAGCCGGTTGACGAAGGCGAACACCCGCACCTTGGTGAACTGGTCGTGCAGCGCCTGTACCAGCAGCATCGTGAAGTCGGAGAAGCCGGACACCGAGCCCGACACATCGCACAGCAGCACGAGTTCGGGCCGGACCGGGCGGCGCCGGCGCAGCACCGGGCGCATCGGCACACCGCCCGTGGACAGCGAGGAACGCAGGGTGCGGCGCAGATCGACGGTGCCGCGCGCGGCACGCCGGCGGCGCGCGGCGAGCCGGGTGGCCAGCTTGCGCGCGAGCGGTGACACGGCCCGGCGCAGTTCGGCCAGCTGCTCCCGGCTCGCGAACAGGAAGTCCACCCGGTCCGCGGTCGGCCGCACGGCGCGTCGCGCCATCTCGTCCCGTCCCCGCCGCTCCGCGACCCGGCGCCGCGCCTCCGCCCCGACCAGCCGCCGGAACTCCTCGATACGGCGCCGGATCTCGTCGTCCAGCAGCCGGTCGGCGAACCGCGTGCCGCCGCCGTCCTGGCCGCGCACATCGGCCCGTACCCGGGCCAACAGGGTCTGCGGGCGCAGCCGGTCCAGGGTCTGGTAGGCCGACCAGCCGTCCGAGGCCGGTGAACTCCCGTACCCGCCCAGGCCGTCGACCGCCTCCGCCGCCAACTCGGCCAGCAGCGCACGGTCGTCGGCCGCCAGCGCCTTGGCCAGCCGGTCGCGCAAGTCCTCCCGGTCCACCGGCCCGCCGTCCCGGCCACCGACCCCGCGCGGGAAGTACAGGTCGAAGACCGGGTCGAACACGGCCCGCCCAGCGGGGCCGTGCAACAGCGTCGCGGCCAGTCCCTCGCGCAGCCGCTCCCGGTCCGCGAGCCCCAGCGCCTCCACCGCGCGGGCCGCGTCCACGCTCTCCCCGGTGCCGATCCGCATCCCGTGCGCGCGCAGCGCCCCGACCAGGCCGGTGATCCGCTCGGCGACACCGCTCACAGCGCGTCCAGGTCGAGCTTCGCCGCCGCCTTCTGGATGTCGTCCTGATGCTTGAGGATCACGCCGAGGCTGTCGCGGACCACCGTCTCGTCCAGGGTGTCGGCGCCCAGGGCCAGCAGCGTCCGCGCCCAGTCGACGGTCTCGGCGACGGACGGCGCCTTGCGCAGGTCCATCGCGCGCAGCGCCCCCACGACCCGGACCACCGACCCGGTCAGCGCCTCGCCGAGGCCCGGCACCTTCAGCCCTACGATGCGCCGCTCCAGCTCCTCCTCGGGGAAGCCGATGTGCAGGAACAGACAGCGGCGGCGCAGGGCCTCGGACAGTTCGCGGCCGGCGTTGGAGGTGAGGACGACGAACGGGCGGCGGGTCGCGGTGACCGTGCCCAGCTCGGGGACGGTGATCTGGAAGTCGCCGAGCACCTCCAGCAGCAGGCCCTCCATCTCGACGTCGGCCTTGTCGGTCTCGTCGATCAGCAGCACCGTCGGCTCCTCGCCGCGGATGGCGGTGAGCAGGGGGCGGGGGAGCAGGAACTCCTCGCTGAAGATGTCGGTGCGGGTCTCGTCCCAGTCCTCGCCGCGGCCCGCGCTGATCCGCAGCAACTGCTTGGCGTGGTTCCACTCGTACAGCGCCCGGGACTCGTCCACGCCCTCGTAGCACTGCAATCGGACCAGCCGGGCTCCGGCCGCCTGGGCGACGGCCTTGGCCAGCTCGGTCTTGCCCACTCCGGCGGGGCCCTCCACCAGCAGCGGCTTGCCGAGCCGGGCGGCGAGGAAGACGGTCGTGGCGACGGCGGGCGAGGCGAGATAGCCGGTCTCGGCCAGGCGGGCGGAGACGTCGTCGACGGAAGAGAACAACGGGGCCTCCGGCGGGGTCGAGGAGCGGTGCGGCCTTTCCGGGCACTATCTAAGCGCTTGTTCAGCTTGCCTGTCACGTGTTCGCGGACTGTTCGCGGGACTGCCTGTCACGTGTTCGCGGGATGCCCCATGGCGTTCGGGGGATGCCCCCAAGGCGTTCGGGGGACGCGCCCCCGTGGCGGGCGGATGGTCGGTGTCGGCGGCGGCGAGATGGATACACCGATCGGTTTCCATGCGCCCGTGGCGCGGTAACCTCGCCTTATGGCCTCCACAGACAAGGCGTCCTCCCGCGACCGGCTGCTCGACGCGGCCGCCCGGCTCTCCTACCGCGACGGCGTCTTCGTCGGCGTCGAGGCGCTGTGCCGGGAGGCCGGGGTCTCCAAGCGGTCGATGTACCAGCTCTTCGACAGCAAGGACGCGGTGCTGGCCGCGAGCCTGGAGCGGCGGATCCCCGGGTACCAGACCCGGCTCACCCACCCCCACCCCGAATCGGCCACACCCCGCGAGCGGATCCTGTACGTGTTCGAACGACTGGAGAAGGACTCCGTGGACGACGGCTTCCGCGGCTGCCCCTATCTGGCCGCCTTGGTCGAGCTGAAGGACCCGGGGCACCCGGCGAACGCGGTGGCACGGCGGGTCAAGGACGGCCTGAGGAGTTCCTTCCGCGCCGAGGCCGAGCGGGGTGGCGCCCGGGACCCCGAGCTGCTTGCCCGCCAGCTCGTGCTGGTCTTCGACGGCGCCAGTGCCCGGGCCGGCGCCGGAGTGGAACACCTGGCCGACGGCCTCGCCACGGCGACGGCGACCGTCCTGCTGGACGCCGCCGGCGTGGACTGAGATCCCCCGAGGCACGGCCCGGACCCCCATACGGATCACCTCAGCGCGCCCGACGCGCCGCCGGACCGGTGCAATGGAGCTGTGACCGCCGCCTCGGACGACTGCCTCGCGCGCAACGAGTGGATCTGTGGCGACTATGTGCGGACCCGGCGGCAGATCCTGCTCGACGCGGTCGGCCAGCATGTGCAGCTGACCGCCCTGTCGATCCTCATCGGCCTGGTCATCGCCCTGCCGCTCGCGGTGCTCGCCCGTCGCTGGCGCTGGGCGGCCGGACCGGTCCTGGCCGGGACGACGATCCTCTACACCATCCCGTCCCTGGCGATGTTCTCCCTGCTCCTGCCGGTCTACGGCCTCTCCGCCACCCTCGTCGTCGCCGGACTCGTGCTGTACTCGCTCACCCTGCTCGTCCGGAACATCCTCGCCGGTCTGCGCGCGGTGCCGGAGGAGACCCGGCAGGCCGCGCGCGGACTCGGCTACGGCCCCGTCCGCCTCCTCCTCACCGTCGAACTGCCCCTCGCCCTGCCCGCCGCCATGGCCGGCCTGCGCATCGCGACGGTCTCGGCGGTCTCCCTGGTCACCGTTGGGGCGATCGTCGGCTTCGGCGGTCTCGGGAACCTCATCTACGCCGGTATGAACACCTACTTCAAGGCCCAGGTGCTCACCGCCTCCGTGCTGTGCGTGCTGATCGCGATCGCCGCCGATCTGCTCCTGCTGGGCGTGCAGTGGCTGATCACACCCTGGGTGCGGGCGAGGCGCGCATGAGCACTCTGACCGCCGCCTGGGACTGGCTCACCGACCCCGCGCACTGGTCGGGGGAGGACGGCGTCCGGCACCGGCTGCTGCAGCACCTCGTGCTCACCGTCGTCTGCCTCGTCGTCAGCTGTCTGATCGCGCTGCCCGTCGCCCTGGTCCTCGGCCACCTCGGCAGGGGTGGCGCGCTCGCCGTCAACATCTCCAACGTCGGCCGGGCCGTCCCCACCTTCGCCGTCCTGGTCCTGCTCCTGCTGACCCCGGTCGGGAAGTGGGGCGAGGGGCCCACGGTGGTCGCCCTGGTGCTGTTCGCCGTACCGCCGCTGCTCACCAACGCCTACGTGGGGATGCGCGAGGTCGACCGCGGCGTCGTCCAGGCCGCCCGCGGCATGGGGATGACCGGCCGGCAGACGCTTCTGCGCGTGGAACTGCCCCTCGCGCTGCCGATGGTCATGAACGGGGTGCGGATCGCCGCCGTCCAGCTCGTCGCCACCGCCACCATCGCCGCCCTCGCGGGCGGCGGCGGCCTCGGCCGCATCATCACGGCCGGCTTCAACCTCGCCAGCACACCCCAGGTGGTCGCCGGCGCGCTGCTCGTCGCCGTGTTCGCGCTCCTCGTCGAGGGCCTCTTCGAGCTCGCCGAACGGCTGGCACCGGTGTGGGCCAGGGGCGGGCGGTGAACGGCCGAAGGGCCCGGGCCGCGGTCACCCTCCTCCCCGTGCTCACCCTCCTCGGTCCCACCGGCTGCACCACCGGCCCCTCCCTGGAGAACCGCGGCCAGGTCACCGCGCCGCCCGGAGACAGCCACCACCTGACCATCGGCTCGGCCGGCTTCACCGAGAGCGATCTGCTCGCCCAGATGTACGCCCAGCTCCTCGACCAGGCCGGCTACCGGACGTCCCTCCTCACGGTCGCCAACCGGGAGCTCTACGAACCGGCGCTGGAGTCCGGCCAGATCGACGTCGTGCCCGAGTACGCGGCCACCTTCGCGGACTGGCTGAACGCCAAGACGCACGGCGCCGACGCGCGTCCGGTCGGCTCGCCCGACCTCGACGCCACGATGAAGGCGCTGCGCGGGCTCGCCACACCCCGGGGACTGACCGTCCTGCCACCCGGCCGGGCGGTCGACCAGAACGCCTTCGCGGTGAGCGCCGCCTACGCCCGGCAGCACCACCTCGCCACCCTCGGCGACCTCGGCGCCTCGAAGCTGAAGGTGCGACTGGCCGCCGGTGACGAGTGCGTGCGGCGGCCGTACTGCGAGCCGGGGCTGAAGAAGGTGTACGGCATCGACATCACCGGCGTCGACCCCAAGGGGGTGGGCACCACGCAGGCCAAGCGCGCGGTGCAGGACGGCCGGGACCAGATGGTGCTGACCACCACCACGGACGCCACGCTCGACGAGTTCGGCCTGGTCCTGCTCGACGACGACAAGCATCTGCAGAACGCCGACTACGTGGTCCCGGTCGTCAACCGCTCCCGAGCCGGCAGCGCCGGCGTCACGAAGGCGCTCGGCAAGCTCAACGACGTCCTCACCACACAGGACCTGGCCGACATGAACCGGGAGGTCGACAGCCGGCGCCGACTGCCCGCCGACGTGGCGCGCGCCTATCTGGAACGCGAGGGCCTGCTCAAGCAGCGGACGTGAGAAGGGTCGGCGGGCAGGCCCTCTCAGGCGTCCGACACCGAGTCGAACGGCACCTGTGCCCGCGCTACGCCCCGCGCGTCCGCGTCCACCGAGCGGCGCAGCGCCTCGTGCAGCTTCGCCGGGGTGAGCACCCCGAGGAACCGCGCCCCGTCCAGCACCGCGACCCACCCGGCGTCGTACTGGAGCATCACCCCGAACGCCTGCTTCAGCGGCGCGCCCACCGGCACCCAGGCGGTCATCCGGTGGACGGCTTCCCCGACCGTGCCGTGCGGTGTCAGCTCGTCGATGCCGACCCAGCCGTGCAGGTCGCCCCGGGTGTCGAGGACGACCGCCCACCGGGAGCCCTCGGACCGCAGCCGCTGCGCGGCCCGGGCGGCGGGCTCGTCCAGCCGGGCCACCGGCGGCTGCTCCAGGTCGTCCGGCTCGATCGTGGTCACCGACAGCCGCTTCAGGCCCCGGTCGGCGCCCACGAATCCGGCGACGTACGGCGTGGCGGGCGACCCGAGCACCGCGCCGGGCGTGTCGAACTGCTCGATGCGGCCCTCGCCGTAGACGGCGATGCGGTCGCCGAGCCGCACCGCCTCCTCGATGTCGTGCGTGACCAGCAGCACCGTCTTGCGCACGGCGGCCTGCATCCGCAGGAACTCGTCCTGCAACTGCTCGCGCACCACCGGGTCGACCGCGCCGAACGGCTCGTCCATCAGCAGCACCGGTGGGTCCGCCGCCAGCGCCCGCGCCACCCCGACCCGCTGCCGCTGGCCGCCGGACAACTGCTCCGGATAGCGCCGCCCGTACGTCTTCGGGTCCAGGCCCACCAGATCGAGCAGCTCGGCCGCGCGGGCCCGCGCCTTCGACCGCTTCCAGCCGAGCAGCGCGGGCACGGTCGCGGTGTTGTCCAGGACGGTGCGGTGCGGGAAGAGGCCGACCTGCTGGATGACGTACCCGATGCGGCGGCGCAGCCGCACCGGGTCGACGGCCGCGATGTCCTCGCCGTCGACGAAGATTCGGCCCGAGGTCGGCTCGATCAGCCGGTTCACCATCATCATGGTCGTCGTCTTGCCGCAGCCCGAGGGCCCGACCAGGGTGACCAGCTCCCCTTCGCCCACGTCGAAGGAGAGGTCGTCCACGGCCGTCGTACCGCCCGGATACCGCTTGGTGACCTGCTCGAACCGGATCATTCCCTCACGCTACGGCGCGGTGCCGCGAGCGTCATCCGGCCGGGCCCGACTGGCGGACCCGTCAGCCGAGCAGGATCACTTCCAGCAGTCGTGGGCCGTGCACGCCCTCCACCCGGTCCAGCTCGATGTCGCTGGTGGCCGAGGGGCCGGAGATCCAGGTCAACGGTCTTGTGGGGTCGAGGCGTTCGAGGGCCTGGGGGACGGAGGAGACCACCTGGTCGGGCACCCGGACGACACAGATGTGATGGTCCGGGACGAGCGAGACGCGGCGCCGGCCCTGGTCGGGGGAGCCGTCCAGGACCAGGGTGCCGGTCTCGGCGATCGCCACGGCACACCCGGTGACCACGCTGTCCACCCGGTCCAGCCGGTGCGGTGTGTGCTCCGCCCGGTCCGCGACGCGTACAGCGTCGGTCGCGGCCGTCCACTTGGCCGGCAGTCCGGGTGGCACCAGCACCTCCCGGGAGCCGTGCTCGGCCAGCAGCCGCGTGACGAGCCCGGGCACCTCCGGCGCGGCGCAGCGGTGCACGATCGCCCGGTAGTCCGTCAGGTTCTCCGCCAGGAGCTCCACCGTCCGCTCGGTCGTCCGCTCCCCGTGCGTGCGCAGATAGTCCCGCGCCACGGCCGTCTCGTAGGGCGGGTCGTCCGGCGGCACGTCGGCCAGTGCCCGTCGCACCCGGCCCAGAATCCGTTCCCTGCCGCTCACTTGAGGCCTTCCTCTCCGCCGCGCGTGCGCTGCCACCAGTCCCGGAAGGGCTCCGCGGGTACGGCCGGCAGATCCCGGGTGCGGGACCACGCCCGGCCAGGCCCCGGCAGGGTACGGGGGTGCAGCCGGCGGGTGCGGGAGGCGAGGCGCTGGCCGGTGCGCAGGGCGCCGGGCCGGGCGAGGGCCCAGCGTGCCGCCCGCATGGCCGCCCGCTCGGCCGCGTGCCCCTTGGCGGGGCGCAGGACGACCCGGTTGCCGTCCCGCACCGCGGGCCCGCCCTGCACCACCCGCTCCCGCAGGTGCACCAGCACCTCGGGGATGTCGATGGCGACGGGACACACCTCGTAGCAGGCCCCGCACAGGGACGAGGCGTACGGCAGGGAGGCGTCGATCTCGCTCGCGGTGCCCCGCAGCTGGGGGCTGAGGATGGCGCCGATCGGGCCGGGATAGACCGAGCCGTAGGCGTGTCCGCCGGCCCGTTCGTAGACCGGGCAGACGTTCAGACAGGCCGAGCAGCGGATACAGCGCAGGGCCTGGCGGCCGACCTGGTCGGCGAGGGCGTCGGTGCGGCCGTTGTCCAGGAGCACCAGGTGGAAGGTGCTCGGGCCGTCCCCGTCCGTGGTGCCGGTCCACATGCTCGTGTACGGGTTCATCCGCTCGGCGGTGGAGGAGCGGGGCAGGGTCTGCAGGAAGACCTCCAGGTCCCGCCAGGTGGGCACGATCTTCTCGATGCCGACCACCGAGATCAGCGTCTCCGGCAGGGTCAGACACATCCGGCCGTTGCCCTCGGACTCCACGACGACGAGCGTGCCGGTCTCGGCGACCATGAAGTTGGCACCCGAGACGCCGACCCTGGCGCGCAGGAACTTCTCCCGCAGGTGCAGCCGGGCGGCCTCGGCGAGCTCGGCGGGGGTGTCGGTGAGCCCCTCGGGGGCCGGACGCCCCCACGCGCCCATCTCGCGCGCGAAGATCTCCCGGATCTCGCCGCGGTTGCGGTGGATGGCGGGGACGAGGATGTGCGAGGGCCGGTCCCGCCCCAACTGCACGATCAGTTCGGCCAGATCGGTCTCGTAGGCGCGGATGCCCTCCGCCTCCAGTGCCTCGTTCAGCCCGATCTCCTGCGTGGCCATCGACTTGACCTTGACGACCTCGCGCTCACCGGTCTCCTTGACCAGCCGGGCCACGATCCGGTTGGCCTCGTCGGCGTCCACGGCCCAGTGGACCGTGCCGCCCGCGGCGGTGACGGACTCCTCCAACCGCACCAGGTAACGGTCGAGATGGCGCAGCGTGTGGTCCTTGATCCGGCGCCCCGCCTCCCGCAGCTGCGCCCAGTCGGACAACTCGCCCACCGCCTTCGCGCGTTTGGCCCGGATGGTGTGCGTGGCGTGCCGCAGATTGCCGCGCAGGACCGGGTCGTGCACCGCCTCGTGGGCCGCCTGGGGAAAGGACGGCATACCGACGAACGTTCCGCTCATACCGCGGGTTCCTCCTCCGTGCTCGCCAGGATCTCCGCGATGTGGACCGGCCGCATCCCCGTGCGCAGCCGGCTCATCGTGCCGCCGATGTGCATCAGACAGGAGTTGTCGGCCGCGCACAGCACCTGCGCGCCGGTCGACTCGGCGTTGCGTACCTTGTCCGCGCCCATCGCCGCCGACACCTCGGCGTTCTTCAGGGCGAACGTGCCGCCGAACCCGCAGCACTCCTCGGCGCCGGGCAGCTCGACCAGCTCCATCCCCTTCACCGCCTCCAGCAGCCGCCGCGGCCGGTCCCCGAGCCCCAGTGAGCGCAGCCCGTGGCAGGTGGGGTGGTAGGTGACCGTGTGCGGGTACCAGGCGCCGACGTCCGTCACGCCCAGCACGTCCACCAGGAACTCGGTGAGTTCGTACGTCCTCGGGACCACCGGCGCCAGCGTGGCGGCGAGCGAGCCGCCGCGCCCCTCGGCCCGGGCCCGCTCGCCCAGCCGCGGATACAGCTCCCGGACCATCGCACCGCAGGACGCGGACGGGGTCACGATCGCCTCGTAGCCGCGGAAGACCTCGGCGAAGCGCCGGGCGAGCGGTTCCGCCTCGTGCCGGTAGCCGGTGTTGTAGTGGGCCTGACCGCAGCAGCCCTGGCCCGGCGGGAAGTCGACCTCGACGCCCAGTCTGGTCAGCAGGCTCACCACGGCACGGCCCGTCTGCGGATACAGCGTGTCGTTGACACAGGTCAGGAACAGGGCGACACGCATCGCGGCTCCTCGCTGTCGGTCGTCGGACGAGTGCAGGGTAATGGGCCGGGGCCACGGCAGGCAGGGCGCGGCTCAGCGTCCGGCGAGCCGCTCCTCGGCCGCCCGCCATCGGGCGCCGTCCCCGCGCGGCGTGTACCGGACCGCCGGCCGGCCGCGGGCGATCAGCCGCCGCGACGCGGCGAGGTCGCCGGCCAGGCCGTGCGCGCGGGCCTGGACGAGGACGTTGCCCATGGCCGCCGCCTCCGCCGGCCCCGCCATCACCGGCAGTCCGCAGGCGTCGGCCGTCAGCTGGCACAGCAGCGCGTTGCGGGCGCCGCCGCCGACCACGTGCACCACGTCCACCGGATGGTCGGCCAGCCGCCGGGCGTCCGCCACCGCCCGCCGGTGCGCGAGCGCCAGCGAGTCCAGGACGCACCGGGTGGTCTCGGCCCGGGTGGTCGGCACCGGCTGTCCCGACGCCCGGCACGCCCCGGCGATCCGCTCGGGCATCCGCCCCGGTGCCAGGAAGGCCCCGTCACCGGCGTCCACCACCGAGCGCAGCGCCGGCACGGCGGCGGCCTCGCGCAGCAGTGGCCCCAGTTCCGGTCCGCCCCAGTCGCGTAGGCATTCCTGGAGCAGCCACAGGCCCATGATGTTGCGCAGATAGCGGACGGTGCCGTCGAGGCCCAGTTCGTTGGTGAAGTTGGCGGCGCGGCTCTCCTCGGTGAGCACCGGCGCGGTCAGCTCCACGCCCGCCAGCGACCAGGTGCCGGTGCAGATGTAGGCGAAGCGCTCGCCGGTCGCGGGGACGGCGGCCACCGCGGAGGCCGTGTCGTGCGAGCCGACGGCGGTCACGCAGACGGGTCCGCCGAGGCCCGTCTCGGCCAGCACCTCCGCACGCAGCAGCCCCGCCGGATCGCCCGGCCGGCGCAGTGGCGCGAACAGGCCGAGGTCGATGCCCAGCCGCTCGGCGACCTCGCGGGACCAGGTCCGGGTCCGGGGGTCGATCAGCTGGGTGGTGGAGGCGTTGGTCAGCTCGGTGCCCTGCTCGCCGGTCAGCCAGTAGGACAGCAGGTCCGGAATGAGCAACAGCCGTATCGCCTGGCCGAACTGGGCGGTCGAACGGGCGGCCGCCAGCTGGTACAGGGTGTTGAACGGGGCGTACTGCACTCCGGTGGCCGCGTACAGCTCCGCGGCCGGCACGTTCGCCCACACTCGCTCGGCGACGCCGTCGGTGCGGGCGTCACGGTAGTGCACGGGGTTGCCGAGCAGGGCGCCGTCGGCGTCCAGCAGACCATGGTCGACGGCCCAGCCGTCGATGCCGACGGAGTCCACCGGGCCGGCCGCCCGCAAGCCGTCCAGCACCGCGCCGTAGAGCCCGAGGACGTCCCAGCGCAGCCCCTCCGGCACCCGCACCGGACGGTTGGGGAACCGGTGGACCTCGCGCAGCACCACCGAGTCCGCGCTCACCCGCCCGACCATCACGCGCCCGCTGGACGCCCCCAGATCGACCGCGGCGTACGACCGCGCGCCCGCGCTCACCGCAGGAACGCGGCCGCCACACCCGCGTCGACCGGGATGTGCAGCCCGGTGGTGTGGGTGAGGTCCCCGCCGGTGAGCGCGAACACCGCGTTCGCCACGTGCTCCGGCAGCACCTCCCGCTTGAGGAGCGTGCGCTGCGCGTAGAACTCGCCCAGTCTCTCCTCCGGCACCCCGTACACCGCGGCCCGCCGCGCACCCCAGCCGCCCGCGAAGATCCCCGAGCCCCGCACCACACCGTCCGGGTTGACACCGTTGACCCGGATGCCGTGCTCACCCAACTCGGCGGCGAGGAGGCGTACTTGGTGGGCCTGATCGGCCTTGGTGGCGGAGTAGGCGATGTTGTTCGGACCGGCGAAGACGGCGTTCTTGGAGGCGATGTAGACGATGTCGCCGCCCAGCCGTTGCGGGATCATCACCCGGGCCGCCTCCCGCGAGACGAGGAACGACCCGCGGGCCATGACCGCGTGCTGGAGGTCCCAGTCGTGCGCGGACGTCTCCAGCAGCGGCTTGGAGACGGAGATGCCGGCGTTGTTCACGACCAGGTCGACGCCGCCGAAGGCCAGCACCGCCGCCCGGAACGCGGCGGCGACCTGCGCCTCGCGCGTGACGTCCACCGTGACGGCGACGGCCGTGTCGGCCCCGCCCAGTTCCTCGGCGACGGCGGCGGCGCTGTCGCTGTCCACATCCGCTACGACGACACAGGCGCCCTCGGCCGCCAGCCGGTGCGCGATCGCCTTCCCGATCCCGCTGCCGGCCCCGGTGACGAGCGCGACCCGCGCGGCAAGCGGCCTGGGCCTCGGCAGGCGCCGGAGCTTGGCCTCCTCCAGTGCCCAGTACTCGATGCGGAACTTCTCCGCCTCCTCGATCGGCTCGTACCGGGAGACGGACTCGGCGCCCCGCATGACATGGACGGCGTTGACGTAGAACTCGCCGGCCACCCGGGCGGTCCGCTTGTCCTTGCCGAAGGAGAACATGCCCACGCCCGGGACCAGTACGATCGCCGGATCGGCGCCGCGCATGGCGGGGGAGTCGGGCCGGGCGTGCCGACGGTAGTAGGCGGCGTACTCCTCGCGGTAGAGGGTGTGCAGTTCCGTGAGCCGGGCGACCGCGTCCTCCAGGGGGGCGGTCGGCGGCAGGTCGAGCACCAGGGGCCGTATCTTCGTGCGCAGGAAGTGGTCGGGGCAGGAGGTGCCGAGGGCGGCGAGCCGAGGATGTCCGGCCCGGGCCAGGAAGTCCAGGACGACGTCGCGGTCGTCGAAGTGCCCGACCTGCGCCCTGTCCCGGGAGGCCAGGGCGCGCACGTGCGGCGCGAGGGCGGCGGCCCGCTCCCGGCGGTCGGCCTCGGGCAGCGCCTCGTAGCCCGGGACCACGGGTCCGAAGGGTTCCGGCCCGCCCCGGTCCGCGAGGAACGCCTCGGCGGTGCGGATGATGTGAAGCGAGTTGCGCTCGCACTCCTCGGAGGTGGCGCCCCAGGCGGTGATCCCGTGGCCGCCGAGGACACATCCGACGGCCAGCGGACTGGACTCCTTGATCGCGGCGATGTCCAGTCCCAGCTGGAAACCGGGCCGCCGCCACGGCACCCACACCACCGTGTCCCCGAAGCACTCGGCCGTCAGCCTCTCCCCGTCGGCGGCACACGCGAGGGCGATGCCGGAGTCGGGGTGCAGATGGTCCACGTGCGGGGCGTCCACCAGCCCGTGCATCGCGGTGTCGATGGAGGGCGCGGCCCCGCCCGCGCCGTGCAGGCAGTAGTCGAACGCGGCCACCATCTCGTCCTCGCGGTCGACGCCCGGGTAACCGTCGGCCAGGGCGCGCAGCCGGTCCAGCCGCAGCACGGCCAGGCCGTCCTCGGTCAGCGTGCCGAGATCGCCACCGGATCCCTTGACCCACAGCAGTTCGACGTCCGCGCCGGTGACGGGATCGGTGGCGAGGCCCTTGGCGGAGGCGTTCCCGCCGGCGTAGTTGGTGTTGCGCGGATCGGAGCCGAGCCGTCGGGAGCGGGCGAGCAGGGCGGCGGCCTCGGGGTGGGTGGTCACGCGGACGGCTCCTCGGGGAGGGGACGGGGGCGGAAGGGGGCGTGCGGGCGAGGCGCCGGGTGGATCCGCCTGGTGGGCGCGGCGGGCCACGGGCGGGCCGCCACCCGACGACGGGACGGGTCCGCGGCCGCTCACGCCCCCCACCCCGCCTGCTCCCCGCCGATCCGCTCGGCGGCGATCCGCTCGGCCCACCCGGACCGGGCGTACGCGGCCATCGGGTCGGGATCGAGCCCCGACTCCTCGCGCACCTGTGCCAGGAGCCCGCGCACATCGGTGTTGTACGCGTCCATCAACACGGCGTTGGCGCCCAGCACGTCACCGCGCAGCTGGGCCGAGGACAGTGCCGCCACGTCCACCGACAGCGCCTTCGCCGTCGCCTCCTGGACGTTCATCACGGAGCGGATGATCGCCGGGATCCTGGCCTCGATGTTGTGGCACTGGTCGAGCATGAAGGCGACGCCGGAGGCGAACCCCCCGCCGCGCACCACCTCGTACAGGATCCGGAAGAGCTGGAAGGGGTCGGCCGCCCCCGCCATCAGGTCGTCGTCCGCGTAGAACCGCGAGTTGAGGTCGAAGCCGCCGAGCCGTCGCTCGCGCAGCAGCGTCGCCACGATGAACTCGATGTTGGTTCCCGGTGCGTGGTGCCCGGTGTCGACCACGACCTGTGCCCTCGGCCCCAGTTTGAGGCAGTGCGCGTAGGCGGTGCCCCAGTCCGGCACGTCCGTCGTGTAGAACGCCGGTTCGAAGAGCTTGTACTCCAGCAGCATCCGCTGGCCGTCCCCGAGCCGTGCGTACACCTCGGCGAGGCCCTCCGCCAGCCGGTCCTGCCGTGCCCGTACATCGTCCTGGCCGGGGTAGTTGGTGCCGTCGGCGAACCACAGCTTCAGATCCGAGGAGCCCGTCGCGTCCATGATGTCGACGCACTCCAGCAGATGATCGAGGGCCTTGCGCCGGACCGCCGCGTCCGGATGGCAGATGCTGCCGAGCCGGTAGTCGTCGTCCTGGAAGGTGTTGGAGTTGATCGTGCCCAGTGACAGGCCGCGCTCTCGGGCGTACGCGGCGAGCGCCGCGTAGTCGTCGACCCGGTCCCAGGGGATGTGCAGGGCGACACTCGGGGCGGCACCGGTGAACTCGTGCACCTTGGCGGCGTCCTGCAGCTTCTCCCACGGGGAGCGTGGCACACCGGCCTGCGCGAAGACCTTGAAACGGGTCCCCGAGTTGCCGTACGCCCACGACGGCGTCTCGACGGCCTGGGTCTTGAGCGCGGCCTTCACCGCGGCGGGGTCGGTCACGTCAGGGCTCCTGTGGTGTCGACCGGAACGGGAAGCGCATGAAACGATTCAAGAACGCAAGCTAGGAGTCGCCGCAGAGGGTGTCAAGCGCTCCGACCGGACCGCTGCACCGCAACTCCCCAGTTTCCTTGGGCTGTCATACGCCCCCGAGAGTCACCGGAACCTTTTCGCCCCGGACTCATTGACGCGAGGTGGCGCCGGTGTCTACGGTCCCGGCAATCCACTTGAAACCTTTCACGACGCCGTGACGGTCCGATCGCCGTTACGTCGGTGTCGTCGAGGAGTCCGAAATGACCCACCCGCCTGACACGGGACCGGCTCCGGTGCTGGCGCTCGAGGGTGTCTCCAAGTCCTTCGGCGCCGTACGCGCCCTGCGGGACGTCTCCCTGGAGTTGCTGCCCGGCGAGGCGCACGCCCTTGCCGGTGAGAACGGCGCGGGCAAGTCGACGCTGATCAAGATCCTCGCGGGGGTGCACCGGCCGGACACCGGCGAGGTCCTGCTGGACGGGGAGCCCGTCGTCTTCCACGGTCCCGGCGACGCCCGCGACGCCGGGATCGCCGTCATCCACCAGGAACCCACGCTCTTCCCGGACCTGTCGATCGCCGAGAACGTCTTCATGGGCCGCCGGCCCAGGCGATCCCTCGGCCGGATCGACCACAGGGCGGTGCGCGCGGCCACGGCAGCCCTGCTCACCCGGCTCGGGGTCGGCCTCGACCCGGACCGGCCCGCCCGGGGACTGTCCATCGCCGACCAGCAGATCGTCGAGATCGCCAAGGCCCTCTCGTTCGACGCCCGCGTCCTGGTCATGGACGAGCCGACGGCCGCCCTGACCGGCGGTGAGGTCGCCCGGCTCTTCGGCGTCGTGCGCACCCTGCGCGAACAGGGCGCCGCCGTCCTGTTCGTCTCGCACCGGCTGGAGGAGATGTTCCGGATCTGTCAGAAGGTCACCACCCTGCGGGACGGCGTCCGGATCGCCGCCGAGTCGCTGGACGGCATGAGCGAGGACGACCTGGTGCGCCGGATGGTCGGCCGCGAGCTGGGCCTCATGTACCCAAAGTACGAGGTGACGCCCGGTCAAACCATGCTTGCGGTAAGGCGGTTGACCCGCGAGGGCGTCTTCACGGACGTCTCCTTCGAGGTACGGCGCGGCGAGATCGTCGCCCTCGCGGGCCTGGTCGGCGCCGGCCGGACCGAGGTGGCCCGCACGGTGTTCGGCGTCGACCGCCGGGACGCGGGCGAGGTCGAGGTCGACGGGCGCCCGCTGGTGGCCGGGGCGCCGTCCGCCGCGATGGCCGCCGGGCTGGCCCTCGTCCCCGAGGACCGGCGCGCCCAGGGCCTGGTGATGGGCATGTCCATCGAACGGAACATCGGCCTGACCGGACTGCGTACGACCGCGCGTGCCGGTCTGATGGACCGGGGCGCCGAACGCAGCCGCTCCCTGGACTGGGCCGTCAGGCTCCAGGTGAAGTACGCCCGGATCGCGGACGCCGTGGCCACGCTGTCCGGCGGCAACCAGCAGAAGGTCGTCCTCGCCAAGTGGCTGGCCACCGACCCGAAGGTGCTGATCGTGGACGAGCCGACACGCGGCATCGACGTCGGTACCAAGGCCGAGGTGCACCGGCTGCTGTCCCGGCTCGCCGCCGACGGCGTGGCGGTGCTGATGATCTCGTCCGACCTGCCCGAGGTCCTCGGCATGGCCGACCGTGTCCTCGTCATGCACGAGGGCCGGATCACCGCCGAGATCCCCCGCTCCGAAGCCACCGAGGAGACCGTGATGGCCGCAGCCACCGGGAGGGCCGCCGTATGACTACCGCGAGTCGGGCTGGATGTGCCGGTCCGGGAGCGACGGCGGGGGCGCTCGGCGGCGGTGGCGCCGAACGAGGGTGGCGCGAGGCGGTCCGGTGGCGCGAAGGGTGGCATACGGCGGCGGGTGTGGGGGGTGGACACCGCGGTGCGGAGTCGTCGGGAGGGCCGCCCGGCGTGGGCCGTACCGGGCGTCGGCCGCCCGAGGGTGCCGGATGGCGGGATGGCCGCCGGGGTGCAGCCGCGGCGAGGGCCGGGGTCAGGCGCGTCGCCGTCGGTGTCGTCGCCGTCACCGGGGGGTCCCTCGGATGAGCACGGCCGTTCCTGACGAGACGTCCGCCGTCGAGGCACCGGGGTCCGGTGGGACCCGGCTGGTGGACCGTGTCCTCGCGATGCGTGAACTCGCCATCCTGGTCGTCTTCCTGGTGATGATCGCCGTCACACAGGCGGCCAACAGCCGGTTCCTGTCCGTGCAGGGCGTCAAGGACCTGCTGCTCAACGCCACGATCCTGGTGCTCGTCGCCACCGGCCAGTCCCTGGTGGTGATCACGAGGAACGTCGACCTGTCGGTCGGCTCCACGCTCGGCATCAGCGCCTTCGCGGCCGGGACCTGGCTGCACGGCGGTGGTGACCCGGTCGTCGCGGTCCTCCTCGCGGTCCTGCTCGGTGTCGGCACCGGCCTGCTCAACGGCCTGCTGGTCAGCCTCGGCCAGGTGCCCGCGCTGGTCGTCACGCTCGGCACCCTGTACATCATCCGGGGCGCCGACTCCGTGTGGGTCGGCTCGCGGCAGATCACGGCGGCCGACCTCCCGGGCGGCTTCGTCGACTTCGGCTCCGGCGGCCTGTCCGCCGTCCCCTGGCTCGCCCTGATCGCCCTCGCCGTGCCTGCCGCCACCGCCTACTACCTCAAACACTACGGCGGCGGACGGGAGTTGTACGCCCTCGGCTCCGACCCGGAGGCGGCACGGCTCGCCGGCATCCCCGTCCGCAGACGGCTGCTGGCCGCCTACACCTGCTGCGGCGGCCTCGCCGGACTCGCCGGCGCCCTCTACCTGGCCCGGTTCGGGAACGTCGACTCCGGCACCGGCACCGGTTACGAACTCACCGTCGTCAGCGCGGTGGTGGTCGGCGGCGTCGCCTTCACCGGCGGCTCCGGCAGCGTCTACGGTGCCGCCCTGGGCGCCCTGCTGCTCACCTCCGTCAACAGCGTGCTGCCCGCCCTCGGCGTCAGCTCGGTATGGGTGCTCGCCATCGACGGAGTCCTGCTGCTGCTCGCCATCGCGGTCGACCGGATCGTGGCGCTGCGCGTGTCCGCCGCCCTGAGGAAGAAGGCCGCCCTGAGGAGGACCACCATGGCGAAGGAGAAGGCCGGTGCCTGAACCGCTCACCCGCGCGATCCGCTGGGACACCGTGGTCGGCGCGCTCCTGATCGCCTTGCTGCTCGTGTCGTCCGGCGGCGTGGACGGCTTCGGCAACGCGCTCAACCTGTCGTTCCTGCTGGGCAACACGCTTCCCATCGCGCTGATCGCCCTGCCGATGACCCTGCTGGTCGTCTCCGGCGAGATCGACCTGTCGGTGGCGTCCACGGCCGGGCTGTCCGGGGCGGTACTGGGCCGCCTGTGGAACGCGGGCATGGCCATCGAGACGATCATCCCGCTGTGCCTGCTGCTGGGCGCCGTCTGCGGGCTGGTCAACGGGCTGCTCGTCACCAGGCTCGGGCTGCCGTCGCTCGCCGTCACCATCGGTACCCTCGCCGCCTACCGGGGCATCGCGCAGATCGTGCTCGGCGCGGACACGGTGACCGACTTCCCCGCCCGCTACCTGGACTTCGCGGCCGGCCGTCTCGGCGGTTCCTTCCTGCCCCGGGCCTTCCCGCTCTTCCTGGCCCTGCTCGCCGTCGCGGTGGTGGTCCTGCACGCGACCCCGTTCGGCCGGTCCCTGTTCGCGATCGGGGCGAGCGAGGAGGCGGCACGGTTCGCCGGTATCCGGGTGAAGCGGACCAGGCTGGTCCTCTTCGTCGCCACCGGCTTCATGTCCGCGCTGACCGGTCTGTTCTGGGCGCTGCACTACGCCAGCGCCCGCTACGACAACGCCACCGGCCTCGAACTGTCCGTCGTGGCGGCCGTGTTGCTGGGCGGGGTCGACTTCGACGGGGGCAGGGGGACGCTGGGCGGCGCGATCGCCGGGGTGTTCCTGCTGGGAGCGCTGCAGAACGTGATGAGCCTGCTGAACGTCTCGGCGCAGTCGCAGATCGTCGTCACGGGCGTGCTGCTCGTCGTCTCCGTGCTCGGCCCCCGGGCCGCCCGGCAGATCCGGATGGCGCGGCGCTTCACCTGAACGCCGTGGGCAGGCGGCGGTGAACCGCCGTTCACCGTCGCCGTCCGTGGCCGCCCGCGCGGCTCCCCGCGCGTCCAAGGGGGGCACGCCCCCACTCTCACCGTCGCCCTTCCCGCCTCGCCGCCAACCTCCCTCCTCGCGAAGGAAGCCCGCCATGCCCAAGCGCCCGCTCCGCCATGCCTGCGCCGCCCTCCTCGCCGTCACCTCCCTCGCCCTCACCGCGACCGGCTGCGGCGGCACCACCAAGAACGACGTCGAGCACGACGGCGGATCGGCCGCCACCGCAGGCAAGGCCGATCCGGGCGCCGCCACCAAGAAGGGGCTGACCGTCGGCTTCCTGCCCAAGCAGGTCAACAACCCGTACTTCACCAGCGCCGACCAGGGCGGCCGCAAGGCCTTGGCCCGACTCGGCTCGCACTACGAGGAAGCGGGCCCGAGCAGCGCCACCGACACCGCCGGGCAGGTGAGTTACGTCAACACGCTCACCCAGCAGCAGGTGGACGCCATCGCCGTGTCCGCGCAGGACCCGGGCGCCCTGTGCACCGCGCTGAAGCAGGCCATGCGCAACGGCATCAAGGTCGTCACCTACGACTCCGACACCGACCCCGGCTGCCGCAACGCCTTCGTCTCGCAGGCGGGCGCCGAGGACCTGGGCCGTACCGAAGTGCGGCTGCTGGCACGGCAGATCGGCTACAAGGGCGAGATCGCGATCCTCTCCGCCGCGCAGACCGCGACGAACCAGAACACCTGGATCGGCTACATGAAGGACGAGCTGAAGGACCCCAGGTACAAGAACGTCAGGCTCGTCAAGATCGCCTACGGCAACGACGACGCCCAGCAGTCCTTCCAGCAGACCCAGGGCCTGTTGCAGGAGTACCCGAACCTGAAGGGGATCGTCTCCCCGACCACCGTCGGGGTCAAGGCGGCCGCCCAGTACCTCTCGGGCTCCAAGTACAAGGGCAAGGTCAAGCTGACCGGCCTCGGCACCCCCGACGACATGCGCAAGTACGTCAAGAACGGCACCGTGGACGCCTTCGAGCTGTGGGACCCGGCAAGGCTCGGCGACCTCGCCGCGCGCACCGCCGTGGCCCTCTCCTCCGGCCAGATCACCGGCCGGCGGGGCGAGAGGTTCAAGGCCGGCGCGAAGACGTACACCCTCGGCGCGAACGGCGTGATCGTCCTGGGCGCCCCGACCGTGTTCGACGCCGGGAACATCGACCGGTTCCACTTCTGAGCGCACCCGGCCACCGGACGCGTCCACCCCGCCTGACCACGTACGTTCCCCACCCGGCCGGCCCGTTCCGGGCGGCGGTGCCGGTAATGTGAAGGCCCGCCCGCCGTCCCCCGTCCCCCCCTGGAGGTCCGAAGCCCGATGGCCCAGTCGGTGGGTATCAAGGACGTCGCCCGCGTCGCCGGAGTGTCGGTGGGAACGGTGTCCAACGTCATCAACCGCCCGGACACCGTCGCGAGCGAGACCCGCGCCCGGGTGCTCTCCGCGATCGACCGGCTCGGCTACGTCCGCAGCGAGTCCGCGCGTCAGCTGCGCGCGGGGCGCAGCAGGATCATGGGCCTGCTCGTGCTGGACATGGGCAACCCCTTCTTCGTGGACGTGGCGCGCGGCGCCGAGCGGGCGGCCCGGGAGGCGGGGCTCGGTGTGATGGTCTGCAACAGCGCGCAGAACGCGGCCGAGGAGGCCGAGTACCTGTCCCTCTTCGCCGAGCAGCGCGTGCGCGGCGTGCTGCTCACCCCGGCCGACGCCACCGGCCGCAACATCGAGGCGTTCCGCCGGCACGGCATCCCGTTCGTGCTCGTCGACCGGGTCGCCGAGGGCACCACCGAGTGCTCGGTCTCCGTGGACGACGTGACGGGCGGGGCGCTCGCCGTGCGCCACCTGGTGGACGCCGGGCACCGCTCGCTCGCCTATGTCAGCGGCCCGCCCGGACTCAACCAGGTCCGTGACCGCCGCACCGGCGCGCTGAACGCCCTCGCCGAGGCCGGCCTCGGTCAGGACGCGCTACGCGAACTGCCCACCGAACGCCTCGACGTGGCCGCGGGGCGGGACGCGGGCGCCCGGCTGCTGGGCCTCGCCGACCGGCCCACCGCCGTCTTCTGCGCCAACGACCTGCTCGCCCTCGGCGTCCTCCAGGCCATGTACGCGGCCGGCGTCACCGTGCCGGACGACCTCGCGATCGTGGGCTACGACGACATCGAGTTCGCCGCCGCGGCCGCCGTACCGCTGACGTCCGTACGGCAGCCCGCCGTCGCCCTGGGCGCGCTGGCCGCCGGACTGCTGCTGGAGGAGACCGAGCAGGGCGACGGCGCGCGGACGCACGAGCACCGCCGTGTGGTGCTCCAGCCGGAACTGGTCGTGCGCCGCTCCAGCCTCGCCGCCCGCTGACCGGAAGTTCAGTAACAATCCATGATCCCGGGGGTCGGTCCGCGCCCGGCGATGTGCTGAACTGGGACGCGTCCCACCCATCCGTCCCGGGAGCCCCGTTGAGCCTCAGCTACCGCCAGCCCGGCGTCGTCCTCACCGACCACCGCTTCACCGTGCCCCTCGACCACACCGCCCCCGGCGGCGAGACCATCGAGCTGTACGCCCGTGAGGCGGTCGCGAGCGACAAGGCGGGCCAGGACCTGCCCTGGCTGCTGTATCTGCAGGGCGGACCGGGCTTCGGGGCGAATCGTTTCATCGGACGTCAGGCCTGGCTGGACCGGGCTCTGCGGGACTATCGCGTGCTTCTGCTGGACCAGCGCGGCACCGGCAGCTCCACGCCCGCCACCCGCCAGACGCTCCCGCTGCGCGGCGGGCACGCCGAGCAGGCCGACTACCTCGCCCACTTCCGGGCCGACTCCATCGTCCGCGACTGCGAGGCCATCCGCCCGCAGGTCACCGGCGGCGCCCCCTGGACGGTGCTCGGGCAGAGTTTCGGCGGCTTCTGTACGGTGTCCTACCTCTCGCTCGCCCCCGAGGGCCTGGCCACCGCCCTGATCACCGGCGGGCTGCCGTCCCTGCACGCCCACGCCGACGACGTCTACCGCGCCGCCTACCCGCGTATCGAGCGCAAGGTCGCCGCGCACTACGCCCGTTACCCGCAGGACGTGGAGCGGGCCCGCCGGATCGCCGATCACCTCCTCACCCACGACGTGGTCCTGCCCGGCGGATACCGCTTCACGGTGGAGGCGTTCCAGTCCCTCGGCCTGATGCTCGGCGCGAGCGACGGCAGCCACCGCCTGCACCACCTCCTGGAGGACGCCTTCGTGCGCACTCCGGGCGGCCTCGACCTCTCCGACGCCTTCCAGGAGCAGGCCCAGGCCCTGCTGTCGTACGCCGCCCACCCCCTCTACGCGGTCGTCCACGAGGCGATCTACGGCCAGGACGCCCGCCCCACCGCGTGGGCGGCCGAACGCGTGCGCGCGGAGTTCCCGCAGTTCGACGCGGCGAAGGCGCTCGCCGGCGACGCCCCCGTGCTCTTCACCGGTGAGACGGTCCACCCCTGGATGTTCGACACCGATCCGGCCCTGCGTCCGCTGCGCGAGACGGCCGGACTGCTCGCCGAGCGCACCGACTGGCGCCCGCTGTACGACCCCGCCCGCCTCGCCGCCAACGAGGTCCCGGTCGCCGCGGCCGTCTACCACGACGACATGTACGTCGACGCCACCCACTCGCTGGAGACCGCCCGCGCGATCCACGGCCTGCGCACCTGGGTCACCGACGAGTTCGAGCACGACGGCCTGCGCGCGGGCGCGCCCCGGGTGCTGGACCGGCTGCTGGCCCTCACCCGGGACGAGGCCTGATCCGACGGTACGCCCGGCCAAAGGCGTCGAACGGAGCGGCCCGCGCGGGTCGGTAGGCTGAACGCCATGCCGGATCAGATTGCCGACCCCTCCGACCTGCGGGGCGACTGCGCCCAGTGCTTCGGGCTGTGCTGTGTGGCCCTGCCCTTCGCCCGCTCCACCGACTTCGCGATGGACAAGCCCGCGGGCAAGCCGTGCGCCAACCTCCGGGACGACCACCGCTGCGGCATCCACACCCGGCTGCGCGAGAAGGGTTTCACCGGCTGCACGGTCTACGACTGCTTCGGCGCCGGCCAGAAGGTCTCGCAGATCACGTTCGGCGGCCAGGACTGGCGCACCGGGCCCGAGGAGCGGGCGCGGCGGATGTTCGACGTGTTCCCGGTCGTACGACAGCTGCACGAACTGCTCTGGTACCTGACCGAGGCGCTCGGCCTGCCCGCCGCCCGGCCCGTCCACGCCGATCTGCGGCGGGCGCTGGAGCACACCGAGCGGCTCACCCGGCAGACCCCCGAGGAACTGGCCGCGCTGGACGTGGCCGCTCACCGGCAGGAGGTCAACGTTCTCCTGCTGCGAACCAGCGAACTGGCACGCGCCGGTGCCGGTGCCGGTGCCGGGAAGAGGGGCAGGAGGGGCAACAGAAGCGGCGGGAAGGACCGCCGGGGCGCGGATCTCATCGGTGCCCGGCTCAGGGGCGCCGACCTGCGGGGTGCGAGTCTGCGCGGCGCCTGTCTCATCGCCGCCGACCTCACCGGCGCCGACCTGCGCGAGGCCGACCTGATCGGCGCCGACCTGAGGGACACGGACCTGACCGACGCCGATCTCACCGGCGCGTTCTTCCTCACCCAGCCCCAACTCGACGCGGCCCGCGGCAGCGTCGGCACCAGACTGCCCGAGTCGGTCGGCCGTCCGGCGCACTGGACGGCCGGCCGCTGACCCGGGCGCGCCGCGGGTCGCGTCGATGCCCGTGGCCTAGCCGTGGGTGGCCCGGTGTGGTGTGGGGGAGTGGCCGCCGGTGGTCGGCGGCCCGGGTCAGTCGGCCGTGGGGTGCGCCGGGCAGCGGGCCGTCGATCCGGGTGCGTTGCGGGTCGCGTCGAGGGCCGTGGGCTCGCCGTGGGCGGGGCGGGGGTTCAGATGGAGGCGTAGGCCGTCGGGCATCAGGGTCAGGCGCTCGGTGACGGTCAGCCGGTAGCCGGGGTCGGGGCGCAGGTCGTAGCGGCGCAGCAGCAGGCCGAGGACCAGGGTCGCCTCGTGCAGCGCGAACTGGCGGCCGATGCAGGCCCGTACCCCCGTGCCGAACGGTTTGAAGGTGTGCGGCGGCCGGGACCGTATCGCCGCGGGGTCGAACCGGTCCGGGTCGAACCGCTCGGCGTCCTCGCCCCACACGTCGGGGTCCCGGTGCAGCATCGGCGTCAGCACCAGCGCCCACGCGCCGCGCCGCATCGGATGCTCACCGGCCAGCACGGTGTCCTGCCGGGCCTCCCGGGCGAAGGCCGGCGCGGTCGGCCACAGGCGCAGCGACTCGTCGAGCACCCGGCGGACATGGCGCAGCTTGGCGACCTGGTCGTAGCCGGGCCGCGGGGTGGTGCCCCAGACGCGGTCCACCTCGGCACGCGCCCGGGCGGCGATCTCCGGATGCCGGGCGAGGTAGTACAGGGCGAAGGAGAGCGCGCCGGACGTGGTCTCGTGGCCCGCCACCAGGAACGTGATCACCTGCTTGCGGACGTTCTCCGCCGACAGCCGCTCACCGGTGCGCGGATGGGCCGTCTCCAGCATGCGGTCCAGCAGGTCCCCGCCGCCGCTGCCGCCGGACCGGCGCCGGGCGGCCACCAGGTCGTCGACCGTGTGGTTGAGACAGGCCATGTCGGCCGCGTTGCGCCGGGCGGCGGAGCGCAGCAGCAGCGGGGCGAGCGGCCCGGGCACGCTGTTGAGCCGCTGGGCGTAGGTGAGGGTGCCGACCATCGCCGTGACGAAGGGGTGCGGCCGTTCCCGCTCGAAGGAGCCGAAGTCGTGTCCGAAGCCGGTGCGCGCGATCGTCTCCAGGGTCAGCTTGGTCATGTCGCCCGGTACGTCCACCGCGCGTCCGGCCGCGGCCTGCCGGTCCCAGTGGCCCGTCAGCCGATCGGCGACCGCCAGCATCATCGCGTGGTAGCCCTCCATGGCGTCCCGGCTGAACCCGGGCGCCAGGACGTCGTGCGCCAGCTGCCAGTTCGGTTCGTCGTTGTAGGCGGTGAACAGGCCGTCCCCGGCGACGGGCCGCAGGTTCGCCACCCCCAGCCCGACGTGCTTGGCGAACCGGGACTCGTCCGCGAGGTCCGCGACCAGCGGTGCCCCCCACACGAACACGAACTCCTTGCCGAACGCCCGGCGCCGGAAGACCGGGCCCAACTCGCGCCCGAGGCGCACGGAGTCCTGCACCGGCCGGCGCCGGTCGACCCCGAGCACATCGCCCAGCAGGGGCACCCGGCGCGGCGGATGGGGGATGCGGTGCAGCTCGGGCCAGCCCTGCTCGGCGCTCCTGAAGCCCCTCGGCAGCCCGGTCCGCGTCGTCTCCGCCATGACGATCTCCCTTGATCCAGCGGACCCTTGCACGTGTGACGCCCACGTGTTGTATGCGAGTTCAATAGCGGCTTCCAGTGTGATCCGGCTGTTGAACCGACGTCAAGTAAAGTGTCGTCATGCCCGCGAACCAGGGGGAGCCCGCCCGGCGCAGACTCAGTACCGGGGAGCGCCGTGAGCAGCTGCTGTCGGTCGGCGCGAGGCTGTTCTCGGAGAGCCCGTACGACGACGTGTGGATCGAGCGGGTCGCCGAGATCGCCGGGGTCTCCCGCGGCCTGCTGTACCACTACTTCCCGACCAAGCGGGACTTCTTCGCTGCGGTCGTGGAGCGTGAGAGCGACCGGATGCTGCGCATGACCGCGGCCGTGCCCGGGGCGCCGGTGCGCGAGCAGCTCACCGCCGGCCTCGACACCTACCTCGGTTATGTGCGGGCCCATGCTCATGGCTTCCGTGCCTTCCATCGTGCCGACGCGGCCGGCGACCAGGCCGTGCGCCGCGTCTACCAGCGTGCGCTGGACTCCCAGGAGCGGCAGATCCTGGCGGCGCTCGCGGCCGACCCGGAGTTCGGGCCGGACGTCGTGGGTGCCCCGCGGGTGCGCCTGGCCGTGCGCGGCTGGCTCGCCTTCACCACCGCCGTGTGCCTGGAGTGGCTGCGCGAGGGCGAGTCGACCCGCGAAGAGGTGCGCGATCTGTGTGCGCGTGCCCTGCTGGGCGTCATCGGCTGACGTCCCCACCCGCCGAAACCGCCCGGTCGTGTGACGCGGGCCTGGTTGGCGTGCGCCCCGGACTCCGATAAGTTAGGCAAGGCTTACCTAAGGAGGTCTGGGGATGGGTGACACACAGGACTGGACGGCCGCACCCGGCGCGGCGGAACGGGCGCGCTCGGTGCTGGACACCGCGTGGTCGTGCGCGGTGACGGCGGACGGCGTACGCGAGGAGTACGTCGGCGCGCACACCGTCACCGACGACGGCGAGGTGCGGCTGACGGTGCCCGACGACAGTGCCCTGATCGCCGCGGCCATCTGCGCACCGCGCCAGGAGCCCTCCGCCGTCCTGGAGTTCGCCGACGTGGCACCCGTCCCGGTGCCAGGCCGCGTCCGGGCCCGGCTCTGGCTCGCCGGCTGGTTCGCCCCGACCCACGGCACCCTGCTCTTGCGGCCCACCCGGGTCGTACTGCGGCAGGCCGGCGGGGCCGTGGTCGTCGGGCTCGACGAGTTCGCCGCCGCCCGCCCGGATCCGCTCGCCGGAGCCGAGGCGCGGCTGCTCACCCACCTCGCCGCCGCCCACCCGGACGCCGTCGAGCGGCTCACCCGGCTGGTGCGCCCGGAGAGACTGCACGCCGCCACCCGGGTGACCCCGCTCGCGGTCGACCGGCACGGACTGACCCTGCGTATCGAACGCGGCCGCGCCCACGGCGACGTACGGCTGCCGTTCCACGCGCCGGCCGACGACGTCACCCAGCTCACCGAGCGCATGCGCGTCCTGCTGGCGCAGGCCGGCGCCGCCTCCTGCCCGCGCGCGCTACAGCGGCAGCGCGCAGACGGCGACGGGTGAGGCGAACGGCTCGCCGGCCGGGCGGAGCCCTCCGTCGCCGGCGTCGACGTGGAAGACGCTGACGGTCCCGGAGCGCTGGTTCGCCGCGAACAGCAGCCGTCCGTCGGGCGAGAACGCGATCTGCCGGGGGAAGTCCCCGCCCACCGGCACCGTGCCGAGCAGCCGCAGCCGGGCGCCGTCGTCCTCGACGGCGTACCGCGCCAGGCTGTTGTGGCCCCGGTTGGCCAGGAACGCGTACGCGCCGTTCGCCGTCACCAGGAACTGCGCCGGGTAGTTGGTGCCGCCCTGTGAGCCCGTCGGTTGCGGCTCCCCGATCTTCAGACGGCCCGTCCCGGGGTCGTAGCCGCAGACGGTGACGGTGTCGTCCACCTCGTTGGCCAGGTACGCGTACCGGCCGCCCGGATGGAAGGTCAGATGGCGCGGTCCCGCGCCGGGCCGGGCGGCCGCCCGCGCCACCTCCGTGAGCGTGCCCTCGCTCTGGTCGAGGCGGTAGGTGTAGACGGTGTCGGTGCCGAGGTCGACGGCGAGGACGTGATCGCCGCCGGGGCCGGTGAGGAACTGGTGGGCGTGCGGACCGTCCTGCCCCGGACCGGGCGCCGGCGAGGAATGCGTGACCAGGGCGGTGCGCTCGCCCAGGGCGCCCGAGGCGTCGATCGGGTGCACGGCGACACTGCCCGATCCGTAGTTGGCGCTGAGCAGCCAGCGCCCGCCGGGGTGCACCGAGAGATGGCAGGGGCCGGCGCCGCCCGTGCTCCGGGTGCCGAGGATCCGCCGGTCCGCCAGGCGTACCGCCGTCACCCCGCCGTCCTGCCGCTCGTCGACCGCGTACAGCGTCCGGCCGTCCGGGTGCACGGCGAGGTAGGACGGGTCGGGGACGCCGGTGAGCGTGCCCGACCCGGTGATCCGGCCCGTCGCCGGGTCGTATCCGGCCAGCCCGATGCCGGACCCGCCGCCGTCGGCGGAGGTGTAGGTGCCCACGTACAGCGGGCGTGGTCCGGACGGCTTCCGGGGCGGTGCGGCGGCTCGCGGCTCGCCCCGCACGGCAGGGGTGCCGGCCGGCGGGGCCGCGGGGGAGGGCACTGCCACGACGGCCGCCGTACCCGCCACGGCGCCGACGAACCGGCGCCTGCTCCAGCCTGCCCCGGGCCCCTCGCTCCGCCCCGTCGGGGGGAAGCGCCGGCGCGCCGTCCGTGCTCGCGTGTCCATGCCGCATCCCAGGGTCGTTGCTCGCCCGCTCGTGGCCGTCCCGTCCGTGACCGTCCCGCTCGTGATTCTCACCTTGTTCCGTGAACACCGCCGAGGGCAAGCCCGGCAGCACGCCCCGCCTGCGGCGCGACCGGTGACGGTCCTACCACTCCCCGTCCTCCACAGGCTTGCCCGGCGTGTCCTTCAACGAGTGCACCTGCCCGGCCGACGGCGCCTGCCAGGGGTCCAGGTCGGCCCCGAGCCAGTCGCCGACGGGCTTGACCGTCCGCAGGGTGTCCGTGGGGGCGAGGTCCTCGGCGTCCGCGTCGTAGTAGTCGTACCAGGGGAGTCCCGCCCGGGTGTACGCCGCCCGGTCCACCGGGGACGGCGGGGGCTCCTCGCCGGTGATGCGCCGCCACTCGGGGGGTGTCACCAGGTGGACGAAGACCCGGCCGGCGGGCTCCTCGGACCAGTCGGTGAGCGGCCGGTCGTCCGCGTAGACCTCCTGCCGCATCGAGCCGCCGACGCCCAGACCCATGGCCGCGGCGCGCCGGCGGGGGGCCGCCCCCGGGGCCGCGGGAGGGGGCGCCGCGCCGGCAGCGGCCGGCATCACCGGCGGGCCGCCGCCCGGGGCGGGCGCCGCCATCGGCTGCGCCGCGCCGAACCCGCCGACCGCCCCGGCCGACAGGGTCCTGCGCCGCACCCGTTCCCGCTCCCGCTCGCGGCGCCGCCACTCGGCGAGGACGGGATCCCGCAGCGGGAACGAGCGAAGCTGCACCCCGCCCCACACCTCCTCGCCCGTGACCTGTCCCTCCACGGTCGCGCCGAGACCCAGCGGTACGGCGACGAACTGGCGGACCGTGCCCCGGCCGGAGTTGATGCCGTCCAGCCACGGCTGGCGGGGCAGCACCACGTAGTTCTGCGGCCCCCGCGCGAGGTGATCGCGCCACGGCTCACCGGACACCGCGCACACCTTGCCCACCCCCACCTGCAACGCGGCGGGCTCCGTCGTGCCGGCGAAGCTCAGCCACATCGCCTCGCGGAGATACACCGGCAGCATCACGCCACCGCGGGCCCGCCACTGTGCGGGGACCGTGTCGGCGTGATCGGCGACCCGGCGGACCGGGAACTCGCCCAGCCCCGGCGGCAGCGGATGCGTGCCCTCCTCGGGCAGTCGCAGCGTGCGCACGAAACGCACCGCCGCTCCGCCCGGCAGCCGCAGGGTGTTCCCGTCGATCCGTACTCCCGCGCCGGCCATCGACCGCCCCCTCGCCTCGCGTGCCGACCGTCGCGGCACCCTCTCACCCAGAACGTTCGCCGAGCCCCGTCCGGTTCCGCCACAGCTCCTCCTGGATGCCGAGGCGCTCGCGCACCCGGGTCATCCGCGGCAGCTTCGCCCGCTGCTCCCTGGACACCCGGTCCAGCTCCTCCAGCAGGCGGCGGGTGCGGTGCTCGGTGTTGAGCTCGTCGATGATCCGGGTGGTCTCGGTCAGCACCGCGCCCATCAGCTGCCAGTTCGCCCAGTCCTTGGCGATCTCCTCCTGGAGCAGCTCGGCCAGCCGGTCCCGGGTGCCGGCCGCCGTGTGCAGCTCGGCCGTGAGCCGGGCCTCGGCCGACTCGGCGTTCTCGCTCAGATCGGTGGTCACGAGGACGGCGAAGCTGACCACCGCGTCGGCGATCTCCGACAGCAGTTGCTCCACGGCCGCGCCCGCCTTTCCCGGGAACAGTTCCTCCGAGCCGCGGGCCTTCGCCAGGTCCGTGAACGAGCGGGCCAGCACGCGCAGGACCACCGTGCAGATCTCCAGTGTGTCCAGCCCCGTGCGCAGCACGACCCGGTGCAGCAGGCCCTCCTTGACCCGCGGGTTGAGCCGCAGGCTGTCCTCCGCCTGCCGTAGCGCCGCGTCCACCTGGATGATGTCGTGGTCCAGGCGGCGCGCCTCGTGCAGCCGCTCGGCCGCCTGCTGCCAGGGGATTCGGCCGGCGGCCTCCTCGCCCATCCGCAGCATCAGCTGCCGTACCCGGCGCGCCAGGTCCTCGATCGACCGGCCCGCCTGGTCCACCCACACCGGCGGCGGGAGCAGCAGATTGCAGGCGGTACCGACGACCGCGCCGATCAGTGTCTCCACGATCCGTGCCCATGCCGTGAACCCGACGGTGGTCACCCCGAGCACCAGCATGGCGCTGATCGCCACCTCGGCCACGTACTCGTCGACCCGCACCAGATGGCCCACGGCCAGCGCGGCCACGATGAGCAGGGCGAGACTCCACCAGGTCAGCCCCACCAGCACGCTGAAGGCGATGGCGACCAGTACGCCCGCCACCACCGAGTTCACCCGGCGGATGCCGTTGGTGAGCGTGGCGAAGAAGGTCACCTGGACGACCAGGAGAGCGGTCAGGGGCGCGGTGAGGGGAGCCGGTTCGGGACTGAGGCGCAGGGCGATGACATAGGCGATGGTCGCCGCCGTGGCGGATCGCAGCGTCTGGACGACCACCGGCTCCCGCCGGCGTGCCACCAGGCGCCGCAGTCCCGAGCTCCACTTTCGTACGTCGTGCATCCTTTGGCCTGTTCCCGCTCACGGCAGGCGTCGAACGTGGTCGTTCGGGGGCTGTTTTCGTTCGCAAGTGACCGAATGGGGGTCGGGAACTGGACAGCTCGCGCGGACGGCCGCCTCGCCGTGGCAGTACTCGTCCCGCGAGGCGCGCTGGCTCGGCGGCGGCCGCCGCCTCAGACGTAGAGCTTGTCGACGAACGCGGACAGGTTGGCCCTGGTGCGCGCGATCTGCTCCTCAAGGGTCAGGCTCTCCTCGAACCGGGTGCCGGACTCCAGCGCCTTCCGGCCGCGCACGTACAGGGAACACGCCAGGTCGGTGCACATGTAGAGGCCGACCGAATTGCCCTCACGGCCCGCCGTCCCGGACTTGCGCGCGGTCATCAGGGAGACCCCGCCGCCGGGATGGGTGGTCAGGCACACCGAACACATGCTGCGGTGCAGAAAGCCGCGCCGGGAGGCCGGGAAGCGCAGAGTGACGCCGACGAGACCGCCCTCCCGCTCGGTGACCAGATAACTGCGGTCGGGCGCACCGGGATCTCGCCAGCCCAGGAAGTCCAGGTCGTCCCACGGGCGCTCCGTGAGATCGTGCGGGACCATCAGCCGTTTGGCCTCTCCCTTGGAGCAGTTCACAAACGAGTTGCGGATGTCCTGCTCGGTGAGGGATCTCATGGGGGAGTCCTTTCGGATGCGCCGGCCGCACCGGGTGCGGACGCGCCGCGGGTACCGGTCGGCCGGGGGCGGCGCTGCGGGTAATTCGGTGTACGAGCGGAACCTAGAGGCTCTAGGTTCGTGGCTAGCGTAGATAGCCAGGGGGAGAGTGGCCAATGGATTTCGGTAACGGGTCGTCCCAGTCGTCGTCCTCGCTTGCTCGCGCGGCGCTGGAGCATGTTGCGATCGGCGTGACCGGTCCGCCGCTCGATCCGGACCTGCGCATCACGCTCAGCTTCCACCCCGACCGGGTGTCCGGCGCCCTGACCGTCCTTGAGTCCCTGGCCCGGGACGGCGCGTACCACTCACAGTTCGTCACGGGCACCGGCAACGGCGGCCTCACCGCGCACCCGGGCGGAGACCGGACCCGCTGGGAGAGCCGCATCTTCGGCGGGTCGTACGACGACGCGGAGCCCGAGGAGCGCCCGCTGTACGGCGCCCTGAACTTCCGGCACCAGGTGGTCGGCGCGGCCCCGCGCTTCGGATCCTCCCATCTGCGGCTGACCGGGGCGGTCCTGGGCCGGGCCACCTTCTGCTACCCGGACAGCGCCGCCGAGCCCACCGACTTCGGCGTGGCCGCCGCCATGCCCCTGATCGCGCTCGCCGAGGCGGACCGGCGGGACGCCCTGGACGACTACATCGAGAGCCATGTGCACGCCGGTGTGCGGCTCGACCGGGACGTGGAGGCGCTCGTGCTGGACGCGAGCTACCGGAACACCGCCGTCGAGGAGGCGGCCCGGCGCCTGCCCTTTCCGGTCGAATGGCACCCCGGCTACCGGCTCACCGTCACCGAGTTGCGCCGCCACGCCCACTACCGGGGCTCCCGGTACGCCGACCTTGGCGCCCTCGTCGCCGAGCGGGGTCTGCTGACCCCGCGCGTCCTCGGCGACGCCGTCCGCACCGGCCGCCACGCCGCGCAGGACCTGAAGATGGTCTGGCACACGCTGGCCCGCTTCGGCGCCCCGCGGGGAGCGGGCACGGCATGCGCCGACGCCGACGCGGACCGTTTCCCGTCGGGACGGGGTGTGGGGCGTCGCTCGGCCGCCGCGTCCGGCGGGTGCGCCCGCCCCGGCGGCCTCGGGGTCCCGGCCTTCTCGCCGGGCGGCTGAGGGACCCTTCGGGGTTCCGGTGACCTCGCCGCGCCATCCCGGACGGCCGGCCTGCTTCGGCGCCCCGCGGGGAGCGGGCACGGCGTGCGCCGATGCGGGCGCGGACCGTTTCCCGGCCGGACCGGGGGTGGGGCGTCGCTCGGTCGCGCGTCCGGCGGGGGTGCCCGCCCCGGCGGCCTCGGGGCCCCGGCCTTCTCGCCGGGCGGCTGAGAGCCCGTTCAGGGTTCCGGCGACCTCGCAGCGTCAGAGCGGGCAGGGCGTGCGCCGACGTGGGCGCGGACCGTTTCCGGCCGGACCGGGGATGGGGCGTCGCTCGGCCGCCGCGTCCGGCGGGTGCGCCCGCCCCGGCGCCCTCGGTACGCCGCCCAGCGGCCTCGGGGCCCCCGCTTCCTCTCCGGGCCGCTAGGGCCCCTTCGGGGTTCCGGCGACCTCGCCGCGCCATCCCGGACGGACCCCCTGCGGGGAGCGGGCACGGTGTGCCCCGACGTGGGCGCGGACCGTTTCCCGGCCGGACCGGGGGTGGGGCGTCGCCGCGTCCGGCGGGGGTGCCCGCCCCGGCGGCCTTCCGAGGACCTCGGGGCCGGGGGCGAGGCCGACGGCGACGATCGCGTCCGCGGTCGCGCCGACGGCCCGAACCGGCCCGGCGGCAGGGCGCACGAGCCCGTGTCGCAGCAGTAGGCGGCGACCGGGCCCCGCCGCAGACGCCCGGGCGTCTTCCCTTGGGCGTCTACCCGGCACCGGTGTCAGACCGTCCGCCCCGCTCTCGTCTGCGGTGGCCACACCCCGGCGGCGAGCACACCCGACGCGTAGGCGCGCGCGACGAGTTCCGTGCGGTTGGCCGCGCTCCAGCGTGCCGAAAGGCGGCGCAGGTGGTAGTTCACGCCGTCCACGGTGAGTCCCATCTCCCGGGCGGCCCTGGCCGTGGTGGCGCCCCCGGCCAGCAGGGCGAGCACCTGCCCCTCCACCGGTGTGACCGGCTCCGGCCCCGGTTCCGGCGGCTCGGTCTGCTCGCCGAGCACCCGCAGCATCACGAGCAGCGCGGGCGTCGTCTCCACGCTGTCGCTCACCGGATCCGCCGTCAGCTCGCCGAACCGCTCGGCCCCACCGGGCGCCCGCCAGCGGACCGACACCTGGTAGCGGGAGCGGCGTCGCAGCCGTAGCGCCTCCGCGATCCGGTCCACCTGGGTGGCCTCCTGCGGGCGGAACAGCTCCAGTACCTCCCGGCCCCGCAGCCGTCCCGGTGTCGTACCGGCCTCCGCCGCCATCGCGGGATTGGCCAGCACCACCAGCCCGTACACGTCGCACACCGCGACCGGCACCGACACGCGGTCGAACAGCGTCATGGCGCGGTTGCGCCAGACCACGGCGTCCCCCGGCCCCACATCCATGCGTACCTCCCCAGGCGCCGAGCCGTTCCACCATCCAAGACGAAGACCCAGGTCAGCGACAACTCGGCGGCCACCGGGCACATCGGCCGGAACCGCGCGGACGCCGGTGCGCAAGGCCCACGCGCCCCTTTCGACTGCAGAATCGTGTAGTGGGGGATGCTCCCGGGCCATCGGCACCGGCCCACCCTGGAACGGAGTACTCCGTTACCGCGAAAGGCAGTTGTCGCGCCATGCCCCCCACCGCACCGCACCCCGATCCGGCCGGAACCCTGCCCGCCGTCCCCGTCGTCGACATCACCGCCACCGGCCCCGGCCGCACCCCCATCCAGCAGGTCATGGAGCTGATGCGCGCCCATGGGCCGGTGCTGGTGCGCCGGCTGCACGGGCGGGACGTGCTGTTCGTCGCCGACGCGGACCTGGTCGCCGACCTCGCCGACGAGGAACGGTTCGCCAAGCACATCGGGCCCGCGCTGGAGAACGTGCGCGCCTTCACCGCCGACGGCCTGTTCACGGCCTACAACGACGAACCCAACTGGGCCCGTGCGCACGACATCCTGATGCCCGCCTTCGCGCTCGGCTCGATGCGCGCCTACCACCCCGTGATGCTGAAGGTGGCGCGCCGGCTGATCGACTCCTGGGACCGCGCGGCCCGTGCCGACCGCCCCGTGGACGTGCCCGACGACATGACCCGCATGACCCTCGACACCATCGGGCTGGCCGGCTTCGGCTACGACTTCGGCTCCTTCGAGCGGGCCGAGCCGCACCCCTTCGTCGAGGCGATGGTGCGCTGCCTGGAGTGGAGCATGACCCGGCCGGCCCGCACCCCGGGCACCGACCACACGGCGGCCGACGCGGCCTTCCGGGCGGACGCCGACTACCTCGCCCAGGTCGTGGACGACGTCATCGCCTCGCGCAGCGGCGCCGACCAGAGCGGCGGCGAGGACTTGCTCGCTCTGATGCTCAGCGCGCGGCACCCCGCCGACGGCACCACCCTGGACGTGGCCAACATCCGCAACCAGGTCATCACCTTCCTGATCGCCGGCCATGAGACGACCTCCGGCGCGATGTCCTTCGCCCTCTACCACCTGGCCAAGGACCCGGCCGCGCTGCGGCTGGTGCGGCGCGAGACGGACGCGCTGTGGGGCGACACCCCCGACCCCGAGCCGACGTACGAGGACATCGGCCGGCTCGCCTACACCCGCCAGGTCCTCAACGAGGCGCTGCGGCTGTGGCCGACGGCCGCCGCGTTCAGCCGGCACGCCCGCGAGGACACCGTGCTCGGCGGCCGGATCCCGCTGCGCGCGGGCCAGGCGGTCACCGTGCTGACCCCGATGCTGCACCGGCAGCCCGTATGGGGTGACAACCCGGAGCTGTTCGACCCCGAGCGGTTCACCCCCGAGGCGGAGGCGGCCCGCCCGGTGCACGCCTTCAAACCCTTCGGCACCGGCGAACGCGCCTGCGTCGGACGCCAGTTCGCGCTGCACGAGGCGACCATGCTGCTCGCCATGCTGGTCCACCGCTACCGCTTGCACGACCACGCCGACTACCGGCTCACCGTGAAGGAGACCCTCACCCTCAAACCCGAGGGCCTCACCCTCACGCTCACCCCGCGCACCCCGGCCGACCGCCGGCACGCCCCGCTGCCCGGCGCCGGTCCCGCCCCGGCCGCCCAGGGCCCCGCCCGGGACCCCCTGCCCGCCCGGGTCCGCCCCGGCACCCGCGCCCTCTTCCTGCACGGCAGCAACTACGGCACCTGCCGGGCCCTCGCCGCCCAACTCGCCGACGAGGCCGCCGCCGTCGGCTGCGACACCGAGGTCGCCGCGCTGGACGCCTATGCCGGCGCGCTGCCCACCGACCGGCCCGTCGTCATCACCGCCGCGTCCTACAACGGCCGGCCCACCGACGACGCCGCCGCCTTCGCCGCATGGCTCGACGGCACCGACGACCTGACCGGCGTGACCTATGCCGTCCTCGGCGTCGGCGACCGCAACTGGGCCGCCACCTACCAGCAGGTCCCCACGCGCGTCGACGCCCGCCTCGCCGAACTCGGGGCCACCCGCCTGACCGACCGGGCCGCCGCCGACGCCTCCGGCGATCTCGGCGCCACCGTAAGGGAGTTCACCGACCGGCTGCGCACCACCCTGCTACGGGGGTACGGCGACCCGGACGCCACGAGCGCCACGAGCGCCACGACCTCCGCGCACGGCACCCCGGACGACCCCGGCCACGCCTACGAGGTCCGCGTGCTGACCGGAGGCCCGCTGGACGGGCTCGCCGAACGCCATGGGCTGGTCGCCATGACGGTCACCGAGGCCTACGACCTCACCGCGCCGGAGCACGCCCGCACCAAGCGGTTCGTGCGCGTCGCCCTGCCCGAGGGCGTCACCTACCGCACCGCCGACCACCTGAGCGTGCTGCCCGCCAACGCCCCGGACCTGGTGGAGCGCGCCGCCGCCGCGTTCGGCCTCGACCCCGACAGCCTCCTGGACATCCGGGCCACCCGGCCACGGCGGGACGGCCTTGCCGTGGACCGGCCTCTGACCGTACGCCAACTGCTCACCCATCATGTCGAGTTGCAGGAGCGGCCCACGGCCCGGCAGCTGGAGCTGCTCGCCGGGGCCAACCCGTGCCCGCCCGAGCGCGCCGCCCTCGCCGCCGTGACCGGAGACGATCCGCGCACCCTGGTGGAGCTCGCCGAGGACCACCCCGCGCTGCGCGGCGTCCTCGACTGGCCGCTGCTGCTCGACCTGTTGACCCCCCTGCGGCCGCGCCACTACTCGCTCTCCTCCTCGCCCGCCGTCGATCCCCGCCACGCCGACCTCATGGTCTCGGTGCTCGACGCCCCGGCCCGCTCCGGCAAGGGCCGCTACCGGGGCACCGGCTCCGGCCACCTCGCCCGTCTCGCCCCCGGTGACACCGTGTACGCCCGCGTCCAGCCCTGCCGCGAGGCCTTCCGCGTCGACGGTTCGGCGCCGGTCGTGATGGTGGCGGCCGGTACCGGACTCGCGCCGTTCCGCGGGACCGTGGCCGACCGCGCCGCCGCCCGGGCGCGCGGAGCCGAACTGCCGCCCGCGCTGCTGTACTTCGGCTGCGACGCCCCCGACGCGGACTTCCTGCACGCGGGCGAGCTGCGCGCCGCCGAGGTGGCCGGCGCGGTCGCGCTGCGGCCGGTGTTCAGCGCCGCCCCCGAGAACGGGCACGCCTTCGTGCAGCACCGCATCGCGGCCGAGGCCGACGAGGTCTGGCAACTGCTGGACGCCGGCGCCCGGGTGTACGTCTGCGGCGACGGGGCCCGCATGGCGCCCGGGGTCCGCGAGGCGTTCCGGACCCTGTACCGGGAGCGTGTCGGCGGCACCGACGAGGCTGCGGCCGGGCGGTGGCTGGACGCGCTGGTGGCCGACGGACGGTACGTCGAGGACGTGTACGCGGCGGGCTGAGCCGCGGCGCGGCGGCCCCCGCGGCGGCCCCGTCTTAGCTCACAGCGTGAACTAAGGGTTGGGAGAATATCGCGTCCCCCCTGTCCGAAGGGGTATGTTGCAGGTCGGGCAGGGTTCGTGAAGGGAGCCACATGGCGGGGCGCAGCGGACGTACGGTACGCGACCTGAGGCGAGGCAACCGCACGGCGGTGCTGCAACGGCTCTACTTCGACGGCCCCCTCAGCCGCTTCGAGCTGGGCCCGGCGACCGGGCTCAGCTCCGGCTCGGTCAGCAACGTGGTCGCGGACCTGGTCGCCGACGGCCTGGTCGAGGAGGCCGGCAGCGTCGACTCCGACGGCGGCCGGCCCCGCACCCTGCTGCGCGTCTCCCCGCACAGCGGCCAGATGATCGGCGTCGACGTCGGCGAGACCCGGGTGCGGGTGGAGTTGTTCGACCTGGCCCTCACGGAACTCGCCCGCGCCGAACGCCCGTTGACCCCACAGGGCTACGACGTGGACGTCATCGTCGGCCACATCCGTGACGGCATCGCCGAGGTCCTCACCGCCGGGCACGCCGTACCCGAACGGCTGCTGGGAGTCGGTGTCGGCGTCCCCGGCATCGTCGAACACACCCAGGACCGGGGCGCGGTGGTCCACGGCCAGACCATCGGCTGGGACGCCGTACCGCTGGAGCGGCTGCTCCGCTCGACCTCCCGGCTCCCCGAGAAGGTGCCGTACTTCATCGACAACGGCGCCAAGACCCTGGGCCAGGCGGAGATGTGGTTCGGCGCCGGGCGTGGCGCACGCAACGCCGTCGTCGTGCTCTTCGGCTCCGGCGTGGGCGCCTGCCTCGTCACCCCCGAGGTGGAGCACGGCAGGGCGGTGGAGTGGGGCCACCTGACGGTCCGGGTTCGCGGCCGGCGCTGCCGCTGCGGCGCGCCCGGCTGCCTTGAGGCGTACGCGGGCGCCGAATCGCTGCTGGCCCGCTGGTGCGAGGCGGGCGGGCGGCCACCGGAAGGCGCCGACGAGGAGACCGCGCTCACCGCGATGCTCGCCGCCGCCTACCCGCCCGAGGGCACCGCCGCCGACCCGGTCGCGCTGGGGGTGCTGGAGGAGACGGCCGAGTACCTCGGCGCCGGACTCTCCGACCTCATCAACCTCTTCCAGCCGGAGCGGATCCTCATCGGCGGCTGGGCCGGACTCCAGCTCGGCACCCGCTTCCTGCCCGCCGTACGCCGTCACGCGACGACGTACGCCCTGCGCCATCCGGCCGACAAGGTGGCCATCGAACTGGGGCACCTGGGCCCCGACGCGGTCACCGTCGGCGCCGCGATCCTGCCGCTGGCCGACTTCTTCGGCAGTGGCGGACGACGCCCGGAACCGGTCGGCGAGGACCGGCTGCCGGCCTGGCGGGCCGCGCTGGAGGAGCGCGCCCCGCGCTGAGCCGGCTCCGGGCGGCGGCCCTCAGGCGGGCGGCTCCTGCGGCGTCGGCTGCTCGGGGTTCACCGTGCCCGGACGCGGTGCCCCCTTGGGTCCGCTGCCGGCCTCGTCGGTGTCCGGTATGTTCGGGTCCCGCTGCTCGTCGAGGGGATGCCCGGGGACGACCTCCCACGGGTCCTCGCCCGGCCGGGCCTGCTGATCGGGCAGGTCCCTCGGCACCGGACGCGCCCCGTTGTCGTTGTCGGACTCCTGTGCCCGCTGTGCGGCCATGATGTCTCCCTCGCCTCCTCGGTTGGTGCTACCTGGTACGTCGTTCAGCCGACCTTGCGTCCGCGCATCGGCTCCGTCTCCATCCCGCCGCCCTTGCGCAGGCCGTTCAGGAACTCCTGGATCACCTCGGTCGCCGACCGTTTCGGCTGCCAGCCCAGCTCGGTGCGCGCCCGCCCGCAGTCCATCAGCGGCAGGCGCAGCACCGCGTCGAACAAGTGCGGCGAGGCGGGGAGCAGACGCAGCCCCCAGGCCGCGGCGATGGCGGAGCGGGCCGCGGCGCGCGGCAGCCGCACCGGGCGCGTGCCGAGCAGCTCGGCGAGCACCCCGGCGTCCAGCGGGGGATCCGCCGCCAGGTTGAAGGGGCCGCGGGCGTTGTTCGCGTGCACCGCGAGCCGGTAGGCCTCGGCGGCGTCGTCCGTGTGTAGCGCCTGCACCCGCAGGCCCGGGATGTCCGGCAGGAACGGCAGCAGTTCGGGCCGGGCCAGCGGACCGGGCAGATAACGGCCGCCGAAGATCCGGCGCTGCTCGCTCGCCGACTGCCACTTGAACAGGAAGGCCGGGCGCATCCGGACCACCCGGACCTCGGGGTGGTCACGCTCGAACACGTCCAGCGTGCGCTCCAGATACGCCTTCTCCCGGCAGTACGCGGCGTCCGGCCAGCCATGGGTCGGCCAGGACTCGTCCACCGCGCGATCCTTCGGCCCCGGCGAGTAGGCGCCCACCGAGGACGCGTGCACCAGCACCGGCACCCGGGCAGCGGCGACCGCCTCGAACACCTTGAGGGAGCCGAGCACGTTGGTGCGCCAGGTGGTGGCCGGGTCGTGGGTCGGCTGGAAGGCCCAGGCCAGATGGATGACGGCGTCCGCGCCCTCGAACCGCTCCGCGAGGTTCGCCAGGTCCGAGGACACGTCGACCGCGGACCACTCCGTCTTCGGCGGCGACCACGCGGGCGTCCGCCGGGCCAGCCCCCGTACCGACTTGATCCTCGGGTCCTCCGAGAGCAGACGCACCACGCTCGTCCCGACATTGCCCGTGGCGCCGGTCACGACCACCCTGCTGCCGTTTGAGCTGCTCACCTTCGGCTCCTTCCGTTCCCCGCGGCCGTGGCCGCGACGACCGGCCGGGTACCCGGGCGCCGCGCCCGCACACGGGCCGGGCCGCGGGCCGGAACGTAGGAAGCCCCGGCCGTGACGGGGGAATCACGGCCGGGGCGGTCTGTGGGCGGGTACGGATGGCGGTCGCCTCTCGGCGAAAGGCTCCACAGGGCTTCAGCCGAACGATCGTCCCTGTGGGCAAAAGGTGAGGCCCGGGGACACTGTCCCATCCGTACCCACCATTGGTTTAACGGGCAATGACATCGTGGTGTTCCACCCCCGCACGTGACCTGAGTCACGCTCGGTGAGGCTCAGCCCAACGGGGTCTCCGCGAGGCGGGCGAGCAGGTCGGCGGGGTCGGCGAAGACCGTCTCCGCGCCGGCCTCCTCCAGGTCGGCCCGGGGGATCCCGCCGCAGAGCACACCGATGCAGCGCACCCCGGCCTTGTTGCCGGCCCGCATGTCCCACACGGTGTCGCCGACGAACACCGCCCGCGAGGCCGGCACCCCGGCCAGCTGCAGGGCGTGTTCCACGGGGTCGGGGGCCGGTTTGCCCCGCGCCACGTCATCGGCGCTCGCCGTGTCCGCGATGGCGTCGTCCGCGTCGATCGCCCGGCGCAGCGCGCCCAGCTCGGCGCCGCCGGCCGAGGTGGCGAGGACGATCGTCCAGCCGTCCCGATGCAGGTGCCGCAGCAGTTCCCCGGCCTTCGGCAGGGCCGGGAGCCGGTCGAAGTACTGCCCGTAGAGGGCCTTGTGCGCGGCGCTCAGCTCGGCGTCCTGGTCCTTGTCCCGGTCCTCGCCGAGCAGATGTGCGACGAGGTCGTCGGAGCCCAGGCCGATCGCCCGGTGGATGGCGTGCATGGGCACCTCGTGACCCGCCTGCCGGAAAGCCTCCCACCAGGTGACGACATGCAGATGGTTGGTGTCGACGAGGGTTCCGTCGACGTCGAAGAGGGCGGCGCGGTCCATGCGGGATCCTTTCTCTCACTCCCCGGACCGGGTACCACGCCCGGCCCCCGCCACGCGTGCCGGCACCCGGCCCGTACCCGTCCAGTCCAGCAGCTCCGGCGCCGACCACGTCGTCACCACCCGCTCGGCCGGCACCCCGCACTCCTCGGCCCGGGCACAGCCCAGGATCTGCCAGTCCAGCTGCCCGGGCGCGTGCGCGTCGGTGTCGACGGCGAACAGCGTGCCCGCCTCCACCGCCTTGCGCAGCAGCCGCCGGGGCGGGTCCAGCCGCTCCGGCCGGCTGTTGATCTCCACGGCCGTCCCGGACTCGGCGCACGCGGCGAACACCTCGTCCGCGTCGAACTCCGACTCCGGACGCCCCCGGCCGGTCACCAGGCGCCCGGTGCAGTGACCGAGGATGTCGGCGTGCGGATCGCGGACCGCGGCCACCATCCGCCGGGTCATGGAGCGGGCGTCCATGCGCAGCTTGGAGTGCACGGACACCACGACCACGTCCAGCCGCTCCAGCAGCTCCGGCTCCTGGTCCAGCGAGCCGTCCTCCAGGATGTCGCACTCGATGCCCGTGAGCAGCCGGAACGGGGCCCACCGCGTGTTCAGTTCCGCCACCACGGCCAGCTGCTCGCGCAACCGCTCCGGCGACAGCCCGCGAGCCACGGTCAGCCGCGGGGAATGGTCGGTGAGGACCGTCCACTCATGGCCCAGTGCGGCCGCGGTCCGCCCCATCTCCTCGATCGGGCTGCCCCCGTCGGACCAGTCCGAGTGGGTGTGGCAGTCCCCGCGCAACAGCGCCCGCAGCCCGGCACCGGGACCGGAGGCGGACGCGGCGCCGGCCTCCTCCTCCAGCTTGGCCAGATACCCGGGCACCCCGCCGGCCAGTGCCTCGCGCACCACCTGGGCGGTCTTCGGGCCCACCCCCTTCAGCGACTCCAGCGTGCCCGCCGCCGCGCGCTCGGCCACCTCGGTCCCGGGCAGGGTCGCCAGCACCCGGGAAGCGGTGCGAAAGGCCCGCACGCGGTAGGTGGGGGCCATCGCCCGCTCCAGCAGGAAGGCGATCCGGTCGAGGGCGTCGAGGGGGTCCATGCACACCAGGGTCCGCCAGGCACCGCGACCGGGCGCGGGGAGACCTGGCCGGCACGGAGCGCCGCACCCGGCACCCGGCGCGCCCACCCCTCCGTTTGCCCGGCACCACCCTGGGTACTGCGGTGACTCGTCCACGTGACCACCGTGACGTCACGACCGCGAGGAGGGCCGCCATGTCCGCACCAGCCACGCGGCGCACGGCGCTGATCACCGGAGCGGACTCCGGCATCGGCCGCGCGACCGCCGTACGCCTGGCCGAAGCGGGCCTGGACGTCGGCATCACCTGGCACTCCGACGAGAAGGGCGCCGAGGAGGCGGCCCGGGAGGTCCGCGACAAGGGCCGCCGCGCCGCCGTCGCCCGGCTCGACCTCACCCGGCTGCCCGAGGCCGCGGACACCGTCGACGAGCTGTGCGGGGAACTGGGCCGCCTCGACGTCCTGGTGAACAACGCCGGCACCGGCACCATGACCCCCTACCTCGACCTGACCCTGGACGACGTGCGCCGGGTCCTGGACGTCGACCTCGTCGGTCCGTTCCTGTGCGGGCAGCGGGCGGCCCGGCACATGATCCGGCAGGGCGACGGCGGCCGCATCGTCAACGTCACCTCCGTCCACGAGCACCAGCCCCGGGTCGGCGCCGCCCCCTACTGCGCCGCCAAGGGCGGACTGGGCCTGCTCACCCAGGTGATGGCCCTGGAACTGGCCGAGTACGGCATCACCGTGAACGCCGTCGCCCCAGGCGAGATCGCCACCCCGATGACCGGTCAGGAGGACACCGACGTGCACACCGAACACCGGCCCGGCATCCCCCTCGGACGCCCCGGGGACGCCCGCGAGGTGGCCGCCGTGATCGCCTTCCTGGCCGGCCCGGACGCCTCCTACGTCACCGGAGCCTCCTGGAGCGTCGACGGCGGCATGCTGCGCATGGGCCCCCAGGCCGGCTCCCACCTGACCAGCGACGACTGGCGCCGTCCCTGAGCCGGCCATGCGACTGCGCACCGTCTCCTGCGACGACCCCGGCTACGGACGCGTCCGCTGCGGCCGGGGCTTCCGCTACGTCGGCACCGACGGCACGCCGCTCACCGACCCCCGGCAGACCGCCCGTATCCGCGCCCTGACCATCCCGCCCGCCTGGCGCGACGTGTGGATCTGCCCCTCGGCCAACGGCCACCTCCAGGCCGTCGGCACCGACGCGGCCGGGCGCCGCCAGTACCTGTACCACGAGCAGTTCCGGGCCGAGCGGGACAAGGCCAAACACGAGCACGTACGGCAGGTCGCGCGGACCCTGCCCGAGCTGCGCGCCAAGGTCGCCACCGACCTGGCGGGGCGCGGGCTGAGCCGGCCCCGGGTCACCGCCTGCGCGGTGAGACTGCTGGACCTCGGCTTCTTCCGCATCGGCAGCGACCGGCACACCCGCACCAGCGAGACCTACGGCCTGACCACCATGCTCCGCGAGCACGTCACCTGCGGTCGCGGCGAGATCACGTTCAGCTTCCCGGCCAAGGGCGGTGTCCGGACGGTGCGCGCCCTCGTCGACGACCAGGTGCGCACCGTCACCCAGGCGCTGCTGCGCCGGCCGGGCGACGGCGACCGCTTCCTCGCCTTCCATGAACACGGGGCCTGGCACGACCTGCACGGCGACGACCTCAACGAGGCCCTGCGCCGTCTGTCCGGCACCGACGTCACCGCCAAGGACTTCCGCACCTGGCACGCCACGGTCCTCGCGGCCGTGGCGGTCTCGGTGACCGCCGGCCCCGCCCGCGCCACCCGGACCGCCCGGCGCCGGCAGATCACCCGGGCCGTGCGCGAGGTCAGCCATTATCTGGGCAACACCCCGGCGGTGTGCCGGGCGTCCTACATCGATCCCGCTGTCTTCGAGCGGTTCGACCAGGGTGTGACGATCGCCCCCGCGCTCACCCGGCTGGGCGAACACGGGGACTTCGGGCGCCCGGCCACCCAGGGGGCGGTCGAGGCGGCCGTCCTCGACCTCCTGGACGGTCGGCGCTGACGAGTCGTCGGCGCGCATTGCGTTCTACGCTGAATCGCATGACCGAACAAGCAGTTCCCCACCTGTCCCGACCGCGGATCCTGGTGCTCGGCGTGTGCCCGGGCAGGCACGGCGAGCCGCCCTTCCGGATCATGGAGATCGACGGTGAGGTGGTCGGGGAGGCCAGGACCGTCACGGACGTCCTGGTGACGGCCGCCTCCCACGGCCTGCCCATCCATGATCTGGACGACCCGGACGTGGTCCGCTTCGTGGGAGGCGACAAGTACACCTGGACGCTGCACTGAGCCGACCGCTCAGCCGACCGTCCATTTCTGGTTGGCGCCGCCCGTACAGGTCCAGATCTGTAGCCGGGTCCCGTTGGCCGAGGTGTTCCCGGTGACGTCGAGGCACTTGTTCGCCTGTGGATTGACGATGTCGTGGGCGCCGGAGACGGTCCACTTCTGGTTCGGGCCGCCCGTGCAGTCCCACAACTGGACCACCGAGCCGTCCGCGGTGCCGTTGCCGGCCACGTCCAGGCACTTGCCGAGCGCCCGCAGCGTGCCGTCCGAACCGGTCGTCCACGCCTGGGCCGCGCTGCCGTTGCAGTCGTAGAGCTGGACCGGGGTGCCGTTGGCGGGGTTGGCGCCCGCCACGTCCACGCACTTGCCGTCCAGGCCCCGCACCGGTACTCCGGCCGCGCTGCCGCTCGTCGTCACCGACACCGAGTCGACGACCAGTTGCTGGGGGAACCGGGTGGAGTCGTCCGGGTCGCCGGGCCAGTAGCCGCCGACCGCGAGGTTCAGGATGAGGAAGAACGGCTTGTTGAACACCCACGTCCTACCGCCCAGGTCGGCGGGCGTGCGCCGCTGGTAGACGGTGCCGTCCACCGACCAGGTGATGGAGTCGGGCGCCCAGTCGACGGCGAAGGTGTGGAAGGCGTCGGCGAAGGCCTGCCCGTTCGGCAGCGAGTAACCCGCGCCTATGCCGCCGGAGCCGGAGTAGCCGGGGCCGTGGATGGTGCCGTGCACGGTCGAGGGCTCGAAGCCGACGTTCTCCATCACGTCGATCTCCCCGGAGTCCGGCCAGTTGACCGGTGTGCCCAGCATCCAGAAGGCGGGCCACATGCCCTGACCGCGTGGGATCTTCATCCGGGCCTCGACATGGCCGTACTGCGCGTTGAACTTCCCCGAGGTGTTCAGCCGGGCCGAGGTGTACTGGCAGCTGCCGTACCAGCACTGGTAGCCGGCCGGGTTCTCCTTCCGGGCCGTGATGACCAGGTGGCCCTGGCCGTCCAGGGCCGCGTTCCTCGTGCCCGAGGTGTAGTACTGCCGCTCGTGGTTGTTGACGTTGTCACCCGTCTCCAGGTTCCACTTCGAGCCGTCGACCGCCGCGCCGGCGGGCCCGTCGAAGGTGTCGGAGAAGGTGGTGGCGGCGGCCGCCGCCGGGGCGGCGCCCTCGGCCCGGGCGGGGCCGACGGCCGCCGCGCCGATCAGCGCGGCGGACAGGGCGGCGAGGAGACATCTACGGAGCAGGCGCGGGCCGGCCATGGCTCTCCCATTGGGTGTGGGGGGTGGGATGCCTCTTGATTTAAGGAGTGAGGTAAGCCGCCGTCAATACTCTGGTCCGGACCTGTTGTCGGTGATCGTTCACTCCGGAGCGCGCGAGCGTCAGTCGGTCCGGGGCTCGACGACGCGCGCGTGCACCGCCCGGCCCAGCCGCCGGCCCAGCACCAGCCAACCGAGCAGCGCCCCGGTGGTGTTGAGGATGACGTCGTCGATGTCGAAGGCCCGGCCGGTGACCAGCGCGCCCTGCGCCAGCTCCACCATGAGCATCACGAGCGCCGTGAGCGCCAGCACATGGAACATGCCCCGGGCCCGCGGGGCGAGAACCGGCACCAGCACGCCGAACGGCACACCGAGGAGCACGTTCCCGCCGAGCTGCTTGACCGCGTCCCGCCACTGCGCCTGCGTCAGATAGGCGTGCAGCGAGCGCCCCGGGTGCAGGTTGCTGTGTGTCAGCGACACCGACGCCGGGGACGGCTGCAGCGTCAGACGCGCCAGCACGACGGCGAAGGCGACCATCATCGTGAAGGCGACCAGCATCGCCAGTATCCGCACCGGCAGGGGCAGCGTGTGCCGCGCGACCGGCTCGGGGGCCGGCTCGGGGGCCCGTTCGCCCGGCTTCTTCCTCCCCGGGGCACGCAAGACCGCGGGTAGACGCGGGACGGTACGGGTCATGTCGGTCCTCCTGTGCTCAACTTCCCGGCTTCTCAGCGCGGTTACCCGGCAACCGCCCCGGGATGCCGCCGCGCCGCGGACCACCGGGCGCACACCGCCGGTTTCCGTTCACGCTCCCGGGGCACTCCGGGTGGCGACCCGCGTGCCGCCGCCCCGCCATGGACCCGGCGGTGCTTGGATGCCCCCAGCGGCGCATGGACACAACGCCGCACATGTGTGCACAGCGGACGGAGGAGGCGCGGATGGCCCGGCGTACGGCACCGCGCGCGGTCCTCCTCACCGTCGGTGAACTCCTCCTCTGGTGGACGGCGCTGGCGCTGCTGTGGCTGGTGCTCATCACCTCGGTCGACACCCTGGAACGGATCGTCGGCGCGTGCTGCGCCGCCGTGGGCGCGGCTCTGGCCCGGGTCGGCCGAAGGGCGGTGAACTGGCGGTGAACGGCTGGATGCTCGCGGCGACCGTCGTCTTGGGCGGGGGAGGGGCGGCCGCCCTGTGGGGCGTCGCCACCGGCCCCCCGGCTCGCCGGGTGATCGCCCAGAACCTGACCACCTCGGCCGTCTGCCCCGCCCTGCTGCTCCTCGCCCAGGGCTACGGCCGCCCGGCCTACGTCGACCTCGCCCTGCTGCTCGCCCTCCTCGGCCCGGTCGGCACCCTCGTCTTCGCCCGCCTCCTTACCGGCGACCTGGACGGGGGGAGGCCCGGCGCCTGGAAACTGACCTGGGCGGCCGCCGCACTGGGCCTGGGGGTCGTGGTCGCGCTGTGCGTGGCCACGGGGCCGGGCCGGGCGATGGTGAAGCTGCTGGTGATCGGTGCCCTGCTGATCGGCGGCAACGTGATCGCCGGGCGGGCGCTGTCGGGCGGCTTCAAGGGGGTGTCCGGTGGCTGACCCGGTGCCGGACGAACGCGCGGGAGGCACGGCATGAACGACGCCCTGACCGTCGTCACGCTGCTGCTGGTCGCCGCCACGGCCACGGCTGCCGTCGCCCAGCGCGACCCCGCCCGCCAGGCACTCGTGCTGTCCGTGCTCGGCATCGTCCTGGCCGCGTTGTTCACCGTGCTCCAGGCACCTGACGTCGGACTGTCCCAACTGGCCGTCGGTTCCGCGCTGACCCCGCTGCTGATCATGCTCTCGGTGCGCAAGATCAGACGCCGCGGCCGCTCGAAGGAGGACCCGGGGTGACCCGGTTGCGGCTGTGGCTGCTGGCCTTCGGCGGCGCGGGCCTGGCGGCCCTGCTCGTCGCCGGCTGCCTCGACCTGCCTCATTTCGGCGGCCGGTGGCACCCCTACGGCGAACGGGCCGTCCACGCCTCCCTCGACCGGCACACCGCCAACACCATCGCCTCCGTCAACTTCGACCAGCGCGCCTACGACACCCTCGGCGAGATGAGCATCCTGTTCTCGGCCGTCCTCGGCTGTGTGGTGCTGCTGCGCCAGGCCCGCGGCGAACACCGCGCCCGGCCCGAACCCGCCGACGTGGCCCGGCCGGTGCGCCGCTACGCCCTGCTCGTGCTGCCCGTCGCGCTGGTCACCGGTCTGTATGTCATCGCTCACGGCCAGCTCAGCCCCGGCGGCGGCTTCCAGGGCGGGGTCGTCGCCGCGACCGCCCTGCACCTGCTCTACCTCGGCGCCGACTACCGTGCGCTGGAACGGGTCCGCCCGCTCGGTGTGTTCGAGACCACCGACGCGCTCGCCGTCTGCTCCTACGTCGTGCTGGGCGTGGCCTCCGTCCTCGCCGGCACCGCGTTCCTCGCCAACACCCTGCTGCCCTACGGCACCTTCAACACGCTGTCCTCCGGCGGCTCGGTGCCCCTGCTGAACGCCGCCGTCGGCATGGAGGTGGCGAGCGCGGTCGTGGTCCTGCTCGCCGGCTTCCTCGACCAGGCCGTCGAGATCGAGGAGGAGGAGGGCAGTTGAACACCGTGATGCACGTCCTGCCGTACCTGGTCGCCGTCCATGTCTTCCTGACCGGCTGCTACGGCCTCGCCACCAGCCGAAACCTCATCCACGCCGTCGGCTGCCTCGCGGTCTGCCAGTCCGCCACCTACGTCCTGCTGCTCGCGGTCGGCTACCGCGACGGCGCGACCGCGCCCGTCTTCTCCGACATCCGGCCCGGCTCCCGGCCGGTGGTCGACCCGGTCGTACAGGCACTGACCCTCACCGACATCGTCGTCGGCGCCACCGTCACCGCGCTGCTGCTCGCCCTGGTCCTGCAGATCGCCAAACGGCACGGCACCATCGACCCCGACGAGTTGCGGGAGCTGCGCGGCTGATGCGCCATCTGCTCCCGCTGCTCCCCGCGCTCCCGCTGCTCGGGGCCGCCCTGCTCGTGGCCGTCGGCCGCCGGCTGCCCAGGGTCGCCGCCGAGATCACCGGCTTCGTGGTCTCCGGCGGCACGGCCGCGCTCGCCGTCGTCCTGCTGCTGGGCTCCTCGCCGCCGATGGTGGAATGGGTCGGCGGCTGGCTGCCGGTGGCCGGCGAGAGCGTCGGCATCGTCGTGGTCGGCGACGGCCCGGCGCTCGGCATGGCCACCGCAGTCTCGCTGCTGACCCTCGCCGCGCTCGCCTACTCCTGGCGCTACTTCGACGAGCCGCCGCACGGACACCGCGGGGCGTTCACCGCGCTGCTGCTGGTCTTCCAGGGCGCGATGTGCGGATTCGCCATCGCCGGCGACCTGTTCAACGCGTTCGTCTTCTTCGAGCTGATGAGCGTCACGGCCTACGCCCTCACCGGCTACCGCATCGACGAGGCCAAGGCCGTCCAGGGCGCCCTGACCTTCGGCGTCGTCAACTCCCTGGGCGCCTACGCCATGCTGATGGGGATCGGTCTGCTCTACGCCCGCACCGGCGAACTGGCCATGACGAAGATCGGGCGCGGTCTCGACACCGCCGCCGGGCACGGCGGGCCGGACGCGCTGGTCCTCGCCTCCTTCGTGCTGGTGATGACCGGTCTGCTGGTGAAGGCCGCCGCCGTGCCCTTCCACTTCTGGCTCCCGGACGCGCACGCCGTCGCCCCCACCCCGGTCTGCATGCTGCTGTCCGGAGTGATGGTCGAACTGGGTGCCTACGGCGTGTGGCGCGTGTACGGCACCGTCTTCGCCGGCCCCGGCGGCATCCCCGCCGCCGACCTGACCCGGGCCCTGGTGACGCTCGGCACCCTGACGGCCGCGATCGGCGCCGTCATGTGCTGGTATCAGCGGCACATCAAACGGCTGCTCGCCTACTCCACCGTCGCCCACACCGGCCTCTTCCTCGTCGGCCTCGGCGTCCTCACCCCCGAGGGCGACGACGGCGTCGCCCTGTACCTCCTCGGGCATGCCGGGGTGAAGGCCGCGTTGTTCGCCTGCACGGGCGTCCTGCTCGACCGGTTCGGCAGCGTGGACGAGCACGCCCTGCACGGGCGGGGCCGTCCGCTGCGCGCGACCGCGGTGATGTTCGCCGTCGGCGGCGTGGCCCTGGCCGGTCTGCCGCCCTTCGGTACCGCGCTCGGCAAGTCGGTCGCCGAGGAGGCGGTCGGCGGCCCGCTCACCGTGGTGTACGTCCTCGCCTCCGCGATCACCGCCGGTGCCGTCCTGCGGGTCACCGCACGCGTCTTCCTCGGGCTGGGGCCGCGCCCGCGGGACGCCGAGTACGAGACCAGCGGCTCCGACGAGCAGCCCGAGACCGGGACCCTGCTCAGCCGGGTCCCGGACACGATGACGGTGGTGCCCGCCCTGTTGCTCGCCGCCGCGCTCGCCGTGGGCGTGGCTCCCGGCTTCGGTGATCTGGTGGCCCGCTCCGTCAACGAGGCCGGCTCGGGCGGCGCCCATGCCTCGGCGCAATGGACGGCGCACGGCGCCTTGCTGGGCGTCGCCTCCACGGCGCTGGCCGCGGCCCTCGCCGCCCTCGCCGTGACCCGACCGGGCTGGCTGGCCGCCCCCGGCTGGGCCGAGCCGCTGCGCCGGCTGCAGTCCGGCCACGTGGGCGACTACGTGGCCTGGCTGCTCGTCGGCGCCACCGTGCTGGGGGCGCTGGCGCTGCCGGGAGTGCTGGGCGGCTGACCCCGCGCACCCCGGGTGAGGGTGCGGGAGACGTCCGGTCAGGATCCGTAGGTGATATGCACCTCCGTGAAGCCGAGGGAGCGCAGCAGGCCCTGCAGCATGCCGGTGGTGTTCTTCTCGGCGCGGGCGGTCAGCCCGCTGGTGCGTGCCGCGTCGCCGATGTGCCGCACGGCGAGCTTCTGCACGGCCTGCTCGCTGTTGGGATTGTCCGAGAAGAGGTCGCCGAGCCGGTCCAGCAGCCCGCGCTGCTTGGACACGGCGTAGGAGTGGTCGGGGTCGAGGGCCGGCCGGCCGAGCCGCGCGTGCGGCAGCCGCAGGGTGGCCGACGTACGGTCGTCGTTCACCCGTACATCGCGCCCGCCGAGCCGGCCCAGGTCGACATAGGCGTCCACGGTGCCCGCGCCGACGTACAGGGTGCGGGTGCCGCGGATGGCGTCGGGCAGGAACTTCGCGTCCTTCTCCAGGTCCACGACGACCTGGAAGTTGCCCGAGGCGGCGTCGTAGCGGCTCATGTCCTGGATGGACTTCAGGAGCGTGGGTCCGGAACGGTCCTCGGTCCGGGTGCCGAACAGGTCCTTGATGCCCGGCAGCACGGCCAGCCGGATTCCGGCGAACAGCACGGCGAGCACCAGGACGATCGCGGCCACGGCCTTGGCCCAGCCGGGCAGCCGTCTGACGGAAGTCGTCATCGTGACGGTCCTCCTTCCTGCTGACCGGATGCCCGCCAACGGCCCGAACAGGCCGACGTGTTGGCCGGATGAGAGGCACGGCCGCCGGTAGCATGACGAGCCAGCCGGTGCCGGTCGTCCAAGGAGCGGATCGTGCGAGACATCGCCGTCTTCAGCGGCAGTGCCCATCCCGCCCTGGCCCGTGAGGTCTGCGCCCACCTCGGGGTGCCGCTCAGGCCGACCCGGGTGAGCAGGTTTGCCAACGACTGCCTGGAGGTGCAGCTTCAGGCCAACTGCCGGGAGCGGGACGTGTTCCTGGTCCAGCCGCTGGTCAGGCCGGTGCAGGAGCACCTGGTGGAGCTGCTGCTGATGTGCGACGCGGCGCGCGGCGCCTCGGCGGCCCGGATCACCGTCGTCGTGCCGCACTACTCCTACGCCCGCTCCGACAAGAAGGACGCGCCGCGCATCTCGCTCGGCGGGCGGCTGGTCGCCGATCTGCTGGTGGCCGCGGGCGCGAGCCGGGTCCTCGCGATGACACTGCACTCCCCGCAGGTGCACGGCTTCTTCTCGGTGCCGGTGGACCATCTGCACGCGCTGCGCGAACTGGCCGGGTACTTCCGGCGCTACGACCTGACGCGCACGACGGTCGTCTCCCCGGACCTCGGCAACGCCAAGGAGGCCGCCGCCTTCGCCCGGCGGATCGGGGCCCAGGTGGCGGCCGGTGCCAAGCAGCGCTACCCCGACGACCGGGTGACCATCAGCTCCGTCATCGGCGACGTCACCGACCGGGACGTCATCGTGCTGGACGACGAGATCGCCAAGGGCAGCACCGTGCTGGAACTGCTCGACCGGCTCCGGGAGTCGAGGCCGCGCTCGATCCGGGTGGCGTGTACGCACGGACTGTTCGCGGCCGGCGCCCTCACCCGGCTGAGCGAGCAGCCGGACGTGCTGGAGATCGTCTGCACCAACACCGTGCCGATCCCCGCGGGCGAGCACCCCGACAAGCTGCGTGTGCTGTCCATCGCCCCGGCCCTGGCCGAGGCGATGCGGCGGATCCACAACGGCGAGTCCGTCAGCGCCCTGTTCGAGGAGTCGTAGCCCGTCAGGGGGCGCCGGACGCGGCCTCGGACTGGGCCAGGGCCGCGTCCGGGGTCGGATGGGGCGGCAGCAGCCGGTCGAGGCCGGTCACCCGCAGAACGCGCAGGGTCAGCGGGTGGGTGCACACCAGCCCCAGCCGGCCGCCGCGTTCCAGCACCCGGGCCCGGCCCCGGTAGAGCAGCCGCAGTCCCGAGCAGTCGAAGAACTCCACCGGCCGCAGATCGATCACGACCCGGGCGCCGGTGTGCCGGGTCACCCGGTCCAGGACCGGCCCGATCTCCGCCGCCGCGGCGATGTCGATCTCGCCCCGGAACTCCAGCACCGTGTAGCCGTGGTGCCGGCGCACCCGCAGGTGCCGGGTGGGCGGTGCGGGCTCGTCTCGCACGACGGCATCTCCTCCCACCGGCCCGGACGTCGGTTCCCGACCGTCAAGTTACCCACGATGGGAGGAATTTGAGCATGTTCGATTGACATATGTCTTTGAGTTTGCGGCGGGTACGCCGTGGCGCGGTTCGCGGGAGCGGCCCGCGCCACGGCCCGGCCCCGGTCAGTCGACCACCAGCACCAGCTTGCCCGTCGTCCGCCCGGTGTCGCCCAGCTCGTGCGCCTTCGCCGCGTCGGCCAGCGGGAACGTGCCCGCGATCGCCGCCTTCAGCTTCCCGGACTCCGCCAGCTCCGAGACCGCCCGCATCCCGCCGCGGTCGGCGTCCACCAGCATGCGCACCGCCCGCACCCCGAGCCGCTCCGCCTCCTCGAAGAACTCCTGCGAGCCCACCGGCAGGATCGACACCACGACACCGCCCGGCCGCAGCATGCGCAGGGACCGCACGGACGTCTCCTCGCCGAGCGTGTCGAGGACGACGTCGACGTCCCGGACCGTCTCCGTCACGTCGACCGACCGGTAGTCGATCGGCTCGTCGACGCCGATCTCGCGCAGGAAGTCGTGCTTGCCCGCGCTCGCCGTGCCGATCACATAGGCGCCCCGCGCCTTGGCGATCTGCACGGCCACGTGCCCGACCCCGCCGGCCGCCGCGTGGATCAGCACCCGCTGCCCGGGCCGCACGTCCGCGTGCTCGGTCAGGGCCTGCCAGGCGGTCAGGGAGACCAGCGGCAGCGCACCCGCCTGAACGTGGTCGATCGAGGCCGGCTTGTGCGTCAGCGCGCGGACCGGGGCGATCACGTACTCGGCGTGCGAGCCGTGGCCGAACGGGTAGGGCAGCATGCCGAACACCTCGTCGCCGGGCCGGAAGGCGGCCACACCGATCCCGGTCTCCGCCACCTCGCCCGACACGTCCCAGCCGAGCACGAACGGCGGCCGGCCCAGGAACCCGCCATTGGCGCGGTGCTTCCAGTCGGTCGGGTTCAACCCGGCGGCCCGCACCCGGACCAGCACCTCGTTCGGACGCGGCTTCGGCCGCTCCACCTGTACTTCCTTCAGGACCTCGGGACCGCCGAGGACGTCCTGGCTGATCGCTCGCATCGTGTTCACATCGCTCATGGTCACCCAGCCTGCCCGGCTTCGCGCGTTCAGGAAATGGCATGATTGCCAACATCCGATAGGATCGTGCCATGCCTGATATGCAGCTGCGCGCCCGGCGCCCCGAACGGGTGGTCGTCCTCGCCCTCGACGGCGTCTACCCCTTCGAGTTGGGCATCCCCAGCCGCATCTTCGGCGCGGCCGGCGGCCACTACGAGGTCCTGACCTGCACCGTCGACGGCCGACCGGTGCGCACCAACGCCGACTTCGCCGTCGCCGTCGAATACGGCCCGGAGATCCTGGAGACGGCCGACACGGTGATCGTGGCCAGCGTGCCACCGGCGCACCTGCCCGTCGGCCTGCCCGAGGAGGTCGCCGCCGCCCTCGACCGGATCCGTCCGGACGCGCGGATCGTCTCCATCTGCACCGCCGCCTTCGTCCTCGCCGAGGCCGGACTCCTCGACGGCCGCCGGGCCACCACCCACTGGCACGTGGCCGATCTCTTCCGCCGCCGCTACCCGCAGGTGGACCTCGACCCCGACGTGCTGTTCGTGGACGACGGCCGGATCCTCACCTCCGCCGGCGCCGCCTCCGGCGTCGACATCTGCCTGCACATCGTCCGCACCGACCACGGCAGCGACCTGGCCAACGCCGTCGCCCGCGCCTGCGTCGTCCCCCCGTTCCGCGACGGCGGCCAGGCCCAGTACATCGAGCAGCCGGTCCCGGAGAGCGGAGCCGCGTCCACGGCCGCCACCCGGGCCTGGGCCCTCGGACGCCTCGACGAGCCCCTCGCCCTGGCCGACCTGGCCGGACACGCCCGGATGAGCCTGCGCACCTTCGCCCGCCGCTTCCATGAGGAGGTCGGCCTCAGCCCCGGCCGCTGGCTGATCCAGCAGCGCGTGGCCCGCGCCCGGCATCTGCTGGAGTCCAGCGACCTGGCCGTGGACCGCATCGCCGCCGAGGTCGGCTTCGCCACCGGCGCCTCGCTGCGGCAGCACCTGCACGCGGCGATCGGCGTCTCCCCGCAGGCGTACCGCAGGACGTTCCAGCAGGCCCGCTGAACGCTTCCGGCCGCTCCGGCGTCGAGGGACCGTACGGTCCGCGGCGGAGCGGGATGGGGCATGCGCACAGGACTCATGGGGACGGCGGCACTGACGGCGCTGGCGGCCCTGACGCTCGCCGGGTGCGGCGACGCTGGTCCCGGACCGGACCTGGTGGTGCGCGGAACACCGCCGACGAGGCCCTACGACGGCCCGCTGCGCCTGCACGTCGGGCACGCGGACGGGAGCGGCCCGCGCGCCCTGCGGTCGGCCTCCGGGGCCGCGGGCCGGGCGCTGGAGTGCGACGGCGAGATCTTCGAGGGCTCCGGCCCCGACGGCTGGAGCGAGTCCGACGGCGGTGACACACCGGAGGAGGGCCTGGCCCTCTATTTCGACATGTTCGAGCCGCGGCAGCCCGACCACGGCTACCGGGCCGAACGCGCGCGGGCGGACCGGGTGCTGTACTCCTTCGACGTCGGCGGCCGCACCAAGGTGGCCGTCGTGGTGGCCAAGGACCAGCGCGACCGGCCCGGTTGGGGCCCGGAGACCAGCGCCGCCTGTGACCCCGCCGAACTCCCCGCCCGCGTCGCGGCCGCCCTCGGCTGGGAGGTCTGGACGGACCGCGAGGGCCGCAGGGTGCCGGTGAGCAGACTCGACGGCTCCGCCGGAGCGGAGCACTGCGGCTGGGAGTCCGCCCACTTCCTCACCGTGGACGGCCGGACCTACGCCCGCGATCCCGAGGGTGTGCTGGGCCGCGACGGCCTGGTGCGGGAACCGTACCGCGCCAGGACCCGCATGCCGGCCGGCGCCCGCGACACCGGCTACCACCAGGGCGGTCGACGGTTGTGGCTGACCGCCGACAAGGCGACCGCCTATGTCCGCACGCCGCACGGCGTGGAGGCCTGGCCGGCGGTCGAGCGGGGCGTCGGCTGCGCCTGACCGGCCGCGTACACCCGCGCACCCCGGACGTGGGTGAGCGCCACCCTCGTCTCCGCGAATGCCTCCGGCGGACCGGTGAACGGGTCGTGGTCCAGGACCACCAGGTCGGCGAGGGCTCCGACGGCCACCCGGCCACTGCTGTTGAGGTGGTGCACGTACCCGGACACGCCTTCCCAGGATCCGGGGCCACGCCGACCGGCGACCGTCACACTGGACGACGTCCGCGCGTCACACCCGTGGCACCGAAGACCAGGAGGCCGTACGACATGACCGAAGCGCCCGCCCGCAGTGCCGAGCAGCGCAAGAAGGACACCCTGCACCGGCTGGAGCACGACGTCGACGCCTGGGTCGCGACCGCGGGAACCGACGGTGCCGCCCCCTACCTCGTCCCGCTGTCGTTCGTGTGGGACGGCTCCACCCTGCTGTTCGCCACCCCCGCCGAGAGCCCCACCGGCCGCAACCTCGTGGCCACCGGTACCGCCCGTCTCGGCATCGGCCCGACCCGGGACGTCGTCATCGTCGAAGGCACCGTCCGGGCGGTGACGCCCGAGGACCTGCCCGAGGAGGACGCCGAGGTCTTCGCCGGGAAGACCGGCTTCGACCCCCGTCAACTGGCGGATCGCTACCTGTACTTCAGCGTCACCCCGCGTCGGGTGCAGGCCTGGCGGGAGGCGAACGAGCTGCCGGGGAGGGACCTGATGCGCGACGGGCGGTGGCTGCCCGCCGACTGACCGACTGACCGACTGAATCGGGTGGCCGGGGATATCCGCAGGGGACAGGCGAACCCGGGAGGAAGCATGGCACTGGTAACAGCGGGCGTGTTGGTGCTCGACTGCGCCGAACCCGAGAAACTGGCCGAGTTCTACAAGGAGTTGCTGGAGGGCGAGCTGACGGACGCCTCCGCCAACCTGGTGCAGATCCAGGGTGCCGACGGCGTCCGGCTGGCCTTCCGCCGGGACGTCAACGCCACCCCGCCCAGCTGGCCGCGCCCGGAGAACTCCCTCCAGGCGCATCTGGAGTTCCTGGTCGAGGACCTGGACGAGGCCGAACGCCGGGTGGTGGGGCTCGGCGGCCGGCCGATCGAGACGAGGGACGCGGCGGGACCGTACGAGGAACGTGGCTACGCCGACCCCGCCGGACACTCCTTCACCCTGCGCCTGAACCCCACGAGGGCTCCGAAGCAGGGGTAGCGGTGCCCGGCGGCCCGAGTCCCACGGCCCGTGCGGCGATGTCCCGTGGATGTCAGGCCGCGCCGGTGTGAACCGCTGTCCCCGGACGCCCACCTCGAGGGGTGCGCGTCCGGGGACGGTCGCCGCGGAGGCCGCTTCCTTGCACCGCGGCGATGCCCTCCCCGCCGGACTCGGCGAAGGCGGGCGGTCCAGCGGCCCTCGTCATCGGGGGCTCGCCCGACCAGAGTCGCCGAGGGGCAGCGGATCCCGAAGGGGAAGGACGGGTGCGTCAGAGTCTCGTAAGAAGCTGACCGGCCGGTGCGGCCGCGATGCCCGGCGAGGGGACGCGAGGGGAACTCGGCCGCCGACCTCCGCGAGTGCCGCGGACGGCGGGCCCGTTCCCTTCGCGTCCCCTCGCCACAGTTGTCATCCGGGTCTTCTCAAGACGGGCACAACGGGTGGCCCGGGGGAATCAGTCCCGGCCACCCTTGTCGCTCGACGGCCACACGCCCGTCGACCGGGCGATGGCCTTGGCGCCGGTGCGGTCCACGGCACTGCGCACCACCGCGAAGATGGCGCCCTGGACGGCCGCCGCCAGCAGGATCTCGCCCCAGCCGCGGTCCGGGTCCAGGGCGTCGGGCGCGTCCTCCTCGTGCCGGATCGCCTTCCAGGCCTTGCGGAAAGCCATGCCGGCGAGCGCGCCACCCGCCCAGCTGAGCACGAATCCGACCGGCTGGTAAGCGAGCGGGAGTTTCTTCTTCTTGTTCTTCGCCATTCCTGACTCCTTCCTCGTCAGACGGTCCTCATGCGGGCCGTCCCCGAGCGGCCACCCGTTCGCCGGGCGGCACCGGCCCCGGCGGTGTGCCGTCCCCGAAGGGCCGGCCACCCAGTTCCTCCCGGTGATGCGGGCTCAGCCAGCCGCCCGGATCGGGGCCGAGCGGCACGATGCCGGTGGGGTTGATGCCGCTGTGCACCTGGTAGTAGTGCCGCTTGATGTGGTCGAAGTCGACGGTGTCGCCGAACCCGGGTGTCTGGAACAGGTCCCTGGCGTACGCCCACAGCACCGGGTTCTCGGAGAGCTTCCAGCGGTTGCACTTGAAGTGGCCGTGGTAGACGGCGTCGAACCGGACCAGGGTGGTGAACAGCCGGATATCCGCCTCGGTGAGCGTGTCGCCGACCAGATAGCGCTGCCCGGCCAGCCGCTCGGCGAGCAGTTCCAGGCGCCGGAAGAGCGCGGTGTACGCCTCCTCGTAGTCCTCCTGCCGCGAGGCGAACCCGGCCTGGTACACGCCGTTGTTCACGTCCCGGTAGACCTCGTCCATCACCTGGTCGATCTCCTCGCGCCGGGCGGCCGGGTAGAGGTCCGGCGCGCCCGGGCGGTGCAGGGCCTTCCACTCGGTGGCCAGGTCCAGGGTGAGCCGCTGGTAGTCGTTGGTGACCAGCCGCCCCGAGGGGACGTCCACGACCGCGGGCACGCTCACCCCGCCCGGGTAGTCCTTCTCCCTGCGGTCGTAGGCCTCGCTCAAGTACCGGATGCCGAGCACCGGGTCCCGGCCACCGGGATCCAGGGTGAACCGCCAGCTGCGGTCGTCCTGGATCGGGTCGACGATCGCCATCGGCAGGGCGTCCTCCAGGCCCAGCAGCCGGCGCGAGATCACCGCCCGGCTCGCCCACGGGCAGGCGCGGGAGACCACCAGCCGGTAGCGCCCCGCCGCCACCGGCCAGCCGTCCCGGCCGTCCACGGTGACGCGGTCCGCGAAGTGGCTCCGGGACCGGGTGAACGTCTTGTGGCCGTAGGCGCTGTTGCCGTCGCCGTCCATCACTCCTCCTCGTCCTCCGGGGGTCACCGGACCACGCGTTCCCCGTTTTCCGCCGTCCGCACGGTGTGACCGGTGCCGTCGGGGGCAGTCGACGACAGGTGAGTGGGACATCCTCGGAACGGGAGACGGCCGCACGGACGGCCGAGGACAGCGGCGCGACACCCCCTGGCGCCGACACTACGGACACCGGGCCGGCGGAGGTGAGGGGATCCGCGCCACCGGCGGCGACGAACACCGCGGGGCGACAGGCGAGGGACGACGCGGCGCAGCAGGCGTCGACGGACGGGAGCGAGGGCGCGCCCGGCGGGGCGGGAAGCAGGTCGGGTGACTCGAAGACCGATCGGCACACCCGGGTCACCGTCCTGGTGGCCCTGGCCGCCAACCTGGTGATCGCCGTCGCCAAGGGCGTAGGCGGAGTGCTGGTGGGTTCGCCCGCGCTGCTGTCGGAGGCCGCGCACTCCGTCGCCGACAGCCTCAACGAGGTGTTCCTGCTGGCCGCCCTGCGCCGCAGCCGCCGCCCCGCCGACAGCCGGCACCCCTTCGGCTACGGCAAGGAGCGCTTCTTCTGGTCGCTGCTCGCGGCCGTCGGCATCTTCGTCATGGGCGGCTGCTTCTCCTTCTTCCAGGGCTTCGAGGCGCTCGGCTCGGGCACCGAGGAGAAGTTCAGCGGCTATGTGGCGGGTCTGATCGTGCTCGGCGTGGCCCTGCTGGCCGAGGCCGCCTCGCTGCTGCGGGCGCTGCACCAGGTGCGCCGGCAGGGCGGCGGCCTCGCGGCGCTGCGCGACCCCGCGCTGCGGACCGTGGTCGCCGAGGACGGCACGGCCGTGCTGGGTGTCACCCTCGCCCTCATCGGCATGGCCCTGCACATGGTCACCGGCAACGTGGTGTGGGAGGCGTCCGCCTCGATGGCGATCGGCGTGCTGCTGGTCTACGTCGCCTACCGGCTCGGCCGGGACGCCCGTGACCAGCTCATCGGCGAGGCGGCCGACCCGGAACTGAGCGGCAGGATCCGGTCGCTGCTGGAGGCGCAGCCCGAGATCGACAGCGTGGAGGCGCTGCTCACGATGAAGATGGGCCTCGACTCCACCCTGGTGGCCGCCCGCATCGACCTGGTGCCGGGCCTGGACAGCGAGCGGGTCGAGGAGGTCTCCATGCGCATCAAGCGCTCCCTGGCGAGCACGTTCCCGGACGCGGACCAGGTGTTCCTGGACGTGACCGACCGCCCGGACGGCGAGGCAGCGCGAAGCCCCGCCGCGACGGGGGAGCGCGGCGGGGCCTGACGCACGGGTGCCCGGCCGGAATCCGGCTCACACTCGCGCGGAACGGAATTATCCGAAACGGATCCGTGCGGGGCCGGAAATCAGCGTGCGTCGAGGGGCTCCAGCACGAACACGGGGATCTCCCGGGACGTCTTGCGCTGGTAGTCGGCGTACGGGGGAAACGCGGCCACGGCCCGCTCCCACCACTCGGCCTTCTCCTGGCCGGTGATCTCGCGGGCCCGCATGTCCTGCTTGGCCGGGCCGTCCTGCAGCTCGACATGCGGATCGGCCTGGATGTTGAAGTACCAGGTCGGGTGCCGGGGAGCCCCGCCCTGCGAGGCGACGACCGCGTACCGCCCGTCGTGCTCCACCCGCATCAGCGGCGTCTTGCGGATCTTCCCGCTCTTCGCGCCCCGGGTGGTCAGCACGATCACCGGCAGGCCGGTGTCGAGCAGCGTCGTGCCCTTCGTCCCACCGGAACTCTCGTACAGCTCGACCTGGTCCCGCACCCACTGCTCCGGGCTGGGCTCGTACTCGCCCTCAAGAGGCATGGAATCCGTCTCCTTCGTCGGTCCAACGGCTGTCTGTCACCGGCCTTCAACACCGGTGCGCGCGCGAATCATCCGTACCGCGCCGATCTTCTCCCGACGGGCTGGACACGCCGGGTCCGGCGTACCCTGATGGCGGGCCGGAACACGACGCTCCGATTTCGCGTCGTATCCGTCCGGACGGCCACGGACGGGCGTCGGCACGGCCCCGTCCGGCCGCGGCAGCACTCGTCTTCGGCCAGATCCCGCGCGTCACCGAAGTGGCCGAGTTTCCCAGTGGCCGTATAGATGCCTCGGGCATCTAATGGGGAGTGGCACGACGCACTCTTTCGTCTGCGAGGTCTTCCCATGACGGAACTGACGGACACCACCGGCCCGTCCACCCCGGCCGAACCCGTCGCCTTCCCGCAGGACCGCACCTGCCCCTACCACCCGCCCACCGGCTACGACCCGTTGCGCGGGAGCGGGGGCCTGTCCCGCGTCACCCTGTTCGACGGCAGCGAGGTGTGGGCGGTCACCGCGCACACGACCGCCCGCAGCCTGCTCGCCGACCCCCGGCTGTCCAGCGACCGCAGCCGCCCCGAGTTCCCGGCGATCACGCCCCGCTTCGCGGCCGTGACCCGGCGCCGGGTGGCCCTGCTGGGGCTGGACGACCCCGAGCACAACCGGCAGCGGCGCATGCTGATCCCGTCGTTCACCGTCAAACGCGCGGCCGGGCTGCGGCCCCTGATCCAACGCACCGTGGACGAACTGCTGGACGCCATGATCGAGCAGGGGCCACCGGCCGACCTGGTCTCCGCCTTCGCGCTGCCCGTACCGTCGACGGTGATCTGCGGCCTGCTCGGCGTGCCCTACGCCGACCACGACTTCTTCGAGGAGCAGTCCCGCAGGCTGCTGCGCGGCCCGACGGGCGAGGACACCGAGGCCGCCCGCGTGGAGCTGGAGCGGTACCTGGGCGCCCTGATCGACGCGAAGGCGGCACAGACCGAGCCGGGCGACGGCATCCTCGACGACCTCGTCCACGAGCGGCTCCGCGCCGGCACCCTGGACCGCGCCGACGTCGTCTCGCTGGCCCTCATCCTGCTGGTCGCCGGGCACGAGACGACCGCCAACATGATCTCCCTGGGCACCTTCACGCTGCTGCGGCACCCCGACCGGCTGGCCGAACTGCGCGCCGACCCGACACTGCTGCCCGGCGCCGTGGAGGAGCTGATGCGCCTGCTGTCCATCGCGGACGGGCTGCTCCGGGTGGCACTGGAGGACATCGAGGTCGACGGCACCTCCATCCGGGCCGGGGAGGGCGTGCTCTTCGCGACCTCCGTGATCAACCGGGACGCCTCCGTGTACGAGGACCCCGACGCCCTCGATCTGCGCCGACCCGCCCGCCATCACGTGGCGTTCGGCTTCGGCATCCACCAGTGCCTGGGCCAGAACCTGGCCCGCGCGGAGCTGGAGATCGCCCTCGGCACCCTGTTCTCGCGTCTGCCGGGTCTGCGGCCGGCCGTACCGGTGGAGGAAATTCCCTTCAAACCCGGCGACACGATCCAGGGGATGCTGGAACTCCCCGTGACCTGGTAAGAGGCTCTGCTCATGCACATCGACATCGACAAGGACGTCTGTATCGGCGCCGGGCAGTGTGCCCTGGCCGCGCCCGGCGTCTTCACCCAGGACGACGACGGCTACAGCACCCTGCTCCCCGGCCGGGAGGACGGCGCGGGCGACTCCATGGTCCGTGAGGCGGCCCGCGCCTGCCCGGTGAGCGCCATCACGGTGAAGGAGAGCGGCGGCTGATCCGGCCGGCGGACCGGTCCCGGCCGCCCCAGTAGGGTCCCCGGATGACCGAACACGCCGAGAAGCCGTTCCTGTACGTCGTCGTCTGCGCCGCCGGTGTCGCCGCCGGGGTACCCGAACTGATCGCCGCCGCCCAGGAACGGGGCTGGGAGGTCGGTGTCATCGCCACGCCGGTGGCGATGGGCGGGTTCTTCGACAGCGAGGCCGTCCGGGCGCGGACGGGCCGGCCCGTCCGGTCGGCCTGGCGCTCCCCGGCCGACCCGCGCCCGTTCCCGCCCCCGGACGCCGTCGTGGTGGCGCCCGCCACCTTCAACACCCTCAACAAATGGGCGGCGGGCCTCGCCGACACCCTCGCCGTCGGCACGCTGTGCGAGGCCGCCGGGCTGGGCGTGCCGATCGCCGTGCTGCCCTGTGTGGGCGACGCCCTGGCCGCCCATCCCGCCTACCGGGACAGCCTGGTACGGCTGCGCGGGATGGGCGTCCGCTTCGGCGCCCCTCACACCGGCGACCCCGGGGCGGACGGACGGCGCCCCGAGTTCGCCTGGCAGCGGGCACTGGACCTGCTGGAGCGGCCCTGACGGGTGTCGGCCCCGCCGGCATGCCGCCCGCCACCTCCTGGCCGGCCGGCATCCAGCAGCCGAGCCGGGAGATGAGGCCAGCGAGCGGGTTGACGCAGCGGGTGTCGGCCGTGGCGATCCGGACACCGGTGCCCGGCTCGCCGGCTCGCCGATGAGTCCCAGCCGCGCGCTGCCGTCGCCCGCGTCGCTGTCGCGGCGGAGCGTGTGGGTCAGCGTGGTGGTGGCGCCCCGGCGCAGCGTCGTGCGGTCGACGGTGACGGCGCGCGCGGCCCTCACCGGGGGAGCGGTCGGCGACAGCGTGTGGCCTGTACAGTGCCCGACAGGTCGACCCCGGCGGGCGCCGACCGTACCCGGACGGTGGCGGTGGTGTCGTACGTCCCGGGGCCCGGGTACGCGCGCGACACGGCCGGAGCGCCGGTGGCCGGCGTCGGCCGGCGCGTCGGGCGGTCCAGGTGCCGTTGGTGCGACAGGTGTACGGGGCCCAAGTGCCCGCCCGCCGGCAGGTCGCCAGGGCGGAGACGGCCGACTGTGGACCGCCGTTGCCCGCGCACGGGCTGACCCGGCCTGCCGGCCGTGCTCACCGCGCAGGGTGCCGGCGGCCCCGCCCGTCGTCGCCGGGGCCTCGGGCTGCGCGCCGGACCGCCCCCAGCCGGGGGTGACGAGGGCCAGGGCTCTCGGGAGTGGTGGGACGTGTCGGCACCGCGTTCCCTCCCGGGCGGTCTCGACCGGCCGGACGCCGGTCGGCTGCGCCGAGGATGAGCGGACGACGCGACCGGCGCCGCTCTGGGCCGTGGACAACCCTGCGGGTCAATACACCTAGCGCGTCTTTCGGACGTACTCGGCGCTGCCCGGGGTGGAGACGTTCCGGTCGCGGCGGACGATGCTCAGCCGGTCGCCCCAGCGGGCGAGGGCCGCGCGCAGCCCCCGGTCGGTGTACTCGATGTCGACGACCCGGTCGTCGAACGCCTTCGCGTACACCCCGCACTCGTCGTACTGGCCGCACTCCTCCGCGACGGCGAAGTCCAGCCCGGCCCGCTCGCGCCGCCCGGCCAGTTCGGCGGTGTTCTTCTGCGCGATGGCCAGGTGGCGGGCGTGCGCGTGCCGGGACAGCAGGCTCATGAACGCCGTCGCGTCCCCGGCCGTGAGCAGCCCGTGGGAGCGGGTGTAGCTGTCGTAGTTGTCCGGCTCGACGGCGTCGAAGCCCTTCCCGGCGCAGCCGTCGACCCACCGGTTCACCCGCCGCGCCACCCGCTGCCGCTTGGCCGGGGTGCGCAGGTCGAGCAGCGCCTCGTTCCAGTCCTCGTCGATGACCACCGCACCGTGCGCGTCGCGCAGCAGCAGATCGGGCGGCCAGGAGGAACGCTCGGCGGGCTGGGCCTGGAAGGCGTTGACGTAACAGATGTTGTAGAGCCCGGGCGCGGGGGAGCCGGACCGGTCGCGGCTGACGATCCGCACGCCCTCGGGCGGGGGATAGGAGCCGCCGATCTGGTAGTCGAACCCGGCGTGACGCGGCGGCAGCCGCACCGCGGCGGGCCCGCCCGACCCGTCCTTCCCGGAGTCCGCCGGACCACAGCCGGCCAGTGCCGACACGGCGACGATCAGGGCTGCTGACAAGGCGCCTGGGGCTGTCCGGGAAGCCACGGCGCGAAAGACACCCATCAGGGGCAAGTCCGCTCCATCCTGCCCACGCCGGGCGGCGCGGCACGTGTCAGGATCAAATCGCCCGCGCGCTCGCCGCGTCAAGTCGGCCCCCGGGCCACGCCGTAGGCTCGTCGCGGACCATCGACCCGAAGGCAGGAGCAGCAACGATGCAGTACGTGAAGCTCGGTTCGACGGGCCTGGACGTCTCGCGGATCTGTCTGGGCTGCATGACCTACGGACTGCCGGACCGCGGCAAGCACGAATGGACCCTCGACGAGGAGGCCTCCCGCCCGCTGATCCGGCAGGCGCTCGAGGCGGGCATCAACTTCTTCGACACCGCCAACGTCTACTCCGACGGCACCAGTGAGGAGATCGTCGGCAAGGCCCTGCGCGACTACGCCGACCGCGACGAGATCGTGTTGGCCACCAAGGTGCACGGCCGGGTGCGGCCGGGCCCCAACGGCGGCGGTCTGTCCCGCAAGGCCATCATGGGCGAGATCGACCACAGCCTGCGCCGGCTCGGCACCGACTACGTCGACCTCTACCAGATCCACCGCTACGACCACACGACTCCCGTCGAGGAGACGATGGAGGCGCTGCACGACCTGGTGAAGGCGGGCAAGGTCCGCTACATCGGGGCGAGTTCGATGTACGCGTGGGAGTTCTCCAAGGCCCAGTACACCGCCGAACGGCACGGCTGGACGAAATTCGTGTCCATGCAGAACCACTACAACCTGCTCTACCGCGAGGAGGAGCGGGAGATGCTGCCGCTCTGCGCGGACCAAGGTGTCGGCGTGCTGCCCTGGAGCCCGCTCGCCCGGGGCCGGCTGACCCGGGACTGGGGCACCGTCACCGGGCGCAGCGCCACGGACGACTTCGGCGGCCGGCTGTACCAGGAGGGCGACCGCGCGATCGTCGAGGCCGTCACCCGGATCGCCGGCGAACGTGGCGTGCCGCGCGCCCAGGTGGCCCTCGCCTGGCTGCTGCGGCAGGACACGGTGGCCGCGCCGATCGTCGGTGCCGCCAAGCCCCGGCACATCGAGGACGCGGTGGCCGCCGTGGAACTCCGGCTCGGCGACAAGGAGGCCGAAGAACTGGAGGAGGCCTACACCCCGCGCGCGATCAGCGGCCACTGACCCCTCTCGGTGAGGTCCGTGCGGTGCGGACACCGTGCCGCACGGACCACCGGCCGACCGCAATTGCGAGAAAAGGTTCCCTTCGACAATGCGTCAATAAAGAAATCCGCTCGGAATGCCGCGGATGAGCGATAGATCTCTTGTTACGGCGTGCCGCCCTGTGTAAAAGTGTGCGCTGTCGGCGCACGCTCACCCATAAAATCCAGGTGTATGCGCCAGGCCGTTCGCCGCACACCCCCCACGCTTCAAAAGAGCCGCCTGAGGTGGACGTTCGAGCTGCCCTCGCCCTCCCCGTACCCCTTGGTACGGACTGGATCCGTATCACGTCTGGAGGAATGCGGCCGTGAATGAGGCAGGCCCGCCGTCGGACGAGGAGCTGAGCGCCGAACTCAGGAAGTGGACGGGTACGTCACCCGCACTCCACCCCGTCGGCGAACTTCTCGACCGGCATTGGGAGGCGGCCTTCGCCTACGCCCGGCTCTGCACCGACGGCCCGCGCGCCGCCGGCATGCTCACCACGGCCGCCTTCACCCGGCTCTTCGGCGAAGCGCTCCGCCACGACGGTCCGACCGCCGCCTGGCGCCCACAGGTACTGGTCGCCGTCCGCCGGATCGCGGCCGAGTGGGACGCCGACGACCGCCGCGAACTCCTCCACCCGGCACTGCGGTCGGACGACGGCACCGGCCGGCCCGCCGCCGCCCGTCTGCTGCCGTCCCCCGACCGCCAGTTGCTGTCCCGCGCCTTCCAGCGGACGCCCGCCGCCTCCCGCGCGGTCCTGTGGCACAGCGAGGTGGAGGCCGAATCCCCCGCGGTCGCCGCCGTCCTGCTCGGGCTGGACGAGGAGGACGTCCGCGTCGAACTCCACCGGGCCCGCGAACGACTGCGCGAGGAGTGCCTCCAGGCGCACCGCGAACTCGCCCCCGAGACCGAGTGCCACCGCTATCTGCGCATGCTCGACGTCACCTTCCGGCGCGGCGGTGTCGACATCGACCCGGACCTGCGCGCCCACCTGGGCCGCTGCCCCCACTGCGACCGGACTGCCGGTCAACTCGCCTGTTTCAGCAGGGGACTTGGCGGCGCGTTGGCCGAGGCGGTGCTCGGCTGGGGCGCCGACGCCTACACGCGGTCCCGGGCCAACCGCGCCGAGACGCCGGCCGAACCCGCCCCGGACCCCGCCGCCGTGGTGTTCCCGGCCGGCGAGGCCTTCGCCCCCATCCCGGCCCGCGCTTACGGCCGCCCGGACGCTTCCACCGGCCCGGCCGGCAGCGCCGCGCGGCCCCCCGCCGCCCGCCGTTCGGCGCGCCGTACCGCGTCCGCCGTCTCCGGCCGTTCGGCGCGGCGAGCGGCCCGCCGTACCCGGGGCCGCCATCTCGCCCTGGCCGTCGTGACCGTCACCGGCCTGGTCGCGCTGCCCCTGGTGCTGTGGTCGGCCCTCGGTCCCGGCGAGACGCCGGCCGCGGGATCCGGCACCAGCCCCACCCCGGCGCCCGGCACGAACTCACCTTCCCCGGGCGCGACCTGGGCCGGTGCGAACACCCCCGGCCGGGGCGCCCCGCACGGCCGGCTGCACAACTTCGCCGCGAACCTGTGCGTCGGTGTCGTCGGCGAGAAGGCGGTCGCGGGCGCCGAGACCGAGCTGACCGCCTGCTCCGCTACCCCGAGCCAGCGCTGGACGTACAAGACCGACGGCGCGCTGCGCAACGACGCGGCCCCCGACCTGTGCCTGGACTCCCACCTCGGCTACTCGGTCCGCCTCGCCCCCTGCGCGGCCACCGGCGGCGCCGCCCGGAACGTCCGCTACGACTTCACCCGCCAGGGCGCCCTGGTGCCCCGCTGGAACCGGGGGCTGGCCCTCACCCCGGCCGCCACCGACGGCTCCGGCGCCCTCGTCCTCAAGCTCCGCGCGGCGGGCGCCGCCCAGCGCTGGTCGTTCGACACCTCACAGCCGGACCTTCAGATGCGGAACGTCGACTGGGGCCGCGAGAGCGCGCTGCCGCCGGCACCCCGCTGACTCAGCGGTGGCGCGGCGGAGCCGGAGGGATCGTCTCCAGCCCCGGAGCCGGCTCCGGCCACACCAGCAGCACCGGGCAGGGCGCGTGGTCGACGGCGAACCGGGCGGCCGGCCCGAGGCTCTTCGGCCCCAGCCGGGACCGCTCCCCGTCCCGGGCCAGCACCAGCAGATCGGCGCCCTCGGCGGCGGCCACCACCTCGCGCTCGACCCGGCCCGACCGCTCCTCGCGCGCGCAGGGCCGACCGAGGCGTTCGGCGGCCGCGTCCAGCAGCCCCGCCGCCGTACCCTGCCCGAGCGTCTCCAGCATCGCGCCGGGATCGCGCTCCGGGTGCCCGCGGCCGAGCAGCCCCGCGAACGCCCCGTGCGCGAGCCCCGGCACGTCGGGCCCGCTGACGTGGAGCAGCACCACCTCGGCCGAGTCCGGCACATGGGCGCGCACGGCGTCCACACACGCCGGCCAGGTGCCCTCGACGAGCCAGGCGATCACACGCATCCCGACGGCCTCCTCCGGCCTGTGCGAGAGCCCTCGCGGGACCCTCAGAGAATCTGCAGCGACCCCCACAGTGCCACCACCGCGGCGGCGAGGGAGGTGGGCACGGCGATCAGACCCAGCCGGGTGAACTCCCCGAGGTCCACACCGTGCTCGTGCTGGTGCACGATCCGCCGCCACAGCAGGGTGGCCAGCGACCCGGCGTAGGTCAGGTTCGGCCCGATGTTCACGCCGAGCAGCACCGCGAGGACCGCGCCCGAGCCGACGGACGTGGCCGGCGGGAGCAGCACCAGGACCGCGGGCAGGTTGTTGATGAGGTTGGCGAGGACGGCGGCGAGCGCGGCGATCCCGAGCAGCGCGAGCAGTCCCGTGCCACTGGGCAGGACGTGGGTGAGAACGTCGGCGAGGCCGTTGTCGACGACAGCCCGCACCACGATGCCGAGCGCGAGCACGAACGCCAGGAAGGCCGGGGCCGCCGCCCGCACGACCGTCAGCGGGGTCGCCTGCCGTCGCACCAGCGCCCGCCCCGCCAGCACCAGCGCACCCGCCGCGGCCACCCAGGCGGGCTCCACCCCGAACGCCGACGCCGGCACGAACCCGGCCAGCGTGCAGGCGACCGTCACCAGCGCGAACAGCGGAAGCCGCGGCGCCTCGCCGTCCTCCCCGCCCCCCGGGGCCGCCGCCGCGAGGTCCCGGGCGAAGAACCGGCGGAACACCACGTACTCGGTGCCGATCGCCATGAGCCACGGCAGTGCCATCAGCGCCGCGAACCGGGTGAAGCTCAGCCCGCTCGCCGCGAACGCGAGCAGATTCGTCAGGTTCGACACCGGCAGCAGCAGCGAGGCCGTGTTCGACAGATGGGTGCAGGCGTACACGTGCGGCTTGGGCCGTACGCCGGTCCGCGCGGCCGTGGCGAACACCACCGGTGTCAGCAGCACGATCGTCGCGTCCAGACTGAGCACGGCGGTGATGGCCGAAGCCAGCGCGAAGACCGCCGTCAGCAGCCGCACCGGACGACCTGCCGACCGGCGGGCCATCCACGCCCCGCAGGCCCGGAACACGCCCTCGACGTCACAGAAGTGGGCGATCACCAGCACCGCCGCGAGGAAGCCGATGACCGGTCCGAGCTGCTGTGCCTCGGCGCGCGCGTGGTCGAGCGAGATCGCGCCGGAGGCGACGGCGATGCCGGCTGCGGGCACGGCCATGACCGCCTCCGGCCATCCGAACGGCCGCACCACGGCCCAGACGAGCACGGCGGCGAGCAGCACGACGGACAGGGCCTCGGCGAGCGGGGTGTTCAGGGCGGGTCCTTCCAGGGAACGGTCACGGTGGTGCCGACCATGAAAACAGACGCTGCCGGGTCCGCCTCCACGACCTGCCCCCCGCCGCGCCCGGGAAAGCCGGCCGGCCGCCCGCGCGGCGCCGCGACCCCCGCCGCCCCGGGAAGCGGGACGGCGGGGGTCGCGGGCCGGTGCGAGCGGTGGATCAGGGGGCGGTGCCCGCGCCGAGCACCGTCAGGAAGACCGACGAGGAGTTGCCGGAGACCGGGACCGGACCGCCCGGCCAGGTCACCTTCAGGTGATCGCGCTCGTCCGGCGGGGTGACCAGCAGCGCGGCCGGTGTGGCCGACCTGGCGCCGCTGACCTCGGGATTGGAGAAGGTCAGCCCGGACCAGGCGCTCTTCCCGGGCTTGAGGGTGACCGTGACCGGCGAGCCCGACTGCCGCTTGGGGTCCGGGCCCAGCTGGCTGCCGGAACCGTTGACGAAGGCCGCGCCCGGATAGCCGCGCAGGGTGCAGGTACGGCCGGACGTGTTGGTGATGACGACGGGGAAGTTCTCCTGGCCGGCGCCGGGATCGTTGCGGCCCACGGAGGCCCGCAGCTCGGAGGTGTGGCACCTCGAACTCGCGGCGGCCGGAGTGGTCGTCCGCCCGCCCGTGGCCGCCGGCGCCTTGGGCGCGGAGGCCGAGGCGGGCGCGCCCAAGGAGACCTCGCCGGAGGCCGCGCCCTCGGCGGAGGTGGCCGACACCGGGCTCTTCGAGGTGTCCGACGCGGGCGCGGCCGGGCCCGAGGCCGTGATCGGCGCGCCGCCCTGGGCGTCCTTGCCGTTGCCGCAACCGGTCAGGAGGCCCAGCACGGCGACCGCGCCGACGAGCAGGGTCCCGTGCCGTGCGGACCGGGGTGTGTACACCATGTCGCTCAACACTCCTGGGTCTTCGGGGGCACGCGACGCATCGCCGCGTGCCTACGGCGCCGGGTGCGCCGTCATGACAGTCCGATGCGCCCGACGCCGGAAAAGTTCGGGTCGTACCGGGTTTCTTTTCCCCGCCTTGACCCTCGATGCGCGTGGTTCAGGACACCTGCAGCGAACGGAGTATCCGGTCGGTGGCGTCACCGGTGCCGCGCTGGCGTACCTGCACATATACCCGTGGCCTCGCTTCGCCGCCCGTCGGGGACAGTGCGCTCTCGGTGATCGAGCCGCCGTCCGGACAGCCGCTGAAGGTCCGCACCAGCCCGTGCCAGCCGGCGCCGGTGAACGTACGGCCGCCGGAGTACCGGCAGCCGGAGTGCGCGAGGGACTTCACCCTGGCGGTGACGTCGCCGTGCGCGCCGAGGCCCACGAACACACCGTCCACGGCCGCCGTCGTATCGGCCCAGTGCGCCAGGTCGTCGGCGACCACCAGCCCCGGCTGGTGCCCCGGCGCCAGCCCGAGAGCGTGCGGGTCCCAGCCGGAGCCGCGCATCTGACGGGCCCAGTCGGCGGGCACCCGGAGGACGACGCGGCCGGTGGTGTCGGCGACCCGCACCTCGTCCGGGGCGCCGTCACCGCGCTGGACCACGACGGTCACCGCCACCGCGGCGGCCGTGGCCGCGAGGACCCCCGCGAGCGCCAGAGTGGCGGTGCCGAGCCGGCCGCGCACACCGCCCGGCCGCTGCGCCGCCGCACCGGCTGCCAGCCGGTCCAGTTCCTGCGCGAACGCCCGCGCGTCGGGCCAGCGCCGCGTCCGGTCCGGTTCGAGCGCGCGCAGCAGCGCCCGCTCCACGTCCTCGCCGAGGTCCGGCCGCAGCCGCCTGGGCCGCACGACCCGGCCCGGTGGACCCGGCACGGACCCGGTGACCAGCGCGTAGCCGACCGCGCCCAGGCTGTAGACGTCGGCCCGCTCGTCGATGCCCTCCCCGGGCTCGGCCTGCTCCGGCGGCTGGTAGCCCGCGGAGCCCGCCGCCAGCGTCAGCACGGAGGCCTGGGCGAGGCTCTTCGCCAGCCCCAGGTCGGCCAGCAGGACCCGCCGGCTGCCGTCCGGGGCGGTGTGCAGCAGCACATTGGTCGGCTTGATGTCGCGGTGCACGATGCCCGCCTCGTGCAGCGCGGCGGCGCCGCGCGCGGCCTCCGCCGTCAGCGCCAGTGCCTCGCGCACCGGCATCGGCCCGCCGGCCGACAACTCGGCGAGGGTGCCGCCGTCGGCGTACTCCATCACGAAATACGGCCTGCCGTCGGGGAGTTCGCCGATGTCGTAGATCTGCACCACCCGGCCCGAACCGGCCCGGCGCAGCAGCCGCGCCTCGGACAGGAAGCGTTCCCTGACGTCGAGCCGGTGCGCCCAGTTCTCCGCGAGTACCTTCACGGCCACCGGCGCCTGCAACTCGGGGTCGTGGGCGAGCCACACCGTGGCGAAGGCACCGGTGCCCAGCGGCCGTTCGAGGCGGTGGCGGCCGATCCGCTCCGGGGACTGCATACGACTATCATGCCTGCCCTGAGATCGTCTCGAAGGGGGATCCTCCCGTGCAGGACCAGGCGCCGGTGGAAGACCTCGCCCGGCGGGCCGCCGCCGGTGACAGCGCGGCCCTGGACCGGCTGCTGAGCGAGATCCGGCCCGAGACCGTACGCCGCTGCGCGCGCTTCCTGCCCTGCCGGGAGGACGCCGAGGAGGCCGCCCAGGACGTGCTGCTCCAAGTGGCCCGGCACATCTCCGGCTTCGAGGGCCGCAGCCGCTTCGGCACCTGGCTCTACACGGTGGTCGCCAACTGCTGCCGGCAGAAGTACCGGGAGCTGAAGCGGCGGGCCGCCGAGCAGCCCGCCCCCATCGACCCGGCGCACGCCGTCGACCCCCGCACCACCAGCGTCATCGCCGGCTCCCGGGTGGATCTCCTGGAGGCGCTGGAGCGCCTGGAGCGGGAGTATCCGCAGCTCGTCGCCCCACTGGTCTACCGGGACATCTGCCAGCTGGAGTACGCCGAGGTCGCCGAGCGGGTCGGCATCCCGCTCGGCACCCTGAAATCCCGTCTGCACGAGGCCCGTAAACAGGTACGGCCCTGGCTGAGCGCCCCCTGAGGCCGTCCGGCCGGCCCGCACGCCGTGCGGCCCCGCGGTGGCGGCTACCCGTCCCGCTCGTACAGCGGCAGCTCCGCCCAGATGGTCTTGCCCTCCGGGGTGTGCCGGCTTCCCCACCGCTGGGTGAGCTGGGCGACGAGCAGCAGGCCGCGGCCGCCCTCGTCGAAGATCTTCGCCCGGCGCAGATGCGGCGCGGTGTGACTGGTGTCGGAGACCTCGCAGATCAGCGTGGCGGCGTCATGGATCAGCCGCAGCCGGATCGGCCGCGAACCGTAGCGGATGGCGTTGGTGACCAGCTCGCTGACCACGAGTTCGGCCGTGAACGCGACCTCGCTCAGCCCCCAGGAGTCCAGGCGCTCGACGACCTGCTTACGGACCGACGCCACCTGCGCCGGGTCGGCCGGGATGTCCCAGGTCGCGACCTGGGACGCGGCCAGCCCCTGGGTGCAGGCGAGCAGCAGCGCCACGTCGTCGGCGGCACCGGCCCGGGGCAGCAGGGCGTGCAGGATCGCGTCACAGGTCTCGTCCAGGGACCCCGAGTGCGCCGCCAGCGCCCGGAACAGCAGATCGCGGCCGGTGTCCGCGTCCCGGTTCCGGGAGAGCACCAGGCCGTCGGTGTACAGGGCGAGGACGCTGCCCTCGGCCAGTTCCACCTCGGCCGACTCGAACGGCAGGCCGCCCAGGCCCAGCGGTGGCCCGGCCGGCAGGTCCAGCAGACGCGGGTCGCCACCCGGCGGCATCAGCACGGGCGGCGGGTGCCCGGCGCGGGCCAGGGTGCAGTGCCGGGAGACCGGGTCGTACACGGCGTACAGACAGGTCGCGCCGACCTCGCCGGGGTTGCCCTCGCCCCCGGACTCGTCCGACAGCCGGAGCACCAGGTCGTCCAGATGGGTGAGCAGCTCGTCCGGGGCCAGGTCGATGTCGGCGAGGGTGCGTACGGCGGTGCGCAGCCGTCCCATGGTGGCCGAGGCCTGGACGCCGTGCCCGACGACGTCCCCGACGACCATCGCGACCCGCATCCCGGACAGCGGGATCACGTCGAACCAGTCCCCGCCCACCCCGGCGCGCGCGGCGGGCAGATACCTGGAGGACGCCTCCAGCGCGGCCGTGCGCGGCAGGTTGCGGGGGAGCAGGCTGCGCTGGAGCGCGAGCGCTGTCTCCCGCTCGCGCGAGTAGCGGCGCGCGTTGTCGATGCACACGGCGGCGCGGGTGGTGATCTCCTCCGCCAGCAGGCCGTCGTCCTCGGTGAACCCGTCAGGGCGCCGGTGCCGGATGAACACCGCCACGCCGAGGGTCAGGCCGCGGGCCCGGATGGGCACCGACATCGTGGAGTGCCCGCCGAAGGTGCGCACCCGTTCGCCGCGCGCGGTGTTCCAGGCCAGCCATCGGGCCATGTCGCCCGTGGCCATCGAGGTGATGATCGTGTGGCCGGCCGTGAGCGAGTCGGCCTGCGGGGAGCCGGCCGGGTACACCTCGGTCTGCCCGGGCTCGCTCACCGCCTCCGGCACCCCGTCGAGGACCGACCAGTGGGCCGCCCGCCGCAGGGTGAGGGGTGCCGCGATGCGTGCCGGGGGTTCGCCGCCGTAGTCCTCGGGATCCAGCAGGTCGACGGTGACGAAGTCGGCCAGCGCGGGCACGCACATGTGCGCCAGTTCCTGCGCCGTCCGGGTGACGTCGAGCGTGCTGCCGATGCGCACGCTCGCCTCGTTCACCAGTTGCAGCCGCTGGCGGGCCCGGTAGTTGTCGGTGACGTCGTGCGCGGCGAGGCTGACCCCCACGATCCGGCCGTCGGCATCCCTGACCGGCGCCAGCCGGGCCAGCCAGGCGCGCGCCCGGTCGTCGACGCCGCTGCCCGTGAACGTCTGCATGTCCAGCGGCCGGCCCGAGGTCAGCACCTGGAGCATGACCCGCTCCAGCTCCTCGCTCTGCGGCCGGCCGCCGATCTCCGACACCCGCAGCCCCCGCACCAGCGGCTCGGGGAGGCCGATGACGGCGGCCATCTCGTCGTTCATCCGGCGCAGCCGCAACTGCTCGTCGTACACGGCGACCGCGCACGGCGACTGGGTCAGGCCCGCACCGGCCAGCGGATCCTCGGCGGGCGGCGGCTCGGCCCCGGTGAGCGGGCTGACCACCAGCCAGCCGCCGGGCCGTCCGTCGCCTGCCGGGCGGCGGTGGGCGAGCAGCCGTACCGGCACGGTACGGCCGTCCCGGTGGCGCAGAGCGACCGTTCCCTGCCAGCGGTCCCCCGCGGGCGCGACGGGGATACGGTCCCCGGCCAGCAACCGGGCGGCGGGGCGGCCCACGACGGTGTCGGCCGAGTGGCCGAGCAGGCGCCGGGCGCCCTCGTTCCACTCCGCCAGCGTCCCGTCGTCATCGATGACAGCCCGGGCCGTCGCCGCGTCGTCGAACGGATAGACCCGGCTCATCGTCGCCGCTCCCAAGCGCACACTCACAGTGAACAGGTGGCACCACTTCCGTTCCAGCGTAGTGCTTCCCGCCCCCGTGTGGACCGCGAGTCCCGCCCGACCGGCCGACCGGGCGCACCCGGTCGAGGGGGGAAATCGGGCCGATACGCCGACGTGACGGCCACGGGACTGCCGGACCTCTGCCGATTTCGCATGGTGGGCCGTCAGAAACCGTTCATCCGCGATCAGTTGTGGACGCGTGCACCGGGCGCGTCGCCCGGCGGGGTCCGGTCAGGCGGCGTCGTGGAACACCAGACCCAGCGTGCGGCGGCGCCCGGACCGTACGGTGCTCACCCCGTGCCGCATCGCCCCCGCCGACCAGCCTCGACGGCCGCGTACGGGCCGGTCCCGCGTGGTGAACACCAGGCCGTGGCCCTGCCGCAGGGCGGTCGCCGTGCCCCGGGACTGGGCGCGCGGCCGCTGTTCCACCATCAGGAACTCACCGCCGGTGTGATCGCGGCCGTACACGTCCAGGGCGATCACCACCTGGAGCGGGAAGACCAGCTCGCCGAACACGTCCCGGTGCAGGGCGTTCCAGTCACCCGGACCGTAGCTCAGCAGGATCTGCGCGGACCGGTCCTGGCCGGCCGCGTGGCAGCGCTCCAGCCACTCGTCGAGGGAGTCGGGCCAGGGCGCCGGGCGGTCCAGCCGCGCCGCCCAGTCCCGGGCCACGGGCAGCAGGCGGGGGTAGAGCGCGGCCCGCAGCGCGGCCACCGGGGCGGGCAGGTCATGGGTGAAGTAGCGGTACTCGCCGGAGCCGAACCGGTGCCGGGCCAGGTCGACCGTCGTGCGGAACGGCTCCGGCCGGTCGTACAGGGCCGCCAGGGCGGCGCACTCGGCGGGCGTCAGCAGTGCCTCGGTGGGTGCGCTGCCCTGCTCGTCCAGCTCGGCGGCGAGCGCCGCCCAGTCGGTGCGGGCGGCCCGGTGGCGGGCCTCGGCCGGGGTGAGGGACATGGTCGCTCCTGGTGCGGGGGTCGGTGGGGGTTCAGATCAGGGTCGGCTGCAACGCGCCCTCGTGCGTGAGGAGCCACACCTTGTGCTCGACGCCGCCCGCGTATCCGCGCATCGAGCCGTCCGAGCCGATGACCCGGTGGCACGGGCGGACGAGGAGCAGCGGGTTGGCGCCGAGGGCCCCGCCCACCGCGCGGATCTCGGAGCGGGGCACGCCCAGCCGGGCCGCCAGCTCGCCGTATGTGGTCGTGGTGCCGTAGGGGATCTCCTCCAGGGCCTGCCACACCGCCCGCTGGAACGGGCTTCCCGTGGTGGCGAGCGGCAGGTCGAAGCGGGTCGGGCGGCCCGTGAAGTAGGCGTCGAGCTGCCGGTGCGCCTCGGCGAACGGCCGGTCGTCGCGGTCCTCCGGGCGCGGCGCGGGCGCGCCGCGCCGCCCGGGCAGGGACAGCGACGTCAGGGTGTGGCCGGCGGGCGAGACGGACCCGGTCAGCAGCAGGTCGCCCAGCGGGCTCGGGTGGACGGTGTGGACGGTGCGCGTGTTCATCGGTGCTCCCTTGGGCGACAGTTTTCGTCTGCCGGTGGTGTGTCCTGGGGTGTGTCCTCGTGCCGTCGAGTCTGGCGCGCCGGGCACCGTGCGACCGGCGGAAATCGGACGCGGTTCTCCGCCGCCGCGGGTACCGGGAGACATGCCGGGGGCAGGCCATGTGACCTGGGGATATTTACGCGTGGGTAACCGGGCGGTACCGTAAGGGCATGCCAGCTCTCAACGTGGAGTTCAGCGACCGGGAACTAGAGGACTTGCGGCAGATCGCCAAGGAGCGCGGTACGTCGATGAAGGCCCTCGTGCGCGAGGCGGCCGCCGCCGACATCGCGCGGCACCGGGCCCTGCAGGAGGGCGCGGAGGCGTTCCGGAGCTTCTTCGCCGCCCACGCGGAGGAGTTCGCGGCGGCCTTCCCCGACGACGAGCCCCCCGCCCGGGGCGAGGCCGCCTGAGCGATGCCCCCCACCGTCATCCACATCGACGTCCCGTGGCTGCTCCAGCGGCACGAGGAGGTCCTGCCCGGCCAGCCGGCCGTGGACGACTTCTCCGCGCTGGTCGCCGCCGTCGCCCGGCACCGGGTGGACCCGCCCCGGCTCGGCGTGGACTCCGACCCCGCCTGGCGCGCCGCCGCCCTGCTGCACACGCTCGCCCTGCTCAAGCCGCTGCCGGCGGCCAACGCCCGCTTCGCCTGCGCGACGGCCGTGGCCTACATGTTCGTCAGCGGCGTCGGCATCGATCCGCCCCACGGCGCCCTCGTCGACCTGGCCCGTGACCTCATCTCCGGCAAGACCGACGTCTACGGCGCGGCCGACCGGCTGCGTTCCTGGCAGATCTGAGTTCCCGGCAGATCCGACTCCGCCCCGGCCGGCCGGTCCCGTTCCGTCCGGGAACCGGCCCTGGACCGGCGGGGGAAGCCGCCGGGGCCGCCGGCCGAGGGCGGGAGGAACGGGGCCGGCGGCCGTTCGCGCACGGGGGAGCCGCCGTCCCGTGCGGGGCCTTTTCGAGAGGGCCGTCACCCAGTGCACCACCGGGCCGCCCGCTCCGGGAGCGTGCGGCGCCCGTCGGCGCGGGTGCGCGTTTCACACGGGGCGCGGGGGCGAACGGAAGGCCGGTGGCCGCCAACTCCCTTTCCCACGTGGTTACTTGACTTTCCTTCAAAACGGCTGATGTCGTACGGGCGCCTTGTTGCCCCTGTGGAAGGTGTGCAAGGGTTGCGACTCCCGATCGGGGGACAAAAGGCCGGGATTCGCCAAGAGTCAAGCACCACGCATCCTGCATCACGCGCCACGCACCAGAGGAATGCCTTCCGTGCCCACCCCCCACCCCCCTCGCCCCCTTGGTCCGCCCCTCGGCGCCGCCCCCGGGGAATCCGACGAGTCCCTCGCCGCCCCGCTGCGCGCCGGCTCCGACGTGGAGGCCTCGCGGTCCGCCGCCCTCCTGATGGCCCGGCACTGGCGGCCGGCGCAGGACTACGCGGTCATCTGCCTGACCTCCTCCGGGCCGCTCGCCCACATGGTCACCGCCGCGGCCTTCCATCGGACGCTCGGCCGGCTCGCCCTCGGTGAATCCGCCGAGGCGCTGCGGCCCCGCCTGCTCACCGCCGTCCGGGACACGGTCGCCGACTGGTCCGGCACCGACCGGATCACCGCCGTACTGCCCGGACTCGCGAGACCCGCCGGGGGCCGCGCCGTCCACGCCGCGAAGTCCCTGACACCGGAGAACCGCGCCCTGTCCGACCACTCCTTCCACGGCCTTACCCGGCGCGAGCGGGCGCTGTTGTGGCACAGCGAGGTCGAGGCCGAGCCGCTGACCGTTCCCGCCGCGCTGCTGGGCATCGACACCGAGACCGCCGCGACCGCACGGGACCAGGCTCGGGAGAAGTTCCGGGACGGTCTGGTGCGCGCCCACCGGGAACTGGCGCCGGGCAAGGACTGCCGCTACTACAACCGTCTGCTCGACGTCCCGGTCCGGCGCGGAGGCGCCCTGCTGCCCGATGTCCAGGAGCACCTGGCCGGCTGCGCCTACTGCCGGCACGCCGCCGAGCAACTCGGCCAGGTCGACGCGGCGTTGGGGGTGCTGCTCGCCGAGGCCGTCCTCGGCTGGGGCGCCCGCCGCTACCTGGAATCGCGCCCCGGCCGCCGTCCGTCCGCTCCGGCGCGGGGCGGCTCGCGCGGTTCCGGCGGCCGCCGGCACGGCGGGACGAAGCCCGGCCCGCTCGCCCGCGCCACCACGGCCGTGACCGCCGCCCTCACTGCCAAGGGGGCCCGGCGGCGCGACGGCGCGGAGCCCGGACCGTTCGCCCGCGCCACCACGGCCGTGACCGCCTCCCTCACTGCCAAGGGGGCCCGGCGGCACGGCGGGACGAAGCCCGGCCCGCTCGCCCGCGCCACCACGGCCGTGACCGCCGCCCTCACCGCCAAGGGGGCCCGGCGGCGCGACGGCGCGGAGCCCGGACCGTTCGCCCGCGTGCCGCTCCCGGTGGGCCGTGCGTCCGGTGCCGTCCGGTCCTCCCGGGGCCTGCTCGCCGGAGTCGGCGCGGCCTCGGCCGGGCTGCTGGCGGTGGTGGTCGCGGTCGCGGTCGCCCTGTGGCCGGACGGCCGCTCCGGCACCGGCCCGGTGACCGCGGCCCGCGCCCCCGCCCAGTCCCCGCCCGACTCCACCGCGCCGGGCACCGCGAGCGTGCCCGCCACCGGCCGGCCCACCCGGCTGCGTGACACCGCCGTCGGGCTGTGCCTGGACGTCGACGGCCGGCCCAGGGCGGGCGCGGGCGCGATCCTGACCGCCTGTTCCCGGGCGGCCGGCCAGCGCTGGACCTACAGCGAGGACGGTGTGCTGCGCAGCGCGGCCGACCCGGGGCTGTGTCTGGACTCGCACGCCGACGCCGGAGTGGTGATCCTCGGCAGCTGCGCCGCCGCCGGGTCGAGGCGGGGCGACGACGTGCGCTACGACCTCACGGCGCGCGGCGAGTTGCTGCCCCGCTGGGATCCGACGCTCGCCCTCGTCGCCGCCGGGGACGAGCCCGGCGGCGACCTGGTGGCCAGGGTCCGGGACCGCTCCGCTCCGCACCGCTGGCTGGCCGACCCGCCCACGGCGAGCGGCAATTCACCGTCGGTGTCGGGTACGGACGAGCGGGCCGGCCTCCGCACCCACGCGCGGTGGGTTCAGGCGGGGCTCTCGGCGAGGTCGGCCGCCGTGACCGTGCCGGGGCCGGTGTGTCCCGACAGCGCGAGCGTCAGGTCCAGTTCCGCGAGCACACACCGCACGACGTGTTCGACGCCCGCCTGCCCGTCCAGGCCGAGCCCGTAGACGTACGGACGGCCCAGCAGCACCGCGCGGGCACCGAGGGCGAGGGCCTTGAACACGTCGTCGCCGGTGCGTACTCCGCTGTCGAACAGCACCGCCAGCCGGTCGCCGACCGCGTCCGCGACGGCGGGCAGCGCGTCGGCCGCCGCGACCGAGCCGGCCACCTGCCGGCCGCCGTGGTTGGAGACCACGACGCCGTCCATCCCGGCGTCCGCGGCGAGCCGGGCGTCGTCCGGGTGCAGCACGCCCTTGAGGACGATCGGGCCGTCCCAGTGCTCACGCAGGAAGGCCAGGTCCGGCCAGGTGTGGCCGGGGTCCCCGAACAGCCCGAGGAAGTGCAGCACCGCCGCGTTGGGATCCTCGTGCACAGGCTTGGCCAGACCCGCCCGGAACGCCGGATCGGTGAAGTAGTTCGCGGTGCCCACCCCGTGCAGGAACGGCAGATACGCCTGGTCCAGATCGCGCGGCCGCCACGCCAGCAGCGGGGTGTCCAGGGTGACGACGAGCACCGTGAACCCCGCCGACCGCGCCCGGCCGAGGAAACTGCGGGTCACCTCGCGGTCCTTGCCCCAGTACAGCTGGAACCAGCGCTCGGCGTCCCCCATGGCCTCCGCCACCTGCTCCAGCGGTGTGCTGGACGCCGACGACAGGATGTACGGCACGCCCTGCGCGGCGGCGGCCCGGGCGGCGGCGGACTCCGCCTCCGGATGCATGATGGACAGCACGCCCACGGGCGCCAGGGCCAGCGGCGCGGGCAGGGTCCGGCCGAGCACCTCGACCGACAGGTCGCGCATCCCCACGTCCCTGAGCATGCGCGGCACGATGCGGCGCCGGGCCAGGGCCGCCCGGTTCGCGCGCGCGGTGCTGCCGTCGCCGGCGCTGCCCGCCACATAGCCCACCGGGCCGGGACCCAGCCGGTGTTCGGCCAGCTCCTCAAGCCGGGTCAGGTCGGTGGGGAGCCGGGGTACGGCGCCCGTCATGCCGTTGAGATAGATCTCGTACTGGAAGTCGGCCCAGTGCTTCGCCATCCGGCCGTCCCGCCTCTCGTCGCTGGGTACGCGCTGCGGCCCGACGATACTGGCGGGTAGACGTGGGCCGGCAGGCCCCCTCGCAGTGCCGTACGGCGAGGTCGTACCCCTCGGCCTGTCGTCGATCCGGGTCGAGACGGTGAACGGCGGCCACAAGGGTGACCGGGGCCGGGTGCCAGCGGTGGCCGCGACCGAACCCGTGGAAGCAGCGCTTCCCCTCAACCGGTTGATGAACACGAGGCGTCACGATGGTGTTTACGGCGGCCGGTGTCGGAATGTTTCAGGCCGATTAACGAAGCGCTGCTTTTCGGCCATCCGGCCACCTCGCTCGATCAAGAACCGCTCAGTTCCGCGGTCGACCTGTTCGAATTCCGTAACTTCACGCCACTGCTTCAACACGAAAGGTTACTTAAACCTGGGGGGTCGATGTGAATTTCGCTCGCGGACTCGGCAGAGTGGCGCTCGCCGCTCCGGTGCCCGACCGGGTCCGAGGCGGCACTCCCGATGTTCGAGCGGAAGGATGCACACAATGCGGAACACCGCGCGCTGGGCAGCGGCCCTCGGCCTCACGGCCGCCGCCGTCTGTGGACCCCTGACCGGGGCCGCCGTCGCTGCACCGGGCGCCGCCCCGTCGTCGCTCTACGCCCCCTCGGCGCTGGTGCTCACCACCGGCCACGGCAGCGACGCGGCCACGGTCACCCCTGAGCGCGCCGTCACTCTCACCTGCGCGCCCACGGCCTCCGGCACCCACCCCGCCGCGGTTCAGGCCTGCGCCGAACTGCGCGGAGTCGGCGGTGACTTCGACGCCCTGAAGCCCTCGGGCGACGTGTGGTGCACCAAGCTCTACGACCCCGTGGTCGTCACCGTCCAGGGCGTCTGGCAGGGCAAGCGCGTCTCCTACGAGCGCACCTTCGGCAACGCCTGCGCGAAGGACGCCGCCACCGGCAGCGTCTTCGCCTTCTAGACCGGGATCGCGCGGTCCTCGCACGCCGGATCAGGTCCGTAACTGGGGAGTGCGGCCCCTGGAGCGGGGAACCTGCGATCTCGCGCCGGGGCCGACGGGCGGAGTGGGGCCGCCCGCCGGCACCGGGCACAACAGCCGCTCCCCGGACCGGCCCGTGGGGGGCCGTCCGGGGAGCGGCGAAAAACCAGCGGTTTCAACCGATGTTCAGGCCCTGCGCCGATGACTCGTGTCACACCAGGGATAGCGGCGACTGCGTCGGCATGTGCACAGAGCGACACGGAACCGGTCCGAGGAGACCGTGGTGCCGTCCTCCAGCTCGATCTCCACCGGCCCCTCCACCAGCAGCGGGCCGTCCCGCCGCATGGTGATCCGGCGGGGCCGGTCGTCAAAGGACTCGTTCGGCACGGATGACCACCAGCTCTTCCTTGTCGTCGGACGCCTCCAGCAGCCCGTTGCGGCGCAGCCAGTCCTGCCGGGAGCGCAGCACCGGACCGAAGGCGATCCGGCGGCGCCGGACCACCGAGGCCTTCAGATCCGTCGCGCGCAACAGTTCCAGGGTGCGCTCGGGGTCGCTCAGCGCGGAGTGCACGAGCAGCAGCACGCCCCCCGGCCGCAGCAGCGTGTGCGCGTCCCGGCAGATCCGGTCCAGCAGCAGCCGCCCGTCCCGGCCGGCGTCCCAGGCCCGGGCCCGGCCGCGCGGAGCGCGCCCGGCTTCGGGCGCCGGCACGTAGGGCGGGTTCGCCAGCACCACGTCGTAGGTGCGGTCCCGGACCGGGCCGAAGAGGTTGCCGCGCCGGATGCGCACCGGCTGCCGGGTCAGCCACGCGTTCAGCCGCGCCGTCCACACCGCCCGGCGGGAGACGTCCACCGCGGTCACCTCGGCGCCGCGACGGGCCGCCGCCAGCGCCAACGCCCCGCTTCCGGTACCGACGTCCAGCACGCGCATACCGGGACGCAGCGGCTCCTCCCGAAGTACCTCGGCGAGCAACTCCGTATCTTCTTGCGGGGCGTACACGCCCGGAAGCACCCATGCGATCACGGGGGCGCGAGTACCCCGTTGTTCACGATGTATGGGACACCTCCGGGGTCAGCGGTGACCGCAGGGACGAACGCCCGGCCCGCCAGTCGGCGAGCAGCCGCCGGGCCAGCCGGTCCTCCAGGTACTCGGTCGCGTCGATCCCGAAGGCCACGTCCGCCGACAACTCCGGCTCCTCCGCGAGCAGCCCGCCGATCACGTCGTGGCGGACGACCTGCTCGTGCACCGCGTCCGCCTCCACGTGCTCGTCGTAGAAGAACTCCGCGGCCGGACCGGCGCCGGTGCGGCGCATCGCCTCCGCGAGCCGGCGCGAGCCCGGCGAGGAGGTGATCTCCACCTCGGCGAAATGACCCACCAGCGCGCCGCGCAGCTCGCGGTGCAGCCCGAACAGGGACATCAGGTTGACCACGGCCAGCATCTCGGCCGACGCGGCCTCCAGGTAGTGCCCGTAGGTGGTGTCCAGGCCCAGGTCCGCCATCAGGTCGGCGAACAGGCGCGCGTGCACGCGCTCGGCCCGGCCGCCGCCGAACTCGTCGAACTCCACGGCCGCCATCGCCGCCTTCGCCCGGCCCCACAGGCGCGGCAGCACCCAGGCGTGCGGATCGGCCTCCTTCAGGTGGTACAGGGAGCGCTGGGCGGCGTACTCGCGCAGGTGCCACAGCTCGCCCTCGTCCCGCAGGAAGTGACTGACCCCGGTGCCGTCGACGGGCTCGACCAGGAGGGCGCCGAGCGCGTCGTCGAGGCTCTCGTGCACCGGCGTGTCGGTGCGCAGGGCCGTGAGGAACCGCCGCTCCATGGCGCCGCGCACCCGGAGCAGGTCCGGGTCCCACTCGAACCGTGGGCCGACGCCCGCGAAGCCGCGGTAGTGCAGCTCGTAGCACAGGTACAGGGCGAGGTGCAGATCGTCGCCGTACGGGTCGGCGTCATCGGGGTCCAGGGTGGTCGGGAGGGGGCCGGTGCCGCGCAGGTAGGCGATGACCGCGGCGGACAGCGGCCCCCGGTGCTCGGGCAGCCGGGGTTCTCGCGGGTGGTGGTTCATGGACACCGGGTACCCGCGCCGGGCCGAAGCACGGGTGATCCAGCACACCCCGCGCCCGGACGGCGGCCCCCCACCCACGGGCGGCCCCGGCGGTGTCACTCCCCGTCGGCCTGCTCCTGTGCCCCGGTGTTCGGGGTGATGGCGTCGCCGGCCTCACCGGAGCCGCCGGTGTCCTCGTCGCCGCGCTTCTCGGCCTGCTCGACCTCCCGGAGCACCTCCTCCAGGGCCGTCTCGGGCTGCTCGTCGTGGTCGTTCCCGCCGGGCATGGTGTCTCCTTCGTCGCTGTGCGCTCGTGATCCACCGCGAGTTACCCGCGGACGCCGTCTCAAGCGTCCCGGACGACAGCGGGGGCCGCCGTCTCCCTGCGGACGGCGGCCCCCGGGCCGGGACGGCGGCGGTCGTCACATGTGGACGACGGGTGCCGCGTCCGAGTCCTGCGCCGGCACCCCGCGCCGGTAGAGCAGGAAGGCGATCACCGTGCCCGCGCCGAAGAACACCGCGGACCACCAGAAGGCGGTGGTGTAGCTCTCGATAAGGTCTTCTGGGACATGGGCAGACCACTCCAGGGAAGTCGTTCACGTGCGTGGGATGTGCGCGAGAGGTGTGCCGCGCGGGGAGTGCGTAAACGAAACGGTTTCGTACACGTCGAGCCTAGACGACTGCCAGCGAAACGGCAACGTTTCGTTGGCGCCGAAGCGTGCGGCCGGTCGGCCGTCGCCGGGCCCGCCCCGGCCGCGAGCGCCGCGAAGGCCCGTGTTCCCGCGGTGGAGTCCGCGTGCGGCGGCGAGGCGTGGTCGCGCTCGCGGAGCACGTCGTCCGGGCGCACCGAGGCCCTGGCGGCCCGCGGCCCTCCCTCCGGGGGTGGCCGCCGCGTCGAATGCTCCGCCGTGCGCGGTGTCCCGGTCTGTGGCGCCCTGGATACACCGCGAGAATTCGGCCCCGGATCCGAGACCGTGCACACCGTCGCAGTGAGGTCGCCACCATGTCCCACGCCCCGTCGCCCGCAGGACCGTCGAACCGCACCGGGCCCAGGGCGACTTCCGCCCCCGGGGCGGGCGTCGGCCCGCGCCGCGCGGATCGGGGCGGTACCGCCCTGGTGACCGGTGCCTCCTCCGGCATCGGCGCGGCCGTGGCCCGCCGACTGGCCGCCGAGGGGGGCTGGCGGATGGTGCTCAACGGACGTGACGTCACCCGTTTGGAGCAGGTGGCCGCCGAGGCCGGCGCGCTCGCCCTGCCCGCCGACCTGACCCGGCCGGGCGCCGGGCACCGGCTCGCCGACCTCGCCCTGGACCACCTGGGCCGGCTGGACCTGCTGGTCGCCGACGCCGGGGTCGGCTGGGCGGGAGATTTCACCCGCATGCCCCCCGCCCGCATCGACGAGGTCGTCGGCGTCGACCTGCTGGCCACCGCGCACCTGGTCCGCGCCGTGCTGCCCCACATGGTCGCGGCCGGATCCGGGCGCGTCGTGCTCATCGGATCCTTCGCCGGCAGCGTGGGCGTGCGCGGCGAGGCCGTCTACTCGGCGGCCAAGGCGGCCCTGGCCGTGTTCGCCGACGCCCTGCGCTACGAACTGCGCCACACCGGCGTCCGTGTCAGCCATGTGATCCCCGGCGTGGTCGACACGCCCTTCTTCGCCCGGCGGGGCATCCCCTACACCCGGACCTGGCCGCGCCCGGTGTCGCCCGAACGCGTCGCGGACGCGGTCCGGTCCGCCGTCCTGCGCGACCGGGACGAGGTGTACGTCCCCGGGTGGCTGCGTGTGCCCGCCCGGGTGCGCGGCGCCGCGCCCGGACTCTACCGGCGGCTCGCCGCCCGTTACGGATGACCGCCCATGATCGCCGTCACGGTGCTGCTCGCGCTGCTCGCGGCCCTGTCCAACGCGTCCGCCTCGGTGCTGCAACGCCGGGCCGCGGTGCAGGAGCCGGAGAAGGGCACCGGCGCGGCGTCCGCCGTACGACGGCTCGGGCATCTGCTGCGGCGGCCGTACTGGCTGGCCGGTACCGGGCTGCTGGCCCTGTCCAGCGTGTTGCAGGGCGCGGCGCTGGCCGTGGGCAGCCTGTCGCTCGTCCAGCCCCTGCTCGCCGCCGAACTGCTGTTCACGCTGGCCGTGGGCAGTGTCGTCTTCCGGCGCCGTCCGGACCGCCGGACCTGGCTGGCGTTCGTCGCCCTCGCCGTCGGGCTGGCGGTGTTCCTCCTGGCGGCAGCGCCGTCCGCCGGACGCCCGTCCGCACCGCCCCGCAGCTGGCTCCTGGGCGGCGGCGGGACACTCGGCGCCGTCGTCCTGTGCGTGGTGATCTCCCGCCCGACGCGCGGCGCGCCCCGGGCCGCGCTGCTCGGTCTCGCGTCCGCCATCTCCTTCGCCACCACGGCGGCGCTGCTCAAGGAGGCCGTGGGGCGGCTCGCGCAGGGCCCCGGGGCGATGTTCTCGCACTGGTCGCTGTACGCCACCGGCGGCGCGGGACTCGTCGCCTTCCTGCTGCTGCAGAGCGCGCTCGCGGCCGGATCGCTGACGGCCTCGCAGCCCGCCCTCACCCTCGGCGACGCGCTCACCAGCGTCGTCCTCGGCTGGGTGCTGTTCGCCGAGACCATCCACCTCGGGCTGCGCCTGATCCCGGAGGTGATCGGTGCGGTGCTCATCGGCGGGGGCAGCATCGGCCTGGCCCACGCCCAGTCCGTGGCGGGGGAGTGGGACACCGCCACGCCGGACCACCCGCCGGGCGGGGGCGGCGAGCGGCCGCGGACGCCGCGCGAGCACTGACCGGCCGGCGAGCGGCCGCGGACGCCACGCCGTCATGGACCGGACGCGCCGGGCAGGTGCCACGCCGTCACCGACCGGACGCGCCGGGCGGATGCGACGCCGTCACCGACCGGACGCGCCGGGCGGATGCCATGCCGTCACCGACCGGACGCGCCGGGCGGGTGCCCGCCGTCGCCCACCGAGGAGGTGCCTCACCGATGTCACCGATGTCACCGATGTCACCGATGTCACCGATGCCCCCCGTCCACGGCCGCCGTCTGCGCACCGCGGCCGTCGCCCTGCCGGCCGCCGTGGCCGCGGCGCACATCGCCCCCGCGGCGACCTGGCTCCCGGCCGTACGGCTGCCGCTGTTCCCGGGGCTCTCGGGCACCGGTCGCCGCCGGCACGTCGCGCTCACCTTCGACGACGGCCCCGACCCGGAGTCGACGCCGCGCTTCCTCGACGCGTTGGACGGGCTCGGGGTGCGGGCGACCTTCTTCGTGCTCGGCGCACACGTGGTGCGCCACCCGGCCCTGCTCCGGGAGACGGTGGAGCGCGGGCACGAGGTCGGGGTGCACGGCTGGACCCACGACCGGCCCTGGCGCCCGGCGTTCACCCGGGACGCCGAGGCGGTCGCCCGCGCCGTCCACGTGGTGCACGACCTCACCGGTCACCGGCCGCGGTGGTACCGGCCCCCCTACGGCATCCTCACCACGGGACGCTGGGCGGCCGCCCGGCGGGCCGGCCTGCGGACGGTGCTGTGGTCGGCGTGGGGCAGGGACTGGACGGCCGACGCCACCCCGGACTCCGTGCGGGCCCGGGTCGTGGCGGACCTGCGTGGCGGCGGCACCGTCCTGCTGCACGACTCGGACCGGCACTCCGCCCCCGGCTGCTGGCAGTCCGCCCTGGGCGCGCTGCCCGGCATCGTCGAGGACTGCCGGTCGGCCGGCCTGGCGGTGGGCCCCCTGCGCGAGCACGGTCCGTCCCCGGACTCCCGGTCTCGTCCCGTCCTCGTGCCGACCGGGCCGCACCGGGGGTGACGGATGGCGTGGGTCGTCGTGGGTGGGGGTGGGGTTCACAGGCCCGCGACCCGGGTGAGCGGGTCCTGGCGGAAGAGTGCGCGGCCCCGGGCCACCCGTGCCGCGCGCTCCGGGCCCGTCTCCGTGAGCCTGCCGAGCGCCGCCAGCAGCGCGGCGCCGTCCCCGGCCCGGTCTCGTCCCGGTCTCGTCCCGTCCTCGTGCCGACGGGGCCGCACCGGGGGTGACGGATGGCGTGGGTCGTCGTGGGTGGGGGTGGGGCTTACAGGCCCGCGACCCGGGTGAGCGGGTCCTGACGGAAGAGTGCGCGGCCCCGGGCCACCCGCGCCGCGCGCTCCGGGCCCGTCTCCGTGAGCCTGCCGAGCGCCGCCAGCAGCGCGGCGCCGTCCCCGGCCCGGTCTCGTCCCGGACTCGTCCCGCCCTCGTGCCGACCGGGCCGCACCGGGGGTGACGGATGGCGTCGGTCGTCGTGGGGGGGTGGGGGTGACGGATGGCGTCGGTCGTTGGGGGCGGGTGGGGCTTACAGGCCCGCGATCCGGGTGAGCGGGTCCTGGCGGAAGAGTGCGCGGCCCCGGGCCACCCGCGCCGCGCGCTCGGGGCCCGTCTCCGTGAGCCTGCCGAGCGCCGCCAGCAGCGCGGCGCCGTCCCCGGCCGGCTCCGACACCCCGAGCTCGGCCATCCGCCGTACCCCCTCGGCCCCGTGCCCGGGCAGCGGCCGGTGTCCCACCACGGGCAGCCCCACGGCGAGAGCCTGTACGGCGGTCTGGCCCGCGGCGTTGTCCACCAGGGCGTACGCGGCGGCCAGCAGGCCGGGCATGTCGTCCACCCAGTCCAGGGCGAGCGCCGACGGCACCCGGGACACCCGGGCACGCAGCCGCTCGTTGCGGCCGCACAGCACGACCGGCAGATAGCCGCCCGCCGCCAGCAGCCGGGCGGTCCCGGCGAGATCGGCCGCCGCTCCCCAGGCACCCGCCGACAGCAGCACCGGTGGCCGGCCCGGCGCCCGCCCGGCGAACCGCCGGCGCCAGCGCGCCGCCCCGGCGGCCGGGGCCAGGAAGGCCGGCGCCACCACCGGGCCGGTCGGCACGGCGGGTACGCCCAGCGCCCGACGCACCTCGGCCGCCGCCGCGTCCGTCAGACACAGATACCGGTCGGTGCCCGGATGCAGCCACTGCCGGTGCACGGCGAAGTCGAGCACGAACACGGTGCTCGGCACCCGCAGCACGCCACGCGACCGGAGATACCCGGTCAGCTGCGCGGCCAGATGGAACACGGACACCACCGCGTCGATCTCCAGCCGGTCCGCCAGCTCCGTCAGCCGACCGGCGGCGAGCCGGGCCAGCGGCACCCCGCTCGGCCGCGGACCGGCGCCGCCCCGCAGGAACGCGCCGTAGATCCCGCCGTACACCCAGGGCGCGTGCCGTACCGAGGCCTGGTACCCGCGGCGCAGCCCGGCGCCCAGACCGTACGGCAGCAGCCGCAGCACATCGACCACGTGCGGCTCGTGACCGTACGCCGACGCGCGGCGCGCGAGTTCGCCGGCCACCGTGTCGTGACCGGCCCCCATGCCCGCGCTCACGATCAGCAGCCGCCGCCGGTCGCCGGGCATGGTGGGGCGCGGTCGGGGCACTTCGGCAGGAGTACGCACGGCGTCCGATTCTCCGGGGGCGCGAGGGGGAAACGACGCAGTCGCCGGCCGTGTCGCCGGATCCGGCCGGCCCGCCCCGCGCGCCGTCGCCACCGTGTCCGGCGAGTTGCCCGAAGCGCGCCGGAGTGGATGAATCGGCACAGGAGAGCGTGTGGGCGGCGAGCACGGGAGGAGCCGTGAACGTGTTACGGCGCGGCCTGCACCGCGCTTGGGAGTGGCTCGCTGTCCGGGCCCTGTTCGCGCACGGCAGTGAGCTGGAACTGATGCACCGCGCCATGGGCTTCGCCACCCTGGCCCTGGTGACGCTGGCGCCGCTGCTGATCGTGGTCGCCGCCGCCGACCCCCTGGTGCGCGGCGGGTTCGCCTCGTGGCTCACCGACGGCATGGGGCTCTCGGGCAGATCCGCGCGTGTGATCACCGACGTCATCAGCCCCCCGCGCAACGTCATCGGCACCACCAGCATCTGGAGCGCGGTCCTGCTCGCCGTCTTCGGAGTGGCCTTCGGCGGCAGCGTGCAGAACGCCTACGAGCGGATCTGGGGCCTGGCCGCCGGCCCCTGGCACCGGGTCTGGCGGCAGGCGACGTGGCTGGTGGTCCTGACGGGCTACCTCTACCAGGAGGTGGCGACGAAGACGGCGCTGCACGGCCTCCACCGGATCGCGCTGTCCGCGCTCAGCGGCCTGGCGTTCTTCTGGTGGGGACAGCGTTTCCTGCTCGGCGGCCAGGTCCACTGGCGCACTCTGCTGCCGGGCGCGGTCGCCACGGTCGTCGGCCTGGCCGGGCTGCGGGCCTTCTCCTCCCTCGTCTTCACCCCGCTGATCGTCACCAACGCGCTCAGCTACGGCGCCGTCGGCACGGTCCTGGTGGTCGAGTCCTGGCTGATCGGCGTCGGTTTCGTCATCTACGGCGGCGCCCTTTTCGGCCGCTGGTTCTGCGAACACCACTGGACCCCGGGCCACGAGCACGAGGAGCGGCACACCACCGAGACCGCCCCGGAGGAGGAGCCCTAGGCCATCTGTCGTCGCACCAGTTCGTGCAGCCGGCCCCCGGTGTCGGCGAGGAGCTCGGCCGGGGTGCCCTGCTGGACGACCCTGCCCTCCTCCATGACGATCACCCGGTCGGCGTCCAGCACCGTGGACAGCCGGTGGGCGATCACGACACGGGTCGCGTTCAGCTTGCGGGTGCTGTCGATGACGATGCGCTGGGTGTCGTTGTCCAGCGCGCTGGTGGCCTCGTCGAAGAAGAGGATGCGCGGCCTGCGGATCAGGGCCTGGGCGATCATCAGGCGCTGCCGCTGGCCGCCGGATATCGCGCCGCTGCCCCCGACGATCGTGTGCAGGCCCATCGGCATCCGCTCGATGTCCGCCGCCAGCCCCGCCATCTCCGCCGCCGCCATCGCCTCCTCGGGCGTGTACGGCTCGGTGCCGCAGATGACGTCCAGCACGGAACCGGTGAAGGGCTGGGCGTGCTGCAGGACCACCCCGCACTGGCGGCGCACCGCCGACTGGTCGAGCGCGGCGAGGTCCTGGCCGTCGTACAGGACGCTGCCGGAGACCGGCTTGTCGAAACCGATCAGCAGCCGCAGCAGCGTGGACTTGCCGCAGCCGCTCGGGCCGACGACCGCCACGAACTCGCCCGGCCGGATGGCGAAGGACACGTCGTCGAGGACCAGCGGTCCGTCGTCGGCGTACCGGAAGGACAGCCGCCGGGCCTCGATCGCCCCCGACAGCGGGCCGGGCCGGGTGCTCGCCGCGCGCACCTCGGGCGTGGCGTGCAGGACCGGCTTGATCTCCTCGAACAGGGGCAGCGCCGCCACCGCCGACACGAAGGAACCCGTCAGCTGGGTGACCGACGTCAGCACCATCGTCACCGACGTGCTGAAGGTCAGGAAGTCCGCGGCCGACATCGCGCCCCTGGCCGGACCCGCCAGCAGCATGAACATCAGCAGGGTGCACACCGGCAGGTAGACCGCGCCCAGCACCGTGCTGAGGTTCTTGATCCGGCCGACCCGCTGCTGCAGCTCCCGGCTGCGCGCGAACTGGCGCGCCCAGGCCGCGTACGCGTAGTTCTCGGCCGCCGCCACCCGCAGCTTGGGCAGCCCGCGCAGGGTCTGGAACGCCTGGTTGTTGAGCTGGTTGCCGAGCACCACCAGGCGCCGCTGCCAGCGCACCTGCCACAGCCCGAGCCCGGTGAACACGGCCCCGATGACGACGAGCATGCCGACGGCCGCCATCGCCATCGGCACGCTGTACCAGAACAGCAGGCCCAGGTTCATCGCGCCGACCGTCACGGACTGCGCGACCACCGGGCCGATCCCGGCCAGCAGTCGGCGGATCGCGCTGATGCCCATGGCGGCACTGGCCAGCTCACCGGTCGAGCGCTGGGTGAAGAACCGGGTGGGCAGCCGGAGCAGCCGGTCCCACACGGCCGGTTGCAGCGCCGCCTCGATCCGGCCCTCGAGCCGCAGGATGGACAGGTTCTCCAGCAGCGTGAACGCCGCCGCCACCACCGCGCTGACCATCACCGCCAGGCACACCTGGACGATCAGGTCCACCTGGGCCCTCGGCACGTAACGGCCGAGCACCCGGCCTGTCGCGACCGGCACCAGCGCGCCGATCACCACCGTCACCAGCCCCGCCAGCATCAGGTTCAGCAGGTCGCCGCGGGTGCCGCGCAGACTGAACCGCAGCAGCCCGAGCGGTCCGAGCCGCTTGTCGGGCAGGGGCCGGTAGAACATCACCGCGCGCGCCTCGAACTCCTGCGCGTTCGCCTTCTCGACCGGCGTCTCCCGGCCGGTCGCGGGCTGTACGGCCACATAGCCGCCGCGCCGCCACAGCAGGGCGACCGGTGCCCCGGACAGCGCCCGGTGCCCGACCAGCGGGCCCACGTTCTCCCGCCACCAGCGCCCGTCCAGGCGCACGGCCCGGGTGCGGACCCGGGAGGCCAGGGCCACCCGCTCGACCGGGTCGAGACGTTCGCTCTCGGCGCCGCCCCCCACGGGTGCGGCGAGGACGATGCCGGCCGCCCGGGCGACCAGCTCGCACACCGCGAACGTGGCGTCCGCGTCGGCTGCCGTCGCACGCCGCCCGGAACGCCCGCCGATGGAGGCCAGCAGGGTCTGGTCGGCCTGGGCGCGGACCGCCTCACCGGCCTTGATCCCGGCGGCCGTGCGGGTCTCGTGGGTGCGCTCCTGCTGCTCGATCCACCGGTCCAGCGCGGTCAGCAGCCGGTACTGCTGGTCCACCAGGCTCTGCCACAGCGCCGGGTCCATCAGCAGGTCGGCGGCGGCCTCCGCGCCGTACTCCGACCCGTAGCGCACGCTGCCCGGCGGCACCTGCATCCAGAACACGTCGTCGTCGGACGGCGCGGCGGTCCGCTCCTCGGCCATCGGGGCCTGGAAGAGGACGGACAGCCCACGGCCCACCCCGAGTGCCACCGCGTACTCCAGCGGGCTCGAGGCCGGGGGCACGTACTGCGGGTTGCCGTACTCGTCGTAGGACCAGGTCTGGGTGTGCGTGGGCTGGTACAGCTCGCGCAGACCGACGCGGTGCACCACGCAGTCGCGGGCCGGGCGGGCCACCAGGGTGTGCGCGGGGCCGGCGACCGGGCCGAGCAGCAGGGCGCCCGCCTCCAGCCGGCCGAGATGGTGCCAGTGGCCCTGCTCGGCGGCGTCCACCGCGAACAGGTCCAGGGCGCCGGCCGCCACCAGCCACAGCACCTGCGGGCCCGCCAGGTCCAGCCGGTTCAGCCCGGCGCAGTCGAACCGGGTGCCGAGCGCCCCGAGCGCCCCGAGGACCAGGTCGCCTTCGTACTCCTCCTGAACGCTCGTCATCTCACCGCTCCCTGACCAGCGCGGCGTAAGTGCCGCCGCGCGCCACCAGCTCCTCGTGCCGCCCGCGCTCGACGACCGTGCCGTGCCGCAGCACGACGATCTCGTCGCTGTCGCGGACCGTGCTCAGCCGGTGGGCGATCACCACACAGGCGCAACCGCGCCGGCGCAGGTTGTCCATCACCAGCAGCTCGGTCTCGGCGTCCAGCGCGCTGGTCACCTCGTCCAGCACGAGGATGCTGGGCCGCCGCACCAACGCCCGCGCGATCTCCAGCCGTTGGCGCTGGCCGCCGGAGAAGTTCCGGCCGTCCTGCTCGACCCTGCCGTGGATGCCGCCGGGCCGACGCGCCACCACGTCGTACAGGGCCGCGTCCCGCAGTGCCTCCACCACCGCCTCGTCGGGGATCGACGGGTCCCACAGGGCCACGTTGTCGCGGACCGAGCCCTCGAAGAGGAAGACGTCCTGGTCGACGAAGGACACGGAGGCGGCGAGCGCGCCGCGCGGGATGTCCTCGAGTCGGCGGCCGTCGATGCGGATCACGCCGTCCCAGGGCGTGTACAGCCCCGAGATCAGCCGGGAGACCGTCGACTTGCCGCTGCCCGAGCCGCCGACCAGCGCCACCTGCCGGCCGGGTCCGACGCTCAGGTCGAACCCGCTCAGCAGCGGCTGGTCCAGCGGGCTGTAGCCGAAGGTGACGTTCTCCAGCTCGACGTGCCCGTGCAGCCGGCGGGTCGCGTCTCCTGTGCCGGGTCGGGCGTAGAGCGGGTCGGCCTGGAAGTTCTCCACGTCCTTCAGGCGGGCCACGTCGGCCGTGAAGTCCTGGATGCGGCCCGCCACGCCGTTGAGCCGGGTGAGGGGGGCGGTGAACCGGGTGACCAGCGCCTGGAAGGCGACCAGCAGACCGACCGAGAGGTGTCCCTCGACCGCGCGCATGCCGCCGATCCACAGGATCAGCGCGCTGTTGACGGTGGCCAGCGCCGGGGCGACCACCCCGAGCCAGGCGCTCGGCACACCGAGGCGCTGCTGTTCCTCCAGCGTGGTGGCGTGCTGCCCGGCCCACTTGCGGAAGTAGCCGTCCTCGCCGCCGGTCGCCTTCATCGTCTCGATCAGCTGGAGCCCGGTGTACGAGGTGGTGGTGAGCCGCGCGGTGTCCGCGCGCAGCTTCGCCGTCCGGGTCGCCCGCAGCCGGATCACCAGCCGCATCGCCACGAGGTTCAGCAGGGCCACGCCGATCCCGACGAACGTCAGCTGGGGGTCGTAGGTGTAGAGCAGCACGGCGTACAGGACCACGACGACCGCGTCCACGCCGGCCGCCGCGAGGTCCCGGGCCAGGGTCTCCGCCACCTGGTCGTTGGACTGCAGTCGCTGCACCAGGTCGGCGGGGGAGCGCTGGGCGAAGAACGTCACCGGCAGCCGCAGCAGATGGCGCAGGAAGCGGGCGCTGGAGAGGGTGGAGGAGATGATCCGGCCGTGCAGCAGGTTCGCCTGCTGCAGCCAGGTCAGCACCAGGGTGAGCAGCACGCAGACGGCCATGGCGGCGAACAGCACGCCCAGCAGCGAGGTCTGGCCGCCGATGAGGAACATGTCGATGTAGGTGCGGCTCAGCGCGGGCAGGGCCGCGCCGACCGCGACCAGCAGCAGGCTGGCCAGCACGGCGGCGGGCAGCGTACCGGCGGTGCCGCGCAACCTCGCCGGCATCGCGCCGAGCACGCCCGGCTTGCGCCCGCCCCGGGTGAAGCCGTCGCCCGGCTCCAGCACCAGCACCACACCGGTGAAGCTGCCGTCGAACTCCTCCAGCGGCACGAAACGGCGGCCCTTGGCGGGGTCGTTGACGAACACGCCCCGCCGGCCGAAGCGTCGGCCAAGACCGTCGTAGACGACGTAGTGGTTGAACTCCCAGAAGAGGATGGCCGGTGAGCGCACCTCCGCGAGCGCGGCCAGGTCCATCTGCATGCCCTTGGCCGTCAGGCCGTAACTCCTCGCCGCCTTCAGCAGGTTGCTGGCGCGCGAGCCGTCCCGGGAGACGCCGCAGGCGATGCGCAGCTCCTCCAGCGGGACGTGCCGGCCGTAGTGGCCGAGGACCATCGCGAGGGAGGCGGCGCCGCACTCGACGGCCTCCATCTGGAGCACGGTGGGGGTACGGACGGTGCCGGTACGGGACTTGGGGACCGGCCGCTTGGCGGGGGCGGCGCGTCTGCGGCCGCGGGTTTCCTGCGGGGTGGTCACGGGAGCAGCCAATCGAGGGGGCGCTGGTCGGCCAGCTCGACCGAGGCGGAGGCGAGGGTCATCGAGTCGGGCGCGTACGGCGGCCCGTCGGCGGTGGACCAGCGGTAGCCGCTCTTCGTCGCCTTCGTTCGCGTCAGCTCCACGAGGACGGCCACCGGGCGGCCCTTGCGGGTGAACTGCTCGCCGAGCTGGCTGTCGCCGAGGAACGCGGCGATGGACTGCGCGGACTGCGCGGTCCGGTCCACCGCTCTCACCCGGCCACGCAGCACCCCGTACTCCTGGGCCGGCACCGAGGACACGGTGAGGTCCACGGGGGCGTGGGCGGGGATGGCGGCGGCGTCCTCGGCGGGGACGTACACGGTCGCGTACAGCGGGTCGCCCGGGTGGGCGACCTTCTCGACCGCGGCGATGTCGGTGCCGGTCCGCACGATCTGTCCGATGCCGGCGGCGAGTGTGGTCAGCCGGCCAGCGGCCACCGTGCGGATCACCGAAGTGCCCTGCGGCGTACGGACCTTGACGACGGGTGCGTTCGCCGGGAGCCGTTCGCCCTGCCGGGCGAGGATGCCCGTGACCTGACCGGCCACCGGGCTCTGGAGCAGATAGCTGCCCTGGCCGTGCGTGAGGACGGCCGGGGCGCCGACGGTCGAGGCGACCGATCCGGTCACCGCCCAGACGGAGGCCGCGGCCATGACGACGACGGTGACGCCCAGTACGAGCCAGCCCTGGGGACGGGCCAGCCGCACCGGAAGGTCCAGCTCCTCCGGCGACTGGAGCTTGGCGAGGGCCTGTTGGCGGAACTGCACGGAACTTCCCTCACCCGAGGAGAGACGGCGTTACGGCGAAGCGGGGGGCGCCGTCGGGACCGGTGGGTCCCTCCGGGCACCCGAGAGCCCCGGAGCCGGGGGGATGGCTCCGGGACCCGAGGTGACACCGGGGTGCGGTCAGAGACCGGCGACCAGGTTGGTGACCGGCTGGGTGTGCAGGCCGGTGACGCCCTCGACGGTGCCGACGACGGTGTCGACCAGGCCGGAGACCGGGGCGATGCCGTTGACGGTGCCGGTCACGGTGTTCAGGGCGTTCACGGACAGACCGCCGGAGACGTTGTCCAGCTCGGCGTCCGAGATCTCGACGGTCTCGACCTGGGGGGTGGAGTTCATGATGGAACTTCCCTTCATATGGATATTCACAAGGGGGAGAGCGGCCCCCTCTGGGTACAGACGTGGCCGCGACCGAGGGCGCCGGGCACCCGTTCGACGGGAACCCGGGCAACCCCTGCGGTGCGATGGATCAAAGCACGCACGCGGCGCGCGCTTCCAATCAACCAGGGCTCCCACCTGCGCACTTGGCTCCCACACGGGTGCATCCGTGCAGGTGTGCGCACGGCACGTCGGCGACTCCTTCACATGTGGCACGGCATCGTCGCGGCCGGCCCCTTGCCCCGAGCGCCCCGAATCCGGCACTCCACGCCAAAGGCGTGCCGGGGGGCGTGCGTATGTGCAGATCCGCCGACGATGGTGCCCTGCTCGGGCATGGGATGTGGAGATTCCCTGAAGCAGGGATTCCGGTCTGCTTTTCGGACGCAGCGTCACCAGGCCGTCGCCCAGCGTGCCGACTGGCGGCTCCGCCTTGGCGAGGGCCGCCTGGATCAGGACATCCGAACCGGTCACCGTCCGCCGGTACGACGCGGACCGCCGGACCGTCGTCATCGGCGCGAACCCGCCCCGCGCGGCCGTCCGGCGGCACGCGTGCAACGTGGCCGATTCGCCCTCGTAACAGGCCCGGCGGGAAACGGAATTGAACACACCGCTCGGCCGGTGCGTACCTACGGCCATCCAGGCGCCCCGATACGAACTGCCCGACAGGGGCAGACCCCCCGTCCCAGGAGGTCGAGAAGTTTGAGTCACAAGCGAATGCCGAAGCGCAAGGCCGCGATAGCCGTGGGCGGTGTGGCGGCCCTCGGAGCGGCGGCCCTGCTGCTGCCCAACGCCAACGCGTCCCAGGACAAGGACCAGGCCTCGGGCGCCACCGGCACCGCGAAGACCCTGAAGGCCGCGGACGCCTCGGACCTCGCCGGCCGGCTGCGCAAGACCCTCGGCGACGCCTTCGCCGGGTCGTACTACGACAGCGGCAAGCAGCAGCTCGTCGTCAACGTGGCCGACGGCGACGGCAACGTGGTCGCCCAGGCGGAGAAGGCCGGCGCGGCCGTCCGACGGGTCGACAACAGCATCGCCGAACTCAGGTCGGCCGCGAAGACGTTGAAGGCCAAGGCGACCATCCCCGGCACCTCGTGGGCCGTCGACCCGCGCACCGACAAGGTCCTGGTCACCGCCGACTCCACGGTCACCGGCTCCCGGTGGGACAAGCTCCAGTCGACCGTGCGCGGCCTCGGCTCAGGCATGGCGACCCTGAAGAAGTCCGGCGGTACCTTCAAGACCTTCGTCTCCGGCGGCGACGCCATCTTCTCCCAGGTGCAGGGCGGCAACGTGCGCTGCTCCCTCGGCTTCAACGTCACCGCCTCCGACGGCAGTCCCGCCTTCCTGACGGCCGGTCACTGCGGGGTCGCCGCGAAGCAGTGGTCCGACTCCCAGACCGGCCAGCCCATCGCCACCGTCGATCAGGCCACCTTCCCGGGCAACGACTTCTCGCTGGTCAAGTACGACGACGCCACAACGCAGGCGCCCAGCGAGGTCAACACCGGCAACGGCCAGACCGTACAGATCAACCAGGCCGCCGATGCCACGGTCGGCCAGACGGTGTTCCGGATGGGGTCCACCACCGGACTGCACAACGGCAAGGTCACCGGACTGGACGCCACCGTCAACTTCCAGAGCGAGACCGACCCGAACGGCGTCGACACCGTCAACGGTCTGATCCAGACCGACGTCTGCGCCGAACCCGGTGACAGCGGCGGCTCGCTGTTCACCCAGGACGGCAGCGCCGTCGGCCTCACCTCGGGCGGCAGTGGCGACTGCACCAGCGGCGGCGAGACCTTCTTCCAGCCCGTCACCGCCGCCCTCCAGGCCACCGGCGCGACCCTCGGCTCCGGCGCCGCCGCCGGCGGCAACGGCGCGGGCGACCAGTCGGGTGCGGGTGCCGGTGACCAGTCCGGTGCGGGTGACCAGTCGGGCGCGGGTGCCGGTGACCAGTCGGGTGCGGGTGACCAGTCCGGTGCGGGTGCCGGTGACCAGTCGGGTGCCGGGGCCGGGGGCGACCAGATCGGCGGCGGGCAGGACCCGTCGGCCGGCGCCCCGTCCGGCAACGGCTCGACGGACGCCCCGTCCGGGACCGGCCAGGCGGGCGACGGATCGTCCGCTTCCGGCGGCCACTGAGCCGCACTCACCGACTCCGCCGGCGCCCCCACGCTCCCGCCGGCGGGACACGGTCCGGCCCTCCGGCGGGAGGGCCGGACCACGGCCGTCGGCCGCGGACGCGAGGTGTCAGGTGTCGGGGAGCGCACGCAGCAGCAGCACCGCCACGTCGTCCAGCCGCTCCCGGGCCGCCGCGCTGTGCCGGAGCACCTCGTCCGCGAGATCCTCCAGCGGCCGGTCGCCGATCTCCGACAACAGCGCGCCGAGATCCACCAGGGCGTCCTCGATGTCGATGTCGGGTGTCTCCACCAGACCGTCGGTATAGAGGACGAGGACCGAGCCGGGCACGAGGGAGACCTCGGTCGTCGGATAGACCGCCGACGAGTCGATCCCCAGCAGCGGCCCCCCGGCCAGGTCCAGCACCCGTACCCGCCCGTCCGGCCGGCGCAGCAGCGGCGGCGGGTGCCCCGCCCGCGCCATCACGGCCTTCCGGCGCCCCGGGTCCAGCCGCAGATACAGACAACTGGCGAACAGATCGGCCCCGAGATCGATCAGCAGCCGGTTGGTGCTGCTCATGACCTCGTGTGGCGCCTGCCCGACCGTGCTGTAGGCCCGAACACCGGTGCGGATCTGCCCCATCAGCCCGGCCGCCGTCACATTGTGTCCCTGGACGTCCCCGATCACCGCCGCCGCCAGCGGCACGGTCGGCACGAGGTCGTAGAAGTCGCCGCCGATCTCCATGCCGTGGGTGGCCGGCAGATAGCGGGCCGCCGCCTCCAGACCGGGCGGCGGCACCAGCGAGCGCGGCAGCAGCGCCTGCTGCAGACCGTGCGCCAGCCGGTGCTTGGCGTCGTAGAGCAGGGCCCGTTCCAGAGCCTGCGCGATCAGCCCGCCGAGGGACGTCAGCACGGCCCGCTCGTCGGCGGAGAAGGCGCGCGGCTCGGGGTAGGCCAGCACACAGGTGCCCACCGGCCGCCCGGACGCGATCAGCGGCAGATAGGCCCAGGCCGCGAAGCCGTCCGGGGTCTCGTACCGGTTCGGGTACAGCCGCTCCAGATCCGCCTGGGAGCCGAAGAACGCGGGCACTCCGCTGTTCAGGGCGTGGGTGCCCGGCGTGCGTTCGCTCAGTGGCAGGCCGTCGAACCGCTCCACGACGTGCGCGTGCGGGTAGCCCCGGTGGCCCAGCACGTGCAGTCGGCCGCCCTGCGACCGCAGGAGTACCAGCGCCCGGCTGCCGACCGCCGGGGCCACCTCGTCCCAGACCAGCTGCACGACGTCCTGGACGCCCACCGCCTCGGTCAGCGCGCCGGCCAGGCTCAGAATCTGGGAGATGGTCACCAGCCGTGAGGGATGCGGCTCCGGCTCCGCGGCCGGCCGGGCCAGATCCGCCGCGGCCCGGGCCCGGCTGATCCGCACGCTCAGCCCGGTCGTGCTCGGATACAGCCGGAACGACAGCCAGTCGCCCGGCGGGCGCAGCGCCACGAACGACGTCACCTCCTGGCTGATCAGCGCCGCCCGGTAACGGTCCTCGTAGACGGGGTCGTTCAGCCAGGGCACCGACGCCCAGGGCACGGTGCCGAGCAGTTCGGGGACCGGTGCGCCGAGCAGCTCGGCCGCCGCCGCGTTGACGAAGCCGATCCGGCCGTGCAGATCCAGCGACACCAGCCCGTACGGCAGCCGGGACACCATCCGCGCCGCCTCCACCGAGCCCAGCGTGTCCGCCACGCCCGCCACCGGCGCCGCCACCACGTCGGCCTCGGGGGCGGCCGGGCTTTCCTCCTCGGCGGCCCGCTCCAGCCGCAGCGCCAGCCGGTCGCAGGCCCCCGTCAGATGCTCCCGCTCCTGTTCCGACAGCTGTGGCGGATGCGCGCCGGGCCAGGTCACGAACACCGCGCCGTAGACCTCCTTCTCCGTCGCCACGGGCGCCGCCGCCAGGGCGAACGGATAGGGGAGCACCACCGAGATCCGCGGGTAGCGGAGGGCCATCTCCTCTTCGCCGCCCACCCACACCAGCCGCCGGTCGCGGACCGCGTCGGCGACCGGGATGGGCGCGCTCAGTCCCACCCGCTCCCACGGCGCCGCGAAGGCCCGGGGCATGCCCGCCGTCACGGCCATCTCCAGGACCGGCTCGTCGCGGCTGAGCAGGTACACCGCGCCCGAGTGCGCGCGCACCTCCTCCATCATCGCCACCAGCGCGAGCGACAGTATCGGTTGCTCGGCCGGCACCCCGCCGGGTGCCGGGACCCGCGCCGGCGCTGGCCCGTCGGACACGCCGACCACCTCCTCGCACGGCCGCGCGTCGCGTCTTGCGGAGACAGGACTCCCCTATGAGGGACAAGACTCCCCCGTGGGGGCGGTCCGCGCACGGCGAGCGCGCCGTTCACGCCCGGGCGCGCGCAACGGGAGGGCGGTCATACCCCGCATGTCCCGGCATATGCCCGCGCAGTCGAAGCATGCCGCAGCGTGTCGATGGATCTGTGCGCCCCCGCGCGCCCGGATGGCTGAAATCCGACGGGTGACCACGGCCGGCCGGAGGTTCGGCTGTTTTTCGCCGGTGCGTCGGTGCCGTGGTCGTCCCCCGGGTGATCGCCGGAACCGGCCGCCCGGTGCCGCCACCGGCGCGAAGCGCTCCGGAACCGGACACCCGTCCGGGCCGACGACGGCAGTGCGATCATCAGCCCAGATCAGGAGTGGCTTCGGCCAACGATTCGGCGGGGGGCCGAGACCAGGCGGTTCGGGCGAACCGGCTTGCCCGGGGGTGCGCACACGCCCCCTGGTTCACATTCTTTCGTAGGCACTGGGTTTGGCCGCGGGTCTCCCGGGCACACGCGGGGGCGACGATCCGGCCGGGGCGTCACTCGTCCGCGAGGGCGGACGAAGTGGCCGGGTGGTGACGCAAAAGCACAGCAGAAATACTCTCCGTTCAACCTCACGGGGTTGCTATCAGATGACCCGGCATGAAGACTGTGGCCGGGTTCCATCGAAACGAAGGTGTTCCGAGGTGCGGATCGTGCCATTCCTGTGTCAGCGCGACTCGGGACTACGTATTCTCTCACCTCGTTTCGAGCGGCCGGGTCCTCGGGCCCTGTTGTCCGTTCACGAGCCGGGAGGGTCCCGCACGGTCACCGGGCGGGAAGTGTCACCAAGGGGGAAGTGTTATGCCGGTTTGGTCCGCCGTAGGGCCGGGTGCGGGACGAGCCCGTGGCCGGCCGGGTAGCGGCAGCACCCGTCACCGGACGTGCTGAGCCGCTCCGGTCCGCCGAGGCGACGCGCTGACGGCACCTGACCGCCGGGCCGCGCGAAGAAGCCACCGAGTCGGCGCTGTCCGCCCGCACCTCCCGTGCGCCGTGGCAGAGCCGTGTCCGGGCCCGTCCAAGCCCGTCCGGTCCACCGGCGTGTTCAGCCGAGATTCCCAGGTCTGTCCGCGATTCCTCCCTGCCCCGCGCGCCGTAACCAAGGAGAAGACGTGACCAGTGACCAGCTGACGCAGGAGTCCTTCCTCCTCGACGTGTTACCCGAGCGCTGGCAGGGCCTACGCGCGGCCGGACCCGTGCGTTTCGACGAGAACCAGGGCGTGTGGCAGGTACTGGACCACGCCACGGTCTCCACCGTGCTCGCCGATCCGGCGACCTACTCGTCCGACCTGTCCGCGCTGACGCCCACCCAGGAGGACTTCGAGACCTTCCGGCAGGGCAACTTCGTCGGCATGGACCCGCCGGAACACCGCAAACTGCGCACCCTGGTCAGTCGGGCCTTCACCCCCCGGGTCGTGCGGGACCTCGGCCCCCGCATCGAGGCCGTGAGCGCGAGGCTGCTGGACGCCGTCGCCGACCGAGACCGGTTCGACCTGGTCGACGCGCTGGCCTATCCGCTCCCCATCATCGTGATCGCCGAACTGCTCGGCATCCCGGCCGAGGAGCACCGGCTCTTCCAGGAGTGGGCGAGCGTCCTGTTCGGCGGCGACCAGCTCGGCGAGGCCCCCGACATGGCCGACCTGGGACGGGCACTGGAGGCCATCGCCCCGACGGTGCGCGAGATGAACGGCTACATGCTCGCCCACATCCGCCACCGGCGCGCCCACCTCGGCGACGACCTCACCAGCAGACTCATCGCCGCAGAGGTGGACGGGGTGCGGCTGGAGGACCAGGAGATGGTCGGCTTCGTGGCCCTGCTGCTGGTCGCGGGCCACATCACCACCACCGCGCTGCTCGGCAACGCCGTCGTCGCCTTCGACCGGCACCCCGGTACGGACGCCGCGCTGCGTGCCGATCCCGAACTGCTGCCCCAGGCCATCGAGGAGGTGCTGCGCTGGCTGCCCCCCTTCCCCGAGCTGGGTCGCCGCGTCGCCCGGCCCGTGGTCCTCGGGGGACACGAACTGCCCGCCGACGCCCTGGTCATGGCGCACCTGGGGGCGGCCAACCGGGACCCGGACCGCTTCGACCGGCCCGATGTGTTCGACGTGACCCGGCAGCCCAATCCCCATCTGACCTTCGGTCACGGCATCCACTTCTGTTTCGGCGCCCCCCTGGCCCGACTGGAGGCACGGATCGCGCTGCGTATGTTGCATGAACGATTCCGCATACTGGCCGTCCCCTCCTACGAGGACGTCGTCCTGCAGAACCCGGCCGTCCTCATCGGCGTACGCCATCTGCCGGTCGAGGTCGCCAGAGCCTAGCCCGGCGCCCACGCGCCCCGGCCCCCGCACCGCCCGCTCACGGGCTGGGGCCGGTCCCTCCGCACCACAAGACCCACACAACGGGAGTTTTCCGCTCATGCCGTACACCGTCCCCACCGCTCCGGTCCGCTCCGAAGCGTCCTCCCCGCTGTTACGCCAGGAGCTGCAGGACCGCCTCGACACCCTCGCCCGGCGGCACCGCGTACCGGGCGCCCAACTGGTCCTGCATTCCGGCACGGACGTCCTCGCCCTGCACACCGGGACGGCCGACGTGAGGACCGGCGCGCCGGTCACGGTCGACACGGCCGTACCCCTCGGCTCGCTCACCAAGCCCTACACGGCGGCCCTCGTGCTGCTCCTGGCCGACGACGGCGACCTCGACCTGGACGAACCCGCCGCGGAACACCTCCCCGAACTGCGCGCGCTGCCCCAGGTGACGATCCGTCAATTGCTGAGCCACACCGCCGGGTTGCCGACGGGGCCGGATTCCGACACCGCCGCCGCGACGACCGGCGCCCGCTACCTCGCGGCCGTCTGCACCCCCCGCGACCTGCTCTTCACGCCGGGGACCGGCTTCTCCTACTCCAACGCCGGCTATGTCGCCGCCGGTCGGCTGGTGGAGGCGGTCACCGGCATGCCGTGGCACGAGGCGGTCCGTGCGCTGCTCCTCGAACCCCTCGGTACGGTGGGCGCGTTCCTCGGCGACAGCGGCGCCGCCCGCCCCCTCGCCGTCGGCCACGCCGTCAACACCGCCACCGGACTGGCCCGTCCGACCCGGCAGAACCTCGCGCCGCTGGAGGCACCGGCCGGCGCCCTGCTGGCGAGCGCCCACGACCTGTACGCGTTCGGCCGTGTCCTGGTCGACCGCTCGGACGTCCTGCCGCCCGCCGTCGCCAAGGAGATGCGCCGCGCCGACAGTGCCGCCCGGCCCGGCGCCCTGGCCGACGGCTGGGGACCGGGGCTGGCGCTGTACCGGCAGGACGACCGGGTGTGGTGCGGCCACGACGGCAACGCCCAGGGCACCTCCTGCCATCTGCGCGCCGATCCGGCCGACGGTGTGGTGGTCGCCTTCACCGGCAACGCCGGCGGTGCCACCGCGCTCTGGCGCGACCTCGTCGAAGACCTGGCCCGGCTCACCGGCATCCGGGTCCCCGCCGCCCGGCTTGCGGGGGACCGGGGCCGGCGCGTCGCCCTGCCGGACTGCGTGGGCACCTACCGCAACGGGGACATCGTCTACCGGGTGGCTCCTCGGTCGGACGGCTCGCCGGCCCTCTCCGTGAACGGCGACCTCGCCCTGCCCCTGGTCTGCTACGCCGACCTCTCGTGCGACCTGGTCGACCCGGCCACCGGCCGCCTCGAACCGGGCGGGCACTTCCACCGCGATCCGCGCACCGGCGAGATCGACCGCATACAGATATCCGGACGCACGGCACGCCGTACCGACGACGACTGAGCCGCTCCGGCCCGGACACCGGCCCGCCGCCCGCGCCGCTCCGCCAGGGGACCGTGTCGCCTTGGGGCCGCGACGCACGGCGAACCCCGGATGGCCGGAAACCGGACCGCCGGAAACCGGTCAGCGGGAAACGGTCCGCGACGACCGGGCCGTGATCGCCGACCCCTGAACCTCGGTCCGCACGTCCCGGCCTCCGGCCCGCACCCACCCGGGGCGCCGTCGCGGCCGGACACCACCCGTCGTCCGCCCGCCGGTTCACCCCGCGCCCCGCCCCCGGTGTGCCCGACCGCGCCGCCCGCCCCGCCGCACGGGTACGGCGTGCCCGCCGGCCTCCTCGCATCACGTGGGTCCGAGCGTCACGCGCGTCCGACCCCGTACCCCGCGCCGCATCGTCCCGCTCTGCAGAAGGACTTCACCCATGACGGACCTGCACGACAAGCCCGCACCGGCGTCCTCCCCGGCACCGGCCGGCCGCACCGCCGGGACGCCGGAGAGCGCCGTGGCCCCGGCGCGGCCGCAGCCGACGCTCGGCGAGTTGTTCATGGCGTGGGTGGCCCGGACCCCGGACGCGCCGGCCCTCACCGACGGCAGCCGCACCTGGAGCTACCGGGAACTGGCCGCCCGCGCGGACCGGTTGGCGGGTCGGCTCGTGCGCGGGGGAGCGGGGCCCGACCGCGTGGTCGCCCTGGCCCTGCCGCGCTCGATGGAGCTGATAGCGGCGGAGCTGGCCGTGGCCCGGGCGGGCGCGGCCTTCCTGCCCGTGGACCCCGCCTACCCCGCCGAGCGCCGGGCGCTGATGCTCGACGACGCCGGGCCCGCGGTCACCCTCGACGACCTCGGCGAGGTCCGCGGCCTGCTGGAGGCCGGGGACACCGCGAACACCCCCTGCACCGCCGTCACGGCCGGCCTCGACCACGCGGCCTACGTGATCTACACCTCCGGCTCCACCGGCACCCCGAAGGGCGTGACCGTGACCCACCGCGGCATCGGCCCCTTCGCGGCGGCCGCCGCCGAACGGTACGCCGTGGGCCCCGGCGACCGCGTGCTGCAGTTCTCCTCGCCCAGCTTCGACGCCTCCGTCCTGGAACTCTTCATATCCGTCCTGTCCGGCGCGACCCTCGTGGTGCCGCCGGACGGCCCGTGGCTGGGCGACGAACTCGCCGCCGTCCTCGACCGCCACCGCATCACCCACGCCCTCATCCCACCGGCCGCCCTCGCCACCCTCCCGGACCCGGCCGAGGGCACCGCCGCCCATCTGCGCACCCTGATCGTGGGGGCCGAGGCCTGCCCCGCCGCGCTCGTCGACCGCTGGGCCCCCGGCCGCCGCATGATCAACTCCTACGGCCCCACCGAGACGACCATCGTCGCCACCTGGACCGGCCCGCTCACCGCCGGCCGGGGCACACCCACGATCGGCGACGCCCTGCCGCACACCCGGGTGTACGTCCTCGACGCCGGGCTGCGCCCCGTACCGCCCGGCGCCGACGGCGAGTTGTTCGTGGGCGGCGACGCGCTGGCCCGCGGCTATCTGGGCCGGCCGGGCCTGACGGCCGCCCGCTTCGTGGCCGACCCCTTCACGGCGGGCGGCCGCCTCTACCGCACCGGGGACCGGGCCCGCTGGACCGCCGACGGGGAACTGGAGTACCTCGGCCGGCTCGACCGGCAGGTGAAGGTCCGCGGTTTCCGGATCGAACCGGGCGAGATCGAGGCGGCCCTGCGCCGGGCCGACTCGGTCGGCGAGGCCGTGGTCGTCGTCCGGGAGGACGAACCGGGACGGCAGCGCCTTGTCGGCTATGTCACCCCTGCCGATGCCTGCCACGCCCCCGACCCGGCGGCCCTGCGCGCGGCGATCGCCGGCACCCTGCCCGCGCACATGGTGCCGTCCGCCGTGGTGGTCCTCGACCGGCTGCCGCTCACCGCGCAGCACAAGATCGACCGGCAGGCCCTGCCCGCCCCCGGCCGCACCGAGACGGCCGGCCACGTGCCGCCGAGCACCCCGCACGAGCGCGCCCTCGCCGCGATCTGGGCGGACACCCTGGGCGTCGACGCCGTCGGCACGGCCGACGACTTCTTCGACCTGGGCGGTGACTCGATCCTCGCCGCCCGCACCCTGGCCCGGATCCGGGACGACCTGGGCGTCCGGCTGACGGTCCGGGACGTCTTCACCGCGCGCACCATCGCCGCCCTGGCCCCGCTGCTCGGCGATCCGGCCACCGCCGCGCCCACCGAACCGATCCCGCCCGCCCCGCGCGAGGGCACCCTGCCGCTGTCCAGCGCGCAGCGCCGGCTGTGGTTCCTGGACGACCTCACCGCCGGGGGCACCGAGTACAACACCGGCGTGTCGCTGCGTCTGCGCGGCACGCCGGATCCGGACGCCCTGCGCCGCGCCCTGCACCGGCTGGCCGCCCGCCACGACTCGCTGCGCACCACGTTCACCACGGTCGACGGTCAGGGCGTCCAGCGTGTCGCGTCCGAACCCCGGCTGCCGCTGCGGACGGCCGACCTCGGCGACGTACCCGCGGACCGCCGCGCCGAGGCCGCCGAAGGGCTGCTCGCCGACGAGCTGGGCCGGCCCTTCGACCTGGCGGCCGGCCCGCTCACCCGCGCCCTGCTCGTGCGGCTCGCCGACGACGACCACCTGCTGCTCCTGGCGCAGCACCACATCGTCACCGACGGCTGGTCCGTGGGTGTCCTCACCCGCGAACTCGCCGCCCTCTACGACGCCGAGGTCACCGGCGGGCCGGACGCCCTGCCCGCCCCCGGCGTGCAGTACCCCGACTTCGCCGTGTGGGAGCAGCGGCAGCGGGCCGACGGCACGGACGTGGACGACCTCGCCTACTGGAGACGGCAGCTGACGGACATTCAGCATCTGGAACTGCCCACGGACCGGCCCCGGCCCGCCGTCCGCACCACCGCCGGCGCGGCGCACCGGCACCATCTCCCGGCGGATCTGGTGGGCCGGCTGCGGCACCTCGCCCAGGGACGCGGTACGACCGTGTTCACCCTGTTCGCGGGCGCCTGCGCACTGCTGTTCTCCCGCTACTCCGGGCAGCGGGACGTGGCCTTCGGCACCGTCACCAACGGGCGGGGCCGCCGTGACCTGGAGGACGTGGCGGGCTTCTTCGCCAACACCGTGGTCCTGCGCGGCGAGGTGGACGAGCGGTCCACCGTGGACCGGTTCGTGGAGAGCGTGCGGGCGATGCTGCTGGACGCCTTCGCCCACGATGCGGTGCCCTTCGACCGGGTGGTGGAGGAACTCGCGCCGCCCCGCGACCCCAGCCGCACCCCGCTGGTACAGGCGCTCGTCGTCCAGCAGACCCCCGCCGACCTGCCGGCGCACGCCGGCGGCCTGCGCTTCGACGACCATCCGCTGCCCCGCCCGGCCGCCCGCTTCGACCTGGTGCTGGAGTTCGCCCCGGACGCGGACGGCGGCTGCGCGCTGACCGCCGAGTTCAACACCGACCTGTTCGAGGCGTCGACCGCGGCCCGGCTCTGCCGCCATCTGCACCGCCTGCTGGAGGGCATGGCCGACGGCCCGAACCGGACGCTGGCCGAACTGCCCATGCTCACCGGCGACGAACAGCGCACCCTGGTGGACAGCTGGAACCCGCCGGCGCGGCACGCCCGCGACACCGGGGGCGCCACCCTGCCCGAGCTGTTCCGGGCACAGGTGGCCCGAACCCCCGACCGGACGGCGGTGGTCTGCGGCCCGCACCGGCTGGACTACGCCGAGGTCGACCGGCGGGCCAACCGCCTGGCCCGGCTGCTGATCGCCCGCGGCGCCGGCCCGGAGACGCTGGTCGCCCTGTGCCTGCCGCGCTCCGCCGACCTGGTACCCGTGCTGTGGGCGGTGCTCAAGACGGGCGCGGGCTACCTCCCCGTCGACCCCGCCTATCCGGCCGACCGCGTGCGCTTCATGCTCGACGACGCCGCGCCCGCCCTCGTCCTCGCGACCCCGGAGACCGCGGCCGCCCTGCCCGCCGACCGCGACCCCCTGATCCTGCGGGACGGCGAGCCGCTGGCCCCCGGGAACCGCACGGACCCCACGACGCCGGACCACGACCTCACCGACGGCGACCGGATCCGGCCGCTCACCCCCGACCACCCCGCGTACGTCATCTACACCTCGGGATCGACCGGCCGCCCGAAGGGTGTCGTGGTCACCCATCGCGGCGTCGCCGCACTGGCCGCCTGGGTGGAAGGCCGGTTCGGCCGCGACCGGCTGACGCATGTGGTCGCCTCCACCTCCCTCAACTTCGACGTGTCCGTCTTCGAGCTGCTGTGCCCCCTGCTGGTCGGCGGCACCGTCGAGGTCGTCGAGGACCTGCCGGCCCTCGCCGACGGGCCGACCGGTGCGCGGCGGGCCGGACTCGTCAGCGGGGTCCCCTCCGTGATCTCCCGGATCGTCACCGGCGGAACGGCCGCCGTGGCGGCGGACACCGTCGTCCTGGCCGGAGAGGCGCTGCCCCTGCAGACCGTGCGCGACCTGCGCGCCGCCATGCCGGGCTGCGAGATAGCCAACATCTACGGCCCCACCGAGGCCACCGTGTACGCCACCGCCTGGTTCGCCGGCGACCGGCTGCCCGACCAGGCCCCGCCCATCGGTAGCCCGATCGCCCTCACCAGGGCCTACGTCCTCGACCACACCTTGCGCCCGCAACCCCCGGGCGTCACCGGCGAGTTGTACCTCGGCGGCGCCGGCCTGGCCCGCGGCTACCTGCGCCGCCCCGGACTGACCGCGACCCGCTTCCTCGCCGACCCCTTCGGCGCCCCGGGCGAGCGCATGTACCGCACCGGGGACCTGGCGCGCCGGCGCGCGGACGGACAGCTGGAGTACGTCGGCCGGATCGACCAGCAGGTGAAGGTGCGCGGCTTCCGCATCGAACTGGGCGAGGTCGAGGAGGCACTGCGCGGCTGCCCGGGCGTGGCGGAGGCGGCGGCCGCCACCGCCGAGAGCGACGGACACCGGCGCCTGGTCGGCTACGTCGTCCCCGCCCCCGGCGCACACGTCACCCCGGAAGCGGTACGCCGGGCGCTCGGCCGCACCCTGCCGGACTACATGGTCCCCTCGACCGTCGTACCGCTGGCGGCGCTGCCGCTGAACCCCAACGGCAAGCTCGACCGCGGCCGGCTGCCCGACCCGGGGCCGGCCGTGCGCGCCGTCCACCACGTGCCGCCCCGCACACCCGCCGAGCGCACCCTCGCCGCGATCCTGGCCGACGTCCTGCACGTGGAGCGGGTCGGCGTCGACGACAACTTCTTCGAGCTGGGCGGCGACTCCATCCTCAGCATCCAGGTGGTGGCCCGGGCTCGGCAGGAAGGCCTGATGCTGACCTCCCGCGACGTCTACCAGCACCAGACCGTCGCCGCCCTCGCCCGCTGCGCGACGGCCGCCGCCGCGCCCGCGCCCGCCACCGGCCCCACCCCGGACGAGGCCTCCGGCCCGGCCCCCCTGACCCCCATCCAGCACTGGCTGTTCGACACCGCCGCCGAAGGGGCCGCCCACTTCGCCCAGGCCCTGTCGGTCGCACTGCCCGAGGACCTGGACCCGGCCGCGCTCCAGGACGCCCTCGGCGACCTGGTCGACCACCACGACGCCCTGCGCTCCCGCTTCGTGCCCGCCGACGACGGCTCCGGCGCGATGCGCTGGCACATCGACGAGCGGGCGCCCCGGATCACGCTCGCCCACCACACCGGGCCGGACACCGACACCCCGCACTTCGGCCCGTTCGACCTGGCCCGGGGACCACTGCTGCGGGCCGTGCTGCACGACCGCGGCCCCGGCCGGCCGCGCGTCCTGCACCTGGCCGTGCACCACCTGGTCGTCGACGGCGTCTCCTGGCGGGTGCTGCTGGAGGACCTCGACCGCGCCTACCGCGCCCGGCGGGCCGGCGACGACGGCGCGGCCGCGCTGCCCGCCAGGTCCTCGGCGCTACGGCACTGGGCGCGCCGGCTGACCGCCCACGCCGCCGCCGGCGGCTTCGCCGACGAGAGCGCGTACTGGAACGAGGCGCTCCCCGAGTCCGAGCCGGCCCTCCCGGCCGACTCGACCGGCGCCGACACCTACGCCTCACAACGCTCGGTGACCGTACGGCTGACCCGCGAGGACACCGCCCTCCTGCTGCGCACCCTGCCCGACACCTACCGCACCCAGGTCAACGACGTGCTGCTCAGCGCCCTCGGACGGGCGCTGTGCGGGTGGAGCGGTCGCGACCGGGTGGTGGTGGACGTCGAGGGACACGGCCGCGAGGAGCTCTTCGCCGACGTGGACCTCAGCCGCACCGTCGGCTGGTTCACCACCCGCCACCCCGTCGCCCTCGCCGTCGCCCAGGAGGCCGGCTGGGACGCGGTGCTGAAGCAGGTCAAGGAGCAGCTGCGGGCCGTACCCCGGCACGGGCTCGGCTACGACGCGCTGCGCCACCTGGCCACGCCGCAGCCGGCACCGCCCACCCCGGAGGCGCAGGTCAGCTTCAACTACCTGGGGCGGATGGGGCTGTCCGACGAGCCGGACGGCCTGTACCGCGGCACCGTGCGGCCGCTGGAGCTGGACGCCGACCCCCGGGGACCGCGCCCGCACCCGCTGGAGGTCGTGGGCCGACTGGACGGTGACGCACTGGAGTTCAGCTGGTTCTACTCAGAGCAGCGGTACCGGCACGACACGGTCGCGGACCTGGCCGGACGGTTCGCCGAGGCGCTGGCGGACCTCGCCCGGCACGCGGCCCGGCCGGACGCCGCCGGACGCACCCCGTCCGACTTCCCCCTGGCCCCGCTCGACCAGGCCACCGTGGACCGCATCGCGGGGGAGGACCCCGCGGCCGTGGAAGACGTCCTGCCGCTGACCCCGACCCAGGCCGGCATGCTCTTCCACGGCCTCTCCCAGGACGACCGCGGCGTCTACTTCCAGCAGCTGACCTTCGTCCTGGACGGCACCCCCGAGCCCCGTGCCCTCGCCGCCGCCTGGCAGCGGGTGACCGACCGCACCGCCGTCCTGCGCGGCCGGGTCGTCTGGCAGGACGTGCCCGAGCCGCTGTTCGTGGTCCAGCGCCACGCCACCGTACCCGTCACCCATCTGGACTGGCGCGGTCTGACGGACGACGAACGGCGGCTGCGGCTGGACGAGTTGCTGGACCGGGACCGCGCGGCGGGCATCGACCTGGCCCGGGCCCCGCTCCAGCGGCTGACGCTCGCCCGGGTGTCCGACACCGCCGTGCGCGTGGTGTGGTCCTTCCACCACCTGGTGCTCGACGGCTGGAGCCTCTTCCAGGTGCTCTCCGACGTCTTCACCGCCCACGGCGAGGACGGCGGGGACGCCCTGCCGGACCGGCGCCCCTACCGGGACTACGTGGCCTGGCTGCGCACCCGCGACCGTGCCGAGGCCGAAGCGCACTGGCGCGGACGGCTCACCGGACTGACCGAGACCACCGCCCTGCCCTACGACCGCGAGCCGCGAGAGTCCCACCGCGCCGAGTCCACCCGGGCGGTCCGGGTCGCCCTGCCGGCGGCCGGCACCCGCGCCCTGGAGGACTCCGCCCGGGCCTTGGGGGTCACCCTGAACACCCTCGTCCAGGGCGGCTGGGCTTTGCTGCTGGCCCGGCTGACGGGCCGGGACGAGGCCGTCTTCGGCACCACCGTGTCGGGCAGGCCGCCCGAGCTGCCCGGCGCCGAGTCCATGACGGGTCTGTTCATCACCACCCTGCCGACCCGGGTCACGGTCCCCGCCACCGGCACCCTGCGCGACTGGCTGCGCGGTCTGCAGCACGAGCAGAGCGAGGACCGCCGCTTCGACCACGTGGGACTCACCCGGATCCGTTCGTTCACCGAACTCCCGGAACGCGCAAACCTGTTCGACAGCATCGTCGTCTTCGAGAACTACCCGGTGGACGACGGTCTGGCCGCCGCGCACGGACTGCGCCTGAGCGACCTCGACGGCATCGAGACCACCAACTACCCGCTGAGCCTGGTCGCCTACCCGGGGGACGAACTGGCCCTGCGCCTCGGCTACGACCCGGAACTGTTCGACACCGCCACCGTCGAGCGGCTGGCCGAGTACCTCACCGTCGTGCTGGAGGGCATGGCCACCCTGCCCGAACGGCCGCCCGCCCGACTGCCGTTGCTCGTCCGGGACCGCCGCGAACAGGTGCTGCGCGACTGGAACGACACGGCCACCGCCCTCCCCGAGACCACTACCGCGCAGCTCTTCGCCGAACAGGTCGGGCGCATCCCCGACGCCGTAGCCCTGGAGGCCGGTGACGACCGGCTCACCTACCGCGAACTGGACCGCATGGCAGCCGGGTTGGCGGACCGCCTCACCGCTCTCGGCGTACGCCCCGAACGCCCGGTCGGTGTGCTGATGGACCGCTCCGTACCGCTGATCGTCGTCCAGCTGGCGCTCGTGCGCACCGGCGGGGTGTACGTCCCGCTGGACGGCCGGGCGCCGCACGAGCGACTGCGCCGGATGCTGGCCGAGGCGGGCGCCGACCTGCTGCTCACGGACGCCACGTGGGAGGAGACCGCGCACGCGGTACTCCCCGGCGACGGCGTCCTGCGCCTGGACGAGAGCGCCTCCCCGGCCGACGGCGACGCCCCGCTCCCCGGCGACGGCCTCTCACCACCCGGCTCGCATCCGGTGGCCGCCGGCTCCCCGACCACGGGCGCGGTCCACCCTGACAACACGCAGTACCTGATGTTCACTTCGGGCTCCACCGGCATCCCCAAGGGAGTGGCGGTACGCCAGCGCGACGTCGTCGCACTCGCCCTGGACCGTGCCTTCGCCGGACACGACCGAGTCCTCGTGCACTCCCCGCACGCCTTCGACGCCGCCACCTACGAGGTGTGGGTGCCGCTGCTGCGCGGCGGCACGGCGGTACTGGCCGAGCCCGCCGACCTGGACGCCGCGGCCGTCCGCCGCGCCGTCACCGAGCGGGGCGTGAGCTGCCTGTGGCTGACCGCCGGCCTGTTCCGCCTGCTGGCCCAGGAGGACCCCACCTGCCTGCGCGGCGCCCGCGAGGTGTGGACGGGCGGCGAGGCCGTGCCCGGCGCGGTCGTACGCCGTGTCCTGGACGCCTGCCCCGATCTCACCGTCGTCGACGGCTACGGCCCCACCGAGACCACCACCTTCGCCACCCGGCGCGCCTTCCGCTCCGGTGACCCGCTGCCCGCCGTCCTGCCCATCGGACGGCCCCTGGACAACACCCGCGTATACGTCCTGGACGACACCCTCCAGCCTCAACCGCCTGGTGTGCCAGGTGAGTTGTACATCGCCGGGGCCGGGGTGGCCCGGGGGTACGCGGGACGGCCGGGCGCGAGCGCGGCACGCTATGTCGCCGACCCGTTCGGGCCGCCCGGCGGCCGCATGTACCGCACCGGCGACATCGTGCGCTGGAGCGCGGAGGGCGAACTGCACTTCGTCGGCCGGGCCGACGACCAGATCAAGATCCGCGGCTTCCGTATCGAACCCGCCGAGATCGAGGCCCGGCTGACCGCCCACCCCGCCGTCGCCGAGGCGGTCGTGTCCCTGTACGAGGACGCCGGACGCAAACGCCTGGCCGCCCACCTCGTACCGGCCGACGGCGCCACCGTGCCCCCCGGCACAGCACTGCGCGCCCACCTGGCCGACGGCCTGCCCGACTACATGCTGCCCGCCGCGTTCGTGACCGTGCCCCGGCTGCCGCTGACGGCCAACGGCAAGGTCGACCGGCGGCGGCTGCCCGCCCCCGACTGGTCGGCGGGCGGCGAGCGCGCCCACCGCGCCCCGCGCACCGAGGCCGAACGCGTCCTCGCCGGGATCTGGGCCGACCTGCTCGGCCTGGAACGCGTCGGCGTCGACGACAACTTCTTCATGCTGGGCGGCGACTCCATCCTCAGCATCCAGGTCGTCTCCCGCGCCCGGGCGGCAGGCCTCACCCTCACGCCCCGCGACCTCTTCCGCCGCCCCACGATCGCCGAACTGGCCGCCGCCGGCGACACCGGCGCCCCGGTCGCCGGCACCGAAGCGGTCAGCGGCGAGGCCCCGCTCACCCCGATCCAGCACTGGTTCCTCGAGCCGCGGCCGGCGCACGCCGACTTCTTCAACCAGTCGGTCGTCGTCGAGGCACCCGGCACCGTCGACCCGGACGCCCTGCGACAGGCCCTCGCCGCCGTGTGGGCCCGGCACGACGCCCTGCGCTCGAGGTTCGTCACCACCGACGACGGCACCTGGCACCAGTACGTCACCGACGCGGACGCCCCCGCGCCCGAGCTGCTCGAGGTCTGCCCCCTCGACCCGGCGACCGCCGAGGAGACCGAGGCCCGCCACACGGCGGACGCCCACGCCGCGTTCCGCCTCGACACCGGCCCGCTGCTCACCGCCCGGCTGTTCACCACCGACGGCACCCGGCCCGACCGGCTGCTGCTGGCCGCGCACCACCTGGTGGTCGACGGCGTCTCCTGGCGCATCCTGCTGGAGGACCTGGAGACCGCCTACCGGCAGGCCGCGGCGGGAGAACCCGTACACCTGCCCGAGCGCACCACCTCCGTCCGTGAATGGGCACGCCGGCTGCGTGCCCACACCGACGCCGGCGGCTTCGCCGCACAGCGCGCCTACTGGGAGACGGCCGCCCGGCACTGCGCCACGCCGCTGCCGGTCGACGGCGACGGCGGCAACACCACCGCCGACGTCGCCGAGGTCACCGTCCGCCTCGACCGGGAGCACACCGACCGCCTCCTGCGCACCGTCCCCGGCGTCTACCGCACCCGCGTCGACGACGTGCTGCTCACCGCGCTGGGCCGGGCGCTCACCGACTGGACCGGACGCGACACCGTCGCCGTCGGCCTGGAAGGGCACGGCCGCGAGGACCAGTTGTTCGAGGACATCGACCTGTCCCGCACCATCGGCTGGTTCACCTCGCTCTTCCCCCTCGCCCTGCACGTCCCGGCGGGGGACTGGGGGAGCGCGCTGAAGGCGGTGAAGGAACAGCTGCGGGCCGTACCCGACCGGGGCCTCGGCCACGGCGCCCTGCGCCACCTCGCCCGCGACGAACGGATCGCGGCGGCACCCACGCCCGGCATCAGCTTCAACTACCTCGGCCGGTTCGACTGGTCCGCGGGTGGCGGCACCCTGGTCGGCTCGGTGCCCGGCGGCCTCGGCGGCGCGGAGGCGCCCGGCACCGAACGGGCCCACCTGCTGGACGTCGTGGCCCGGGTCGAGGACGACCGGCTGGAGATCACCTGGTACCACAGCCGCGGACGGCACCACGCGGAGACCGTCACCGCGCTCGCCGAGGGCATGCTGCGCGCCCTCCGGGACATCGTCGCCCACTGCGCGGGCCCGGACGCGGGCGGCCGTACCCCGTCGGACTTCCCCCTCGCCCGCCTGGACCAGACCGCGGTGGACCGCATCGCCGGCGACGGCCGGGAGACCGACGACATCCTGCCGCTGACCCCGATGCAGTCGGGCATGCTCTTCCACAGCCTGCTCGACCCCGGGGGCCGCACCTACGTCAACCAGGTCCAACTGGTGCTCTCCGGCGTCACCGACCCGCACGCCCTCGCCGAGGCGTGGCAGCAGGCCACCGACACCAACCCGGTCCTGCGCACCCACCTCGTATGGCAGGAGACCCCCGAACCGGTCCAGGTCGTACGGCGCCACGCCACCGTCCCCGTCACCCACCACGACTGGACCGGGTGGCCCGCCGACCGGTGCGAGGCCGAACTGGACCGGCTGATCGCCGAGGACCGGGAGGCCGGCATCGACCTCGGGTCGGCGCCCCTGACGCGGCTGACCCTGATCCGGCTCGCCCCGGACCGCGTACGCCTCGTATGGACCTTCCACCACGTCCTGCTCGACGGCTGGAGCGCCGCCCAGCTCTTCGACGAGGTGTGCGAGCGGTACGCGGCGCTGACCGCCGGACGCCCCCCGTTGGTGCCCGAACGCCGGCCCTTCGGCGACTATCTGCGCTGGCTCGCCGGGCAGGACACGGCCCGCGCCGAACAGTACTGGCGCGACACCCTCGCCGGGTTCCCGGCCCCGACCGAACTCCCCAGGGACCGCCGGCCGGCCGAGGCCCACCACGGCTCCTCGTCGGGCACGGTACGGGTGACCCTCGACGCCGCCGTCTCCGGCCGGCTCCGGGACACGGCCCAGCGCGCGGGCCTGACCCTCAACACCGTCCTGCAGGGCGCGTGGGCGCTGCTGCTGTCCCGCTACGGCGGCGGCGACGACGTCGCCTTCGGCACGACCGTCTCCGGCCGGCCCGCCGAACTGCCCGGCGTGACCGCCATGGTGGGCCTGTTCATCAACACCCTGCCCACCCGGGCCCGCGTCGACGGACGGCGCCCGCTGCTGGAGTGGCTGCGCGAGCTGCAGACCGCCCAGTCGGAGGCCCGCCGCCACGACTTCGTCTCCCTGGCCCAGGTGCAGACCTGGAGCGAGGTGCCCGGGGGCACCAACCTGTTCGACTCCATCGTGGTCTTCGAGAACTATCCCTTCGACGAGGGCGCGCTGGCCCGGCACGGCCTGGCCATGGAGACGGAACGGGACCTGGAACCCACCAACTACCCGCTCAGCGTGGTCGTCGCCCCCGGAACCGCCCTGACCGTCAACCTCGACCACGACCCGGCCGTCTTCGACGCGGCGACGGTACGGGGACTGGGGGAGGGCCTGCGCACCCTGCTGACGGAGATGGCCCACGACCCGGACCGCCCCCTGGCCGACCTCCCGCTCCAAAGCCCCGGCCAGGGACGCGCCCTCCTCGACCGGTTCGCCGGGCCCCGCGTCCGGGCGCCGCGCGACACCCTGCCCGAGGCCTTCGGCCGGCAGGCCGCACGCACCCCCGACGCCCCCGCCGTGCTGGCCGGGGAGGACCGCCTCACCTACCGCGAACTCGACGAGCGCTCCAACCGGCTGGCCCGTCGGCTGCTCGCCGCCGGCGCGGGCCCCGAGCGCTTCGTCGCGCTCGCCCTGCCCCGCACCGCCGACCTGATCGTGGCACTCCTGGCCATCCTCAAGAGCGGCGCCGGCTACCTCCCGGTGGACCCCCGCTACCCGGCCGAGCGCGTCGCCTTCCTCTTCGAGGACGTACGGCCCGACGCCGTGATCACCACCGCCGGCACCGCGGACCGGCTCCCCGAAGGCGCCTTCGCCCGCATCCTGCTGGACGAACCAGCCCCGGCCACCCCCTCGGACGCCCCCATCGGCGCCGAGGAGCGGCCCGCCACCCTGCTGCCCGACCACCCCGCCTACGTCATCCACACCTCCGGCTCCACCGGCCGCCCCAAGGGCGTCGTCGTCAGCCACGCCTCGGTGCTGGCCCTGACCGACTGGGCCGCGGCCGAGTTCGCCGGCCGGGGACTGGAGCACGTGGTGGCCTCCACCTCGCTCAACTTCGACGTGTCCGTCTTCGAGATCTTCTCGCCGCTGCTGTCCGGCGGCCGCGTGGAGCTGGTCCGCGACCTGCTCGACCTCGCCGAGCGCCCCGAACCCTGGCGTGCCGGTCTGCTCAGCGCGGTGCCCTCCGCGCTGGACCGGCTGCTGGCGGAGGGCACCGTGCGCGTCACCGCGGACACGGTGGTGCTGGCCGGCGAGGGGCTGCCCGCCCGGACCGTCGGCCGGGTACGCGCCGCGATCCCCGGCTGCCGGGTGCACAACATCTACGGCCCGACCGAGGCCACCGTCTACGCCACCGCCTTCACCTGCGATGCCGCCGACCCCGACCGCGACCCGCCGATCGGCCGGCCCCTCGGCGGCGCCCGGGCCTACGTCCTGGACGACCGGATGCGCCCGGTGCCCGTCGGCGCGCCCGGCGAGCTGTACCTCGCCGGCACCGGCGTGGCACGCGGCTATCTGCGCCGGTCCGGCCTGACCGCGTCCCGCTTCCTGCCCGACCCCTTCGGACCGCCCGGCGGACGCATGTACCGCACCGGCGACCTGGTGCGCTGGACCGGCGACGGCGACCTGGTCTACCTCGGCCGCGGCGACGACCAGGTCAAGGTCCGCGGCTTCCGTATCGAACTCGGCGAGGTCGAGGCCGCGTTGGCCCGGCACCCCGCCGTGACCGCGGCGGCGGCCCGGGTGGTCGAACAGGACGGCCACCGCCGCCTGGTCGGCTACGCGGTACCCCGCGCCGCCACTCTGCCCGACCCGGCCGACCTGCGCGCCTTCCTCGCCCGCAGCCTCCCCGACCATCTGATCCCGGCGCTGGTCGTGCCGTTGGAGCGGCTGCCGCTCGGCGCCACCGGCAAGCTGGACCGGCGCGCGCTGCCCGCACCCGAGTGGGCGGCCCAGGGATCCGACGGCGGCCGCCCGCCGCGCACCGAGACGGAACGGACCCTCGCGGCGATCTGGTCCGAGGTGCTCGGTGTGCTCGAAGTCGGCGCCGACGACAACTACTTCAACCTCGGCGGCGACTCCGTGCTGGGCATCCAGATCGTCTCCGCCGCCCGCCGGGCCGGACTCACCCTGACCCCCCGGCACCTGTTCACCCACCAGAGCCTCGCCGAACTCGCCCGCGCCGCCGAGGACCTGCGGGCACCGGACGCATGCGTCGCGGCCGAACAGGGCCCGGTGACCGGAGACGTCCCCCTCACCCCCGTACAGCACTGGCTGTTCGACACCCTCACCGGCGACCCGGCCCACTTCAGCCAGGCCGTCTCCTACGAAGTGGCGGCGGACACCGACGAGGCGCCGCTGCGGGCCGCCCTGGCCTCCGTACTGGAGCGGCACGACGCGCTACGGCTGCGCTTCGAGCGGACCGAGGACGGACGCTGGCGGCAACACGGCACCTCGTCCGGCGCCGCCCCACACCTCGAAGTGCACCCCGGAGTCGACCGCGCCACCGGGCCGCGCGAGGTGGCCGAAACCCTCGCCACCGCCTTCGACCTGGCCGCCGGACCGCTGCTGCGCGCCGCGCTGTGCCGCCCCGCCGACGGCGGCCGGCCCGTCCTGGTGCTCGCCGCACACCACCTGGTCGTGGACGCGGTGTCCTGGCGGCTGATCCTGGAGGACCTGGACAGCGCCTACCAGGCCCTGCGGGACGGCGGCCGCCCGGACCTCGGCCCCAAGACCACCTCGCTGCGCACCTGGGCGGAGCGGCTCACCGCCCACACCGAAGCCGGCGGCTTCGACGCCGAACGCGCCCACTGGCAGGGCCTCGACGCCGACGTCCGGCTGCCGGCCGACCACAGCGGCGGCGCCAACACCGGCGCCGTCGAGGAGAGCGTCACGGACGGCCTCGACGCCGAGGACACCCAACGGCTGCTCAAGGACGTCCCGGAGGCGTACCGCACCCGCGTCAACGACGTGCTGCTGTGCGCGCTCGGCCGGGTCCTGGCCCGCTGGACGGGACGCGACCGGGTGGCGGTGACCCTGGAGGGACACGGCCGCGAGGAACTCTTCGACGACGTCGACCTCACCCGGACCGTAGGCTGGTTCACCACGCTGTACCCGGTCGCTCTGGACGTGCCCCGCGACGCGGACACCGGCACGGTCCTGAAGACCGTCAAGGAGAACCTGCGCGCCGTACCGTGCGGCGGCATCGGCTACGGCGCCCTGCGCCACCTGCACCCCACGGGCCTCACGGACCTGCCGGACCTGCCGCGGATCTGCTTCAACTACCTGGGCCGGCAGGACGCGAACACCACGACCGGCGGTCTGCTGCACGCGCCCCACGGCGGCCTCACCGGCGGCATGGACCGCTCGGCGGACCGGCCCTACCTGCTCGACGTCCTCGGGCAGGTGACCGACGGGCGGTTGCGGTTCACCTGGTCCTACTCCCGCGAGGTGCACCGCCGGGAGACCGTGGCCCGGCTCGCGGCCGAACTCGCCTCCGAACTGCGCGCGATCGTCCGGCACTGCGCCGAACCCGGCGCCGGCGGCCGGACCCCGTCCGACTTCCCCCTCGCCCCGCTCGACCAGGCGGCCGTCGACCGGCTCGCCGGTGACGGCGGCGACGTACTGGACGTGTATCCGCTCACGCCGACCCAGACCGGCATGGTCGTGCACGCCCTGGACGACGCCGCGCACGGTCTGTACATCGAGCAGATCACCTTCGAGGTGGACGGCGCGGGCGACACCCGGCAGCAGGCCGCGGCCTGGCAGTACGTCGTCGATCACACCCCCGTCCTGCGCACCTCCGTCGCCCTGCGCGACGTACCCGTGCCGCTGCAGATCGTCCACCGCGACGCACCGCTGCCGGTCACCGAGCACGACTGGAGCGCCCTGCCGGCCGACGACCGGGCGGCCCGGCTGGAGCGGCTGCTCGCCGAGGAGCGGGCGCGCGGCATCGACCTCGAACGCGCCCCGCTGATGCGACTCGCCCTGGTCCGCCTCGGATCCGGCACCGTGCGCGTGGTGTGGACCTTCCACCACGTCCTGCTCGACGGCTGGAGCGTCTTCCACGTCCTGTCCGACGTGCTGGCCGCACACGCCGCGACGGCCCGCGGCGAGCGGCCGCGGCTTCCCGAGCGCAGGCCGTTCGCGGACTACGCGGCCTGGCTCGCCGCCCGTGACACCGGCCGGGCGGAGCGGCACTGGCGCACCGCCCTGGCGGGCCTGACCACCCCGACCCCGCTGCCCTACGACCGCAGGCCCGCCCCCGGCGACACGGCCCGCTCCGGCACCTGGCTCTCCCAGTGCCTCGACACCGACGCGACGCGCCGGCTGCAGGAGTTCGCCCGACGGCACCGGCTCACCCTGAACACCGTGGTGCAGGGTGCCTGGGCGCTGCTGCTGGCGCGCTTCGGCGGAGCGCGCGAGGTGTGCTTCGGCACCACCGTCTCCGGCCGCCCCGCGGACCTGCCCGGCGCCGACACGATCACCGGCCTGTTCATCACCACCCTGCCCGCCCGGGTCACCGTCGACGGCACCGCGCACTGCGGCACCTGGCTGCGCGACCTCCAGGACGCCCGGGCCGAGGACCGGCGCTTCGACCACCTGCCGCTGGGCGAACTGCACGGCCTGAGCGAACTCCCGCCCGGCACCGCCCTGTTCGACAGCCTGGTGGTGTTCGAGAACTACCCCGTCGGCGACGCCACGGCCGGCGCTCACGGGCTCACCGTGCGCGACCTGGACGCCCGGGAGGCCACCAACTACCCGCTGGCCGTGGTCGTCTCGCCCGGGGACCGGCTCGCCGTCGAACTCGGCTACGACCCCCGGTACTTCGACCCGGCCACCGCCGCCTCGCTGGCCCGGCACCTGCTGCACACCCTGCACACGCTGGCCGAGTCGGACGGTACGGCACGTCTGGACGACCTCGACGTCCTGCCGTCCGCCGACCGGGCCCGGCTGATCCGCGGCCCCGTCCGCCCGGACCTCGGCCCCCTGCCGGCCACCACCCTGCCCGCCCTCGTCGAGGCGGCCGTGGACCGCTGGCCCACCCGCCCGGCCCTGCAGTCCCCGGACCGGCTGCTGTCCTTCGCTCAGGCCGAGACGGCGGCCAACCGCCTGGCGCACCGGCTCATCGCGCGCGGCGCGGGACCCGGCGCCCTCGTCGCGCTCCTGCTGCCCCGCTCCGCCGACATGGTGCTGGCGCAGTTGGCGGTGGCGAAGTCGGGCGCCGCGTTCCTGCCGGTCGACCCCGCCTACCCGGAGGAGCGGATCGCGCTGATGCTGCGCGACGCCGCCCCCACCCTCACCCTCGACGCCAAGGAGATCGCGGACCTGCTCACCGCACCCCCGGACGACACACCCGGGCACCGGCCCACCGACGCCGACCGGTCCCGCGCGCTCGACCCCGACGACCCGGCCTACGTCATCTACACCTCCGGCTCCACCGGCACCCCCAAGGGCGTCGTCGTCACCCACCGCGGCCTCGCCGCCTTCAGCGCCGCCGAGGCCGCCCACTACCAGGTGGCCCCCGGCGACCGGGTGCTGGCCTTCGCCACGCCCAGCTTCGACGCCTCCGTGCTGGAGCTGTGCGCGTCCCTGCCGCACGGCGCCCGGCTGGTGGTGCCGGTGCCCGGCCCGCTGCTCGGCGCCGAACTCGCCGGTGTGCTGCGGAGCGGACGCATCACCCACACCCTGCTGCCGCCGGCCGCGCTCGCCACCCTGCCGCCGGACACGCCCGGCACACTGCCCGACCTGAAGACCCTCATCGTCGGCGCCGACGCGTGCGGAGCCGACCTCGTCGCCCGGTGGGCCCCGCACCACCGCATGGTCAACTCCTACGGGCCGACGGAGGCGACCGTCGTCGCCACCTGGTCCGCGCCCCTGGAACCGGACGGCACCGCGCCGCCCATCGGCCGCCCGCTGCCCGCCACCGGCGCCTACGTCCTCGACGCCCGGCTGCGGCCGGTGCCCGACGGTGTCGCCGGCGAACTGTGGCTGAGCGGGCCCGCCCTGGCCCGCGGCTACCTGGGCCGCCCCGGCCTGACCGCGGCCCGGTTCACCGCCGACCCGTTCGGGCCGCCCGGCACCCGCATGTACCGCACCGGCGACCTGGTGCGCCGCGACGGCCACGGCGAACTGCACTACCTGGGCCGCACCGACCACCAGCTCAAACTGCGCGGCCACCGCATCGAGGCGGGCGAGATCGAGGCCACCCTCGTGCGTCACCCCGCCGTGCTCGACGCCGTGGTGTCCGTACGCGAGGACGAACCGGGGCTGCCGCGCCTGGTCGCCCATCTGCTCACGGCTCCCGGCGCCGAGCCGCCGGCCGGCGCGGAGCTGCGCGCGCTGGCCGCCCGCTCCCTGCCGGCCCACATGGTCCCCTCGGCGTTCGTGGCGCTCGACCGGTTCCCGCTCACCGAGAGCGGCAAGACCGACCGGGCCGCCCTGCCCGCACCAGAACCGGCCGTCGAGCAGGCACGGGCCGAGTACGTGGCGCCGCGCACCCCCACCGAGGAGGCCCTCGCGGCCATCTGGGAGGAGACGCTCCAGACGACCGTGGGAGCCGAGGACGACTATCTGATGCTGGGCGGCGACTCCATGCGCGCCCTGCTCATCGCCTCCCGCGCCAACGACGCGTTCGGCGTCACGCTCACCCCTCGCGACGTCCTGGTCTCCCGCACCGTCGCCGCCCTGGCGGAACTGGTGGAGGAACAGGTGATGCGCGAACTCGAAGACGCCGCGTACGGCGGCCCCGACCACGACGAACGGTGAGGACCCCACAGCCATGACGTCTTCGAACCCCACAAACCCCTCCGGGCCCAACCCGGCGAACGCCTCCGGTCCCAACCCCGCGAACCCTGCGGGACCGAGCCCCCAGAACCCCTCTGGGCCGAGTCCGGCGAACCCTTCGGGGCCGAACCCCGCGAACTCTTCGGGGCCAAGCCCGGCGAACCCGTCGGGGCCGAGCGCGGCCACCCCGTCGGGGCCGAGCGCGGCCACCCCTTCGGGGCCGAACCCCGCGAACTCTTCGGGGCCGAGTTCGGCGATCCCGTCCGGGACGGACTCCGCGGCCTCCTCCGGGCCCGACTCGGTGAGCCGGTCCGGGCCGACCCCGGCGAACCCTCCCGGCCCGAACCCCGCCAAGTCCTCCGGGCCCAACCTGGTGAACCCTTCCGGGGCGGCCCCGGTGGACGTCTCCGGTGCGACAGCGGACACCGCCACCCCCGCCTCACCGGACCTCGCCGGGGGGAAGCCGGACACCGCCGGCCGGGTCTCCGCGGACATCCAGGGGCCGACGTCCGCGAAGGTGCCCGGTCCGGCCTCCCCGGACGTGTCCGAAGCGGCACCGTCCCACTTCGCCGGGAGCCGCTCCGCGAACCGCCCCGCCGGTGCCTCCATGCGGGATCGTGCCGAAGCGTTGCCCGAGGATCTCCGGGAGGCGCTGCGGCGGCGGCTGGCCGGGCGGGCCGGCGGTGCGCCGGGAGCCGCCGCGCGCGGCATATCGCGGGCCGGACGCGACCGGCCGCTGCCCCTGTCCTTCGCCCAGCAGCGCCTGTGGTTCCTGGACCGGCTGCGCCCCGGCGATCCCCGCTACAACAGCGCCGTCGCGGTCCGGCTGACCGGTGCCCCGGACCAGGACACGCTGGCGGCCGCGCTGAGCTCCGTCGTGGCCCGGCACGAGGCGCTGCGCACCACGTTCGAGGAGAGCGACGGCCGCCCGGCGCAGACCGTCCACCCCGCGGGCCCGGTGCCGCTGCCGGTCCGCGACACCACGGACACCGAAGCCGAACTGCTCCAGGAGTACTCCCGCCCCTTCGACCTGCACCGGGGCCCCCTGCTGCGCGCCCTGCTGCTGCGCGAGTCGGCAACGTCGCACGTGCTGCTGCTGACCGCCCATCACATCGTCACCGACGGCTGGTCGATGGGCATCGTCCTGGACGAACTGCGCACCGCCTACGACGCCCTCGCCCGCGGGGCCGCGCCGCAGCTGCCCCCGGTGGCGACGCAGTACCCGGACTTCGCGGTGTGGCAGCGCGAGCAGCTCTCGGGCGCCCGGCTGGAGCGACAGCTCGCCCACTGGCGGGAGAGACTGACCGGCGCGGTCGCCCCCGAACTGCCCCTGGACCGGCCGCGGCGCGGCGAGGAGGCGGGCGCGGGCGCCGTCCACACCTTCACCGTCCCCGCCCCCCTCACGGCACGGCTGCGCGACCTCGCGCGAGAACGGCACACCACCCTCCACACCGCCCTGGTCGCCGCCACCCAGGCCCTGCTGGCCCGCTGGTCCGGCCAAGACGACATCACCGTCGGCTCGCTCACCCCCGGCCGCTCCCGCACCGACCTCGAACGCACCGTCGGCTTCTTCGTGAACACGGTGGCGCTGCGCACACCGGTACGGTCGGCCGGCTCCTTCCGCGACCTGCTCGCGGACACCGCCGACACCGTCAACGACGCCTTCGCGTACGGCGACACCCCCTTCGAGCGGATCGTGGAGGCGGTGGGCGCGCCCCGCGAGGCGGGCCGCAACCCGCTGTTCGACGTGATGGTGCTGCTGCACCCCGACCCGCCCGCGGCGACCGCCCCGCACGGGCTCGCCACCACCGCGGTCACCGTGCCCCGCCAGGCGGCCACCTTCGACCTGAGCGTGGAGTTCGTGCCCGACGGGGACGGCCTGACCGGCCTGCTGGAATACCGCACCGACCTGTTCGACGCGGCGACCGCCGAACGCATGGCCGGGCAGCTGCTGCGGCTGCTCCAGGCCGCCACCACCGCCCCGGACCGGCCCCTCGGCGCCCTGCCCCTGCTGTCCGAACCGGAGCAGCGCAGGATAGTCCACGACTGGAACGCCGGCTCCCACCCCGTCGACGACACCACCTACCCGGAGATCTTCGAGCGCCGGGCGGCCGGCACCCCCACCGCGCTCGCCCTGGTCGCCGGCGACGAGCGGCTGGACTACGGCACGCTCAACGCCCGCGCCAACCGGCTCGCCCACCACCTCATAGCCCTCGGCGCCGGTCCCGAACGGCTGGTCGCGCTGCGGCTGCCACGCACCGCCGACATGATCACGGCGATCCTCGCCGTCTGGAAGTCCGGCGCCGGCTACCTGCCCCTGGACCCCGCGCTCCCCGAGGAACGCGTCCGGCACCTGCTGGAGGACGCCCACCCGGTGCTGGTCCTCGACGAGGCCGCGCTGCGCTCGGTGCCGGGCGGCCTCCCGGACACCGACCCCACCGACGCCGACCGCCGCGCACCGCTGGACCCGTGGCACACCGCGTACGTCGTCTACACCTCCGGTTCCACCGGCCGCCCCAAGGGCGTCGCCGTGGCCCACCGGGCGGCGGTCAACCTGCTGGCCGCGCACCGCGCCGGCTTCGTCGCCGACGCGGGCGGCGGCCGGCTGCGGGTGGCGCTCACCGCGTCCTTCTCCTTCGACACCTCCCTCGAAGGCGTGCTGCTGATGGCCGACGGCCACCCGCTGCACCTGGTCGACGAGGTGACCCGGATGGACCCGGCCGCCCTGGTCGAGTACGTCGTCGCGCACCGCGTGGACTTCCTCGACCTGACCCCCTCCTACCTTCGGCAGCTGCTGCCCGCCGGACTGCTCACCGACCCCCGGCACCGCCCCCGCGTGCTGATGCTCGGCGGCGAGGCGCTCGGAGTCGCCCTCTGGCGCGAACTGGCCGCCCACCCCGAGGTGGCCGCCTACAACTATTACGGGCCCACGGAGTGCACGGTCGACGCACTGGCCTGCCGGATCGAGGCAGCCGACCGCCCGCTGGTGGGCCGCCCGCTGCCGAACGTACGGGCCTACGTCCTCGACGACCGGCTGCGGCCGGTGCCCCCCGGCGTCGGCGGCGAGCTGTACCTCGCGGGCGAGCAGCTGGCCCGCGGCTACGCGGACCGGCCCGGTCTGACCGCGGCCCGGTTCACCGCCGATCCGTTCGGGCCGCCCGGCAGCCGTATGTACCGCACGGGCGACCTGGCCCGCTGGACCGCCGACGGGCGCCTCGACTACCTCGGGCGCGCCGACGACCAGGTCAAGGTGCGCGGTCACCGCATCGAACCCGGCGAGATCGAGGCGGCCTTGCTCGACCTGCCCGAGGTCGCCGCGGCCGCCGTCACCGCCGTCACCGACCCGCGCGGCCACACCCGGCTGGCCGCCTACGTCGTCCCCGCGCCCGGCGCGCCCCGGCCCGCCCCGGCGGAGCTGCGCGCGGCACTGCGCCGGGTGCTGCCCGACCACATGGTGCCGTCCTCCTTCACCCCGCTCACCGCGCTGCCGCTGACCACCAGCGGCAAGCTGGACCGCCGCGCCCTGCCCGCCCCCGAGCCCGAAGGAGCCGAAGCCGAAAGGGAGTTCACCGCGCCGCGCACGCCCGACGAGGAGACCCTGGCCGGCATCTGGGCCGAGGTGCTCGGGGTGGCCCGGGTCGGGGTCACGGACAACTTCTTCGAACTCGGCGGCGACTCGATCCTGAGCATCCAGGCCGTCTCCCGGGCCCGCGCCGCGGGCCTCGACATCGGTTCCCAGGACGTCTTCCGCCACCAGACGGTCGCCGACCTCGCCGCGGTGGCGGTCCGCCGGACGGCCACCGTGCCCGCGCCGCGCCGCCCGCTGGACGACGGCCCGGCCCCGCTGACCCCGGTGCAGGAGTGGTTCCTCGCCACCCACGGACCACTGCGCCATTTCAGCATGTCCCTGCTGCTCGACCTGCCGCACGACCTCCACGAGGAGGCGCTGGAGCGGGCCCTGGAGGCCGTCGTCGCCCGGCACCCCGCGCTGCGCACCCGCTTCACCCGCACGGCGGACACCTGGCGGCAGCACCCGGACGCCGGCCCGGCCACCGCACTGCTGACCCGGCACCCGGCCGGGACCGATCCCGCCGAGGCCGCCGACGCCGCCCGGGCGGCCCTGGACCCGGCCGCCGGAGCCCTGCTGCGCGCGGCCCTGTTGCCGGACCCGCAACGGCCGCGGCTGTTCCTGACCGCCCATCACCTCGCCGTGGACAGCGTCTCCTGGCGGGTGCTCCTCGCCGACCTGGCCCTCGCCTACCGGCGCGCCGTGGCGGGCGAGGACCCCCACCCGGAGCCCGAGCGGAGCCCCTTCACCGACTGGTCGCGGCGGCTGGCCGAGCGGGTACGGGCCGGCGACCTCGACGACGACCTGCCGTACTGGACGGCCGAGACGGCCGCGCCGCGTACCCCTCTGCCCGTGGACCTGCCCGGCACCCCACTCGCCGGATCCGTGCGCACCACCCGCACCCGGGTGGACCGCGCCACCACCGAGGCCCTGCTGCGCCGGGTGCCGGGCGTGTACCGCACCCAGGTCAACGACGTACTGCTCAGCGCGCTCGGCCGGGTGCTCGCCGACTGGGCGGGCGCCGAGCGGATCACCGTCGCCCTGGAGGGCCACGGCCGCGAGGAGGACCTGGCCGAGGGCGTCGACCTGTCCCGCACGGTCGGCTGGTTCACCAGCCAGTACCCCGTCACCCTCACCCCGGCCGGCCCGGCCGGCGCCCCCGACTGGGGCGCCACGCTCAAGAGCGTCAAGGAACGGCTGCGGGCCGTGCCCCGGCGCGGCCTCAGCTACCAGGCGCTGGCCTACCTCGGCTCACCCGACCCGGCGGCCCGCACGCTCGCCGAACTGCCGCTGCCCCAGGTGTGCTTCACCTATCACGGCCAGTGGGGGGCCTCCGAGGGAGGGGACTTCACCCCCGCCGCGGACGTGCCCGGCCGGGACATGGACCCGCAAGCGCCCCTGGACCACCTCCTCGACGTCTCGGCCGTGGTGGCCGACGGCGAACTGGAGATCACCTGGCACTACAGCGACCAGGTACACCGGGCGGACACCGTCCGGGAGTTGGCGCAGGCCATGACCGCCGCCCTCGCCGCCATCGCCGAGCACTGCGCCCGCCCCGGCGCGGGCGGCCGCACCCCCTCCGACTTCCCGCTGGCGCGCCTTGACCAGACCGCGGTGGACCGCCTCGTCGGCGACGGCCGCGACGTGACGGACCTGCTGCCGCTCACCCCGCTCCAGGAGGGCATGCTCTTCCACCGCCTGGTCGGCGGGCCGGACGACGTGTACGTCGACCAGGCCGCGCTGCTCCTGGAAGGCGTGAGCGACCCGGACGCCCTGGCGCTCGCCTGGCAGCGGGTCGCCGACCACACCCCGGCCCTGCGCACCTCGGTGGTCTGGGAGGGCGTTCCCCTCCCGCTCCAGGTCGTGCACCGCGAAGCCCCGCTGCCGATCGAACAGTTGGACTGGCGTCGGGTGGACGCGGGGGAGCGGGCCGAGCGGCTGGCAAGGCTGCGCGCCGACGATCTCGCGCGCGGCCTGGACCTCACCGCGGCGCCGTTGACGCGGCTCACCCTCGTCCGGCTGCCCGACGCCCGGCTGCAGCTGCTGTGGACCTCCCACCACCTGATCCTGGACGGCTGGAGCCTGGCCCAGGTGCTCACCGACGTGTTCGAGGAGTACGCGGCCCTCGTCAGCGGCACCGAGCCGCGGCCCACCGTACGGCGGCCCTTCGGGGACTACGTGCACTGGTTGGCCGGCCAGGACACCGACGCCGCCCGCGCCCACTGGCGGTCCGTCCTGGACGGGTTCGCCACACCGACCCCCCTGCCCTTCGAACGGCCCCGGCGGACGGGCCACGAGACCCGCTCGACACAGATGCTCACGGCGGGCCTGTCCGAGGAGACCTCGGCGCGGCTCGCCCGCACCGCCCGCGCGGCGGGACTGACCCTCGGCACCGTGGTGCAGGGCGCCTGGGCGCTGCTGCTGTCCCGCTACAGCGCCGAGCGGGACGTGCTGTTCGGCACCACCGTCTCCGGCCGCCCCGACGACCTGCCGGGCGTGGAGTCGATGGTCGGCATGTTCATCAACACCCTGCCCACCCGCGTGAGCGTGGACGGCGGCCGTAGCGCCACCGCCTGGCTGAGGGAGATGCAGGAGGCGCAGGCCGAGGCCCGCCGGTTCGCCGCGGTCTCCCTCGCCGAACTGACCGGCCTCAGCGCCGTACCGCCCGGCAGCGCGCTGTTCGACAGCATGGTCGCCTTCGAGAACTACCCCTTCGACGAGGCCCGTTCGGCCGGTTCCGGCATTCGCCTGGCCGAGGTCTCCTCCCGGGACGCCACCAACTACGCCCTCGTGCTGCGCGCCTACCAGGGCGAGCGCTTCGGCTTCGACCTCGCCTACGACCCCGCACTGTTCGACGGCACGACCGTACGCTCCCTCGCCGACCGGCTGTGCCTGCTGCTCACCGAGCTGGCCGACGACCCCGAACGCCCGCTGCGCGCCCTGGCCTGGACCACCGCCGAGGAGCGGCGGCGCATGCTGGTCGAGTGGAACGGCACCGAGGAGGGCCGGCCCACCGAGACCCTCGTCGACCTCTTCACCGCCCAGGCCGCCCGGACCCCCGCCGCCGAGGCGGTCTGCTGCGGCGACGAGCGCCTCGACTACGCCACGCTGAACGCGCGGGCCAACCGGCTCGCCCACCGGCTCGCCGAACTCGGCGCCGGACGCGAGCGGTTCGTGGCCCTCGCCCTGCCCCGCTCCTGCGACCAGGTCGTGGCCGTCCTCGCCGTCCTGAAGACCGGCGCCGCCTATCTGCCCATCGACCCCGCACTGCCCGCCGAACGCATAACAGCCCTGCTGGCGGACGCCGCCCCGGTGGCCCTGGTGACGACGGCACCGACCGCCGCGCGGGTCACCGGCACCGCCGTACCGCTGCTGGCGCTGGACGACGCCGGGGTGCGGGCCGACCTGGAGCGCCGCCCGGACACCGACCCCGAGGACCCGGCCCGGCGCCCGCTGCCCGAGAGCCCCGCCTACGCCATCTACACCTCCGGATCCACCGGCCGCCCCAAGGGAGTCGTCGTCCCGCACGCGGGTGTGGTGCGCCTGTTCACCCGCACCCGGCAGTGGTTCGGATTCGGCGCCGGCGACGTGTGGACGCTGTTCCACTCCTACGCCTTCGACTTCTCGGTGTGGGAGCTGTGGGGCGCGCTGCTGCACGGCGGCCGGCTCGTCGTCGTCCCCGACGACATCGCCCGCTCCCCGGAGGACTTCCTGCGCCTGCTCGCCGACGAACAGGTCACCGTCCTCAACCAGACCCCCTCCGCCTTCTACCCGCTGGCCCGCGCCGACGCCGAACTCGCCGACGTGAGCGCCCGGTTGGCGCTGCGTACGGTGATCTTCGGCGGTGAGGCGCTGGACGTGTCCCGGCTCGCCGACTGGTACGGCCGCCACCCCGACACCGCGCCGCGCCTGGTGAACATGTACGGCATCACCGAGACCACCGTGCACGTCACCTACGCCCCGCTGGACCGCGCGACCGCCCGCACCGACACCGCGAGCCCCATCGGCACCGGCATCCCCGACCTGCGCGTCCACGTCCTCGACGAGTCGCTGCACCCCGTTCCGCCGGGAGCCGTCGGCGAGCTGTACGTGGCCGGCGAGGGAGTGGCCCGGGGCTATCTGGGCCGCCCCGGACTGACCGCGACCCGTTTCCTCGCCGACCCGTTCGGGCGGCCCGGCACGCGCATGTACCGCACCGGCGACCGGGCCCGCCGCCGGCCCGACGGCACCCTGGAGTACCTGGGCCGCGCCGACCAGCAGGTGAAGATCCGCGGCTACCGCATCGAACCCGGCGAGATCGAGGCCGCCCTGCACACCCACCCGGGCGTCGGCGCCGCCACCGTGGGCGTCTACGAGGACACCGCGGGGACGCGCCGGCTGGTGGCGCATGTCGTCGGCACCGGCAGCGGCGACCGCGCCACCGCGCCGCCCACCGCCGCCGAACTCCGCTCCCACCTGGAGCGGTCACTGCCCGCGCACATGGTGCCCGCCGCCTATGTGCCGATGACGGCCCTGCCGCTCACCGTCAACGGCAAGCTCGACCGCCGGGCCCTGCCCGCGCCCGGCCCCGACGGGTTCGCCGCCGGCGGCCACCGCACCCCGCCGCGCACCCCCGCCGAACGGCTGGTCGCCGCCGCCTGGGCGGACGTCCTGGACACCGACGAGGTCGGCGCCGACGACGACTTCTTCGCCCTCGGCGGCGACTCCATCCTCGCCGTCCGCGTCGTCTCCCGGCTGCGCGCCGCCTTCGGCACCGATGTCTCGCCCCGCCTGCTGTTCACCCACCCCACCCTGTCCGACCTCGCGGCCGCCCTCGGCGAGCCGCCCTCCGACGACACCACCCCCGCCGGCTCCGCCCCGTCCGGCAGCATCCCGGCCGCCGACCCGGACACCCCGGCGCCGCTGTCGTACGCCCAGCAACGGCTGTGGTTCCTCGATCGGTTCGAGCCGGACAGCACCGAGTACACGACGCTGTCCGTGCTGCGGCTGCGCGGCCCGCTCGACCAGGCCGCTCTGCGCGCCGCGCTGGACGGCCTGGTCGCCCGGCACGAGGCGCTGCGCACCACCTTCGAGGAACACGACGGACAGGCCCGGCAGATCGTCCACCCGCCGTACCCGGTCGAGGTGCCGGTGGCCGACCTCGCGGACGCCGCCGCCCTGGACGCCCTCCTCGCAGGCGAGGCCGCCACCCCCTTCGACCTGGCCGCCGGACCGCCGCTGCGCGCCCGGCTTGGCCGCCTCGCCGCCGACCACCACGTCCTGGTCCTCGCCGTCCACCACATCGTCACCGACGGCTGGTCCCTCGGCGTCCTCGGCCGCGACCTGGGCGAGTTGTACACGGCGGCCCACGAGGGTCGCAGCCCCGCACTGCCCGCCCTGCCCGTGCGCTACGCCGACTACGCCGCCTGGCAGCGCGGCCGCTCCGACCTCTGCGAGACCGGTCTCGCCCACTGGCGCCGCGCCCTGGACGGGGTCACCCCCCTGGAGCTGCCCACCGACCGGCCGCGCCCCGCCGTCCGCACCCGCGACGGCGCCCTGCTGACCTTCTCCCTGCCCCCGGCCCTGACCGAGCGGCTGCGTGAGCGCGGCCGGGAGGCCGACGCCACCCTCTACATGACCCTCGTGACCGCCTGCCAGGTTCTGCTCGCCCGTTGGGCCGGACAGCAGGACGTCACGGTGGGAACCGTCACCGCGGGTCGCGACCGGCCCGAACTGCACGACGTCGTCGGCATGTTCGTCAACACGCTCGTCCTGCGCGCCCGGGTCCGGCCCGACCTGCCGTTCCGCGACCTGCTGACCGAGGTGCGGGGCACCGTCCTGGACGCGTTCGCCCACCAGGACGTGCCCTTCGAGCGGGTGGTGGACGCCCTCCAGCCGGAACGGGACACCAGCCGCACCCCGCTGTTCCAGGTCATGGTGGCCCTGCACAACCTGGGGGCCGAAGAACTCCGGCTGCCGGGCCTGCGCACCGAACCGGTGACCCCGCCGGTCCGCAACGCCACCTTCGACCTCGCCTTCGACTTCGTCGAACGCGACGGCGGGCTCACCGGCTACCTGGAGTACAACACCGGCCTGTTCGACGCCGCCACCGTCGAAGGACTGGCCGACCGGCTGCGGATCCTGCTGGAGGCCGCGGCCGAGGACCCCGAACGCGCAGTCAGCGCACTGCCGTTGATGACCGACGACGAACGCAGGCGGGTTCTCGGCTTCGGCCGGGGCGCCCATCTGCCCGAACCGGAGACCACCTTCCCCGCCCTGTTCCAGGCACAGGCCGCCCGCACCCCGCACCCCACCGCGCTGGTGGCCCGGGACGCCACCCTCGACCTCGCCACGCTGAACGAGCGGGCCAACCGCCTCGCCCACCACCTCATCACCCTCGGAGCCGGACCCGAACGGGTGGTCGCCCTCCGGCTTCCGCGCACCTCCGAACTGGTCGTGGCCCTGCTCGCGGTGCTGAAATCGGGCGCCGCCGTGCTCTGCCTCGACCCCGAACTGCCCGAGGAACGCGCCCGGTTCCTCCTCGACGACGCCCGGCCGCACACCCTCCTGACCGGCCTGGGCGGGGTGCCCTGGGACCGGCTGCCCGCCCACGACCCCACCGACGCCGACCGCACCGGCCCGCTGCTGCCCGGACACACCGCCTACCTCGTCTACACCTCCGGCTCCACCGGCCGCCCCAAGGGCGTCGCCGTCGAACACCGGCAACTGGTCAACCTCTGCCACGACCACCGGGCGCGGCTGCTCGCCCCGCACACCACCGACGGCCGGCGGCTGCGGGCCGCGCTCAGCGCCTCCTTCTCCTTCGACACCTCCTGGGAAGGACCGCTGCTGCTCGCCCTCGGCCACGAGGTCCACCTCGTCGACGAGGACGTACGCCTGGACCCGCAGGCCTTCTGCGCCCAGGTCGCCGAGGACCGGCTGGACCTGGTGAACGTCACCCCGTCCTTCCTGCGCGAACTCACCTCCGCCGGACTGCTGGCCCCCGGCCGCCACCACCCGCGCCTGCTGCTGGTCGGCGGCGAGGCGGTCACCACCGCCGACTGGCGCGAACTGGCCGCGGCCGAACGGGACCTGGGCATCAGCGTCCACAACATGTACGGGCCCACCGAGTGCACCGTCGACGCCGTCTACGGCCGCTGCGCCGACAGTCCCGGCCGCCCGGTCATCGGCCGCCCCGGCGGCAATCTGCGCGCCTACGTCCTCGACGGCGCCCTGCGCCCGGTGCCGCCCGGCGTTCCCGGCGAGCTGTACCTGGCCGGAGCACAGGTGGCCCGCGGCTATCTGAACCGGCCCGGACTGACCGCGGCCCGCTTCCTCGCCGACCCGTTCGGGGCGCCGGGGGAGCGGATGTACCGCACGGGCGACCGGGCCCGCTGGGTGGAGGAGGGGCTGCTGGAGTTCCTCGGCCGGGTCGACGAACAGGTCAAGATCCGCGGGTTCCGCATCGAGCCCGGCGAGGTGGAGGCCGCCCTCCTGGACCACCCCGGCGTCGCCGACGCGGCGGTGGCCGCCCGCGAACACGCCGGCCGCCTCGTCCTGGCCGCCTACCTCGTGCCCGCCGGCGAGCGTGTCCCGCCGACCGACGAACTGCGCCTGCGGCTGCGGCGTACGCTGCCCGACCACATGGTGCCCACCGCGTTCGTCCCGCTGGCCCGCATCCCGCGCACCACCAGCGGCAAGACGGACCGCCGGGCGCTGCCCGCACCGCCCGCGCAGGCCGACTCCGCCACCCCGTACGTGGCGCCCAGGCCCGGCACCGAGGAGCGGCTCGCCGCGATCTGGGCGGAGGTGCTCGGAGCCGAACGCGTCGGCGCCCGGGACAACTTCTTCACCCTCGGCGGCGACTCCATCCTCAGCATCCAGATCGTCTCCCGCGCCCGGCAGGCCGGACTCGCCCTCACCACCAAGGACGTCTTCCGGCACCAGACCGTCGCCGAACTCGCCCTGCGCGTCGGCGAGGCCACCGCCCGTGCGGCCGCCACCGGCGACGTCCCGCCCGCCCGAGCACCGCTCACCCCCATCCAGCACTGGTACCTCGACGGCCGTGACCCCGCCCGCCGTCTGCGCTTCACCATGACCCAGCGGCTGCGCACGGCCCCCGGCACCGACCCGGCCGCCCTGCGCCGGGCCACCGAGGCCCTCGTCGCCCGGCACGCCGCCCTGCGCACCCGCTTCCGGCACACCGGAACCGGCTGGTACCAGGAGGTCCTTGACGAGGCACCGGACCCCGTCCTCACCCGGCACGACACCGCCCGGCTGGACGGCCCGGCACTGGAGGCGGAGGTACAGCGACGCGCCGAGGAGGCACAGGCCGGCCTCGATCCGGCCACGGGGCGCGTCCTGCGCGTCCTGTTCTTCGACCCCGGCCCGGACCGTGAGGGCCAACTCGTGCTCATCGCACACCACTTGGTGGTGGACGGGGTGTCCTGGCGCATCCTGCTCGCGGACCTGGAGACCGGCTACCGGGCGGCCGCCGCAGGACAGCCGGTGACACTGCCCGCCGCCGGTACCTCCTACGGGCACTGGGCCGTCCGGCTGGACGAGCACACCCGCTCCGGCGCCCTGGACGCCGACCTGCCGTACTGGACCGAAACCGGCACCGCCCCGGCCGAGCTGCCCGAGGGCCGCCCCGGCCCCAACACCCACGGCGGCGCCGCCACCGTCACCGTCACCCTGGACCCCGACACCACCGACGCCCTGCTGCGCCAGGTCCCGGAGGTGTACCGCACCCAGGTCAACGACGTCCTCCTCAGCGCCCTCGGCCGCACCCTGGCCCGCTGGTGCGGCCGCGACACCGTACTGATCGGCGTGGAGGGACACGGCCGCGAGGACCTCTTCGACGACGTCGACCTGTCCCGCACGGTGGGATGGTTCACCGCGGAGTTCCCGCTCGCCCTGCGCGTGGCGGCGGACGCCGGCTGGCACGACACCCTCCGCTCGGTCAAGGAGCAGCTGCGCGCCGTGCCGCTGCGCGGTCTGAGCCACGGCGCCCTGCGCCATCTGCTGCCCGGCGGCCCGCTCACCGGCGCCCCGGCCCCGCGGGTCGGCTTCAACTACCACGGGCAGTGGGACGCCGGCGGCCCCGGCGCCCACGCCCTGATCACCGGGGCGCTGCCCCCGGCCGGCCGCGACACCGACCCGGACGAGCCCCGCCCCTACCTGCTGGACATCACCGGCGTCGTCCAGCGCGGACGCCTCGAACTGGGCTGGACCTACCCGGCCGCCGTCTACGACGAGGAGACCGTCCGCCGGCTGGCCGAGGAGACGCTCACCGCCCTGCGCGACATCGCCGCCCACTGCGCGCGTCCCGAGGCGGGCGGCCGCACCCCCTCCGACTTCCCCCTGGCCGGCCTCGCCCAGGAGCAGCTCGACGCGCTGATCGGCGACGGCCGGCACGTCGAGGACGTCCTGCCGCTCACCCCGCTGCAGTCCGGCATGCTCTTCCACGGGCTCGTCGACACCGAGGCGGCGTACTTCGACCGCACCGCGGTACGGCTCTCGGGCGTCGCCGACCCGCGCGCCTTCGCCGAGGCCTGGCAGCGGGTCGCCGACCGCACCCCGGCCCTGCGCACCAGCGTGCACTGGCGCGGCCTGCCCCGGCCCGTACAGGTGGTCCGGCACCACGCCGAGCTGCCGGTCACGCACCTCGACTGGCGCGGCCTGACGCCCGAGGCGCGCGCGGTCGAGACGGAACGGCTGCTCGCCGAGGACCGAGCCGCCGGAATGGATCTGGAGACCGCCCCGCTCACCCGGCTCACCCTGGCCGCGCTGCCCGGCGACGAGGTGCTGCTGGTGTGGTCCACGCACCACATCGCGCTGGACGGCTGGAGCACCGGACAGCTGCTCACCGAGGTGTGCGAACGCTATGCCGCGCTCACCGGCGGTCCGGACGCGCAGGCCCCGGTACGGCGGCCGTTCGCGGACTTCCTGCACTGGCTGGGCGCCCAGGACGAGACGGCGGCCGAACGGCACTGGTCCGACGCGCTGGCCGGGTTCACCGCCCGCACCCCGCTGCCCTACGACCGCACACCCGCCGAGGCGCACCGCGCCCGGTCCGCCGCTGCCGTCCACCACGAGCTGGACGAGAAGGTCTCCCGGCGGCTGCGGGAGACCGCCGCGCACGCCGGACTCACCGTCAACACCGTCGTCGAGGGTGCCTGGGGATTGCTGCTGGCCCGCTCCGGCGGACGCGACGACGTGGTGTTCGGCACGACCGTCTCCGGCCGCCCGGCCGAACTGCCCGGCGTCGAGACCATGATCGGCATGTTCATCAACACCGTGCCGACCCGGGTACGCGTCCCCGGCGGACGGGTGCTGCCCTGGCTGCGCGACCTCCAGGAGCGGCAGAGCGAGGCCCGCCGCTTCGACTTCCTCGCCCTGCCCCGCATCCAGGCCGCCACCGAAGTCCCGTCCGGCGAAGCCCTGTTCGACAGCATGGTGGTGTTCGAGAACTATCCCGTGGACGAGGCCGCCACGGCCCGCACCGGCGTCGGCGTGGTGGAGGTGCGCGCCGACGACGCCACCACCTTCCCGTGGTGCCTGCGCGCCCATCTGGCCGACCGGCTCGGCTTCGACCTGGCCTACGACCCCGCGCTGTTCGACCGCGTCACCGTCGAGCGGGCCGCCGGCCGGCTGGCCGCGCTGCTCACCACCCTCGCCGACGGCGTCGACGGCGACCTCGACGACCTGGACCTGCTCACCGAGGCCGACCGGCGACTCCTGGCGCAGTGGAACGCCCCCGCCCGCCAGGTGGCGCCGGCCGGCCCGGTGGAGCTGTTCGCCGCCCAGGTCAAGCGCGCCCCCGACGCGGTCGCGGTCCGCGACGGCGACCGGGAGGTGACCTACCGTCAACTGGACCGGTGGGCGGCCCGGCTCGCCGACCGGCTACGGGCCGACGGCCTGACGCCAGAGGGCCGGGTGGCGCTCGCGATGGACCGCTCGGCCGAACTCGTCGTGGCCCAGCTCGCGGTCCTCATGGCGGGCGGCGCCTACGTCCCCGTCGACACCCGGGCGCCCGAGGAACGCCGCCGCACCCTCCTGGCCCAGGCCGGAGCCACCGTCCACCTCACGGCCACCGAGGTCACCGCGGCGATCCCGGCCGGCCCGGCCGCCCACACCGGCGCGGCACCGGACGGTGCGCCGGCTGTCGACCCCGACCGGCTGGCGTACGTGATGTTCACCTCCGGATCCACCGGCCGGCCCAAGGCCGTGGCGGTGCGGCACCGGGACGTCGCGGCGCTCGCCACCGACAGCCGTTTCGCCGGTGGCGTGTGCGCCCGGGTGCTGCTGCACTCGCCGGTGGCCTTCGACGCCGCCACCTTCGAGGTGTGGGCACCGCTGCTCACCGGCGGGACGGTGGTCGTGGCTCCGGACGGGCCCGTCGACGCGACCCTCGTACGGCGCCTGGCCGCCGAGGGCGGGCTGACGGCACTGTGGCTCACCGCGGGCCTCTTCCGGCTCCTCGCCCAGGACGCACCGGACTGCTTCCGCGGTCTGGCCCAGGTGTGGACCGGCGGTGACGTCGTCCCGGCCGCCGCCGTGCGCCGGGTACTGGCCGCCTGCCCCGGCCTGAGCGTGGTCGACGGCTACGGACCCACCGAGACGACGACGTTCGCCACCTCCTTCGCCCTCACCGACGCGACGGCGGTCCCGGACACCGTGCCCATCGGCCACCCCCTGGACGACATGCGCGTCCACGTCCTCGACGGCCGGCTGCGGCCCGTCCCGCCGGGCTGCGCGGGCGAGCTGTACCTGGCCGGCGAGGGGGTGGCGCGAGGCTATCTGGGCCGCCCCGGCGACACCGCGGCCCGCTTCCTCGCCGACCCCTACGGGCCGCCCGGCGCCCGTATGTACCGCACCGGCGACCTCGCCCGGCGGCGCCCGGACGGCACCGTCGAGTTCCTCGGCCGGGCCGACGGCCAGGTCAAGATCCGCGGCTTCCGGGTGGAGCCCGGCGAGGTCGAGGCCGTGCTCGCGGCCCACCCCGACGTCGTGGACGTGGCCGTGCTGGCGCGGGAGGACCGGCCGGGCGCCAAGCGGCTCGTGGCCTACGTGGTCGGACCCGCCGGAGAGGATCCGGCCGAGTTGGCGGCGTTCGCCGCGCGCACCCTGCCCGACTACCTCGTGCCCAGCGCCTTCGTCGCGCTCGACGCCCTGCCGCTGAGCGGCAACGGCAAGGTCGACCGTGCCGCTCTCCCGGCGCCGGGGGACCTGCCGGGCCACGAGCGGGTCGAGCCCCGCGACGACGCCGAGCGGCGCACGGCGGAGGTTTTCGCCGAGGTGCTGGGCATCGAACCGCCCGGTGTGGAGGACGACTTCTTCACCCTCGGCGGCGATTCCATCCTCAGCATCCGGCTCGCCTCCCGCCTCGGCGAGGCCTTCGGCACCGACCTCACCCCCCGAGCCGTCTTCACACACCCGACGCCCGCCGCCCTCGCCCGCCTGCTCGCCGACGCGCGGCCCGGGGCCCTCACGCCGATCGTCCCGCTGGCCCGCGACGCGGTCGCGCCGATGTCGTACGCCCAGCAACGCCTGTGGTTCCTGGAGGAGTTCGCCCCCGGCGGCGCCGAGTACGTCACCGCGCTCGCGCTGCGGCTGCGCGGCACCCTGGACACCGGCGCCCTCACCGCCGCGCTCGGCGCCCTGGCGGCCCGGCACGAGTCGCTGCGCACCACCTTCGACAGCGTCGACGGCCACGGCATCCAGGTCGTCCACCCGCCGCAGGACGTGCCCCTGGCGACGCACGACCTGTCCGCGCTGCCCGGACAGCGGCGGGAGCCGGCCCTGCGCCACCTGCTCGCCAAGGAGCGCGCCTGCCCCTTCGACCTGCGCCGGGGCCCGCTGCTGCGCGCCGGCCTGGTCCGTCTGGCCGACGACGACCACGTCCTCGCCCTGACCCTGCACCACATCGTCACCGACGGCTGGTCCACGTCGGTACTCCTCGGCGACCTCGCTCACTTCTACCGCGCCGAACTCGGAGCGGAGGCAGGGGAGTTGCCGCCACTGCCGGTGCGGTACGCCGACTACGCCCACTGGCAGCGCACGGCCGGTGCCACGGGCGCGGAGGACCAACTGGCCTACTGGAAGGACCGGCTCGCCGACGCCCAGCCGCTGGAGCTGCCCACCGACCGGCCCCGGCCGCCGGTCCGCACCAGCCACGGGGCGACGACCCGTCTGGTGGTGCCGGCCCGGACCGCCCGGCGCCTGACCCGCCTCGCCCGGGAGCGGGGAACCACCCTGTTCACCGCGCTCGTCGCCGCCGCCCAGGCCTACCTCGCCCGGATCTCCGGCGGCACGGACATCACCGTCGGCACGGTCACCTCCGGCCGCGACCGGACCGAGACACAGCACCTCGTCGGGTTCTTCGTCAACACCCTGGTCCTGCGCTCGCGGGTACGCACCGAACGTCCCTTCGGCGAGTTCCTCACCGGGGTACGGGAGACGGTCCTGGACGCCTTCGCCCACCAGGACGTGCCGTTCGAGCGGGTGGTGGACGAGGTCCAGCCGGTCCGCGACACCAGCCGCACCCCGCTCTTCCAGGTCATGGTCGTCCTGCAGAACACCCCGGCCGCCGACCTTGAACTGCCGGGCCTGGACGTCACCGACGTCGAACCCGACTCCGAACAGGCCGCGTTCGACCTCACCCTGGAGTTCGCCGAGACCGGCTCCGGAGCGCTGCACGGCCTGCTCACCTACAACACCGACCTGTTCGACGCGGCGACGGCCGAGCGGATGGCCGCCCAGCTCGGCACCCTGCTGGCCGCCGTCGCGGAGAACCCCGACCGCCCCGTCGGCGCGCTGCCGCTGACCTCCGACGACGAGCTGAAGTCCCTGCTGGAGCAGGGGCGGGGCACCTTCCGCCCGGTCCCCGAGGCGACGCTGCCGGAGCTGTTCCAGCGGCAGGCGGCCCGTACCCCGGACGCGGTGGCGCTGGTGGCCGGTGACCGTGAGCTGACCTACGCGGACGTGGACCGGGCGGCCAACCGGCTCGCCCACCGGCTCATCCGGGACGGCGTCGGACCGGAGCGGGTGGTGGCGCTGGCCCTGGCCCGCTCCGCCGAGACCGTGCTCGCCCAGCTCGCCGTCACCAAGGCCGGCGGCGCCTTCCTGCCCGTCGACCCCGACTACCCGGCACAGCGTCGCCAGTTCATGATCCGGGACGCGGGCGCCCACCTGGTGCTCGACGACCCGGCCGAGGTGTGGGCCGCCGAGGGACCGGACACGGCGCCCACCGACGCCGACCGCACCGCCCCCCTCACGCCCGCCCACCCCGCCTACGTCATCTACACCTCCGGCTCGACCGGCACCCCCAAGGGCGTGGTGGTCACCCACCGCGGCCTGGCCTCCTTCGCAGCGGCCGCCGCAGAGCGATACGCGGCGGGCCCCGGCGACCGGGTCCTGCAGTTCGCCTCGCCCAGCTTCGACGCCTCCGTACTGGAACTGTGCACGTCCCTGCTCGGCGGCGCCGCACTGGTCACCGGGGAGGAAGGCCCGCTGGTCGGCGACCGGCTGGCCGAGGTGCTCGCCACCCGCCGCGTCAGCCACACCCTGATCCCGCCCGCGGCCCTCGCCACCGTCCCGCCGCCGACGGCGGCCACCCTGACCGATCTGCGCACCCTCATCGTCGGCGCCGAGGCCTGCCCGGCCGACCTCGTCGACACCTGGGCACCCGGCCGCCGGCTCATCAACTCCTACGGCCCGACCGAGGCCACCGTCGTCGCCACCTGGACCGGCCCGCTGGCAGCGGAGACCGGCGCCCCGCCCATCGGCCGCCCCTCCGGCGCCACCCGCGTCCACGTGCTGGACGCCGCGCTGCGCCCGGTCCCGCCCGGTGTCACCGGAGAGCTGTACGTGGCGGGCCCCGGCCTCGCCCGCGGCTACCTCGGCCGGCCCGGGCTCACCGCCCAGCGGTTCGTCGCCGACCCGTTCGGCGCGCCGGGGGAGCGGATGTACCGTACCGGCGACCTGGTGCGCTGGACCGCCGACGGCCAACTCCGGTTCGCCGGCCGCGTGGACGACCAGGTCAAGCTGCGCGGTTTCCGCATCGAACCGGGCGAGATAGAAAGCGCGCTGCGGCGCAGTCCCCTCGTACGGGACGCGGTCGTCGTCGTACGCGCCGACCCACCCGCCGTGCGCACGGACGCGGCGGACGGACCGGAGCGGGACACCGCGGCCGGAGCAGCGCCCGCCCGGCTCGTGGCCTACGTCGTCCCGGCGGACCCGTCCGGCGCCGCACCGCCCGTCGGGGACCTGCGGGAGCACCTGGCACACCTGCTGCCCCCGCACATGGTGCCGGCGCTCTTCGTTCCCCTGCCGTCGCTGCCGCTCACCCCCAACGGCAAACTCGACCGCGCCGCCCTGCCGGCCCCCGGGCCCACGCGGACGGCCGACGAGCCGCGCACCGCGCCGCGCACGGACACCGAGCGCCGGATCGCCCGGATCTGGGCCGAGGTGCTCGGCATCGAGGAGGTGGGCGCCGACGACAACTTCTTCGCGCTCGGCGGCGACTCCATCCTCAGCATGCAGGTCGTCTCCCGGCTGCGCCGGGACGGCCTGCACCTGGCCACCCGGGACCTCTTCACCCACCAGACCGTCGCCGAACTGGCCACCGTCGTACGCGGCGCGCCCCAGGGCGCCGACGACGGACCGGTCACCGGCGAGGTGCCGCTGACCCCCATCCAGGAGTGGTTCCTGACCACTCCGCGCGCCGCCCACCACCACTTCAACCAGTCGGCGCTGCTCGAACTCGACGGCACCCCCGACCAAGGGGCCCTGCGCCTGAGCCTGGCCGCCCTGCTGGAGCACCATGACGCGCTGCGCATGCGGTTCACCCGCGACGAGGAGGGCTGGCACCAGTTCAACCCGCCGCCCGCCGGGAGCGACGACGTCCTCGTGTGCCACGACCTGACGGGCCTGCCCGCCGAGGAGGCCGACGCGGCCATGCGCAAGGTCGCGGACGACCTGCACGCGAGCTTCGACCTGGCCCGTGGCCCGCAACTGCGGGCGGCCCTGTTCACCGGTGACCCGGACCGGCCGGTGTTCCTCCTGCTCGTCGCCCACCACCTGGTGATCGACGCCGTCTCCTGGCGCATCCTGGGCGACGACCTGGAGACCGCCTACCGGCAGGCGGCCGCGGGCGACCCGGTCACCCTGGGAGAGCGCGGAACCAGCTTCCGGGCGTGGTCGACGAAACTCTCGGCGTACGTCGCCGAGGGCGGCCTCGACGACGAACTGCCCTACTGGGAGGAGGCCGTACGCGCCGAACCCGCCCCCGTGGACGCGCCGCCCGGAGCCGAGGACGCGCGGACGGCCGTGGTCGGCGTCGAACTCGACGAGGAGGACACCGCGGCCCTGCTGCGCTCGGCCCCCACCGCCTACCGCACCCGCGTCAACGACGTGCTGCTCGCCGCCCTGGCCCTGGCTCTGGCCCGCTGGACGGGACACGAGCGGGTCCGCCTGGATCTCGAGGGACACGGCCGCGAGGAACTACTCGACGGCGTCGACCTCTCCCGCACCGTCGGCTGGTTCACCACCGTCCACCCGGTCGCCCTGAGGGTGTCGGACCCCGGCGACCTCGGCCCCGAGCGGGACTGGCGGGACCTGGTGAAGTCGGTGCGCCGCCAGCTGCGCGCCGTCCCCGGCGGCGGTCTCGGCTTCGGCGCCCTGCGCACCTTCGGCCCGCCCGAGGTCCGCGAGCGCCTCGGCTCCGGGACCCACGGGCAGGTGGTGTTCAACTACCTGGGCCAGTGGGACTCCGGGCCCGGGACCCGGGGCGGCGGCCTGGTGCGCGCCGAGCACGGCTCCTTCGGACAGGACCACGACCCCCGCGACCCCGGCTCGCACCTGGTGGAGGTGGTGGGCGCGGTCCAGCACGGCCGCCTCGCCTTCACCTGGCATCACCGGCCCGGCATCCACGACACGGCGACCGTCCGGCGCGTCGCCGAGGAGTTCGCCCAGGCGCTGCGGCACATCGCCCGGCACGCGCGGGGAGGCCGATGACCACACCCCGCCTCCGGGCCGTGCCGCCCCCACGGCCGGCCCGCCACGACCCGCGCTCACCCCGCGCCCCGACCCCGGGAACACCCCCGGCCCGCCCCGCGGGTCATCACCCGCCCAACCGACCGCCCCACCCGATCCGACGCGAAGGAACGTGACATGGACGAGAACACCCGCTACCAGGTGCTGCGCAACGACGAGGACCAGTACTCCCTGTGGCCCGTCGACGTCGAGGTGCCCGCGGGCTGGCAGCCCGTCGGCAAGGAGGGCACCGAGGCCGAGTGCTCCGCCTACGTCGACGAGGTCTGGACCGACATGCGTCCGCGCAGCCTGCGCGAGCGCATGGAGAACGCGGAAGCCTGAGCGCCGGCCGGCCCGGCAGCACTTGCCGGGCCGGCCACCCTCCCCGCCGGCGACGCCCGCCCCACACCGCCCGCCGCTTCGCCGTACCGGCGCCCCACCGCCCTCGGCCCCACCACGACGCACCACATCCGAGGAGCCCGCCATGACCCCCGTACTGCGCACCGAGCGCCTGGAGTTCCTGCCCTACCGCCCCGAACACGAGGACGCCTTCGTCGCGTTGCTGCGCGACGAGCGGGTGTGCCGCTGGATGGGGCAGGACCTCGTGCCCGAACCCGACATCCGCGATCTGTTCCGGGCCATCCTCACCGACGTCTACCCGCAGCGCCGCTTCGACGTGTGGGGACTGTGGCTGAAGGGCACGTACGTCGGTCACGCCGAGGTGAAGCGGACCGGGAACGTCGACGGCCACGAACTCGTCACCGCGCTCGTCCCGGAGCACTGGGGCCGGGGACTGGGCGGCGAGGTGGTGCGCGGTCTCCTGCGGCACGCGGCCGACAATCTCGGGCTCGACGAGGCCTACGGCATGGTGGGCGCCGGGAACACCGCGAGCCTCACCATGTGCGAGCGCCTGGGCTTCCGCCACGTGCGCGATGTCGTCGGCGACGACGGTTCCGTGACGAAGCTGCTGGTCGTCTCGACGCGGCCCCCGAACGCGGCCCCGGCCGCGGGCACCACCGCGGACCCCGCGGACCCGGTGGCCGACCTGGTGGGCACGGCCGGCGCGGCGGAGCCGGCGGACGCCACGCGTACGGCGGACCCGGTGTGACCCGGCCGCCGCTCACCGAGGACGCCACCGGGGCGCCGGGCACCGGCCGGCCGCCCGGCCTGTGGCGCAACCGCGACTTCAACCTGCTGTGGGCCGGCCAGTGCCTGTCCGACCTCGGCGGCGCCATGGCGGACCTGGCCCTGCCGCTGCTGGTCCTGCAGCAGACCGGGTCACCGGCCCGCGCCGGACTCGTCGGCACCACCGCACTCGCCGCCGCCATGGTGTGCCGGCTGCCGGCGGGCGTCCTCGCCGACCGCTTCGACCGGCGCCGGCTGATGATCGTCTCCGACGTCTTCCGGCTGGCGCTGTTCGCCCTGCTCGCCGCCCTGCTCCTCACGGGCACCGCCCCCATCGCGGTCATCGTCGGCGTGGTGGCATGCAGCGCCGCCGCCACGGCCGTCTTCAGCACCGCCGAGCACGCCGCCATCCGCAACCTGGTGCGCCCCGACCAGATCGCCGCCGCCGTGGCCCGCAACGAGGCACGCGCCTACGGCACGTCGCTGGCCGGCCCGCCGCTGGGCGGCCTGCTGTTCGGGATCGGACGGGCCCTGCCGTTCGCCGGCAACGCGCTCAGCCACCTGCTGTCGCTGGTGGCCGTCCTCTGCGTCCGCGAGCCGCTCCAGCAGCCCCGGCGGGAGCCACCACCGTCCGCCGGCGCGTCCGCGGTGCAAGGCCTGCGCTTCGCGCTGGGCCACCCCTTCCTGCGCGCCCTGCTGCTGACCGCCGCCCCCCTCAACATGGCCTTCACCGGCGTGGTCTTCACGCTCACCCTCTCGCTCAGACGCGCCGGCCTCTCCCCCTTCCTGGTCGGTCTCGCCGGCACGATCTTCGCCGTCGGCGGCTTCCTCGGCGCGTTCGCCGCCCCCACCCTGCAACGGGTGCTGCGCCTGCCCGTCCTGCTCACCCTGCTCTGCTGGACCACCGCGGCGCTGATGGCTCTCAGCGCGCTGCTGTCCCCCTCGATCCTGGCCGCCGTGCCGCTGGCCGCCGCGGTCTTCCTCGGGCCCACCGCCAACGCCGCCCTCTTCGGACACCAGGCCGCCGTCACCCCCGACCATCTGCAAGGGCGCGTGGTCGGGCTGGTCCTCCTGGCCGCCGGCTCCGCGGCGGCCCTGGCCCCCGCCCTGGCCGGCGCGCTGCTGGGCCGCTGGAACGACGAGACGGCCATGCTCGTCTTCGCCCTGCTGGTCGTCGTCGCCGCGGTCACCGCCAGTGTCAGCCGGGGGCTGTGGAGCGGGCCCGCATAACGGCACAGGGGCTGCGCCGACGCCGTTTACGCGCTGTAATGGCGAACGTGGTGAGTGAGGGCACTGCGGTCAGCAGAACGCGTACGGCGCCGGAGCGTGCGGAAGCCGCCCTTGACACGCTCACCGCGTCACCCGCCACACCAGACCGGCTCCGCCGCGTCCTCGAACAGGCGCTCGTGTTCGCCGGGGCCGCCTTCGCCGGGGTCTACGCGCCCGGCGGCGACCCCTCCCATCTGTGTCTCGCCGAGTCGGCGGGGCTGCCGCGCACGCTGTACGGACTGCGCGACGGCTATCCGGCCACGGGCACCTCCCCGGTCGCCGAGGCCCACCGCACCGGACGCCCGCGGTGGCTCGGCCCCGCGGAGCTGACCGGCTGTCCCGAGGCGCGGCGCACCCCCGCCGGCGACTTCTCCCTCGGACTGCTGCCGCTCGGCCCGGTGGGCGGCGGCTGTCTGCTGGCCGTCAGCGAACAGCCGGGCGGCTTCGGCACCGAGGACCGCGCCTGCCTGGAGCTGATCGCCCGCGCCGTCGCCGTACCCGCCCCGTTCGCCGCCGGTGACACCGGCGAGCTGTCGCCGGACGCCTTCAGCCTCGCCATGGACACCGGCAGGGCCGAGGTCGGCGACGAGATCCTGCGGCTGTTCGGGATCGGCCGGCAGGCGTTCGACGGCCGGGTGGAGACCCTGCTCGAACGCACCGTGCCCGAGGACCTGCCCGCGCTGATGTCCGTGGTCGAGGCCGACCACATGTCGATCGGCGACCGCGAACTGGAGTTCCGCGTCCGGCAGCCCTCCGGTCCACCCAGATGGCTTCGGCTGCGCGGCCGGCTGGTGGCGGGCGGGGACGGCGGCGCGGCACGGCTCGTCGGCACCGTGGCCGACACCTCCACCCTGCGCTCCGACGTCACCGACGTGGCCCGGGTGCAGCGCCTGGCCGCCGCCCTGGCCACGGCCGGCACGGTCAAGGACGTCGGCGGGGCCGTCGTCGCGGCGCTGCGCGGGCCGCTCAAGGCCGACCGGATCGCCCTCGCCGAACTGGAGAACGACCGGCTCGTGGTGACCGTTCTCGACCCACCCGAACCTGAGGCCTGGCCCGAGGTGTGGCGCAGCGAGTGGCGCAGCGAGTGGCCCGACGCGCCGGTGCGTGCCATGCCGACGCTGGCCGCCGCGCTGCGCGGCGGACGCGCCCGGATCTGGCCCGCCGGCAGCGTCCTGGAGCCGGCCCTGGCCGACGTCGGCCCCGGCGGCCTCGCCGTGCTGCCGCTGCCCGCCGGCGGGCGCATGGCCGGAGCCTGTCTGATCGGCTGGGACCGCCCGCACGACTTCGGCCCCGACGAACGCGCCCTGCTCACCGCCTGCGCCGCCCTGACCGGCCAGGCCCTGCTGCGCGCCCACGCCTTCGACGCCGAGCACGAACTCGTCGGCATGCTCCAGCGCACCCTGTTGCCCCGCCGGCTGCCCCGGTTGCCCGGCGCGGTCGCCGTCGCCCGCTATCTCCCCACGACCGCCGGTCTGGAGGTCGGCGGCGACTGGTACGACGTGATACCGCTCGCCGACAACCACGTCGCCCTCGTCATCGGCGACGTCCAGGGCCACAACGCGGGCGCCGCCACCCTGATGGGCCAGATGCGCACCGCGCTGCGCGCCTACGCCGCCGAGGGCCACACCCCCGACGTCGTCGTGGCGCTCGCCAACCGGCTGCTGCTGGACATGGAGACCGACCTCTTCGCCACCTGCGCCTACGTCGACATCGACATGGAGCGGGGCACCGCCCTGTGCGTGCGGGCGGGCCACGTCCAGCCCGTGCTGCGCCACCCGGACGGCACCGCCGAGATCGTCCAGGCGGAGGGCGGCCCGCCGCTGGGCGTTCTGCCCGGGGCCGAGTTCCCGATGACCCCGCTCGGACTGCGGCACGGCACCGTGATCGCGCTGACCACCGACGGCCTGGTGGAGTCCGCCGACACCGACCTCGACACCGGCATGGACCGGCTCGCCCGTGCACTGTCCGCCGCGGACCCCGCCCACCTGGACCTGATGGCCGACGCCCTGCTCACCGGCGCCCACCGCGGCGACGACGTCGCCCTGCTGCTGACACGCTACGACGGCATGGCCGTACGGCCGTTGCGCGAGAGCTGGACGGTGTGGCGGGTCCCGGAGGCGGTCCGCCACGCACGCCGCTTCACCCGGCGTACCCTGCGCACCTGGGGCGTCCACCCGGACACCCTCGACCCGGCGCTGCTCGTGGTGTCCGAGCTGGTCACCAACGCGCTCGTGCACACCGGCGGCCAGGTACGGCTCGATCTGAGCCTGGTGGGCCACCGGCTGCGGCTCGCCGTGGCCGACTCCTCGCCGCGCAGCCCCGTCAAGCCCACCGGCATGGGCTGGGAGGCGACCGGCGGCCGGGGCATCCTGCTGGTGGAGGCCGTGTCGCAGGCCTGGGGCACGATCCCGGTCAGCGGCGGCAAACAGGTCTGGGCCGACCTGGTGCCGGGCGGCTGACCCGCCACCCGGGTGCGGCGGACGGCCCGTTCAGGCCCGGCTGGGGAGGCGCGTCGCCCGACCCTTGCCTAGGGTCGGTTGGTGTGGCACACATCTTCGAGGAACTGGTACAGAAGCAGCGCGCGGCCGACGCGGCTCGCGCCATGGTCGAGGACCTGCGGGAGACCTACGGCCCGCCGGCCGAGCAACGGATGACGGGGGCCCAGTCGGGCACCTACGAGACCGCGCTGCGCGCCTGGCGGGATCTGGCCCGGGACGTGCAGATGGCGGTCAGCGAGTACGCCAAGGAGACGGGGCGGCCGCGGGCCGAGGTGGAGGCCGAGGTAGAACGGACGGCGGCGACGGAGGACACGCGCTGACAACGACCGACCACGGGGGGCCCGCCCATGCGCACGCACAAGACGACGGAACACGAGATCGACGCGGAGTCCCGGGCGGCGATCGAGGCGCTGCTCGGCGAGTGTTTCCCGGGTTATCCGGCGCGCGACCACTTCAAGCAGCTTCCCCACTTCCGGTACCTGGTCCGGGACGGCGACACCCTCGTCGCGCACGCGGGCGTCGAACACCGGATGATCCGCAACGCCGGTGTACCGCTGCGGATCTTCGGGATCGTCGATCTCTGTGTCGCCGCCAGGGCGCGGTCCCGGGGGTGCGCAAGCCGTCTGCTGGCGGAGATCGAGGCCACCGCGCGGGCCGCCGGGGTCGACGCGATCCTGCTCTTCGCGGACGATCCGCGCCTGTATCTCGCCAACGGCTACCAGCGGGTCCCGGGCGACGCGAGGTGGCTCATGATCCACGAACACGAGTCGCTGGGCGTCGCCGAGAAGCACGTGGCCGAGACGATGGTCAAGACGCTCTCCGCGGAGCCCTGGCGGGAAGGCACGCTCGACCTGCTCGGCCATCTGTACTGAGGTCGGGGGCGCCGTCGCGCATCGCGAGGGGCGGCGTCGAACGGGATCCGTCCGTCGCGGCCGCCCAGACGGGTAGGTGTCGGCGTCGTGGACGGTCGCGGGGACGCCGTGCAGCCGAAGGACGCGGGCGCGGGTCAGGCCGCCGGAGCCGGCGCCGGCGATCGCGACGCCGTGGGGCCGGTTGCGCCGAACGGCTGACGGTCGGGGGGCCGGGCATCCCCGACCGGCCGCCGGGTACCCGCCAGTCATGGACACAGCCAGGTATGAAGCAGCGTCGGGCGTACAGGCCTTCGGGTACGCCGCCATCCTCGTCGTGGGCGTGGCCTGCGTCGCCGGACTGATCTGGGCCTTCCGGCTCGGCATGAAGGTGCGTCGGCGCGAGCCGGGGCCGCCCCGGCCCGAGGAGCAGCCCAAGATGCCGCCGTCCGGGCCGGTCCACGAGACGCGCGAGGTGCGCGAGCCCAACGAGGTGCCCCGCTCGACCGACGGTGAGCGGCTCACGCCCCACCAGCTCGGCAACGTCGGTACCAAGCGCGCCGACGACCAGGAACGCGCGCGCTGGTCGTCCGGCTCCAGCGGCTCGTTCGGCGGCGGTGGCGGCCAGACCTGACCCGCTGCCGCCAGGCCGGGTTTGCCCCGCTCTCGCGGGGGGACCCGGCCGGTCACGTACAGCGCAGAAGGAAGATGAACGACGTGACCGCGCCCGCCAGTGAGAAACCCGCGATACCCCACCCCGAGACCGGCTGGGCCGAGGCCCGCCGAGGGCGGAGCCGGGGGCCGCGCACCTGCGTCCCCGCCGTCGTGGACCGCGCGTCCGCCCCGCGGCCGGGCGCCCCGGCCGAGGACAACATCGTGCGCGGCGAGGACTGATCGAACACCGGCCGGGGGGCGGGGGCCCCCCCCCCCCCCCCCCGCCCGGGGCCGCCCCCCCCCCCCCGCCCGCGGGCGGGCGGGCAGGCCCCGGGGTTGGGCCGCCCCGCCCCGCCCCCGGCGGTGGGGCCCCGCGGGCCCCCCCCGGGCCGGGCCCCCCGGGCCGCGACAACCCGCGGGGCGGCGTTGGATTTTTCAACCCCGGGCGGGGGGCGGGGCCCCCCCCCCCCGCCCCCCGGCCGTTTCCGTCCCGCCACCCGCGGCCGGCTTCCGGTCGGTCAGACCCGGGTCTTGGCCAGCAGCTCCAGGACCTCGGCGGTCGTACCGCTCTCGCCGAGGCGCGGGAAGACGCGCTCGACGCTGCCCGTGTGCGCCGCGGGGTCGCTGTCGGCCATGGCGTCCGTGGCGAGGGTGACGTGGTAGCCGTGCGCGTAGGCGTCGCGCGCGGTGGACTCGACGCCGATGCTGGTGGCGACGCCGGTCAGCACGATCTGGGTGATGCCCCGGCGCCGCAGCTGGACGTCCAGGTCGGTGCCGTGAAAGGCGCTCCAGTTGTGCTTGGTGACATGGATGTCGCCGGGGTGCCCGGACAGCTCGTCGACGATGACGTCCCAGCCCTCGGGGAAGGCGAGCCCGCGCGGCTGGCGCTCGGTGCGGCCGGGGACGGCGTCCCCGCCGTCGGCCGCGAACGACACGCGGACGAGGACCACGGGCAGCCCGTGGGCGCGGAAGGCTTCGGCGAGCTCGGCCGTGCGGGACACGACCTCCGTGCCCGGGTACGGCTGGGTCGGCATGGCGACGATGCCGTTCTGCAGATCGATCGCGACGAGGGCGGTACGAGGGTCGAGCGTGGTGAGCGACATGGGTCGGTCAGGCCTTTCGAGGGGATGGACCGGCCGAAGGGACGGCCGGACGGGGGCACCGGCATCACGGTGGCGCCGGGGCGGTGGCGCCGGGGCGGTGAGGACGGGGCGGTGGACCGTGCGGCCCGGACAGGTCGGCACGGCACGGGACGGGGTGGGTCGCCGTCGCGGCGGACGCGCCCGGCGCGACGCGGTAACCGAAGGCGCGCCACGGCAGGCCCGGCCAGGGAGCCGCGCGGGTCGGCCCGGTGCGCGGGGCTAGCCCCGCCGTCACGGCTGGGACAGCCGTTCCATCAGCTCCAGGGCTCGCAGGACCGTCTGCCGTTCCTCGTCGGTGAACCGGTCCTGGAACGCGCGGGCCAGCCACTCCTCGCGGACCTGCTTGTTGCCCTCGACGCGGGCCCGGCCGGCGTCGGTCAGGGTGACCAGCTGGCGGCGGCCGTCGTCGGGGTCGGGGGCGCGGCGGATCAGCCCCTGCTGTTCCAGGGCGGCCAGAGTGGTGGCCATGGACTGCGGCCGCACGCCCTCGGCGGCGGCCAGCGCGCTGGCGGTGGCCGCCCCGTGCTTGCCGACCAGGCTGAGCGCCGACTCCTGCGACGGGGTCAGGTCGGCGTCCTGGGCGATCTCGCGGATGCGGCGCCGCAGCCGGCTGAACACCACGCGCAGATCGCGTGCGGCCTGGACGGCCGAGTCGGAGATGTGGACCATGACGCTCAGCGTAGGTCCGTCAGGGTAAACTGTCCAGCCCGGACTGTTTAGTTTTGCCTGAAAAGTTGCGGGGTACTCGCGGGCTCCCCTCCCGGACAGCCCGTCCGCCGGGCGAGGAGCGAGGAGCGCACATGACACCTCCGGACACGTCCGCGCTGGAGGCGGCTCTCCGTGCCGATGTGGACGGCGAAGTCCGCTTCGACGCGGGCCGAACCCTGCCGAGTGGAATGAACGTCATCGCCAAATGGAATGAACGTCATCGCGTCGGACGAGGAGTCGCCCATGCCCCCCACGGTCGTCATCACCGGTGCCAGTGCCGGCATCGGCCGCGCCACCGCCCGCCGCTTCGCCCGACGCGGCGCGCACGTCGTGCTGGTCGCGCGCGGAGCGGGAGGCCTCGCGGCGGCGGCCGACGAGGTCGCCGCACTCGGCGGACGCCCCCTCGTCCAGCCCGCCGACGTGGCCGACCCGGCCCAGGTGGAGGCGGCCGCCGAGGCCGCCGAGAAGGAGTTCGGCCCGATCGACGTCTGGATCAACTGCGCCTTCTCCAGCGTGTTCGCGCCCTTCGAGGAGATCACCGCCGAGGAGTACCGGCGGATCACGGAGGTGACCTACCTGGGCTTCGTCAACGGCACCCGGGCCGCCCTCAAGCGCATGCTGCCCCGCGACCGGGGCACCATCGTGCAGGTGGGCTCGGCGCTGGGCGAACGGTCGATCCCGCTGCAGTCGGCGTACTGCGGCGCCAAGCACGCCATCAACGGATTCACCTCGTCCCTGCGCACGGAACTGCTGCACCGCGGCAGCAACGTGCACGTCACGGTCGTCCAGATGCCCGCCGTCAACACACCCCAGTTCGACTGGGTGCGCTCCCGGCTGGCCAGGCACCCGATGCCGGTGCCGCCGATCTACCAGCCCGAAGTCGCCGCGCGAGGAGTGGTGTACGCGGCCGACCATCCGCGCCGCAAGCAGTACTACGTCGGCGCGTCCACCGTCGCCACCCTCTGGGCCAACCGGCTCGCGCCGGCCCCGCTCGACCGCTACCTGGCCCGCACCGGCTTCGACTCCCAGCAGACCGACCGCGTCCCGCCGGCCGGCCTGGACAACCTCTTCGAACCGGTCGACCGTACCCCCGCCGACGACCAGGGTGCCCACGGCGTCTTCGACGACATCTCCCACCCCCGCTCCTGGCTGGAGACCCTGGTCCGCCATCCCACCGCCACCGCGCTGGGCGCGGGTGCCGTCGCCCTGGGCGCGCTGGGCGCCCTGCACGGCCTGCGCACCCCGTCCGCCTGATCGGCGGTCTCCGCTGGGGGCTCCGCTCGGGCCTCCGCTCGGGCCTGCGCACCGGCCCTCGCTCGCCCTCGCTCAGATCCCCGCCTCGACCGCCGTCTCGGTCCGCGTCTCGGCGTACGCGAAGTCGTACACGGTCCACTCGGTGACCAGGACGTAACCGATGCGCTGGTAGAGGGCGTTGCTGGTGGCGTTGAGCGCGTTGGTGAACAGGACGACCTCCCTGGCACCCGCGGCCCGCGCGGCCCGGCTCACCTCGACGGTCACGGCGGCCGCGTAGCCGCGCCCGCGCACGGGGGCCGGGGTGTAGACGGGGTCCACCTGGACCACGCCGGCGACGCTCGGGTTCAGGCCCGCCATGGAGACGGGCGTGCCGTCCGGCGTCTCCCAGAACGTGTACCGCTTGTCGGCGAAGCGGGTGCCGGCCCAGGTGTCGGCGTCGATGGAGACGGCCTCCCCGACGTCCGACGCGAACCCGGCGCACCAGGAGAGGAGTCGCTCCCGGTCCTGCTCGCCCGCGAGCCGGCCCCGGCCCGCCGGGAACGGTTCCGGTGGGATGAGCGTGCCGAGGCGGTACAGCCGGAGCCGGACCCGCGGTGTCGCCGTCGCGCCCGTGTGCCGCCGCCAAGCCTCGGCGAAGGCGGTGGCGGTGGCGTCATCGGCGCTGACGTAGGGAAGGGACTGCCCGAGGGCGGCCAGGCGGGCGGCGAGGGCGTCGGCCTGCCCGGGCGTGAGGGGAGTGGGGCCCAGGCCGCGGGACGGGAGCCGGTAGAACGCGGCGTGGACCTCGCCCCCTCGCTCCAGCCGCCCGAACAGGGGGGCCTGGACACCGTACGCGGCCGCCCCGCGCGTGCGCAGGCGCCGGGCCGCCGTCAGCGGCATGATGTGCGAGGCGGGGCGCGAGCGCAGGAAGTCCCCGGCTCGGGCGAGGAAGTCGTCGAGGTCTTCGGTGAGGTGCCAGTCGTCCGGACGCATGCCGCATGGTCGCCGATGGACCCGGCCCTGGGGAAGGCGCGTGCGTGGACGGGGCGGTGCGCCGGGCGCTCGCTCCTCCCGCCTCGCCGGTCGCTCCCGTCGCTTCCCGGTCACTCCTCCCGCTCCTGGTGAGAGGCGACCGTCCGCCGCGCGGGAGGCGGCCTGCCGTCGTGGCCGCGCGCACCGGAGTTAGGCTGACGGTGTGCGCCTGCTCCTTATGTCCGACACGCACCTCCCGAAGCGCGCCAAGCTGCTCCCGGAGCCACTGCTGGCCGAACTGCCGGACGCCGACGTCGTGTTCCACGCCGGAGACTGGGTCGACACCGCCACCCTCGACCTGCTGGAGCGCCGCAGCCGCCGGCTGATCGGGGTGCACGGCAACAACGACGGTCCCGAACTGCGCGCGCGACTCCCCGAGGTGGCCTACGCCGAGCTGGACGGCCTGCGCTTCGGCGTCGTGCACGAGACCGGGCCAGCCCAGGGCCGCGAGGCCCGCTGCGCCGCCCGGTTCCCCGACCTCGACGTCCTGGTCTTCGGTCACAGCCACATCCCCTGGGACACCACGGCCCCCGGCGGCCTGCGCCTGCTCAACCCCGGCTCCCCGACCGACCGCCGGCGCCAGCCGCACTGCACCTACCTCACCGCCACGGTCCGCGGCGGAGCACTCACCGACGTGCGGCTGCACCGCCTGCCCCGGCGATAGCCGCGTGTGGCAGGATGCGTCGATGATCTTCAGTACCGGGATACCGGCCGTCGTCCCCGAGGGTCGCCTCGCCGCCGGCGACCAGCCCGTGCTGCCGCTCGCCGCCGGTCTCGAACTGCGTCCCTGGCTGCCGACCGACGCCGACGCGGACGCCCTGCTCAGGGCCGGGCAGGACCCCGCGATCAGTCACTGGAACCTGTTCTCCGTCGGCGGCCGGGCCGAGGCCCGCGCCCGGATCGAGCGCCTGCGCGCACGCCGACGGACCGAGACCGGTGCGGTCTGGGCCATAGCCCCCGTAGGCGGTGCGCCCGTCGGCCTCGCCGGGCTCAACGACGTCGACCTCGTCGCCGGCACCGCCGAAGTCGTCTACTGGGTGCTGCCCGAGGCACGCGGGGGCGGCGTCGCCGTCCGGGCGGCCCGGCGCCTGAGCGGCTGGGCCCTGGACGACCTCGGCCTGCACCGCCTGACCCTGTGCCACTCGACCGCCAATCCGGCGTCCTGCCGGGTGGCCGAGAAGGCCGGGTTCACCTTCGAGGGCACCCAGCGCAGCGCCCTGCTGCACGCCGACGGCTGGCACGACCAGCACCTGCACGCACGCGTGGCGGGCGACCCCGTCTAGCCGGCGTGTGACCCGTACCCGGCGACCGGGCGCCACACCGGCCGGCCTGGCCGGGCGGCGCCGACGCCCTCGAGGGCGAGTGGTCCCGCGACACTCAGCGGGCGGCGGGGGCGTGGATGGCCCCCGTGGTCGCGGTGAGCGGCACCCCGCTGCCGTGCCAGCGCAGGGCGACGATCTCCGCGGCGACGGACACGGCGACCTCCTCGGGCGTACGGGCCCCGAGGTCGAGGCCGAGCGGTGAGCGCAACCGGGACAGCTCGGCCTCGGTCAGACCGGCCTCGGCGAGCCGGTCGCGCCGCTCGTCGTGCGTACGACGGCTGCCCATCGCCCCGATGTAGGCGGCCGGCCGGCGCAGCGCCTCCTCCAGCAGCGGTACGTCGAACCTCGGGTCGTGGGTGAGCACGCAGATCACGGTGCGCTCGTCCGTGCCGACACCGCGCAGATAGCGGTGGGGCCAGTCCACGACGACCTCCACGGCCGCCGGGAAACGCCGGGGCGTGGCGAAGACCGGCCGGGCGTCGCACACGGTGACGCGATAGCCGAGGAAGTCCCCGATGCGGGCCACCGCGGCCGCGTAGTCGATCGCGCCGAACACCAGCATGCGCGGCGGCGGCGCGAAGGACTGGAGGAACACGGTGACGTCGTCCTCGCGGCGCTCCCCGTGCGGCCCGTAGTGCCTGAGCACCGTGGCACCGAGGGCGAGTTCACCGCGCGCGTCGGCCGCGACGGCGACATCGAGCCCGTCCGTGCCGAGCGTGCCGGGTGCGTCGGCCGCGGTGTCCGGCCAGACGGCGAGGGTCGCCCCGCGCGGAGCCGGGCCGGCGACCACCGTGGCCACGGTCACCGGCTCGCCCGCCCCCACCGACCCGGCCACCGCCCCGAACGCCGGGTCCGTCGCGGGCGTCACCGGCCGTACCAGCAGGGTGATCTCGCCGCCGCAGGTGAGCCCGACCGTGAACGCGTCCTCGTCGCTGTACCCGAAGCTCTCCAGCCGGGCCTCGCCGCTCGCCGCCACCTCCCGCGCGAGTTCGAACACCGCGCCTTCCACACAGCCCCCGGACACGCTGCCCACGACCTCGCCGTCCGGGCCGACGGCCATGGCGGCGCCGGGCCCGCGCGGCGCGCTGCCGCCGACCGCGACGACCGTCGCGAGTCCGAACGGGACGCGGGCGGCGTACCAGCGCTCCAGCGCCGGAAGGATCTCACGCACGCTGCGCTCCTCTCACGACGCCCGCGGGGCCCGAAGCCGGCAGGCGGCCGTGTCGGCGGGGATGACGTCACTCTAGGTCCGCCCCCGCGCCCCGGCGAACGCTGCGGACCCGGATGGTTGAGCGTTAATCCGTTGCCGTCGGGGGAGCCGTCCTGCTGCACTGCTCAGGACCGGATGCCACCAGAAGGAGAACGTCGGATGCGAACCGCGTGCATGTCCGCCCAGGAAGGAACCCACCCCGTGCCGAAGGACATCACGCTCAGTGCATCTGCTCAACCTCGGAATCCTCGCCCATGTCGACGCCGGTAAGACCAGCCTGACCGAACGGCTGCTGCACACGGCCGGAGTGATCGAAGAGCTCGGCAGCGTCGACGCCGGCAGCACCACCACGGACACGCTGGCGCTGGAACGGCGCCGCGGCATCACCATCAAGTCCGCCGTCGTGTCGTTCCCCCTCGACGGCGTCACCGTCAACCTGATCGACACCCCCGGCCACCCGGACTTCATCGCCGAGGTCGAGCGGGTGCTCGGCGTCCTCGACGGCGCGATTCTGGTCGTCTCGGCCGTGGAAGGCGTCCAGGCGCAGACACGGGTCCTGATGCGGACCCTGCGCCGGCTGCGCATCCCCACCCTGGTCTTCGTCAACAAGATCGACCGGCGCGGCGCCCTCGGTGACGCCCTGCTGCGCCGGATGGCGCGCGCACTGGCCGTGCCGCTCGTCCCGATGGGGCGGCCCGCCGCGCTCGGCACCCGCGCCGCCCGCTTTCTGCCCGGCCTCGGCCCACAGGCCCTGGACACCCTCGCCGACCAGGACGACGAGCTGCTCGCCGCCTACCTCGACGGCGGTGTCCCGCACGACCGGCTGCACACCGCCCTCGCCGCCCGGACCCGGCAGGGGTCCGTGCACCCGGTGTACTTCGGCTCCGCCGTCACCGGCGCGGGCCTGCCCGAGCTGACCGAAGGCATCGAGCGGCTGCTGCCCACCGCCGACGGCGACCCGGACGGCCCGCTGTCGGCCACCGTCTTCAAGATCGAGCGCGGCCCCGCGGGGGAGAAGGTGGCCTACGCGCGCCTCTTCTCCGGCACCCTGCGCATCCGCGACCGCGTCCCCTTCGGGACCGGCCCCGCGGAGCACCCGACGGGCGACGGCCGCACCGCGCGCCGCGCACCCGAGGACGGGCCCGAGGAGCGCCGGACCACCGACGGCCGCGCACCGGAGCCGGTGGGCGGGCATCGACCGGTGGGCGGCCACCGAGAGGAAGGCCGGGTCACCGCGCTCACGGTCTTCGACCGGGTCCTGGACGAGCGGCGGGAGAGCGCCGGGCCGGGGCGGATCGTGAAGGTGTGGGGACTCGGCGGCATCCGGGTCGGGGACGCCCTGGGGCTCCCGGCGACCCCGCGCGGACACCACTTCGCGCCGCCCACCCTGGAGACCGTCGTCGTCCCCGGCCCCGGCACCGACGGGCGCTCGCTGCACCTCGCGCTCGGCCGGCTCGCCGAACAGGACCCGCTCATCGACGTCCGCCACGACGAACGGCGCCGGGAGACCTCCGTCTCGCTCTACGGCGAGGTGCAGAAGGAGGTCATCCAGGCGACCCTCGCCGACGAGTACGGCCTGGACGTCACCTTCCGCGAGACGACGACCCTGTGCGTCGAGCGGCCGGCCGGCACCGGACACGCCGTCGAGTTCAACAAGAAGGACGCCAACCCCTTCCTCGCCACCGTCGGCCTGCGCGTCGACCCGGCACCGGCCGGCTCGGGCGTGGGCTTCCGGCTGGAGGTGGAGCTGGGCTCCATGCCGTACGCCTTCTTCAAGGCGGTCGAGGACACCGTGCGCGAGACGCTCGGCCAGGGGCTGTACGGCTGGCGGGTCACCGACTGCACGGTGACCATGACCCACGCCGGCTACTCCCCGCGGCAGAGTCACGCCCATCAGAGGTTCGACAAGAGCATGTCGAGCACCGGCCACGACTTCCGGGGCCTGACCCCGCTGGTCCTGGTCGAGGCACTGCGCCGGGCCGGCAGCCTGGTGCACGAGCCGCTGCACCGGTTCCGGCTTCAGGCGCCGGCGGACACGCTCGGCGCGCTGCTGCCGGTGCTGGCCCGGCTGGGCGCCGTACCCGAGACCACCGCGACGCACGCCGCCCACGGTGTGCTGGAGGGCATCGTGCCGGCCGCCCGTGTACACGAGTTGGGGCAACGGCTGCCGGGGCTGACCCGGGGCGAGGGCGAGCTGGAGACGGCCTTCGACCACTACGCGCCGATCACCCGCGGCACGCCTCCACGACGGGCGCGCACCGACCACAACCCGCTGAACCGCAAGGAGTACCTGCTGAACGTCACGCGCAGGGCAGGTGACTGACCTCCAAGCCGAAAAGCCAGGTCACCGCCGCGGGACGACGTTCAGCGCGCGCGATCGACCGGGAGCTGGTCTGCTGGTGCGGGGGACCGTCCTACCCGTTCTCCGGAGAGACAGATGACCAGTTATCGAGTCGCGCAGGTGACGAGCGCGGGCGGCGCCTTCGAGCTGACCGAGCGGGAGGTGCCGCGACCGGGACCCCGCCATGTCCGGGTCGCCGTGGAGGCGTGCGGCATCTGCCACAGCGACTCCCTCTTCGTGAACGACATGCTCCCGGGCGTCACGTTCCCGGTGGTCCCCGGACACGAGATCGCCGGCCGCGTCGAGGAGCTGGGCGAGGACACGCGGGACTGGGGGTACCAGGTCGGCGACCGGGTCGCGGTCGGCTGGTTCGGCGGCAGCTGCGGCCACTGCACCCCGTGCCGCCAAGGCGACTTCATCGTGTGCGTCAACCTCCAGGTCCCCGGCTGGACCTACGACGGTGGCTTCGCCGGCAAGGTGATCGCCCCCGTCGACGCCCTCGCCCGGATTCCCGACGCCCTGTCGGCGAGCGATGCGGGACCCATCGCCTGCGCGGGCGTGACCACCTTCAACGGGCTGCGGCGCAGCTCCGGCCGGCCGGGAGACCTGGTCGCGGTACTGGGCCTCGGCGGCCTCGGCCACCTCGGTGTGCGGTACGCGGTCGCGATGGGCTTCGAGACCGTCGCGATCGCCAGGGGCCAGGAGAAGGCCGACTTCGCCAAGCAACTCGGCGCCCACCACTACGTCGACAGCACCTCGGCGTCCACCTCCGTCGCCGAGGCGCTCCAGTCCCTGGGCGGTGCCGATGTCATCCTCGCCACCGCGGGAAACTCCGAGGCGATCACGGCCACCGTCGACGGCCTGGCGCCCCGCGGGGAACTGGTGGTCATCGGCGCGGACACGGCACCGCTCGGCATCAACCCGGCCCAGCTGCTGCTGGCCGGCCGGGCCGTCCGCGGCCACCCGTCCGGCACCTCGCAGGACGTGGAGGACACCATGGCGTTCAGCGCCCTGCACAACATCCGTCCGATGACCGAGAACGTGCCGTTGGAGGACGCGGGCGAGGCGTACCAGAAGATGCTCGACGGCCGCGCCCGCTTCCGGATGGTGCTCACCCCCTGAGCCCGCCCGCCGCCCGCCCGGGCGGCGGAAACCCCCGCCGTGGCGCCGTCCCCGACCGGCCCCCCGTACGACTGCCGCGGTTCCGCCGCGCGTTCGGCGGCTCGCCGCCACGACCCCCCGGGGCCGTCAGCAAAGTCGGCCCCGAGTACCGACCGGAAGGCCGGTGCCGTGATGTCGTAGGTCGCCTGGACGCTGAGCCACCGGAGCCGTTCCCCCGGGGCCCTGTCCGGGGCCCCTCCGCCGGAGCCGGACCGCTCCGCAGGAGGGGGTAGGCCATGCGGCGCCTCCGCTCCGGTCGGCCTGGTCCGAAAGGAAGGCCCTAGGCTCCGAGCTGCCGGGCGGCGGCGTCGGCCGTCTGGTCCAGCAGTGTGGCGATCGTCATCGGGCCCACGCCGCCGGGCACCGGGGTGATCAGTGAGGCGCGCTCCACGGCCGAGTCGAAGTCGACGTCGCCGACGTTGCCCGGGCTGTAGCCCGCGTCGATCACGACCGCGCCGGGCTTGACGTCCTGTCCGCGGATCAACCGCGGCCGGCCGACCGCGGCGACCAGGATGTCGGCCTCGCGGACCGCCGCCGACAGATCCCGGGTGCGCGAGTGGCAGTACGTCACGGTCGCGTCCCGGGCCAGGAGCAGCATGCCCACCGGCTTGCCGAGGATCGCGCTGCGGCCCACCACCACGGCCCGCTTCCCGGCCGGGTCGACGCCGTACTCGTCGAGCAGCCGCAGGATGCCGCCGGGCGTGCACGAGACGAAGCCCGGCAGACCGAAGCTCATCGTGGCGAACGAGGCGAAGGTGACGCCGTCGACGTCCTTCTCCGGCGCGATCGCCTCGAACGCGGCCCGCTCGTCGACGTGGTCGCCCACCGGGTGCTGGAGCAGAATGCCGTGCACCCCCGGGTCGTCCGACAACTCCCGCAGCGTGCGGACGAGTTCGGCGGTGGTCGTGGTCGCGGGCAGCGCCACGTGACGCGACTTTATGCCCGCCTGGCGGCAGCGGTTCCGCTTCATGCGGACGTAGGTGACGGAAGCGGGGTCCTCGCCGACCAGCACGGTCGCCAGACAGGGCGCGGTGCCGGTACGAGCGGTGAGGTCGGCGGCCTTCTTCGCGGTGTCCTCGACGATACGGCGGGCGAGGGCGGTGCCGTCCATGAGACGGGCCTGGGTCATGCTGCACACTCCTGGGCTGGATCGACTCTCCTCGCCCAGGCGCGCGGCAACCACCACGGACCGCTCCCCGGTGGTTTCTCCACCTCAGCGCCAGTCACGACCCGCGTACAGCGTAACCGAGGGTGTGCCCGGCGGGTCCCGGTGCCGCCCGGGCCGAGCAGGTCCCGGTCGGCCCAGGCGCCGACCGGGACCCTCGCGATCTTCCTCGAACCGGCTGTCCTGCCCGGGAGTTGCTAGGTGTCCCAGGCCTGCACCATCAGCTGCTCGGTGATCTTGCCGTCCCGCAGGACGACCATCGACTCGGCGAGTACGCGGGTGCCGTCCGCGTACTCGCAGGTCTCGCTGAAGGCGGCGCGGTCGCCCTGCATCACGCACTGCTCCAGCTTGTGCGTCATGTCGCGGCTGTAGATGTCGTCCAGCAACTCGGCGATCTTGCCCCGGCCGTGCAGGACGGTGGGGTGGCTGGGCTCGTGGTCGCGGTCGACGATACGGATCTCCGCGTCGTCGGCGTAGAGCGACAGAAGAGTGTTTCCGGTGTTCCCCTCTATGCCCCGGCGCAGTGTCTCCGCGTCGAAGACGGAGCCTGTAGCGGTGCCCATGGTGACCTCCTTCAGGCGCCTGCGGCCCGAGGAGGAACGGGCCGCTCGGCCCACCTTCGAGCGTCCTCCGGCTCCGCGGCCCCGGCAAGCGCAGCCGCCGTACTCCGCCTCACGGGTGAGCGCGCCGCGCCGCCCGTGTCCGGCGGGGGCCCGCCGCCGTTGCTGAAGGCATGATCTCAACACGACGCATCGCCGCCGCCGTCGGTCTGGCCGCGGGTCTCGCCGGTCTCGCCGTACCGTCGGCGCACGCGGCCGCGGGCGGCACCCCGCTCGTCGGGAAGCTCGGCGCGATGGCCACGCTGGACTCGCTCGCCGCCAGTGACCTTCCGGCGCCGGACCGGGACCGGGTGCCCCGGGTCTCCGAACAGCTGAAGTCCCTGGACCACCTCCAGGAGCTGAACCAGCTGAACCAGGTGGAGCAGGTCCTCGCCCCCGCCGCGCCCCTGCTCGGCCTGGCGTCCGCCATCCACTGATCCCGCCCCGGGCACGCGGGCCGTCCCGACCGGGACGGCCCTTCGCGTTCCCGCCACGCCGCACGGCTGCGGCACGCGCGAGCGCGACCGCGGCCGGGGCAACCGCCCTACCGGTGACCCCGGCCGTCGTGGCCGGTCCGGCGTGGGCGGCCCCGCCGCCGTGACATCACCCCCCTCACCCCCCGCCCGTCCGCTCCCGCAGCGCCCGCCAGTCCCGGACCAGGGCGAAGGCCGCGCCCGGTGCCTCGGGCAGGCAGCCGGGAAGCATGCGTGTGAGCGGATCCCCCGGTCCCAGTTCCAGCCAGGTGCGCACACCGTCCCGGTGCAGCCGGCCGGCCGCCTCGGCGAAACGAACCGGCGCGGAGGACACCCAGAACGCCGGCTCGGCGGTCTCGGCGCCCACCGGGCGCGCCGTGAGGTCGGACAGCAGCGGCAGGCGCGGGGCCCGCGGGTGGAGGGTGGCCAGCGTACGGCCGTAGGCGTCGAGGATCCCGGCCGGCCCGGGGGAGTGCGCCGCCGCTCCGGGACGGCCGGCCAGCAGCCGGGCCAGGGTGCCGACCGCGTGGCAGGCGTCCGCCAGCCGGAAGACGCCCGCGGCGTACGCGGCCGCCATCCGCCCGGCCCCCTGGCCGAACACCACGTCCGGCCGGATGCCCCAGCCGTCCAGCAGCCGGTACTGCGCCACCTGGAGCGCGAAGAGCGCCGGGCCGGCGAACGAGGCCCGCTCCAGCAGTGCCGACGTGGGGGTGCCGACCGCCGCGAACAGCACGCGTGACAGCGGTAGTTCCAGATACGGATCGAGGCGGGCGCAGATCTCGTCCACATGGTCGGCGAACACCGGGAAGGCGTTGCAGAGTTCGCCCGCCGATCCGGGCCATGGCGAGACGCCTGCCGAGAACAGGCATGCGGTACGTCCCTTGCGGCCGTCAGAAGGCATGTCTCCATTAGGCCTGCCCCGACGCGAGGCACACACCAGGCGAACTCCCGCACCCCGCAAAAACATTGCCATCATCGAATGGCATTATTCGGTCAAATTCTCACCCGATCGCCGCGCTCGCGCGCGGACGCCCGCCGACGCGGAAAGATCCCCATCACCCTCGTGGTCCGTCCCCGTCACCGATCCCTCGCGCGTAGGGTCGAGCGGGTAGCAATCGATGAAAGGGGCCAGGCCATGGCGCAGGAAGTACGCGGCGTGATCGCACCGGGGAAGGACGAACCCGTACGGGTCGAGACGATCGTGGTGCCCGACCCCGGGCCCGGCGAAGCCGTCGTGCAAGTCCAGGCCTGCGGTGTCTGTCACACCGACCTGCACTACAAGCAGGGCGGGATCTCCGACGACTTCCCCTTCCTCCTCGGTCACGAGGCCGCCGGTGTCGTGGAGTCGGTCGGCGAGGGCGTCACCGACGTGGCACCCGGCGACTTCGTCGTGCTCAACTGGCGTGCCGTGTGCGGGAAGTGCCGGGCCTGTCGGCGCGGCCGCCCCTGGTACTGCTTCGACACCCACAACGCCCGGCAGAAGATGACCCTCGCCGCCACCGGGCAGGAACTCTCCCCGGCGCTCGGCATCGGCGCGTTCGCCGAGAAGACGCTGGTGGCCGCGGGCCAGTGCACCAAGGTCGACCCGGCCGTCTCCCCGGCGGTCGCCGGACTGCTGGGCTGCGGGGTGATGGCCGGTCTCGGGGCCGCGCTCAACACCGGGGGCGTCGGCCGGGGCGACACCGTCGCCGTCATCGGATGCGGCGGTGTCGGTGACGCGGCCGTCGCCGGGGCGAACCTGGCGGGCGCCGTCAGGATCATCGCCGTGGACATCGACGACCGCAAGCTGGACAAGGCCCGCACGCTGGGCGCCACCCACACCGTCAACTCCCGCCAGAGCGACCCGGTCGAGGCGATCCGCGAGCTGACGGGCGGCTTCGGCGCCGACGTCGTCATCGAGGCCGTCGGCCGGCCCGAGACCTACCGGCAGGCCTTCTACGCCCGCGACCTCGCCGGCACGGTCGTCCTGGTAGGGGTGCCCACCCCCGAGATGAAGATCGAACTGCCGCTGCTGGACGTCTTCGGCCGCGGTGGCGCCCTGAAGTCCTCCTGGTACGGCGACTGCCTGCCCAGCCGTGACTTCCCCGTGCTGATCGACCTGCATCTGCAGGGCAGGCTGCCGCTCGACGCGTTCGTCACCGAGACCATCCAGCTCGACCAGGTGGAGCAGGCGTTCGAGCGGATGCACCAGGGCGACGTGCTGCGTTCGGTGGTGGTGCTGTGATGACCACGCGCATCGAACGACTCGTCACCTCCGGCCAGTTCACCCTCGACGGCGGCACCTGGGACGTCGACAACAACGTGTGGATCGTCGGCGACGAACGCGAGGTGATCGTCATCGACGCCGCGCACGACGCCGACGCCATCGCCGAGGCCGTGGCCGGCCGCCGGCTCATCGCCATCGTGTGCACCCACGCCCACAACGACCACATCGACGCCGCCCCCGCCCTCGCCGACCGCACCGGCGCCCTCATCTGGCTGCACCCCGACGACCTGCCCCTGTGGAAGCAGACCCACCCGGACCGCGACCCCGACCGGTACCTCCTCGACGGGCAGGTCATCGAGGCCGCCGGCGCCGACCTGACCGTCCTGCACACCCCGGGACACGCCCCCGGCGCCGTCTGCCTCCACGACCCTGGTCTCGGCACCGTCTTCACCGGCGACACCCTCTTCCAGGGCGGCCCCGGCGCGACCGGGCGGTCCTACTCGCACTTCCCGACGATCATCGACTCCATCCGCGACCGTCTGCTCACCCTCCCGCCGCACACCAAGGTCCTCACCGGCCACGGGGACCCCACCACCATCGGCGCCGAAGCACCCCACCTGGAGGAATGGATCCGGCGGGGCCACTGACACACACGCCCGGGGCGGGTCCGCCGAGGCCGCGCCCGCCAGCCGTACGGGTCCGCCGCCCACTCCGGCCGGCGGACGGCACGGGACACCGGTGGGCCGCCCGGTGTCCCGGTTCCGGGGAAAGGGCGGCCCGCACGGCCGTACCGTCGGGCCATGACCGATCACACCCGCTTCGCGGGACACGGAGTTCTCGTCACCGGCGCCGCCCGCGGCATCGGCGCCGCCGTCGCCGGGCGGCTCGCCGAGGAGGGCGGCCGGGTCCTGGTCACCGACCGGGACCTGCCGGAGGCCGAGCGAACCGCCGCCGCACTGCGCCGCCGCGGCCTGGACGCCGAGGCGTTCGCGTGCGACGTGACCGACCGGGCCGGTGTCGAGGCGGCCGTCGCCCGCGCGGTGACCGCCTTCGGCTCGCTCGACGTGCTGGTCAACAGCGCCGCCCACTGCACCCCGGACACCCCGCTCTTCGAGGACGACCCCGACGAGGCGTGGGCACTCGACCTCGACGTCACCCTCACCGGCGCCTACCGCTGCTGCCGCGCCGCACTCCCGCACCTGGCCGCCTCCGGGCGCGGTGCCGTCGTGAGCATCGGCTCGGTCAACGGCCGGCAGGACTTCGGCAACCACGCCTACAGCGCGGCCAAGGCCGGCCTCGGCTCCCTCACCCGCACCCTCGCCGGACATGCCGCGGCCCGGGGCGTCCGGGTGAACCTCGTGGCACCGGGCACGGTCCGCACCTCGGCGTGGGAGGGGCGCGAGGACGACCTCGGTGCCGTGCGCGAGCTGTATCCCCTCGGCCGGGTCGGCGAGCCCGAGGACATCGCCGCCGCCGTGGCCTTCCTCGCCTCCCGTGACGCCGCCTGGATCACCGGTACCACGCTCGTGGTCGACGGCGGCCTCACCGCGGTGCACACCGGGTTCCGCGAAGCCCTGCGCCACCCCGGCTGACCGCCGGCCCCCGGCGCGGGTGATGAAGTTCACCGTTTCGTCACAGGGTGACCGAAAAGGCAACCATGACGCCCAGGGATGGGTCTAGTAGTCCGGAACCGCGGGAACCGCCCAGGAAAACACCCGGGAGAGGTCCTGGGTAAAAGGGATGAAGGGGACGAGTCCACGATGGGGGACATACGTAGACGAGGTGTAGTGGCGTTGGGCGTCACGGGGTTGGTCGCGCCGCTCGCGCTCGCCCTCACCGCGGCACCGGCCCAGGCCGCGAGCTGCACCACGCAGGCAGGGCCGTACCAGAAGCAGGTGGAGAAGTTCCTGGGCCGGCCCGTCGACGGCAAGCAGTCCGCCGCCGACTGCAAGGCCATCCAGGCCTTCCAGACCAAGCACGGCATCACACCGAACATCGGCTACGCCGGGTCCGTCACCTGGGGTGTGATGGACCTCATGACCAAGCAGAAGGCCGTCGGGAACAAGCCGAACAAGGACGGCAAGTGCCCGGTGAACAAGGGCCGCATCGCCTGCGTCAACCTCACGCTCCAGCTCAGCTGGATCCAGGACGGCGGCAAGCTCGTCTACGGCCCGGTGCCGGTGCGTACCGGCCGCGACGGGTTCGAGACCCGCACCGGCCTGAAGAAGATCTACTGGCGGGACATCGACCACGTCTCGAACCTCTACCACGTGCCGATGCCCTACAGCCAGTTCTTCAACGGCGGGCAGGCCTTCCACTCGGTGGGCCTGAGCATGTGGAATCCGCCGGGCTCGCACGGCTGCGTCAACATGACGACCACGGTCGCCAAGAAGTACTGGTCGCTGCTGAAGAACGGCGACGACGTCTTCGTCTACGGCCGTAAGCCGGGCACCTGATCCCGTACACCGGGCGCCTGGGCCCGCACGCCGCCGCCGCGCCCCGCCGAGCCGACTCCCCGTGAGGACGCCCGGCGGGGCGCGCTGCTGTGTCCTTGCTCACCACGCCCGCGCGGACGTCCGGGACCGAACTCCGCGTAGGGACCGGCTCATTGACGTGATGAGTAACACGGTCCGAAATGTCCGTATCGCACGTGCTTACTCACGGCGCCTTCACGTCGATCGGCATATGCTTCACAGCATGTCCACCACTGTTGAAGCCGTCTCCGAGCGATCGGCCGCGGAGGTCAACGAGGAGATCCGGGCCCTGTGGCGCCGGTCGGGCGGGACACTGACGACCGAGCAGCGCGAGGAGTACCAGCGCCTCGTGCTGGAGTGGGCCGCAGCGGCCCCGCAGTCGTAGCCGCACCGAGCGGCCCGACCCACCGGTGCACACCGCACCTACCGTCCCGGGCACCCGTCAGCGGACGGGTGCCTTTCTCGTAGGACCTCGGCAGCCGACCACACGCCGCCGAAAAATCACCGGGCGAACCCGGCCGTACCCGGCCGCGCCCGCCCCACATCGCCGATCGACCCGGCTGTCAGCCCCACATCGCCGAGTAGTGCCGCTGATACGCCTTGCGGTCCTGCTCCGACCGGATGTAGCGGGTCGCCACCAGGGCGATCAGACTGCCCGCGACGACCAGCAGACCCGGACCGACGTTCCGGGTGTCCGTCAGCCGCGCCAGCAGGGTGCCGGCCCCCTCCGTACCGCCGACCGGCGCCGGGGAGCCCGGCGAGGCCACGCTGGGAGCCGCCGCGCCCTTCGCCCCGGATCCCGAGGAAGCGGGGGAGGACGGCGCGCCCTGGGATCCGCCCGCGTTCTGCGCCGATCCGATCAACCGGACCCCGAGGGCCGACATCGCCTTGGTCACCGGCTGGAAGAACGTCGTCCCGCCCGTCGTGCAGTCCCCGTTGCCGCCCGAGGTGACGCCCAGGGCGATGCTCTCGGAGAACAGCGGGCCGCCGCTGTCGCCCGGCTCGGCGCACACCGTGGTCTCGATGAGCCCGCTGACCGACCCCTCCGGATAGTTGACGGTCGCGTTCAGCGCGGTGACCTGCCCGTCGTGCAGACCGCTGGTGCTGCCGCTGCGGAACACCCGCTGGCCCACCACGGGATCGGCGGCCCCGGTGATGCGCACACCCTTGCCGCCGCCGATCGCGACGACGTCGGCACCCGCACCGGCCTTGCCGGAGGCGTACCGGACGAGGGAGAAGTCGTTGCCGGGAAAAGTGCTGTTGACGGTCTTGCCGAGCTGCTGGTCGCCCTGGTCGCCGTCGAACCAGGTGGATCCGGCGGGACCGCAGTGACCGGCGGTGAGGATGAAGTCGCTGCGTCCGTCGGTGACGTTGAACCCCGCCGAACAGCGGCCACCGGTCGACAGGATCGGCTGGGCACCGTTCAGCCGTGCCGTGAAGCTGCCCTTCGTGCGCTCCATGTGCACGAAAGAACCGATCCTCGAGGCCACTTGGCTCAACCGGGACCAGTCGGCCGCCGTGACCGTGCTGTCCGCCCGGACCACGACACGGTTGGTGCGGTAGTCCACCGCCCACGCCGTGCCGGCCACCCGGGGCGCCGAACGCAGCGTGCCCGTGGCCGACTTCAGCTCGTTCATGCTGTGGGAGACGAGCTTCGCCTCGGCCCCCGCCCGCCGCACCGCCCCGGCCGCCGCCGCGTCGGTCACCGCCACGACCGGCCGCCCGTCGGCGCCGATCCAGCTGCCCGCCGTCCGCGCGGTGCCGAGCCGCGCCACCAGCGCACCCCCGGCGTCCACGCCGCCACCGGCCGAGCGCAGCGTCGTGGCGGCGGCCGGAGGTGTCTCGCTCGCCATGGCCGCCTGGGTGACCATGGCGCCTCCCAGCAGGAGTCCGCCGACCGCCGCCAGCCGTGTCACTCGCCGGACGACCCGTCGTCGTACGTGCCGCATGCATGGCTCCCGAAGCCGAACCCGGATGCGCGATGCCGAGGATCGGTATCGCCGGGCCCCCGGGTGGTCGAGGGCCCGCCTCTCCATACGGCCGCGACCCGGGCGGCGTTCACCCGGCGCGCCGATCTCCTCGGCGGCGCCCCCAGGGCCGAACGCGGCGGGCGCCGCACCCGTCCGGCCCAGGGAGCCGCGTGGTGCTCAGTTCTTGCGGGCCACCCCGGCGAACATGGCGACCTCCTCCGGCTCACCGCCGTGGGCATGGTCCGGGCGCCAGCGGGAGCAGGACACCACGCCCGGCTCCAGCAGCTCCAGGCCGTCGAAGAACCGGGCGACGTCCTCGGGGGTGCGCTGGGTCAGCTTCGGCGTTCCGTGCTCGTTCCAGAATTTCACCGCCTCGTCCACGTCCGGCATGGACGGACTGGTGACGGTGTGCGACAGCACCAGATGGCTGCCCGAGGGCAACCGGTCCACCAACCGCCGCACCAGACCGTACGGGTCCTCCTCGTCCCCGATGAAGATGACCACGCCGAGCAGGATCAGCGCCACCGGCTTGGTGAGGTCCAGCGTCTTCGCCGCGTGTTCGTAGATCGCGTCGACGTTGCGCAGGTCCTCGTCCAGATAGTCGGTACGGCCCTCGGGCGTGCTCGTCAGCAGGGCCCGCGCGTGCGCGAGGACGAGCGGGTCGTTGTCGACGTACACGATCCGCGACTCCGGGGCCACCCGCTGGGCGACCTCGTGCGTGTTGTCCGCCGTCGGCAGACCGGTGCCGACGTCCAGGAACTGCCGGATGCCCACCTCGCCGACCAGATGCCGCACGGCACGGCCGAGGAAGAGCCGGTCGGCGCGCGCGTACTCGCCGATGCCCGGGTGCAGCTCGCGGATCCGGTCGCCGGCCGCGCGGTCGACCTCGTAGTTGTCCTTGCCGCCGAGCCAGTAGTTCCAGATCCGCGCGGTATGCGGCTGGCCGGTGTTGATGCGGGCGCGCAACGACGCGGCCACGTCGTTGGTGGCTGCCGGATTGTCGGTCACGTGGGTCAGCTCCTACAGGCCTGGGGTCGGGTCGGGTCGGGTCGGTGCGGCGACGCGAGGTTCAAGACGCAATCTAGACGCCCGAGTTGATCTCCGCCGCCCGTCCGCGGATTTCCGGGGGACGGCCCCGGGACCGTCCCGCACACGCCGCGCGCCCCCGGCCGTGTCCCTGTTCCCGCTCGCACCACGGGCGCCTATCTTGAGCCCCATGACCGGCATCCCGCACCACACCCCGGGCGAACCCGACCCGCTGCGCGCCCTCGACCTGGCCCGGCTGCGACGTCGTACGAGCATGAAGTGGCGCACCTACCCCGAGGACGTGCTGCCGCTGTGGGTCGCCGAGATGGACGTCCCGCTCGCCGAACCCATCGTCCGCGCACTCACCGACGCGCTGAGCCTCGGTGACACCGGGTACCCCGCCGGCACCGCCTACGCCGAGGCGCTCGCCGCCTTCGCCGCCGAACGCTGGCACTGGGACGGGCTCGCGGTCCAGCGCACCGCGATCGTTCCGGACGTGATGCTCGGCGCGGTCGAGCTGCTCAAACTGGTGACCGACCCCGGTGACCCGGTCATCGTCAACTCGCCGGTGTATCCGCCGTTCTACCAGTTCATCAGCCATATGGGCCGACGGGTCGTCGAGGACCCGCTCGGCACCGGTCTGCGCATCGACCCGACCACCCTGGAAGCGACCTTCCAGGCGGCGACGGCGGGCGGTGGGCGCGCCGCCTATCTGCTGTGCAGCCCGCACAACCCCACCGGCACCGTACACAGCGCCACCGAACTGGCGGCCGTCGCCGACCTCGCCGAACGGTACGGGGTCAGGGTCGTCGCGGACGAGATCCACGCCCCGCTCGTCGCCCCCGGCGCCACCTTCGTGCCGTATCTGAGCGTGCCCGGCGCCGAACGCGGCCTGTCCCTGATGTCGGCCAGCAAGGGATGGAACCTGGCCGGGCTCAAGGCCGCCCTCGCCCTCGCCGGGTCCGGCGCGGCCGCCGACCTGCGGCGACTGCCCGAGGAGGTCGGCCACGGCCCCAGCCACCTCGGCGTCATCGCGCACACCGCCGCCCTGCGCCACGCCACCGGCTGGCTCGACGCCCTGCTGGCCGGACTCCAGGCCAATCGGCGGCTGCTGGCCGACCTTCTCGCCGAGCAGCTGCCGGCCGTGCGTCCACACCCCGCCGAGGCGACCTTCCTGGCCTGGCTCGACTGCCGCGCGCTCGGCCTCGGCGACGACCCCGCCCAGGTCTTCCTCGACCGCGGTCGGGTCGCCCTCAGCGCGGGGCCGCCCTTCGGTACCGGCGGCGCGGGGCACGCCCGTCTGAACCTCGCGACGACCCCCGAGATCCTCACCGAGGGCGTACGCCGTATGGCGGCCGCACTGTCCTGAACCCTGCCCGCCGGGCCGCCGGCACCCCGGCCACCGTCCGACGCCTGCTCGCGGTGCCGGCGGCCTCCTAGACTGCCGGACATGGACCACACACGGCTGGACCGGCTCGGCTCCGGCAAGTACCTGCTGATGACCAGTTACCGCAAGAACGGCACCCCCGTCGCCACCCCGGTGTGGGTGGTCCGCGACGGTGACACCCTCGGCGTCTGGACGGCCGCCGACAGCTTCAAGGTCAAGCGCGTCCGGCGCCGCCCCGACGTCCTCGCCGGCCCCTGCGACCTGCGCGGCAACCCCACCGGAGACCAGCTTCCGGCCACCGCCGAGATCGCCGACGCGGCCACCACGGCCCGCTACCGCGACCTGATCGCCCGCAAGTACGGCCTCGTCGGCCGCCTCACCCTGCTCGGCAGCCGGCTGCGGCGCGGACTGGACGGCACGGTGGGCATCCGGGTGACCCTCGCGGACTGAGGGCCACCCGGCACGGGGCGCCCTACGACGCGTCCACGGACCCGTCGAGCACCAGACCATGGGGGCGCGGCTCACCGGTGGCCGGATCGATCTCCCGGAACCGCACGGACTCCACGGGTTCCGTCACCTGGTCCCGCACCGTGGGCACGGTGAGGTCGGCACTGGTCCGCCCCGCCGGAATGGACGTCCACAGCACGAGACCGCCCACCTGGGACAGCCGGCGCTCGGGGTCCGGCTTCGCCCCGGCGGTGTCCCGCAGCCAGCTCGCCGGGACGTCCTTGGTGGACAGCTCCTTCCCCTCGACGGGCACGACCGCGAACATTGCGCTCATCTCGACGTCGACCGCCTCGGACAGCGACACCCGCCACTTCAGCGCACGTCCCTCGGCGACCCGGCCGGCCACGGGCGTGACGGTCATCGTCGGCGCCGGATCGTCGTCGTGAACGGTGACACCGCCCCGGTGGGAGCCCACGACCGCGCCGTGGACCGCCTTGACCAGCACGTCGTACGACACGTCGGCGCCATAGCGGGTGTTGCCCCGCACCGCCACCGGCACATCGATGTCATGGCCGCCCGGACGCACCGTGACCAGCCGGTCCTTGGCCCGTCCGGTGGCCGGGTCGAGGACGTACACCCGGACCCGACCGCTGCCCCGGCCCGACACCCGGACCGGAACACGGTAGGTGCGCACGCCCGAGTCGCCCTCGTCCACGGTGGTGCGGCCGACGTCCACCCGTGTCAGCGCGGCGGTACGCACCGCGGGCGTACCCGCGCGCCAGCCCCAGGCGTCCATCAGCCAGGCCTGCCCGGAACCCGAACGAGGGGTCAGAGTCAGGGACTTGACCGAGGTCAGATCGAGCCCGGCCCGGGTGGCCGCCGTCAGCGGCACCCGGAACTCGCGTGCCCAGTAGGAGGCGGTGCGCTCACTGCCCGGCAACCCGTCGGCACGGACGCGGCCGAGTGTCGCCTTCCGGCCGGCGGAGTCGGTCACCGACACGTCCAGCCGGGTGCCCCGCGAGTTCGGCGGCACGAACAGCCGTAGCGCCAGCGAGGTCGAGCCGGACAGCGACAGCGGCCGCCGGGCGCTCACCCGCACCGGTGCGCCCGCGTGCGTCCAGCGCAGCGCGATCGCGTGCCGGCCGGACTCCCGGTCGGTCTCCCACTGCGCGAAGTGCGGCGAGACACCCTTCGCACCCCGCCCCAGGCAGGCCTTGGCCGGGCTCGGGTCCACCGCGTCGCACAGCCTGCCGCCGGTCACCGACACCCCGTCGTCCGGCAGGAACCCCGCACCACGGCGCGCACCCACCGCGTGGGTGAGGATCCGGGCCGGATCCGCCGACGGCGCCCGCTTCCCGGAGCCGTCCAGCAGCGGGCGCACCCGGTCGTCGCCGGACAGGAACAGCCGCGCGGCCGCGGCGATGTAGGTCGAACCGGCCCGGTGCTGCCGGTCGGCGGTCAGCCGGGTCGCGGCCCGCTTGCCGCACACCGGGTCCGGCCGGCCCGGGTCGTCGAAGAAGTCGTCCTCGGCGGGCGCCGCGGACCGTCCCGGCGTCCACTCGGAGTTGAAGAAGTTGTGGTTCGCGCCGATCACGTACACGGCGCTGTGCAGCGCGCTGCCGCCGCTGACCGCACGCGTGCCGTCGACGTACACCTGGCCCTGCAGGTCGGAGACGTCACCGTCGCAACCCGGCAGGATCGTCACGGACGGCACGTCGGGCACCGGGTTCTGGCCGAACACGGTAGGGCCGATGAGGACCGTGCCGCGAATGTGCCAGCGGACCGGGCCGTGGTAGCCGTCCTGGGCGGCGGGCGCCGGGTACTGGCTGTCCAGCGCCGCCCGGTTCACGCCCTCGCCGCCGCGCGAGTGCCCCACCAGCAGCACCCGGGACAGATCGGCGCGGGGTGCCGCGCGCACCACCGCCGGCGCCGTCCCCGTGTGGTCGGCCCACTCGGCCCAGCGGGCCAGGTGCAGCCGCACCAGCGAGGAACGGGCCTGCGCGCCGCCGTCCTCGGCCGCCCAGTCCTGCCCGTTGATCCCGTTCGCCGAGATCGACACGGTCACATAGCCCTGGGAGGCCAGCAGCCTCTGGTCCGGCAGATAGCCGCGGTGGCTGGGAACCGGCTTCGTACCGGCCGCGCACGGCCATTCGCCGGTGGACTCGTCCCCCTTGTAACAGGTGGAGTGGCGGCCGTGCAGGAAGAGCGCCAGCGGTCGCCTGCCGGAGGCGCCGACCGGGGCGACGACCACCGCGCGCATCTCCACCGGTGCCGAAAGACCGGGCAGGCGCACCGACTTCAGGGCGTACTCGCCCGTGTGGGTACGGTACGAACCGGGCCTGCCCGGGTCCACCGCGTTCGCGGGCAGCGGGGCCGGCGGCCGTGCTGCCGCCGATACGGTCCCCGCGGCCGGGGTCGTGTCCAGGCGGTGGCCCCCGGACCAGACCTGGAGACTCTGGAGGCCTCGGGAATCCGGGAGACCTCGCAGTCCTTGGAGTCCGCTCGGTTTCCCGGTGCGCCGGGTGTCGAGCGACAGGCGGAAGGTGTGTCCGTCCGCCCCCGGCTTCGGCACCCCCAACAGATGTCCGCCCGAACGGAATTCGACCCTGGCGTCCCCCATCGGCACCCGCCGCTGCGATCGCCACTCCAGCTGCGGTGCGGCATGCCTGTCGGTGATCCGCCACCCGGGCGGCAGCGTCCCCTCCTCCGGGTCCGCCGATATCCCTGCCTGTAAGGGCGGTCGAGTCTGCGCGACTGCGACCCCCGGCGACGCCGCCGCCACCGCGAGCAACGCGGCGGCGGTCACCCCTGTGAACCGGGCACGGACCACTGATCCTCCTCGAACCCGAGCGCGGGCGTCCCGTCCGTACCGGGAGCCCCTCGTTCGGGGAGGATGGGCCGAGGAGTCTGTGGGTTGCCTGTGCGAGGCGGCTGATGGATCACATCACCGCCGGAACCCCGCCGAAGTGACGAGTCGTCAGTTCCAGGCGCGGTACGGCTCGTCCAGCAACTGGAAGACCGGCTCGCCGCGCACCGGATCCTTCGCGGTGGACAGACGGACCCGGTCGCCGCTGTGAATGCCGATCAGGGGACCCATGACCCGGCCCCGGACGACGAACCCCTCGGCCATCTCGACGAGGGACACATTGCGGGCGGCCGGCGTGTTCCTGTGCACCACGGTCGCGTGCCGGACCGTACCGCTGCCCTCGCTGCGCTCCGTGCGCAACTCGCTGCCCTGGCACACCGGACACAGCAGCCGGTGGTACGTCGCGGTGCAGCACCAGGCGCAGCGCTGGAAGAGGAGGGCGTCCTTGGAATCCGTGGGGGCGGGTTCGAGGACACCCGCCGCGGAACCGGCCGCCGAATGCGAGACGCTTGCTGAGTGGTGGTACACGCTGGTCAACTCCCTGCGCTCGGCCGGAAATCCGCGTGTACGGCGGGAACCGCACACGCGTGTGCCCGGCGACCGTGCCACCGTGCACGCCCGACAGCGTATGGCACTCAGTGTCACTCGTAAAGGCACTCCGTACCCTGAATTCGGTGATCCTCGTCCACGCCACGGGATCAGGCGCGCCCCAGTGCCGCCTCCCACTCCCGCACCACGCGCCACACCGGGGCGTCGCGGCGCGCGACCAGCACCACCACGTCGTCCCCGAGCCCGGCCCGCTCGCCGCCGAGGACCGGACCGGCGGGCACCTCGCTGTCCGGCGCCGCTCGCCCCTCGGTGTCCGTCCGGCGCCCGAACGTCCGCCGCACATACCCGAGCGCATGGTCCACCGCCGCGCCCGCGTCCCCCCGGCCGTCCGACCGCAGCCAGGAGCGCAGCGCGTTGTTGTGCGCGGCGACGACCGCGGCCGCGACCATGTCGGCCCGCAGCGTGCCCTCGGGCCGCCCGGCGAACCGTCCGCGCAGATACTCGGCGAGGGCCCGCTCGTAGCGCCAGACCACCGACAGCTCATAGGCGCGCAGCCCCGGCACCTCCTTGGTGAGGCGGTAGCGCTGCACCGAGAAGGTCGGGTTCTCCGCGTACATCCCGAGCACCATCCGGGCCGCGTCACACACGCGCCGCACCGGTTCGTGCTCCGGACCGCTCGCCGCGAGGAAGGCGGTCATGTCGGCCAGGCAGCGCTCGTGGTCGGGGAAGACCACGTCCTCCTTGGAGGGGAAGTAGCGGAAGAACGAACGCCGGCCGACCCCGGCCAGCGCCACGATGTCGTCTACGGTGGTCTGCTCGTACCCCCGTTCCAGGAAGAGCCGGAAGGCCGCCGCCACCAGGGCGTCCCGCATCGGCGGCTTCGCGGTCCGCGCCGCGCTGCTGGAGCTCATGGACCGGAACGTAGCACCCGGAGGCCCCACCTGGCACTCAGTGCACCTCGGGTGGCCCCATGAGGGAACTGAGTGCTGTTCGCGCACTCGCTCGCAGCCTGCCGCGCCGGGCAGGACTCGCCCCCGGGGCCGGCCGCGGCCGGGGCGGCGGGCTGCCGCCTCCTCGCCGCACCGTCGTACCCCCCGATCGACCCGGAGCTCCGCCACACGGTCCGCAGCGGGCTGACCGGCCCGACCGCCCCTGACCTGTGGGCGGCAGGCCTCCAGTCCGTCGGGAGCGCCCCGCCCGGGGGGCCCGCGGCCGGCCAGTGGGGCGGCCACGGCGGCCCCCACCCTGCGACGTAACCTTTCTCCACCCGCGCCGATCAGGTCCGCCCAAGGAGATCCCGCATGCCTGCCGCCCGCCCCCGTCTCCTCTATGTCACGGACCTGGCGTACCCGGCCCGCGGGCGCCGCTACTGCGACGAGGACATCCACCTCGCCTCCCGGCTGCGCGCCCACTTCGACCTGGCCCTGTGCCATCCGCGCGACGCGGCGGCACTGATGGACGCCTTCGACGCCGTGGTCGTCCGCAACAGCGGTCCCGTCCTCGGCTACCCGAAGGAGTACGCGGACTTCCGCGCGAAGGCACTCGCCACCGGCACTCCGGTCTACAACCCGCTCACCGGCAAGGCGGACATGGCCGGCAAGGGCTATCTGCTCGACCTGAGCGCCGCCGGCTATCCCGTCATACCGACCGTCGGCCGCGCCGATGACCTGCACCTGCTGCCCACCGCCGAGCGGTACGTGGTGAAGCCCAGGCTCGGCGCCGACTCGCTCGGCATGCGCATCGTCCCCGCCGGCCGGGTCGCCGCCGCGGCGACCGGTGACGTGCTGGTCCAGCCCCACGTCGACTTCGCCTACGAGGTGTCCTTCTACTTCGTCGACGACGACTTCCAGTACGCCCTCCACGCCCCCGACCCGCGGCGCCGCTGGGAGCTGAAGCCCTACCCGGCCACCGCCGCCGACCTGGAGTTCGCCCGGCGCTTCATCGACTGGAACGAGCTCGGGTACGGCATCCAGCGCGTCGACGCCTGCCGGGCCCCCGACGACCGCCTGCTCCTGGTCGAACTGGAGGACCTCAACCCCTACCTGTCCCTGGACGCCCTCCCCGAGGAGGCCGCGGACGCCTTCGCCACGGCGTTCACGGCGTCCCTGAGCCGGTTCGTGGCGGGGGCGCTCAGCCCTGCCGGACGGTGATCCGCCGGGTGGCGACCACTGTGTCCGTCAGGTCCCCGTAGGCCGGCGTCAGGGCGGAGCCGGTGTCCGCGCGGCGCTCGCGCCCGGCAGCAACCGGTCGGCGTACGCCGCGTTCACCGGATCGGTGCCGTGGTCGCCGTACAGCGTCGGGTACGCGCGGTTTCGATCGTGTGGGGGAGCGGGGCGGCGAAGCGTGCCTGAACGCCGCCGCCGTGGCCTCCGTATCCCAGCACGGGATCCCGTACCCGCTCGCTCGCCTACGCACAGGACGGAAGGAGAGCCTGATGCCGACAGCGCCCGACCCCGAACCACCGCGGCCCGGACCCGACCCGGAACCCGTCCGGGTCCTGCGTCTGCGCCGCTTCGACGCGCTCGCGGACCTGATGCGGGAGATGCGCCCCGAACCGGTCACCTACGAGCCCCTCGGCACGGCGCCGGGGCCGCACCGCGCCCCGACGGGGGACCGGTTGACGGCCGAGGAGGAGACCCAGGAGCTTCCGGCCGTGCCCGCCGCCCGCGCCCGGACCGCGCCCACGACGCCCGCCCGCGGCACCGGATCGCGCCGGGCCGTCGTCGCCCTGGCCATGGTGGCGGCCGCTCTCACCGGTTTCGGCGGCGCCCTGCTGCTGCCCACCCGTCAGGAAGCCGCAGCGGCCCCACCGTCCGCCGCGCCGACGCGCACCCCGCCGCCCTCCACGCCCGCGCCGACGACGCCGTCCGCCTCGTCCGCCACCGTGGATCCCGACGGCCGCGGCACCCTGCGCCAGGGCGACACCGGCCCCGCGGTGCACGACCTGCAGGAACGCCTCCTGGGCGTCCCGGACGTCTACCGCGGCGGCTCCGCCAGCGGCACCTACGACGCCACCCTCACCGAAGCCGTCGCCCGATTTCAGCTCTGGTACGGCGTCAGCGGCGACGAGAGGGGTGTCTACGGCGACGACACACGCCGCGCCCTGGAATCACGGAGCCGCCCCGACGACGACGATTCGTGAGCGGTACACCGGGAACACCCGGGGGAGTGGGAGTGAAGCGGGACCGACCAGCGACGAGACGTGGGAGCACGCACGGCATGACGGACACGGATGGCACACCCGACGACGACGATGCCGGCGCGGCGGAGGTCTCGGGCCCGCAGGACATGGACGGTTTCTTCCACCGGCTGGACTCCGACATGTGCGTGGTCACGGCCGTGGCCGACGGTGAGCGTGCCGGGTGCCTGGTCGGCTTCGCCTCGCAGTGCTCCATCGACCCGCCCCGGTACGCCGTATGGCTGTCGAAGGCCAACCGCACCTACCGCATCGCCCGGTCCGCACGGTACCTCGCCGTCCACCTGCTGACCCGGGACCAGCGCGACCTGGCCGAGCTGTTCGGGGGCGAGACGGGCGACGAGGTCGACAAGTTCGCCGGCCTGGACTGGCGGGAGGGACCCGGCGGAGCGGTCGTCCTGGCGGACGCGGCGGCCTGGTGCGTCGGCACGGTCCTACACCGCACCGACGGCGGCGACCATGTGTGCTTCGTCCTCGATCCGGTCGGGTGGGGCACGGGTCGGCCCGGACCGCTGCTGCGCCTGTCCGACGCGGTCGGCATCGACGCCGGTCACCCGGCCTGAGCCGCCGTCGTGCCGTCTTCGCCCCGGCCGCGCGCCCGCCCGGAACACCGGCACGGGCGCCGGGGCCGCCGGTCAGCCGACGTCGTCCGGGACGTCGTCGTCCAGCGGCATCCGGATGTCCAGCACGCACACGTCGTCCCGCCGCTCCTCCTCCAGCATCGTGGCGAGCAGGGCGTCCAGGGAGCCGGACTCGCCGGATCCATGGGCGCGCACGGCCGCGGCCAGCCGGGCGAAGCCCGCGTCCAGACCCCGGTCGGGGCGTTCGACCAGGCCGTCGGTGTACAGCAGCAGCCGGTCGCCTGGTTCCAGGCGCAGTTCCGCCGACCCGTAGACCGGGGCGCCGCTCGCGCCCAGCAGCATGCCGCCGGGGCGGTCGAGGTAGCGGACCTCGCCGTCGCGCACCAGCAGGGGCGGCGGGTGCCCCGCCTGGGCCCAGGTCAGGACCTGCTCCTCGGGGTCGTAGCGGGCCAGGACCATGGTGGCCGTGGTCTGGCCGTCCCGGGAGTGCAGCAGCAACTGGTTGAGCCGTGCCAGGGCCCCGGTCAGCGAGGAACCGGTGCTGACCATGCCCTTCGCCGTGAACCGCAGCTGGGCCATCGTGGCCACGGCGCCGATGCCGTGCCCGGCCACGTCACCGACCACGAACAACGCGTCGCAGTCGGGCAGTTCGATGGCGCTGAACCAGTCGCCGCCGACATGGATGCCGGACTGCGCGGGCAGGTAGGCCACCTCCACACGCAGTCCCGCCAGCCGGACCGGCTTGCTGGGCAGCGGCAGCAGGGCATGCTGCAACCGGGCCGCCAGCGCACGCTCGGCCTGCAGGATCCCGCGCTGAAGCAGCATCGCCCGCTCGCTCTCCACCAGGGCGAGTTCCGCGCTGCGCTGCGCGGTGAGGTCCTGGACGAAGCCGTGCACCTCGACCGGGGTGCCGTCCGGCTCCGTGACGGCCTCCGCGACCATCCGCAGATGCCGGACCCCCTGCGCCGTCTCCATGCGGAACGGCACGTCGAACGGGCGCCCCTCGTGGACGAGTTCGCCGATCACTCGGCCGAGAGCCCCCGCGTCCTCCGGCAGGACGAGGTCGGGCAACCGCTCCAGCGGCAGCGGCCCTTGCGCGGGGCCCCGGCCGAGCACCGCATACGCCTGCGCCGACCAGGAGGTCTCCTGAGTGATCAGGTTCCACGTCGCCCAGCCGAGATTGCCCAGCCGCTGCACGTCCGCCAGGCGCTGCTCCTGCCGCTCGGCCGGGTCGTGCCGCAGCCAGGTCACCAGCAGGCCGCCGGCCACCGGGGCCGCCCGAACCGAGTAGGTGGCGGTCACGGGAACGTCGTCGACGGTGTCCTGATAGGCGAACGGCTCCCCCTCGAAGGGCACACCGGTCTCCAGGGCCCGCAGATAGCCGTGCCACAGTGGTTCGCCCGCGACGGACGGATAGCTCTCCAGGATGCGCATGCCGACCATGTCCCGGCCGGTGTGGCCGAACACGTCGACCGCCTCGGCCGTGGCGGCGTCGATGCGGTAGTCCTCCACCTCGCCGGAGGCGGTGCGCAGCGGGGTGAGCAGGATCGCGGCACCCGGCAGGGCGTCCAGCACCGCTTGCACGCCGTGGGCGGCGCCTTCCTCGCCGGAGCCGTCGCGCGGGGCGTCGAAGGCCCGCAGTCGGCCCGCGCACAACCGGGCCACGGCGCTCAGCAGCTTGCGCTCGTGGGTCGCGAAGGGGTCGCCCGGTCGGCGCAGCACACCGAGGACGACGCCGTCGGTGCCTCCGACCGGCATGGGCAGCCACGCCCGGGACAGCCACCGCTCGGGCGGCTGGCCGATCAGCAGATCCCGGGTGCGGTCCGTGGCGAAGTCCTCCAGCCAGCGTGGTTCGCCCGTCCGCAGGGCGTCGAAGGCGGGCACCCCGCTCAGCGGCGGCACGTGCCGCCACTGAGCGGCCAGGGTGGCGTCCAGGCCCGCGTGCCCGATCAGTTCGAGGCCGCCTTCGGGTAGGCCCTGGTACAGCATCACGGCGTCGGCGCGGACCTCGGGACGCAGCTGGTGCAGCAGGCATTCGGCCAGTTCACGCGGTGAGTCGACCCGGACCAGGGCGCGGCCGATGTGACCCAGCACCCGAGCCGCGTCGGTGCTCGCGGCGGGCGTGGCCGCCCAGAGACCGGCCGCGCCGGGCGGTCCCGTGGCCGGCAGCGGTGCCGGGGCCGGCAGCTGGTCGGCGGACGGCGCCGGCGAGTCCGGGCGGTCGGTGGCCGGCGGGGGCGGCGGCGGTGGGCCCGCCGGCGGCGAGGCCGGCCGCTCGGTGGCCGGCAGCGGGGAAGCCAGCGTGAGCCAGCACTGTTCGAGCAGCGTGCGGTCGCCGTCCTTGGCGCGCCGGCACAGCTCCTCCTGGGCCGCGTCCGGGGTGCATCCCGTGACCGCCATCACCACGCCCTTGGCCCGCTCCACCACCGCCGTGGTCGCGGCCAGGTCCCGCAGCCGGTCCATCTCCGCGCGCTGACGTGCCACGACCTTGGCCAGCGCCGCCAGCTCGGCGCCTGTGCCAGGGCCCATCGGGGACACGGGCTTGCTCGTCACGCGTCGAGCATGGCACATCCCGGCCCGTTCGATCACTCGTCTGCCGGGACGGGCCCCACCGGCGGGCGACGGCCGGGGAGCACGGCCCGTGCGAGGAGCTCGGCCCGCGCGCGGCAGCAGGCGCCCGGGATCAGGGCGCCTGGGCCGGGGGCCGGCCCGACCTGGTGCGTGGGGATACCGCGGCGAGGGCGGCGGGAGGGTGGCTCAGCGGCCCGCGTGGCGACCCACGAGCGCCTCGGTGACCGCGCGGACGCTGCGCGCGATGTGCTGCAACTGCAGGACCTCGGCGGCGTACAGCTTGATGGTGTGCTCGATGACCGACTCGGGCATCCCGAGCACCGGCAGTTCGGCGCGCGCGGTCTGCAGGGCGGTCCGTGCCACCCGGATCTCCTGCTGGACCTGGATCTGTGCGTGCCGGGCGAGCAGGACGGGGTGCCGGATGAGCGCCGGATAGCTGGCGTAGCGAGCGGGGATCAGTTCGCGCAGCCACTTGGCCGCCGAGCGCTCCCAGTCGTAGCTGCCCGGCGTCTTGACCTGGCAGGGCCAGTCTGGGCTGGTGCGCGTACTGGTCAGGGTCATGATCATCGCCTTTGGGTGTGCGGCGTCGTGAGGGTGGTCCGACGGGGCAGGGGCGGCCCCGGCCTAGGGGATGGCCGGGGCCGCCACGGGCGCGTCGCGCAGACGATGCGCCCCGGAACACCCCGGGCGCCGACGCGGGTGGATGCCGGCGGCAGGGGGTGTCCGTGCGGGCGCCCCGGGAGCCGGGAACCGGTGCCGCGTGCGGTGGTGTGTACGCATGGGCGGTCCGTCGGCTTTCCGGAGGCGGTGCGAGCGGTGAGCCCGCGCTTGCGGAACGTGCCCGGAGCGGGGCGGGCGCGATCCGTGAGCAGTATTTATATATGCGGACCTCTTGGCAAGAGGTATGAAAACATTCATGCGCGAAATGCGGTGAATGATCCCCGTCCAGGGGGTGGGGGACCGCAAGATCTTCACGTTTGCCGCGCGGGCGCGGAAGGATCGGCCGGGTCCTGCCCCGGCCCGCCCGGGTCAGTCCCTGAGGAAGAACTGGTGCTGCTCGGAGAGCTGCTCGTACTTCTCCAGCCGGGCCTGGGTGCGCTCGGGATCGGCGTCGGTCATGGCCTGCAGCAGCGCGGCGGCCAGCACGCCCGGCGCCGCGTAGGAGTCGAACACCAGCCGCGAGCCGGTGCCGGTGGCGAAAGCGATGTCGGCCTCGTCGGCAAGCGGCCCGAGCGCCAGGTCGGTCACCAGGGCGACCTTCAGACCGGCGCCGCGCGCCACCCGGACCGCCTGCAGCGTCTCCTGGGAGTGCCGGGGCATGGCGAACGCCAGCACCCAGCTGCCGCCGGCCTCGCGGGCCTGCAGCAGCGCGTCGTAGGCCACGCTGCCGCCCCGGGTCACCAGCCGCACGTCCGGGTGGATCCGGCGGGCGGCATAGCCGAAGTACTCGGCCAGCGACACCGAGATGCGCAGCCCCAGCACGGTCAGCGGGGTGGAGTGGGACAGCTCGCGGCCGACGTGGATGACCCGGTCGGGGTCGGCGAAGTCGCGCCGCAGGTTCTCCAGGTGCTCGATCTCCGCGTCGACCGCCGCCTGGAGTTCGTTGGCGCGGTTCTCCTCGCCGGGCCCGCCGGCGAGCGTGCTCAGCGCGATCGACTGCAGCCTCTCCCGCAGCGCGGGGTAGCCGCTGAAACCCACGGCGGCCGCGAAACGGGTGACGGAGGGCTGGCTCACGCCGACCCGGTCCGCCAGCTCGGTGATCGACAGGAAGGCGGCCTCGGTGATGTGCTCGATCAGGTACTGGGCGATGCGCCGCTGACCGGGCGACAGACGCGGGCCGTCGAAGAGCTCTCGGAGCCGGGAGGTCGGAGCGGCCTCGGTTTCGGGCACGGTCTTGCCCGACTTGATCGCTGACGCCTGTGCGCGGGCCTGCTGCGGCGAGGGCACCGGTCCGCCTCCTTTGTCTCCCACGAGCACTCAACATAGCTCACCGGCCGCCGTGACCAGGGGGTTGAGGCACCGGGCTCAGCGCCGGAAGAGGGTGATCGAACGGCCCACCTCGTCCACCGGCCGACTGCTGTCGATCAGCGCGGCGAGCCTCCCGCGCGCCTTGGCGACCGCCGAGTCCGACACCACCAGCAGCCCGCGCACCCGGTCCGCGGGCACCCGGCGCGGATCGGCGGCGTGGATGCCGTAGTACGACGGCACCCCGGCGCCCTTGTAGACCAGCCAGACCGGCTCGCCCGGATACCGCTGCCGCAGCCGGTCCGCCAGCCGGCCGAGATCCTGCCCCCAGTCGACGTTGGAGTCGTGCAGCAGCCGGTGGGTGTGCTCCGGGCCGCCGAACGCCTCGTTGGCGTAGGGCAGGTAGTAGGGGAACGTCCGCAGCGAACTGACCGCCGCGAACAGCACCAGCGCCCCGGTCAGCGGCCCGGTCCAGCGCCGGCGCCACGCGAGCGCGCAGGATCCCGCCACCGCGAGGAACACCGGCACGAACAGCGCGTACCGCGTGCCGAAGTCCCGCGACCCCGTCATCGCCCCCGCCAGCAACACCAGTGGCGGCAGCAGCAGATACGGCGCCGCGGCCCGCAGCCGCCGTACCGCCACGACCGCCGCCGCACCGGCCGCGCCGACCACCAGCAGCCCGAGCGGCGTCTTCACCAGCAGCGCGGCGGGCAGGTAGTACCAGCGCGATCCGGTGTAGAGGTGCCCGAACAGATAGCCCTGCCACGGATAGTCCTCCAGGCCGAACTGCACCCGCATCCCGGCCCGGAACGCGGGCGGCACCGGCATCAGCCCCACCAGCCGCCCGCGCATCCCGTGCAGGGCCGGGACGGGTTCGGCGGGGGCGAAGCGGAGGCGGGGATCGACCGCGAGATACGCGGCCCAGACCACCGCCAGCGCCGTCACCGCCACGACCGCCGCCGCCGCCAACCCCGACAGCACGGTCCGCCGCCGGTCCGTCACCACGCCCGCGAGCCCCGGCAGCGTCCTCCCGCGGTGCCCCGCCGCCCGCACGGACAAAACGGCCAGCGCCATCAGCGCCGGTACGGCTGGCAGCGCGCTCATCTTGGTCGCCACCGCCGCCCCCAGCGCCGCCCCGGCCGCCACCAGATACGGCCCCGGCCGCTGCCGGGCCCGCCACACCAGCCAGGCCGACGTCAGCACGAACCCGGCCGCCGGCAGGTCCAGCGTGGCCAGCGAACCGTGCGCGATCACATCGGGCGAGAAGGCGTACAGTGCGAGCGCGACCAGGCCGCCCGCGGTACCCGTCAACGCCCGGGCGAAGGCGAGGACGACCAGACCGAAGAGCAGGGTCAGCACGATCACCGGCAGCCGCGCCCACAGCATCAGCCGCCAGGGGTCGTTGCCCGACTCGTAGAGCAGATGCCGGCCCACCTCCCCCTGGGTGCCGGTGTACGACGGGTCGTAGTGCGGGTCGGCCACCGCCACACCGGCCGCGATCAGCAGCTTGCCCAGCGGCGGGTGCTCGGGGTTGTAGCGCAGCCGGTGCTCGCGCAGATAGTCGGTGGCCGTCGCCACGTACACCGGCTCGTCGATGGTCGGCGTCTGCTGGACGGCCGTGGTGACCATCGCCACCGCCATCTGGCCCAGCAACAGCAGTGCCAGCACAGGCGCCAGCAGGGGCGTCGGCGGCCACGCGGGCCGGCGCCGGGGACGGGGCGGCCCGTCGGCCGGGCGCTTCGGGGACGGCCTCGCGGGCTCCCCGGGGGATGCCTCGGGGGTGAGGACCGAGCGTTGTTCGCGTGCCATCGTCCGCCCTGCGGTCTCGCCGGCGGCGGCATGGGGCGGGAAGCGCTCGGAGGCCACCGCGTCGTGGCCCCGACCGTCCCACCGCTTCCGCCGCCCGTCACCGCTGCACGAGTCGTACCGGCAGACCCTCTGCCGTGCCCTTCGGTACGGCCCGCGCCCGGCCGCGGTTCACCACCGAGCGCACTTCGGCCCCCGGCGCCCCGGGACCGGCTACGGCGCCGCCCCGCTACGGCGCCCCCCGCTACGGCGCCCCCCCCGCGACGGCGCCCCGCTACGGCCGGTCCTGCCCGGACGGGGAAGCGGGCGGGGCGCTCGGCGCCGGCAGCGCGCCGGGCGGTACCACCAGGTCCGCCCGTTCCCGGGTGGTCGCGACCAGGTCGGCGTTGCGCTGGTCGGTGCCCATGACCCAGGCCACGGCCGCCTCACGGTCCTTGCCGAACTCCTCGTGCCGGGCCACCAGACGGCGGATCCGCTCGTCCTCGGCGACCTCGCAGAACCACACCTCGTCCAGGCACGGCCGCACCCGCCCCCACGAACCCTCCGGCAGCAGAAGGTAGTTGCCCTCCGTCACCACCAGACGTGCGCTCGGCGCCACCGGGATCGCACCCGCGATCGGCTGTTCCAGCACCCGCTCGAACCCGGGCGCGTACACCACCTCGCCGGTGTCCTCGCGCAGCCGCCGCAGCAGCGCGGCGTACCCGGCCGGGTCGAAGGTGTCCGGCGCGCCCTTGCGGTCGCGGCGGCCCAGCCGGTCCAGCTCGGCGTCGGCCAGATGGAAACCGTCCATGGGCACGAGCGCGGCCCAGGGCGGGTCCTCGCCGGCGTTGAGGGCACGAACCAGGTGTTCGGCGAGCGTCGTCTTGCCCGCGCCGGGGCCGCCCGCCACGCCGAGGACGGCCCGCCGGCCGTCCCGGGGCAGAGAGCGGGCCCGGATGAGGAGATCGTCGAAGGTCAGCGGCACAGGCGCCAGTGTGACACCGACGGCTTCCGAGGCGCCTCGGGGACCGTCCCGGAGGTTTCCCCGAAAATCACACACGATGTGGCGTGCGCCACCTACTGGACCGCGTCCCTCGGGGAACAGTGCTGGGTATGACTCAGCTCGGTCTGCCCGACCAGATCCAGGCCTGCCTCTTCGATCTCGACGGGGTCGTCACCAAGACGGCCGTGGTGCACGCGGCCGCCTGGAAGGAGACCTTCGACGCGTTCCTGCGCGACTACGAGGGCGAGCAGGGACGGCCGTTCGACCCGGTCGCCGACTACGACGAGTACGTCGACGGACGCCCCCGCGCCGACGGGGTCCGCGCCTTCCTGGACTCGCGCGGCATCCACCTGCCCGAGGGCAGCCCCGACGATCCGCCCGAGGCCGCCACCGTGCACGGTCTCGGCAACCGCAAGAACGTCCTGCTCCTGGAGAAGATCCGCACCGGCGGCGTCGAGGCCTACGAAGGCACCCTGCGCTATCTGGAGGCCGTCCGCGCCGCGGGACTGCGCACGGCGATCGTCTCCTCCAGCGCCAACTGCCAGGACGTGCTGCGCTCCGTCGGCGCCGAGCACTTCTTCGACGTCCGGATCGACGGTGTCGTAGCCGCAGAGCGGAAACTGCCGGGCAAACCACACCCCGACACCTTCCTCGCCGCCGCTCGCGATCTCGGTGTCGAGGCGTCCAGGGCGGCCGTCTTCGAGGACGCGCTGGCCGGCATGGACGCGGGCCGCGAGGGCGGCTTCGGGTACGTCGTCGGCGTGGACCGGGTGGGCCAGAGCGACGCGCTGTACGCCCACGGTGCGAACATCGTCGTGCCGGACCTCGCCGAGCTGGGAGGCAAGCTGTGATCACCGAGCGGTCGTACGCCGTGGAACCGTGGACCGTACGGGAGACGGCCCTCGACCTGGACGTCCTCGCCCAGAGCGAGTCGGTGTTCGCCCTGTCCAACGGGCACGTCGGCTGGCGCGGCAACCTCGACGAGGGCGAGCCGCACGGCCTGCCCGGCAGCTATCTCAACGGCGTCCACGAGGTGCACGCGCTGCCGTACGCGGAGGCCGGATACGGCTACCCGGAGTCCGGTCAGACCGTCATCAACGTCACCAACGGCAAGGTCCTGCGGCTGCTGGTGGACGACGAGCCCTTCGACCTGCGCTACGGCCGGCTCGTCTCCCACGAGCGGGTGCTCGACCTGCGGCGCGGGGTGCTGGAGCGGACCTGCGAATGGACCTCACCGGCCGGCTCCACGGTCCGGGTGCGCTCGACCCGGCTGGTGTCGCTGACCCAGCGGGCGGTGGCGGCGGTGGCCTACGAGGTGGAGGCCGTCGGCAGCCGCAGCCGGGTCGTGATCCAGTCGGAGCTGGTCGCCAACGAGAGCGTCCCGGAGCCGAACGGCGACCCGCGGGCCGCGATGGCGCTGAAGTCGCCGCTGGAGCAGGAGGACCACTTCGCGGCCGGCAACCGGCTGCGACTGGTGCACCGCACCCGGCGCAGCGGCCTGCGGGTCGCCGTCGGCGCCGACCACGTCGTCAGCGGTCCCGAACGCACCACCACCCGCAGTGAGAGCGGGATCGACGTGGCCCGGCTGACCGTCACCTCCGTGCTGGAGCCCGGCCAGACCCTGAGGGTGGAGAAGACCGTCGCCCACGGCTGGTCCGGCACCCGCTCGCTGCCCGCGATGGCCGACCAGGTCGACGCCGCGCTCGCGGCCGCCGGACACGACGGCTGGCAGGGGCTGCTGGCCGATCAGCGAGGCTGCCTGGACGACTTCTGGGCCCGCGCCGACGTCGAGGTGGAGGGCGACGAGGAGATCCAGCAGGCGGTCCGGTTCGCCCTCTTCCACGTCCTGCAGGCGGGAGCCCGCGCCGAGCAGCGCGCGATCCCCGCCAAGGGGCTCACCGGCTCCGGCTACGACGGGCACGCCTTCTGGGACACCGAGATGTTCGTGCTGCCCGTGCTCACCCACACCGCCCCCGCCGCCGTCGCCGAGGCGCTGCGCTGGCGGTACAGCACCCTGGACGAGGCCCGTGAACGCGCGGCCCAGCTCGGGCTCGGCGGGGCCGCCTTCCCCTGGCGGACCATCGCCGGTTCGGAGGGTTCGGCGTACTGGCCGGCCGGTACCGCCGCCTTCCATGTGAACGCCGACATCGCCGACGCCGTCGTCCGTTACGTGCAGGCCACCGACGACACCGCCTTCGAGCGGGAGGCCGGTGTGGAACTGCTGGTGGAGACGGCCCGGCTGTGGCGCTCGCTGGGGCACCACGACAGTCACGGCGTGTTCCACCTCGACGGCGTCACCGGACCCGACGAGTACAGCGCGGTCGCCGACGACAACACCTACACCAACCTCATGGCCCGGCAGAACCTCCTCTCGGCGGCGGACGCCGCCGAACGCCACCCCCAGGTGGCGGAGCGGCTCGGTGTGGACGCCGAGGAGAGCGCGGCCTGGCGGGACGCCGCCGAGGCCATGCACGTGCCCTACAACGAGGAACTCGGCGTCCACGAACAGCACGCCGGCTTCACCCGCTACCAGCGCTGGGACTTCGCCGGCACCCGCGCCGACCAGTACCCGCTGCTGCTGCACTTCCCCTACTTCGACCTGTACCGCAAGCAGGTCGTCAAGCAGGCCGACCTGGTGCTGGCCATGTACACGTGCGGCGAGCACTTCGACGAGGGGCAGACCGCCCGGAACTTCGCCTACTACGAGCCGCTGACCGTCCGCGACTCCTCCCTCTCCGCCTGCTGCCAGGCCGTCATCGCCGCGCAGACCGGCCACCTCGAACTGGCCCACGCCTATACGACCGAGGCCGCGCTGATGGACCTGCACGACCTGGAGCACAACACCCGGGACGGACTGCACATCGCCTCGCTGGCCGGCACCTGGATGGCCCTGGTGGCGGGCTTCGGCGGCCTGCGCCACAACGGCGACGGCCTGCGGTTCGCACCACGCCTGCCCGAGCGGCTGACCCGGCTCGCCTTCCACCTCCAGTTCCGCGGACGCCGGCTGCGCGTGGAGATCGGCGCCGACAAGGCCACGTACGCCCTGCTGGACGGCCCGCCGCTGACCGTGCACCACCACGGCGAGCGGCTCACGGTGAGCGCCACCGAGCCGGCCGTCCGCGCGGTGCCACCGACCATCCGCCGTCCCACCCCCGAACAGCCCCTGCACCGAGCCCCGAACGGCACCTGACGACACGGGGCGCGCGGGGCATGCGGGGCGCGCGCCGGGCGCGCGGGCATGCGGGGCGGCGCGTGGGTGCTCCGGCCGGCGGGGGAGCGTCCGGCGCGGGGCTGTCCGGCGAACGTCAGACGCCGTCACCGGTGAGCAGCCGGCGCAGCGCCTGTTCCTCCTCGGCGGTCAGGCGGGTCACGAACTGCTGGAGTGTGGCGATCGGGTCGGGTCCCCGGTACAGGGTCTCGTGCATCGCCTCGGCGGTCAGCTCCGCCGCGTTCCTGGCCGGCCGGTAGGCGCCGCGCCGCCCGTCGGCGTCCCGCAGCACCAGCCCCTTGTCGTACAGGCGCTTGAGGATCGTGTGGACCGTGTTGTACGCCAGTGCGCCGGAGATCTCGCGCTGGATCTCGACCGGCGTCAGGGGCCGATCGGTGGCCCAGAGAGCAGCCAGCACCTCACTTTCCAGCTTCCCGGCGCTGCGCCGCTCAGCTCTGCCCCGGGATCCTGTGCCAGCCATGCCTCAACCTTACAAGCGTGTAGGGTCCGCCCTCCGTTCCGGGGCCGGGCCCGGCCATGGCGCCCTGATCGCCCGCGTGACCGGAATTCCCTGTTCATGGGGAACGCCTGCCGCGGGCTTTACCGCACATGGGTTGCAGGTACCGGCTCACGGCATGAAGCTGTGGCGTGGTCGCGTCCGCACCACCGGAGGGAAGCACGCGGGCACGCGCCTCCCGATGACGGCCGCCCCTGTTCCGCTCCGTCCCTCCCCGCTCAGGCCCGGAATCACACCCGAGCCTGGCACCGCGTTCCCGGCTCGGTGACGCGGCAGGAGCGGAGCAGGGGTCGGCGGCCCGCCCGCCCCCGCCCGGCACGCCGTGGCGGCGCCGCGGCCATTCGACGGGGTTAATGATCCGCCTACGGGAAACGCGGACCGGGACCCCATGCGAGCCGAACGAGGAGGCGACGATGACCGACCGGCAGTCCGAGCAGACCCCGATGGCGGACGACGCCTATCAGCCCACCGGTACCAACGAGGAACAGGAGGACGCCGCGCCCCTGGACCTGCAGGACGCGGTCGACGAGCGCGACTACGACGACATCCTCGACGAGGGCTACTCCCCGCCCGAACGGCCGCTCGGCGTCACCCGGCACGGCACCACCGCCGGCGAGCAGCACGACGGGGAGACGCTGGACGAGCGGCTGAGCCAGGAGGTGCCGGACGTGGAGGCACCGGCCGGGGACGGAGTCGGCGACCTGCCCGGCGGCGAGGGCGAGCCGGTCGACCCGGAGGCGGGTGAATCGCGCGCGGGCCGGCTGGTCGCCCCGGACGAGGGCGCCCACACCGTCGCCACCAAGGAGGAGGTCGCACAGGACGTGGGCATCGACGGGGGAGCGGCTGGAGCCGAGGAGGCGGCGATGCACGTGGTGCCGGACGAGACGGCCCTGCCGGAGTGACCCGGCGGCCCGGGCCGCTCCGGCAGCGCCCGGCCCGGGCCACTCCGGCCGGGTTCGCCCGGGACCCGCTCATTCTCGACGCCGCCACCCTTGATCCCGCCCTCCATAGCGGCTGGGACGTTGTGGTGGTGCCTGCTCTTCGAGGCGTGGGCAGCCTGGTGGATGTTCAAGCCGTTCTACATCCTCGGCGTGCTGGCCCACCGCAAAGTCACAGGACAGCACACGCCGGTCTGGCGCAGCCGCAACGGCTGGTGGTGAGACTGCTGCAATGCACCACCTACGTGCTTGGGTGTCTCCACCACGGAGGACGTCATCCACGTCCTGCGGACGTCATCCTCTGCGAGTCGGGCATCCGCTCCCGAGTCCTGCCCGAGGTTGGCTCCCGTCGAGTACCGGACACCACGGGTGCTCCTCGCAGTTGTCCTCGCCAGGCCCCGTAGGCTCCAGGCCGTGATTGACACCGTAGTGCTCGACGTCGGCGAGACCATCACCCGAGACGACCGGTACTGGGCGTCGTGGGCGGACTGGCTCGGCGTGCCCCGCCATACCGTGTCCGCTCTCGTCGGAGCCGTCGTAGCGCAGGGCCTCGACAACGCCGAGGCCTTGCGGCTCCTGCGCCCCGGGATTGACGTTGCGGCCGAGTACCGGGCCCGAGGAGCGGCCGGCCGTGGCGAGTACCTGGACGAGACCGACCTGTACGACGACGTGCGTCCGGCCCTTGCCGCGCTTCAAGACTCAGGCGTCCGCGTCATCGTTGCGGGCAATCAGACCGCTCGCGCCGGTGACCTGCTGCGAGCGCTCGACCTGCCCGCGGATTTGATCGTCACGTCGGAGGAGTGGGGAGTGGCCAAGCCGCAACCGGAGTTCTTCCAGCGGCTCCTGGAGGCCGCCGAGGCGCCGGCGAGCCGGACGCTTTACGTTGGCGACCACCCCGCCAACGACGTGCACCCCGCGAAGGCGGTCGGCCTGCGCACGGCGCACCTGCGGCGTGGCCCATGGGGCAACCTGTGGGCCGACGCGCCCGACACCATTGCGGCGGCGGACTGGCGGATCAATGGGCTCATGGACCTGCTGAGCATCACCGGATGACAACAGCGGAGCGGCTCCGCCATGGTCAGAAGGCCGCCATAGCCGCGGCCGGCCGCCGGGTCGCCGTCGTCGACCGCGCCGACACGCTCGGTGGTGTCTGCCTGCACACCGGCACGGCCCGCTAACCGGGACCGGATCCGAAGACGAGCATGTCGAAGTCGGACACCCTCGGGCGGGTGTCGGCCTCCGGGCCTGCGCGGGAAAGGGATTCCCGTACAAATCCCGTCAGCGGCAACCGAGTTGTGCCCGGCCCTCGGTGGGTCCCCCGTTGGCCCCGTCGTCCCGGAACGCCCTACGGCAGCAGCTTCTCGATCGCCGCCGGACCCTCCGTCTCCAGCTTGCGGCGTGCCCATTCGAGGGTCTTCGGGGTGACGTCCCTGCCCGCCGCCATCACCAGGTCCTCGGGGGTGACGTCCCTCGGGGGAGCCGAGTGCAGCAGGGCGTCCGGGGTGCGGTGGTCTTCGGACGACCGGGACTCTTCGGGTGTGGATGTCGACATGATGCCTCCTCCTCGGTCCGGATGACCGCATCCGTGCCGGTGCCCTTCGAACGGGGCACCCTCTCACCATTGCCCGCCTGGGCGCACCCTGCATCCGGAAGGCGCCTCGGCAGCGGGTACGGAGCGCCTGCCCACGCCAAGCGGACGTACACACTCCTAAGCTGGACATCACGCGCACCACGTACCGGGAGGCCACCGATGGCCGACACGCCGTTCCCCGAGGACCCGCCCCGCAGCTCCCGCTACCTGCCCATCGCCGAGCACGGGCTCATCGGCGACCTGCGCAGTGTCGCGCTGGTCGGCAGCAACGGCACGATCGACTGGTATTGCTGCCCGGCCTTCGACGCCCCCAGCGTCTTCGCCGCCATCCTGGACGCCGAGCGCGGCGGCCGCTTCGAGCTGGCCGCCGCCGTCCAGGCCCGCACCAAGCAGTTCTACTTCCCCGACACCAACGTCCTGATCACCCGGTTCTTCACCGAGGACGGCGTCGGCGAGGTGCAGGACTTCATGCCGATCACCGGCGAGGCGCCCGGCGCGACGGGCCGGCACCGGCTGATCCGGCGCGTGGTGTGCGTACGCGGCACCGTCCCCTTCCGGGTACTGGTCGCCCCGCGCTTCGACTACGGCGCCGCCCCGCACACCCTGACCGCCCTGGACGGCGTGGTCCGGTTCGACTCGCCCCACCGGTCGCTGGCACTGACCTCGACCGTGGCGCTGGAGTGCGACGGCCGCGACGCGCGCGCCGACTTCAAGCTCGGCGAGGGCGAGTCCGCGGTGTTCGCCCTCGACCAGGTCGACGGCACCGTGACCCCGGCCTACTGCGCCCACGCCGAGGCCGAGCACGAGTTCAACGCCACGGTCGCCTACTGGCGTCGCTGGCTGCACCAGTCCCGCTACCGGGGCCGCTGGCGCGAGATGGTGCACCGCTCCGCACTCACCCTCAAGCTCCTCACCTACGCCCCCACCGGCGCCATCCTCGCCGCCCCCACCACCAGCCTGCCCGAGCAGCTCGGCGGCGAGCGCAACTGGGACTACCGGTACGTGTGGGTGCGCGACGCCGCCTTCGCCGTCTACGCGCTGCTGCGGCTCGGCTTCAGCGGCGAGGCCGAGGCGTTCATGCGGTTCCTGACCACCCACATCAGCCCCGGCAGCCAGGACGGCTCCGGCCCCCTGCAGATCATGTACGGCATCGACGGCCGCGCCGAGCTGCCCGAGCGTGAGCTGCCCCATCTGGAGGGCCACCGAGGCTCCAGCCCGGTCCGGGTCGGCAACGCCGCCGTCGACCAGCTCCAGCTGGACATCTACGGCGCCCTGATCGACTCCATCTACCTCTACGACAAGTGGGCCCAGCCCATCTCCAGCGGTCAGTGGGACGACGTGTGCCGGCTGGTCGACTGGGTGTGCGACCACTGGGACCAGCCGGACGAGGGCGTGTGGGAGACCCGCGGCGGCCGTAAGAACTTTCTGTACTCCCGCCTGATGTGCTGGGTGGCCGTCGAGCGGGCCATCCGGCTCGCCAACCGGCGCGGCCTGCCCGCCGACCTGCCGCGCTGGCGGCAGGCCCGCGACACCATCTACCGAAGGATCATGGACCGCGGCTGGTCCGAGCGCCGCCAGGCCTTCGTGCAGTACGAGGGCGGCGACGTCCTCGACGCGTCACTGCTGATGATGCCGCTCGCCAAGTTCATCGCCCCCACGGACCCCAAGTGGCTGTCCACCCTGGACGCCCTCACCGAGGACCTGGTCTCCGACTCCCTCGTCTACCGCTACGACCCTCAGGCCAGCCCCGACGGACTGCGCGGCGACGAAGGCACCTTCTCCATCTGCTCGTTCTGGTTCGTCGAGGCGCTGGTGCGGGCCGGTCGGGTCGACGAGGCCCGGCTGGCGTTCGAGAAGATGCTCACCTACGCCAACCATCTCGGCCTGTACGCCGAGGAGATCGGCCGCACCGGCGAGCAACAGGGCAACTTCCCCCAGGCGTTCACCCATCTGTCCCTCATCAGCGCCGCCTTCAACCTCGACCGCGCCCTCGGCTGACCCCTGCCGCGGCACGCCGGGCCGGCGGGCGGTCAGGGAAGGGGCTGCTCCGCCCAAATGATCTTGCCCCGTCTGGTGTACCGGGTGCCCCACCGTTCGGACAGCTGCGCCACCAGGAACAGTCCGCGCCCGCCCTCGTCGGTGGTCGCGGCGTACCGCAGATGCGGCGAGGTGGTGCTGCGGTCGGAGACCTCGCAGATGAGCGTGCGCTCACGCAGCAGCCGCACACCGATCGGGCCGCGCCCGTAGCGGATGGCGTTGGTCACCAGCTCGCTCAGGATCAGTTCCGTGGTGAAGGCCGCCTCCTGAAGCCCCCAGTCGGCCAGCCGCCGTGTCACCGACGCCCGTACCTCCGACACGGCCGCCGGCTCGGACGGCACCTCCCACTCCGCCACCCGGTCCGCCCCCAGCACCCGGGTGCGGGCCACGATCAACGCCACGTCGTCGCTCGGCCGGTTCGGCAACCGGTCCAGCACCGCACGGCAGGTCTCCTCCGGGGAGGCCCCCGGCGCCCGGCGCAGCGCGTCGCGCAGCATCTCCAGGCCCTCGTCGATGTCCCGCTCCTGGTCCTCCACCAGACCGTCGGTGTACAGCACCAGCCGGCTGCCCTCAGGCAGTTCCACCTCGGCCGTCTCGAACGGCAGCCCGCCCAGGCCCAGCGGCGGACCCGCGGGCACGTCGACGAACTCCACCGCGCCGTCGGGCCGCACCAGCGCGGGCGGCGGATGCCCGGCCCGGGCCATGGTGCACACCCGGGAGACCGGGTCGTACACCGCGTACAGACAGGTCGCGCCCGTGACCACGGCGGCGCCCTCCGCAGGGGTCTCGTCCTGGTCGATCCGCACCACCAACTCGTCCAGCAGCCCGAGGAGTTCATCGGGCGGCAGGTCCAGCGAGGAGAAGTTGTGCACGGCCGTGCGCAGCCGGCCCATGGTCGCCGCCGCGTGCAGCCCGTGGCCCACGACGTCGCCGACCACGAGCGCCACCCGGGCGCCGGACAGCGGCAGCACGTCGAACCAGTCACCGCCCACCCCGGACTGCGCCGGAAGATAGCGGTAGGCGATCTCCAGCGCGCCCTGCTCGGGCAGTGACCGGGGCAGCAGACTGCGCTGGAGGGTGACCGCCAGACTGTGCTCGCGCGTGTACCGACGGGCGTTGTCGATGGACACCGCCGCCCGTGCCACCAGTTCCTCGGCGAGGGCCAGCTCCTCGGCGTCGAACGGCTGCGGCTTCTCCGACCGCCAGAAGTTCGCCACGCCCAGCACCAGGCTGCCCGCCCGGAGCGGCACCGTGATCAGCGAGTGGATGCCGTAGGCGAGGATCCGGTCGGTGCGCTCCGGGTTCTGCGCACGCCAGCCCCCCGCCTCGCGCAGCCGGGGCACCACCACCGACTGCCCGGTGGTCAGACTGCGGGCCTGCGGCGAGGTGGCCACGAACCGGATGCGCTCGCCGGCCGGATACAGCGGCGCGTCCTTGCGGACCCCCGCGCAGGCGACACGGCGCAGCGCGGTGCCGGGCCGCGGCTCGTCACCGCCGAGCACCGCGTCGAACAGGTCCACCGTCGCGAAGTCCGCGAACCGGGGGACCGCCAGCTCGGCCAGTTCCTCGGCGGTGCGGGTCACATCCAGGCTGGTCCCGATGCCCACCCCGGCGTCGTACAGCATGTTCAGCCGCTCCCGCGCCACCTCGGCGCGACCCGACAGGGCCCGCAGCTCGGTGGAGTCGCGCAGCGTCGTCACGCTGCCGGCCGGGCCACCGCGCAGATCGGTGGGCCGCTGGTTGATCGCCAGCAGCCGGTCCTTGACCAGGTGCACCTCGTCCGTGGCGATGCGGCCCGAGGCCAGCAGCGCCGCCGTGTCCGCGTCCAGGCCCAGCTCCAGCACGCTGCGCCGCTCGGCGTCCTTCGGCAGCCCCAGCAGGCGGTGCGCCTCGTCGTTGGCGAGCAGCAGCCGCCCCTCACCGCCGACGATCAGCACACCCTCGCGCACCGCGTGCAGCACGGCGTCGTGGTGCTCGTACATCCTGGTCATCTCGTACGGACCGAGGCCGCGCGTCTGGCGCAGCAGGCGTCTGCTGACCAGGGCGGTGCCCGCCGTGGCCAGCGCCAGCGCAGCCGCCGCCGCGGCGAGCAGCAACGGCAGCTGCTGATCGGCGGCGCCGCCCACATGGGCGGTGGTGATCCCGGCCGACACCAGCCCCACCACCTTGCCGCCGGCGTCCCGCACCGGTACCACGACCTGCACCAGCGGGCCTATCGTGCCGTTCACGTGCTCGGTGACCGTGTGCCCGGCCAGCGCGGGGGCGATGGTGCCGACGAACTTCTTGCCGATGCGGTCGGTCCTGGGGTGCGTGTAGCGGATGCCGTCGGTGTTCATCACGACGACGAAGTCCACCCCGGTCGCCTTCCGGGTGGCCTCCGCCTTTGGCTGTAGCAGGGCGGTCGGATCGGGGGAGCGCAACGCGGCTGCCGTACCGGGCGCGTTGGCGAAGGTCTCGGCGACCGCCAGGGAGCGGTTGCCTGCCTCGGTGTCACTGTCGCGCCGCACCTGGAGCACCTGCGCCACCACGGCCGCGACGACCAGCAGCAGCACGATGACCACCTGGAGGAGGAACACCTGCCCGGCCACACTGCGACCCGACACCGTCGCCCGCAGCATTCCCGGCCGGTCGCCGGCCCCGCCCGGGCCGTCCGGCCGCTGTCCCCGCGATGCGCGCGACGGCCCGAAGGGACGGGGCAGCCGGGTCGCGGGCCGGCCGGGCAGTCGCACCATGAGCCATGTCTACACTGCCGGGCGCCCGCAGGCGAGACCGTCGCCGAGGTGACGGCCGCCGAGCGGTCCGGCGCCGCCCCTCAGGGGCCGGCGGGCCGCGAACGCAGGGCGGTGAGCAGCAACGCGACGTCGTCCGGGCGGTCGGCGGCCTGCCGCGCGGTCGAGGTCAGCCGGTCGGCGACCCCGGCCAGCGACCCCCCGACGCCACCGGCCCGGGCGAGCGCCAGCCGCAGCGCCGTGATGCCCTCGTCGATGTCGGCGCCCGGCCGCTCCACCAGGCCGTCCGTGTACAGGGCCAGGATCGCGTCCGGCTCCAGCAGCAGCTCGGTCACCGGGTACCGGGCGTGCGGATCGACGCCCAGCACCACACCGCCGGGAATGTCCAGGAGCCGGGTCCGCCCGTCGGGGCGGCGCAGCAATGGCGGTGGATGGCCCGCCCGGGCGACCCGGGCCCGGCCGGTCGCCGGGTCCAGCCACACGTAGCAGCAGCTGGCGAATTGCCCCGGATCGAGGTCGATCAGCAGAAGGTTCGTCCCGCTGAGCACCTCGTCCGGCGGCCGGTCGCCCAGCGCGAACGCCCGCACCGCACTGCGCAGCTGCCCCATGGTCGCCGCCGCCTGTACCCCGTGCCCCTGCACATCGCCGATGACCAGCGCCAGGCCGTCCCCGGACCCCACCACGTCGTACCAGTCGCCGCCCACGTCCATGCCCTGGGTACCCGGCAGATAGCGGCCCGCGGTCTCCACCCGCGGATGCGTCGAGAGCCGGCGCGGCAGCAGGGCCTGCTGCAGGCCACGGGCGAGGGCCGCCTCGCTGTCGTAGCGCTGGGCCCGCTCCATGGCGTGGGCGATCAGCCCGGCCAGCGCGGTCAGGACCGTGCTCTCCTGCGCGCCGAAGCGGCGCGGGCGGTCGAAGCCGAGGATGCAGGAGCCGACCGGCCGGCCGGAGGCGATCAGCGGCAGGAAGGCGCGGGCGCCCACGTCGGCGTCCAGCGGGATACCCGGATAGCTGGACGCCAGCTGCTGCATCGACTCGAAGAACAGTGGCCGGCCGGTGGTGAGGGTGTCCACCCCCGGCAGCCGCGCGTCCAGGCCCACTCCCTCGAACCGGGCCAGGAAGCCCTGTGGGAAGCCCGTCTCCCAGGCCAGGTACAGGTGGCGCTCCTGGAGCAGGTAGATGGCGAGGCAGCGGCCGCCGAACGCGGGCAGCAGCTCCTGCATGACCACCGCGGAGACCTGCCGGGCGGTGACCGCGTCCGTCAGCGCGATGGCCAGGGCGATGGGCCGGTACAGCGGCTCCAGCGAGTGCCCGCTCGCCACCGATTCCTGTGGCGGGCGCGCCTTCGGGGACGGACCGGCCGGCGCGTCCATACGGCTCGCCGGCACCAGCGTGCAGGTCAGCAGCTCGGGGCCGGGGTGCGCCGACACCGCGAGCCAGTCACCCTCCTCGTCCTTTGGACGGCCGCCTTCTCCCGGCCGGACGGGAGAGGGACGTCGGACATGGAAGTGCACGGGGGCGAAGGACAGCAGCGCGCTCCGCAGATGGTCGTCGCACGGCGGGTCGGTGAGCCAGGGCAGGCCCTCGCTCAGCTCCCGTCCGAGGAGCCACTCCCGGTCCCGGCCCGTCAGCCTGGCCGCGGCCGCGTTGACGTACACGATCAGCCCCACCCGGTCCAGGCAGAGCACACCCTGGGGCAGCAGATCGGCCGCGCCGTCGGCCAACGTGGTGCCCCCGGGATCCAGGACCACTCCGCCGATCCTCGTGCCACCCCCGTCCTCGGCCGGCGCCGGGTCGGCCGGCGAGAGGACCAGCAGCCGTGGCGTGCCGTCCGGCGAGCGCAGACCGAGCGGGGCGCCCGGCGGTCTGCCCGCGGCCGCGTGGCGCAGCGCGGACAGGACCCGCCGCGCCTCGGCCGGGGCCACGGCGTCCGCGAGCGCCGCCTCCGTCCCCGCGAATTCGCCGGGGCGCATTCCCAGGAGGGCGTGCAGCCGGTCGTCCGCGTGCACGAGGGAGGTCGCCGGGTCCCAGCTGAACCGCCCCGCGGCGGTTCGCGCCGGCAGCCGCGGCGGCGGCCGCACGCACAGCGGCTCCCCGTCCCAGAGGACCGCGGCCGGGTCCCCGTCGGCGAGTGCCAGCAGTTCGGCCCCGAGTCCCTCGGCCAGCCGGCCGAGCGACTCCGGGTCCACCGGTCCGTCCACGGACTCGGCGACCGCGGGCCGCAGTACCGTCAGCACGCCCAGCGGGTCCGCCCCGCCGGGCACCGGCTCGTGCACCGAGCCGAACGCGAAGGGCAGCCCGGCCGCGAACTGGGGGTACCTGCGCATGGTCTCCGTGGCGTTCGGCAGCGTCACCCGCGTCCCCAGCCGGTAGGCGTCGGCCACCGGGAAGGGGCGGTCCACGTGCAGCCGCCACCAGGGACTGAACAGCGGCCCCGGCAACCCCACGAGCACCGCGAGACGCAGCAGCCGCGGTGCGCCGGAGCGCAGATAGACGCCCGCCACCCGGCCGTCGGCCACACCGAGCGCGCTGGTCGAGGCCTCGGTCAGGAGCATGGCCAGCCGGGCCCGTGTGCGAACCGTCTGCTCGCCGCTCCCAGCCATCGGCCCTACCTCGTCCCGTGCGCCTCCGCCTGGATGACACAGCAAGAATGCGCCAGAAAGAGCGTGCGGTGCACCCGGGCGGTGGTCCGGCCCGAGGAAGCTCCGGTCACCGCCCTGAGTCTCCCCGCCGCGCGTCCCTCCCCGGTCGCGATCCCGCTTCGTGATTCTGCTCCGTCCCGGTGCGCGGGCTCACACCAGTGCCTCACCCCGGTGGCGGGGGCTCGTCCCCGCTCCTAGTAATGGACTCCGTAACGCCGCGCGCCGCAGGCGGGCTCGCGGGCGCGGCCGCACCCCTCTCCTGGAGCCGATATGACCATCCGCTCTTCGTCACCCCGTCCCGACGACTCCCTCATAACGCCGGAACCGGCCGCCTCCGGCGTCGCCACCCCCGGCCCGCATGTCGTGGTGCGGCCCGCCCCGCTCCCCGAACACCTGCCCGCCGCCCCGCACCAGGACGAACCCACCTACGGCGATCCACTGCGCGGCCTGGTCCACGCGGCCGTCGCCGACCGCCCCGTGGAGGACGTCGTCCGGCTCATCACACTGCTGGAGCGCTCGCCCGAGCACGCCCGGACCACCGCGGACGCGCTGCGCGCGGCCGCCGTCGACCGGTCCGTGGAGGACGTCACGCGCCTGGTGGCGCTGCTCAGTGAGCCGCCCCGGGAGCCCGACAGCGCCCAGGAAGCGATCCGGGCCGCCACCGAGCGCCGCTCCCTGGAGGACGTCACCCGGCTGATGCAGCTGCTGCACCGCGCCCCGGCGGGATCCCAGTGCGGGCAGGCGGCGGTGCGGGCGGCGGCCGCCAGCCGGCCCGTGGAGGAGCTGGCCGAGCTGATCGGCCGACTGGCCGCCGACGGCGCCGTGCATCCGGGCTCGCGGACGGAGCCGGGGCTCCCCGCGTCCGCCGGGCCGAGGGCGGGAGCCGCCGGTTCCAGGTCCGGGTCCGAGGCCGGTGACCGCCTCCCGGGGTCCGAATCCCGGGCGGAGACCGGTGACTCCCGGTCCGGGTCCGCCGGGTCGCTCTTCGAGTCCGACACCGCGGAAGCCGCCACCGCGGCGGCCATCGCGACCGTACCCGGGCTGAAGGACCGACAGGCGCAGGACCGACAGGCGCAGGACCGGTCGGGGCCGAACCCGTCATCGGTGGACCGGTCATCGCAGATCCGGTCCACCCAGGACCGGTCGTCGCAGGACCGGGTGGCAAAGGAGTCGGCGTCGGCGGGCGCTTCGTCGAAGGACGACGCCGCCAACGGTCGGTCGGGGCCGAACGGACCGTTCGAGGCCCGGAGTTCCTCGTCCTCGCTGTGGGTCGCCCGCGTCGCCTCGCTGCTGATGTTCCTGTGCGGGTTGGCCCACACCCCGCGTTACTGGACCGCCTTGTCCCAGGGCGTGCTCGGGGCGACGATCGTGGTCTCGGGACTGTGCCTGCTGCTCGCGCTCGCCCTGCCCGCCCGGACGGCACAGGCCCGGATCGTGGCGGCGACGGCGGCCGTCGGGGTCACGGTGGTGATCGCCGCCGTTCAGATCTCCGGCCGTTTCACTCCGCCCGGACTGTCCCGGATGTGGACCGCGACCCTGGCCCCGTCCTGGCTCGCCGGTACGGCCGCGGTGGTGGCCGCCCTCGCGGCTCTCGTGGCGCTGACGGTCACCCTGACCGCCGGCAGCCTCTGCCACGACGCGGGACGTTGAGCCGACGGACGCAGGCCGTCGGGCCGACGCAGGGTCGTCGAGTCGGGCCCGATGATCCCGCACGCGGCGGCGGTTCAGGACTCGAACGTCCCCGGGGGCAGCGGGCGGCCGTCGGGTTCCCGGGCCGGGCGCATGCTGCGCAGCGCGAGGAGCAGCACACCGATGTCGTCCAGATAGACGGGGTCGGGCAGCAGGTCGGTGGGTAGCAGCAGGTAGGCGACAGCGCCCCAGAACACCCAGCGCGGGCCTGTCGGCAGCCCGGCCCGGCGCAGGGTGCGCCGGGTACGCACCAGCCGGACCAGCAGGCCGACGGCCACGGCGAGCAGCACCGCCGCGACGACCGCGGCGATCACCAGCAGGGTCGTGGTGGAATCCATCCGGCCTCCCAACCAGAGCGGGCGGGCTACTACGACGACCGCGCCGCGCCGCCCGCGTGGTCCACGTGGTCCGGCTCGGCCGCACCGTCGGTGCCGCCAGTGCTGTCTGTCCCGTCTGCCGTGCTGGTTCCGTCTACCCCGTCCGCGCCGTTGATGCCGTCCGTGCCGTCCGTGTGACCCTTGCCACCGGACGTGACGTCGTCGTCCGCCGGCCCCGGCTGCTCCAGGGTGCCCGGCGAGCCGCCCGGTACAGGCACCGCGGGCCGTTGCCCCTTGGCGGTGAACTTCAGGCGTTCGAACGTCCGTGTCAGCTGCTGCAACGCGCCGGGCGTCCGGGAGACGGACCGCTGCTGCTGCGGCAGGGCCGGCGCGGGGACGTCACGGTAGGCGGACAGCGCCTCCAGGGCCTGCTCGGCGGCCTGCTTGTACAGGTCGCGCGAGTTGGTCATCGACTCCAGCGCCTCGGCGTACATGGCGACCAGCCGCCGTTCGCGCTCCAGCTGCTCCTGGAGCGTCAACAGGGTCCAGTGGTCGCGCAGGTCCTTCAGCGCTTCCTCGGCGTCCCTCGGCAGGGGCCGGGGCAGGGCGACGAAGTGCCGCAGCGCCGTGATGAGTTCGGCCGGTGCGGAGCCGTCCAGGAAGACACTGCGCACGCTGTGTTCCCGGCCGTCGTAGCCCACCGGCGCCGGGTCCGGCGGGAGCAGTACGGCACCGCCGCGCGGCACCTCGACGCCGAGGTCCTTCAGCGCCCAGTTCACGGCGCGCAGCTGCTGCGGGGCGGCCCGGTGCTCCACCACGCGGTGCCTCAGGCCGGGCGGCAGCAGCCTCGCCAGCGGCAGCCGGCCCCGCTCGTCCGGGGTCATCGCCTCGTGCACGACGACGTTGACGCACCAGGACTCGCGAGCCGCCTCCCGCAGCCGGCGCCGCATCTCCTTGTCGTCCCCGGGAAGCGCGTTCAGCTGCCGGAAGCGCACTCCGGCGACCGTGGCGTGGTGGTCCCAGGAGCCGTCGTCCCCCTCGCTCGGCGCGTCGGCGGGCCAGAACAGGGACGCCGGCGACGGCCAGGCCTCGTCCCACGGGTGCTCCGCCTCCGCAACGATCCGCCACTCATGGCCGGCCAGCCGCCCCACGAGGGGTACGAGGGTCAGCCGGGCCCGCACGGTCACCGTGCCCCCGGCCCGCCAGCGTGCCTCGAAGACCCGGCGGCCGGCGTCCTCGGGCCCGGACGGTTCGGCGAAGTCGTCGATGTCGCCGCTCTCCTTGTGCCGACGCAGGGTGCGGCGGAGGACCTCCTCGGGAGCGGGACCGGTGTGGCGGCCTCGGGCCGCCCAAAGGGTCGGAGGGACGGTGGCGCGGTCGCTGGCGGAGTTCGACATGAGCCAATCTGCTGATGGGGGCGGGTGTGCCCCCCAGTATCACCGCTCGGTGGCGCGACATGTCGGCGGGGGCCGCGACGCGGGCGCGTGGCGTGGGGTGCACGCCCCCGCGCGCGGGACGCGCGCGAAACCCGGGGCACGCGGAAGACCCGGGGCGCGCGCGGCACACCCGGGGCGCGCACGGAACACCTGGCGGGAGCGCTGTTCACCCATGGCCGTGCCCGCTCCACGACGCCCACAATGGTCCGGCGAACGGGACCCGCCCGCCCATCCGCCCAGGGGCGGGCCCCGTTCGCCCGCGCCCGCACGGGAACCGGCGGGAGGGGGGAAGGACACGACCGCGGGCAGTGGACCCGGGGCGGCAGGCGCTCGTCGTGCTCAGTGCGGGAACGCCCGGGGTGGCCGCTGCCGGGGCAGTTCCTCGCGGTAGTCCGAGACGACCGAACCGATCTGGCGCATCAGCACGGTCCCGTCCAGCCGGTCGAGGTAGAGGTTCGAGCGCGCCAGCGCGGGCAGATCGACGCAGAAGTAGAGCGCCATCAGGGGGTTGACGAACAACTCGCTGCCCCGGGTGCGTTCGGTGAACCGTACGTCGCCGAACTCCCCGCGCACCGATGCCGCGACGGATCCGTGCACGATGCTCGGATGGCCGGCGTGCAGGCCCTGGGCGTGGGCCACCGCATCGAGATAGGCGGCGCCCTCGGGGCTGTCCCGGGGGAGCGAGAACGCCCCCAGGTAGCCGCCGGAGCGGTCCAGAGCGGCCAGGTTCTCCAGTACGAGGGAGTGGTTGACGCCGTGATGGGCGTCCACACCGAAGCCCAGGCAGGCCACCAGCCGGTGCGGGGCCTCGTCCTCGTCCAGTCCGGCGACGGCCGCCAGGCTGGCCATGTCCTCCTCCGGAGTGCCGAGCCCGTGCTCGTCCCCGCGCATCAGGATGTCGGTCCCGCCGTCGACCAGCACGACCGCGTCCACCCCGCCCAGGTGCTTCAGCAGAGCCCGGTAGGCCGCGCGCAGCGGCTGCACGCCCGTGAGCGGGAAGGCGTACACGGTGTCGGGCAGTCCCTGGGAGCGCAGCCAGCTCGCGAGCGCCCGCTCGGGGAAGTAGTCGCCCCGCAGCGGGGTTTCGGGACGTACGGCGGCCACGTCCTCCGCGACCCAGGTGTCCTGGCCCAGGCCGTACAGGTCGGCGAAGGACAGGTTGGCCAGGTGGACCTCGGCACCCGCCGAGCGCAGGGCGAGGGCCAGCGGCAGCCCGGCGTAGACGTCGAAGCCGCCACCCGCCCCGGCGACGAGTATCCGGCGTGCCCGGCGCAGACGGGTGAAGAAGGCGGGCTCACGGAGGGAGAACACCGCAGGACCCTAACAGGCCTGCTCCGAGGCCCCCTTCGGATTTCCACGAGCGCGCGCGAACGCGCCAGGGCCCGGCGCGCGCGGGACTCAGCGGGCCGAGGAGGCCGGCGGGGGAGGGTCCAGTGCCCGAGGGGGCCGGTGCCTGGGCACCGGCCCCCTCCGAGCCCGGGGAAATCCGGGGAATCCGGGGCTGCTCGCGTCCCGCGTTCCGCGTCCTCGGGTCCCGGGAAGGTCGCGGAGCCTACGCGCCACTCTCCCGCAGCATGTCCTCACGCTCGACGATCTTCACGCGCTCGCGGCCCTGCGGCTCGCCCAGGGCACGCTCGGCCGCGTCCAGCCGGTACCAGCCGTCCCAGGTGGTGTACCGGACGTCGCGCTCGGCGAGGTAGGCGTCCACGGCCTCCGGCTCCGGCGAAGCGGGGGTGTGCAGACGGCCGTGCGCGTGGTCGTCCAGCAGGTTCGCCACGGTCTCGTTGGCGTCGCCCTTGGTGTGGCCGATCAGACCGATTGGGCCGCGCCGGATCCAGCCGGTGACGTAGGTGGACTGCAGATGGGCGCCGCCCTCCTCGATCACCCGGCCGCCCTCGTCGGGCACCGTGCCCGAGTAGATGTCCCAGGGCAGCTTGGGCAGCTTCTCGGACAGATAGCCGACGGCACGGTAGACGGCGGTGACGTCCCAGTCCTTGAACTCGCCGGTGGCCTTGACGCTCCCGGTGCCGTCGAGGGCGGTGCGCTCGGTGCGCAGTCCGACGACCTTGCCGTCCTCGCCGAGGATCTCGACGGGGGACTCGAAGAAGTGCAGGAACAACTTGTGCGGGCGGTCGCCGACGTCCCGGATCGCCCAGTTCTCCAGGGTCTTCGCGACCATGTCGGCCTGCTTGTTGCCGCGCCGGGTCTCGATCGAGCCGGCGTCGTAGTCGATGTCCTCGGGGTCGACGATGACCTCGATGTTCGGGGAGTGGTCCAGCTCGCGCAGTTCCATCGGGCTGAACTTCGCCTGGGCCGGACCACGGCGGCCGAAGACGTGGATCTCGACGGCCTTGTTGGCCTTCAGCCCGTCGTACACGTTCGCCGGTATCTCGGTCGGCAGCAGCTCGTCGGCCGTCTTGGCGAGGATCCGGGCCACGTCGAGCGCGACGTTGCCGACACCGAGCACGGCGACCTTCTCGGCCTCCAGCGGCCAGGTGCGCGGGACGTCCGGGTGGCCGTCGTACCAGGAGACGAAGTCGGCGGCGCCGTAGGAACCGTCCAGCTCGACGCCCGGTATGGACAGGTCGCGGTCGGCCATCGCGCCCGTGGAGAAGATCACCGCGTCGTAGAAGTCACGCAGGTCGTCCAGGTTGATGTCCGACGGGTAGTCGACGTTGCCGAACAGGCGCAGCTGGGGCTTGTCCAGCACCTGGTGCAGGGCGGTGATGATGCCCTTGATGCGAGGGTGGTCGGGCGCGACGCCGTAGCGGATCAGGCCGAACGGGGCGGGCATCCGCTCGAAGAGGTCGATGGACACACCGGGGTCGGTGGCCACCTCGGACTTGAGCAGGGCGTCGGCGGCGTAGATCCCGGCGGGGCCGGCTCCGACGATGGCTACCCGCAGGGGGCGCGACATGATCAGTGTTCCCTTCGAGCGTGGACAGGCGACTCGACTGGGAAGCCTAAGCTAAGGCAGGCCTAAGTTAGTAGCGGGGTCCGGTCTATGACCTCATAAGGTGATCTTATGACATGCCCAGGACGCGCTTATGTCCGCGCGTCCCGGTGACGTGGAGGCCGCCCCACCCTGGGGTCAGGCGGGCCTGACGAGCCGGTGGATGGCCGCCTCCCCGGCGCCGTAGACCGACTCCTCGCGGATGGACGAGCCCGGCCCCGGTGCGTGGACCATCATGCCGTCTCCCACGTACAGACCCACGTGCCGGTCGTCGTCGAAGAAGAGCAGAAGGTCGCCGGGCTCGATGCCGGCGAGCGACACCGGGGCGCCGGCGAGCGCCTGCTGGTGCGCGGCTCGCGGCAGCGTGACCCCGGCCGCCTTCCACGCGGCCTGGGTGAGGCTGGAGCAGTCGTAGGAGTCCGGCCCCGTCGCGCCCCACACGCACGGCTTGCCGATCTGCGCCCGCGCGAACGCGATCGCCTTGGCGGCCCGCAGCACACGGGGCGACTCGGCGGCGGGTGCGGGGAGGAAGGGGGAGGGGCCCGCAGTGGTGGCGGGCGAGACGAAGGAGCCGGTGTCGGTCGGGGCGGTGGCGATGGGTGTCCCGATGTGCGGGATCACCGGTGCCGACGTCATCGGCGTCATCGGCGACTCGTCGAGTGCGGTCCACTGTGTTCGCTGCCACTGCTCGGCCGGCTGCCACTGCCGGACCGGCTCGGCGGGTTGCCGCTGCTCGGGCGCCTGCCACTGCTGGACCGGCTGAGTCCACTGCTGCGCCGGTGCCGTGGCCGGTTGCGCGGGCGGCTGTGCGACCACCTGCCGGGCGCCGCTCTCCCAGGCGGTCCGGTCGAGCGTGTACTGGCCTCCGGTGCTGGTGAGGGCGAGTCGGGCGGCGTATCGCGACAACAGGGCGCGTGCCGCGTCGAGTCGGTACCGGGTGCCGGATTTGGCGGTGGCGGGCAAGGGCGCGCCGTGCGCTGCCGAGCCGGGCAGTCCCCTGGGCATCCGAGCCGACCTCGCGCGTGCGACAGGCGGCGCGGCGACCGGCAGTACGGCCGTCTCGCCGAACCCCGTCGCGGCCGCCTCCGTCATGGAGAGGCTGGGCAGTTCGGGCATCGACGGGAACACGCCGAGGCCGACCGGCTCACCTACCACCGATCCCGTCAACTCACCCACTGGAGGCCGGACTTCGGATCCCCATGTGTCGGCCGGTGCGGGGCGGCCACTCTCCAGGGTCGGCAAGGGCCGGGCTGCCGGAGCCGTCGCGGAGCCGGCCGTCAGCTCGGCCACCGCCTGACCGGATCCCCGCTCCAGTTCGGCCGGTTGTCGCACCGGCCCCGGTTCCAGGGCCGGCAACCCGCCTTCTGTGAAGCCGCCGGGAAGGACCGTGTCGTCGTCCCGTCCGCCTCGCGGCAGGCCGAGCGGCAGACGCGCGTCGCCCGGGAGGCCGCCCTCCGCCCGGCGTCCCGGCCGCGCCGGTGCCGAGGGGCCGTCGGGCAGCCGGTCGGCGGGCAGGACCGCGGGGACGGTCGGCCCGAATCTGGTGCGTGCCAGGTCGAACCACTGCCGCGCGACCTCGTCGAGCGCGGGATCCGAACGCCCGCCACGGCGTTTGGCCAGCGGAACTCCCCGGGAACGCGTCTGGGCCGCCAAGGCCCGGGTCGCGTTGAAGTTCCCGGTCGCGTTCTCGGCCTGATCGTAGAGGTAGTCGATCCGCTGCCGAACCTCGTCGCGGTTCTCCGGCGCCATGGAAGACGTGCTCCTTCCTTACCCCGCGGGGCAGTTGGGCCGTTTCGTCCGGCCCGGTCGAACACCGGGCGCCGAACCACACGGCGGCTCGCCCGGCTCGGCCGGGCGAACTCGCGTCAACCTAGCCAACGTGTGTGCCCCGTGTGAAGATTGAGGCGTGAAATGTCCGATACGTATTTGTGATGTTCGCGATGGCGTTCGACAGGGAAGACTGGTGCCCCCGCGGTTCCCTGTGAGATCCCGGTGAATTCGCGACCCGGTTGAACACGATGGCACCGTCCTCCGTATGAGGCCGGGGAACTCCAGGCCCGACCGGCGATGACACACAGGGGACGACCTTGGTACGCAACAGGCGCAGACGCCCGACCGGCGCACGACGCGCGACCTACGCAGCGGTCGCCCTGATGCTGGGCGGAGGCGGGCTCGTCGCGGCGAACGTCTATGCCTCGGCCTCCGAGGGCTGGGGTGACGACTCCGCCTCGGGTGCCCAAGGGCAGGTGCTGTCCACCGGTATGGCGACGATCTACTGCCCCGACGTCGGCAGCCGGCTGACGGCCGTTCCGGACCAGGTCCGCCCCGACGTCGACCGTGAACTCGCGGCTCTCGACCAGCAGACGGCGGCGGCCTACAAGCAACTCCAGACGTACGGGCAAACCTCCGCTCAGGCCTCCGCTCAGGCCTCCGCGCAGGCGGGTCAGGCCGGGGGGTGGAACGCCGCAGCCGTCGGTGACGAGATCCTGAGCCCGCTGAACGAGAAGCGGGCGGCGACCGTCGACCGTATCGCCGACGCCATCGCCCGGGTGGGCAAGCGCCCCCAGGGCCTGGAGGACCTGGCCAAGTGCGGTCTGCGTCCGGGCACCGGCGACGGAGGTCAGTCCTCGGGTGGGCCCACGGCCACCCCCGGCGACGGAGCACAACAGGGCGGCGCCGGTCAGGCACCGGGAGGTGCCGGCCAGGGCGGCAACGGCCCCGTCGTCTCCGACTACGCCGACATCACCTCCGTACAGCCCGAGGCGACGAACCCGCCCCAGCAGGCCGACGCCTCGCGCGGCACCTTCACCTCGGACTGCGGGGTCAACGCCAAGGGCCTGTTCAACTCGGACAACGTCATCGTCGCTCCCGGAGTCACCAACGGCGCCCACCACTTCCACGACTACGTCGGCAACCAGAGCAACAACGCCTTCGCGAGCGACGACGACCTGGCGAAGGCCGACACGAGCTGTGTGGACCAGGGTGACAAGTCCACCTACTACTGGCCGGTGTTGCGCCTCCAGAACGGGACGCGGGAGAGGGACGCCGGAGCCCCGGGCGGAGGAACGGAGGGCAACGCGGGCCAGATCGTCACACCCAAGCAGGTGACGCTGACGTTCGTGGGCAACCCGCGCGAGAAGGTCACCGCCATGCCGCGCCTGCTGCGCATCATCACCGGCGATGCCAAGGCCTTCGTCAACGGCCCCGGAAACGCCAACGCGTCCTGGAGCTGCACCGGCTTCGAGGACCGGCAGCTGAAGGACAAGTACCCGCTGTGTCCGCAGGGCAGCGACGTCGTACGCACCTTCCGTTTCCAGAGTTGCTGGGACGGCCGCAACATCGACAGCGCCAACCACCGTACCCACGTGGCCTTCGCCGGTGCCGACGGCTCCTGTGCGGCGGGCTTCCGTCCCATTCCGCAGCTCGTGCAGCGCATCGTCTACGACGTCAAGGCGCCCAGCGTGCAGGACGGGGGCCGTACCGTCCCGCTGTTCGCGGTGGACTCCTTCCCCGAGCAGCTGCACAAGCCCGTGACCGACCACGGCGACTTCATCAACGTCTTCGACGAGGGCCTGATGCGCGAGATGGTCGACTGCATCAACTCCGGCCGCACGTGCGGGCCGGACGGCGCGAACGGCGACGGCAAGGGTGAAGGAAGCGGCGGCGGCACGGGGAACGGGGGAGGCGACGGAAGCACTACGACCGCTGCCCCGACGCGGAGTTCGGACCCCGGTGCGAGCGCCGAGCCCACGGCCGGTTCCGGTACCGCCGAGCCGCCGAGGACCGACCCGACGACGGCCCCGGCGACCCAACCGCAGACCATCCCGAGGACCGACTCGACCACCGAACCACCGGCCGACCCGACGACCCGACCGGCCCACACCACCAAGCGTGACGAAGGCGGCCAGGCCGTTCCGGTCAAGTCCGCCGGTGCCGAGACCGGTTCCGCGTCGGATCACGGTTCCGGTTCCGGCTCGGGCTCGGGCTCCGACTCCGGTTCCACGCCGGCCGGTTCGGCGGCACCGGACCAGTCGGCGGCCACCCCGCCCGCGCCCACCACCTCGGCATCCGCCCCGGCCGGATACGTCCCGCCCGCCTCCACACAGCCCCGGACACAGCCTCAGGCGGTGCGAGGCGGACTCGCCGAGACGGGTGCCCATCTGTGGCCCGCCGCCATCGGCACCCTGCTGGCCATGTCCGGCCTGCTCATGCTGCTCCGGGCCCGGCGCCTGCGCTACTGACCCCCTGCACGCGCCGCGCCACCGACGCACCCCCACGCGCGACGCACCCGCACCCCGCAACCCGTGCGGCGGCCCCCTCCCCGAGGCGCGGTCGCCGCACGGCCGTCCACAGGCCGACACCCTGTGCCGTCAGGGCGTCTGTCTTGGCCGGTCCACCACCGTGAACTGGCCGCAACAGGGTTGTTCTCAGGCGAGTTTCAGGGAGTGCTTGGCAAGGTCGTACGCCGGCCGCATCGCCTCGTGCTCCTCGGTGTCCAGGCCGCCGAGATGCAGGACGACGGGACCGTCGGGGGTGCTGACCGCGAAGGCGCTCTCCTTCTTGGTCTCCTCCAGCAGCTTGCTCGTGTAGAGGTACTCGACCTCGACGCCGGACAGGCCGTCACCGGTCTTGAACGAACGGTACTTCGGCTGGCTGACGTTGTCCTCGGCGGCGACGAACCGCCGTAGCACGCTACCCGTGTCGGCGTCGCCCGGCCTGCCGGTCCACACGCGCAGGAAGCCGATGTTGCCGGCCGGCTTGGCGTCGATCTCGCAGACGGCGGTGACCGGCCCCTGGCGCAGGACGGCGTCGGCCAGCGCTCCGCTCAGGTCCCCGTCGTCGCCCTTCGACGCCGCGGACCGCTCGTCCTGCCCCTCGATCGCCTTGGCCTTCCAGTCCTTGGCGATGTCGAAGCGGACGGGCATTTCGCAGGCGGAGCCGGCGGCACCGATCGTGCCGCCACGCGCGGCGGCCGGACTCTCCTTCACCGCCGCAGACGCGTCGGAGCTCTTCCCGTTCCCGTTCCCGGCCCCGTGCTCGTTCGCCGACTTCGCACAGCCTCCCAGCACGGCCGCCAGCGCCAGCGCCACGATCGCCCGGCCTCCTGCGGCCCCCACCCTGACCTGCACCGCTGTCTCCCCTCCCGTTGCGAGGCCGTCACTGTAACCGAGCCGGTCGGGTCGGTTCCGCGTACCCTCGACATAAGCGGTGATCAGTCGAGAAAAGGAACATTATGGACCTCCAGCTCACGGACCGGGTCGCCGTCGTCACCGGAGCGAGCAAGGGCATCGGCCTCGCCATCACCGAGGCGTTCGCCCGCGAGGGCGCTCGCGTGGTCGCCGGCAGCCGGAGCGTCACGCCCGAGCTCGCGGCGCTCCAGGAGAAGTACCCGGTCAGCGCGGTCCCGGGGGACCTGTCCAGCGCGGACGGACCGCAGACCCTGGTCCGGAGCGCGGTGGACGAACACGGTCGGGTCGACATCCTCGTCAACGGCCTGGGCGCGGCGACGCCCCGTCCGAGTTTCCTGGACATCGACGACGGCGAGTGGCGGCGGATCTTCGATCTGACCCTCTTCAGCGCCGTCCGGGCCAGCCGCGCCGCGCTGCCTCACCTGCTGGAGTCGGGCGGGGGATCCATCGTCAACATCAGCTCCGTCAACGCCCGTCTGCCCATGCCGATGGTCGTGGACTACTCGGCGGCCAAGGCCGCCCTTGCCAGCCTGACCAAGTCACTGTCCGAGGAATTCGCGCCGCGCGGCGTCCGGGTCAACGCGATCGCCCCCGGGCCGGTCCGCACCCCCTTCTGGACCGCGCCGGGCGGCTTCGCCGACGCCACGGCGGCCGAGGCCGGGACCACCGCCCAGGAAGCCATGGACGTCGTCGTGCCGCGCGGCATGGGCATCTCCACCGGACGCGTCACCGAGGCGTCCGAAGTCGCCTATCTGACCCTCTTCCTCGCCTCACCGCTCGCCGGCAACATCACCGGAGCCGAGTTCACCATCGACGGCGGTCAGATCAAGACGCTCTGACACCGTGCCATCGCGCCCGACCTGCCCCCCTCTCGCCGCACTTCACCCAGCCACCGGACCGCACCGCACCTGACAGCACCGCATCTCACCCCGCCTCGCGTCGACAGTGCAGGAACAGGTGTGGTTCGGCCACGGCGTCGGGGTGGTCCGGGGTGAACAGGGTCTGCTCCTCGGCCAGTACCGACAGTCCCGCGGCCCGCACCAGTTCCGTGAATGCCTCGGCGGCGAAGCTCGTCACCCGCACCGGCTGCCCCATGAACATGCCCTGCGCGTCCTCCACGTCGAGGGGCACGGTGGCCAGCGCCACCAGCCCTCCCGGCCGGACCGCCCGCGCCAGCCCGGCCACCACGGCGCTCTGTTCGGCGCGGGACATCTGCAGCAGTGAGAAGTAGGCGCACACCGCGTCGAACGACGCCTCCTCCAGCGGCAGTTCGCGGATGTCGGCGTGCCGGAACTCGGCGTCGGGCACCTGTCGGGCGGCCAGCTCCACCATCACGGGCGAGACGTCCACCCCCAGCACCCGGTGCCCCGCCTCGGCGAGGGTCCGCGCGGTCGGCCGCCCCGTTCCGCTGCCGACGTCCAGCACCCGGCTGCCCGGCGCCAACTCCGCCAACAGCCACCGCAGCGAGGCCCGGTGCGGTTCGGACGCGGCGAACGCCTGCTCGTAGGAGAGGCCCAGCGCGTCGAACACCACAGCGGCCGGTGCCCGGCGATCGTCCTCGGCCACCACGTCTCCTCCAGTCACTCCGTGCACTGCTTGCACTGCTTGCGCTCCGCCGGGCTTCGTCCTACCCCGCTCCGGTGTCCCCGACGCCCCGCCGCGCCCGCCGTTTGCGAGCGGCGGCCGGCGCACGGCAGGCTGCGGAGGTGCCTACCTTGCTGATCGTGCATCACACGCCGTCGCCCCACTGCCAGGCCCTGTTCGAGGCCGTGGTGGCCGGCGCCACCACACCGGAGATCCAGGGCGTGCGAGTCGTACGGCGGGCGGCGCTGTCCGCGACCGTCTCCGACGTCCTGGAGGCCGACGGCTATCTGCTCGGCACACCGGCCAACCTCGGTTACATGTCCGGAGCGCTGAAGCACTTCTTCGACCAGATCTACTATCCCTGCCTGGACGAGACCCGGGGCCGCCCCTTCGGCTACTACGTCCACGGCGGCAACGACGTCACCGGCGCCGTCCGTGCCGTGGAGGCCGTCACCACCGGGCTCGGCTGGCGCCGCGCGGCCGAACCGGTGACCGTCACCGGCGAGCCCTCGAAGCCCGGCACCGAGGCCTGCTGGGAACTCGGAGCCACGGTCGCGGCGGGGTTGACGACCGGCGACTGAGCGGGACGGACGCGACCGCGACCCGTGCCGGCCCGCGCCGCCGGACACCGCCCACCAGGCCGGACGGCGACCCGGGGCAGGGATACCCCCGGGAGTCGGCCGCGTGGTCCACGAGAGTCGGACGCTTGGGCTATGCGTGGGTCATATGACAGCGGCGCCCCCGGCTCGACGGGGCGGCCGGGGCCGGTGGGTGTCCGCTGCCCGGACGGATGAAGGTGCGAGCCCGGTTGCCCTGGCCGACCATGGGAGTGGAGCCGCGTCCCCCCGGCGCGGCGGTACGACGAGCCGTGTCGTACGTCGTCGAGCCGAGGGAGCGTCGGATGCGAGCGGACGGCCATGTGCCCGGGCGGCCCACGCCGGTCGGCCAGGACGCCAGGGACGCGCTGCGCCGGTGCGCGCGGGACGTGATGGAGGTTGCCGAGGGCATCCGCGCGGTGTCCGAGCGCACGGGCACGGCACTCCTAGCCCCGCCGCTGACCGCCACCGCCCGGCGCAGGCCCCGCAGCGGTCTCGCCGCCCAGTGGGCGCTGCTGCGGGCCCTGACCGGCAGACGGGGGCTCGGCTGTCCGGCGGTCACGGCGCCGGGAGGCATGGGCCGGTTCCTCGGCGCCGCCGGCGGGGTGCTGGGCCGGGAGAGCCTGGCCGCGCTGGTGGCCGTCACCTCGCTGCGCCTGAGGATCGCCGCCGTTGTGGTCGACCACCCCGAGTTCGTGCGGGACCCGGGCATGCGTCGGCTGACGGAGGCCGTCGGCGCCAGGGACACGGAGGCCGTCCGGGCCCTGCGTGCCCTGTTCCGGGACCGGGGAGCCCAGCGCGCACTGTCCGGGCTGGCACCGCTGCTGTCCGAACTCCTCGCCGTCCGGGCCCTGTTGGACGAGAACCCGCGTCACATCGACACCGGCTGGGCGCTCGCCGCGGGCCGCGATCCGTCCGCAGGCCCGCCACGGGGCGCCGGCGCCGGCCGTCCCGCGGGCCCGGAACGGGGCGAGGGCGCCGCCGAGGCCGTCGACCTCACCGACCAGGAGAAGCAGATCATCGCCACCGAGGGTTCCTTCCTCGGATATCTGCGCAACATCGAGGTGCTCTCCACCGACGGGCGCGTCCTCGTACAGAACGTGCGCGGCCCCGACGGCACGGTCCGCTACGTCGTCCAGGTGCCGGGCATGGCGCCGGGCCGGCCCCGCAACGACTCCCCGCTGGACTTCGTCGGCGCCTGGCACACCCTGTTCACGACCGACTCGCCCCACACTCGCTCGATCCTGCTCGCCCTCGCGGACTACGGCATCCCGCGCGGCGCCGAGCTCGCGCTGATCGGGCACGGCGAGGGCGGCATCGCGGTCATGAACCTCGCCCAGGACGAGGAGCTCAACCGCGCCTACCGGGTGACGCACGTCATCGCCGTCGGCTCCCCGATCGGCAACAGCAGGCCCGCCGACCCGCGCACCTGGGTCGCCACCGTCACCAACCAGCACGACATCGTGCCGGTCCTCGACGCCCGCCGCGCCGACTCGCTGTTCGATCCGCACCCCAACCGGTACGAGGCCGACTACACCGGCCCCGCCCAGGAGTTCCCGCTGTGCCACATGCTCCGCGAGTACATCGAGCACCTGCGCACCGTCGTCCCGGGGGTCCGCCAGGACGTGGACGAGGCGCTCACCCCCTACCGGGGCCCCATCGTCCGCACCCAGGCCTACCGGCTCAAGGACCGCGCCAACCCGCCCGAGGGCTATCCCTTCCTCACCCTGCCGACCAGTTCCGTGCCCACCACCACCGGGCCGGTCGACGTGCCGGTGCGCTACTACGACTCCTCCGCCGTCCATCTGGGCTTCTCCGTCGACTCCGACGCGGCCGGAGGTCTGCTGCCCGATGTCACCTGGCTGACACCGAGCCGCGTGGGCCGGCGGGCACTCGCGGTGCTGTCGCTGTACGAGCACCGCTGCACCACCATCGGCCCGTACACCGAGATCGCCCTGTCCGTGCTGGTGGACGACCTGTGGCGGCCACGCCCCTACGATGTCGCCGCCGACCTGCTGCGCCGCGTCGACCTGCGGCACACCGGCCGGTACGTGGTCTCCCTCGCCGTCACCGGCGAGGAGGCCCGGGTGGTCGCCCAGGAGATCTGGGGCCAGCCCGCGATGCGGATGAGGGCCGAGGCCGACCTGATGGGCCCGGACATCCTCGTCGGCTCCCGGGACCTCGGGCTCGGCGTCCAGGGGCGCCTCGGACCGGGCGTCCGCTGCCCCCAGGCCGACTGGATCCTCTACGGCCGCCGCGGCGAGAGCACGGTACGCACCCTGGTCCGGGCCCACGGGCGCATGCGGCTGCACCGCGGCTCCGGGCTCCGGCTGCGGCTGGACACGGGGGCCGCGGAACCCCTCGCGGGGCACCTGCGCCGGCTCGGCGTCGCCACCGGCCGGCCCCTGTTCGCGCTGAGCTGCCCCCAGTTCATGTTCCACCGCAGCGCCGGCGCCGTCCTGCCGCGCTGACGCCCCGCATCCGCCCAGCCGAATGGGAGCCGCCATGGTGACCGAGTCCCCCCGAGCGACCGCGGCCACGGTCGACGAACTGGCCACGCACATCGACACCCTGCGGGCCGACGCCGAGCGCATGGACGGCTATGCCCGGCGGCTCCTGGCCACCGCGGCCACGCTCGACGGCTGCTCCGTGACACCGGAGTGGGGGCGTCCCGCCCTGGAACGGCAGGCCGCCGCCTGCACTTCGGCGGCGGAGCAACTGCGGGGCGCGGCGGACGCGTTGACGGCACATGCCGGGGTCGGGCATCCCCCGGTGACCGGCGCCCGCCAGGGCCCGGCCGCTCACCGCGTCACCGGCGGGCGCCGCGCGAAGCGGTGACATCGGCCGAGCGGCTGCCCCGGTGCGGCGTCGCGGCGCCGAGCCCGGCGGCGGGCGGAACCGGCGCCCCCCGGTGGACCGACGGCTTCAGCGGATCCGTTCCGCCGCCCGGGTGAAGTGCCGGCGGGACGCCGCGGAGGCGTGTGCGTCGCCGTCGCCCGTGTCGTGCCCCTCGCCCAGAGGCCGTACGAAGAGACTGACGGTGGCCTGTTCGGTGAAGCCGTTGCGGCGCATCAGTTCGGCCGAGGCCGAGTTGCGCCGCTCCACGTCCGTGACCACGCACACCGCCCCGGCCGCCGCGAGCCGCGCGCAGCACTCCTTCACCAGTCGTGACGCCACTCCGCGCCCCTGGAAGTCGGGGTCGACGGCGATCCACTCCAGATACCCCCAGTCGGAGCGCTGCTCGAAGGACAGGGAGCCGAGGACGAAGCCCGCGACCCGGTCGCCGTCCAGCATCACCAGGCACGCGGAGTCCGGTGCGTCCAGATGGCCGGCGACGGCCGACAGCGACCAGCCGGTGTAGGGCATGGCGTCGGTGTCGTAGACCCGGTGACCGAGGTCGAGGACGGCGGCGAGATGCTCGAAGCCGAGTTCTCGCAGGTCCCCTGCGGAGGTCGGCGGGGCGTCGGCCATGGGTGCTCCCTTCGTGAGGCATTTCGCAGCATATGTCCGCGAAGGAGCGTATGCGCGCGGGAGACCGCTCGCCCGGGTGATCGACCACAGGCCCGGCGAGGTGGCCCAGGGCGGTGTGGCCGCGCACCGGGACGGCTTGTCCGAGGAGTTGTCGGTGTGTCAAATTGCGGTGACATGCGCTCGCACAGACCAGAAGGGGAGCAATGAGCACCGAGACGCTGGAGTTTCAGGCTGAGGCACGGCAACTCCTGCAGCTGATGGTCCACTCGATCTACTCGAACAAGGACATCTTCCTGCGTGAACTGATCTCCAACGCCTCCGACGCCCTGGACAAACGGCGCCTCGCCGGACTGACGGACGAGCGTCTCAGGGCCGAGGACCCGCACATCGACATCGAGGTCGACAAGGAGACCCGTACGCTGACCGTGCGGGACAACGGCATCGGCATGACGCGCGACGACGTGGTGGGGCTCATCGGCACCATCGCGAGGTCCGGCACCGCCGAGATGCTGCGCCGGCTCAAGGAGAACAAGGAATCGGCGGAACTGATCGGTCAGTTCGGCGTCGGTTTCTACTCCGTCTTCATGGTCGCCGACAAGGTCGTCCTGCTCACGCGCAAGGCAGGTGAGGAGACCGGCGTGCGCTGGGAGTCCGACGGCGGCGGCACGTACACCATCGAGACCGTGACGGACGCGCCGGAGGGCACGTCCGTGACCGTCCACCTGCGTCCGGCGGACGAGGAGGACGCGCTCTACGACTACGCCGAGGCCTGGAAGGTCCGCGAGATCGTCAAGCGGTACTCCGACTTCATCTCGTTCCCCATCCGGATGGGCGAGGACACCCTCAACTCCATGAAGGCGCTCTGGGCCCGGCCGCGCTCCGAGGTCGAGGACGAGGAGTACCGGGAGTTCTACCGGCACATCAGCCACGACTGGACCGAGCCGCTCGAGATCATCCAGATGCGGGCGGAGGGCACCTTCGAGTACGAGGCGCTGCTCTTCATCCCGGCGCGTGCCCCGCACGACCTGTTCCAGCGCGATGCCCGGCACGGCATCCAGCTGTACGTCAAGCGCGTGTTCATCATGGACGACAGCCGCGAACTGCTGCCCTCCCACCTGCGCTTCGTCAAGGGCGTCGTGGACGCCGCCGACCTGTCGCTGAACATCTCGCGCGAGATCCTCCAGCAGGACCGGCACATCCAGCTGATCCGCCGCCGGCTGGCGAAGAAGGTCCTGTCCACCATCAAGGACCTGATGCGCGACGACGTCGAGAAGTACCGAACCTTCTGGCGCGAGTTCGGCCCCGCGGTCAAGGAAGGCCTGCTCGACGGGAACGAGGACCACAAGGCGATCCTGGACATCGCGTCGTTCGCCTCCACCGCCGGCGACGAGCCCACTTCTCTGGCCGACTACGTGGCCCGGATGAAGGACGGCCAGGACAAGATCTACTTCATGACCGGCGAAAGCCGCGCGCAGGTCGAGAACTCCCCGCATCTGGAGGCGTTCAAGGCCAAGGAGTACGAGGTCCTGCTGCTGACCGACCCGGTGGACGAGATCTGGGTGGAGGCCGTGCGCGAGTACGACGGCCGGGAGTTCCAGTCCGTCGCCCGGGGTGCGGTCGACCTGCCGGCCGAGGAAGAGGTGTCGCAGGAGCGGGCGGGTGCGTACGCGCCGCTGCTGACCTGGCTCAAGGAGACACTCGGCGACGTCAAGGACGTACGGCTGACGACTCGTCTGACCTCTTCTCCCGCCTGCCTGGTCAGTGACGGCGAGGGCCTCACGCCGGCCCTGGAGCGGATGTACCGGGCGATGGGGCAGGAGGTTCCGGCGGTCAAGCGCATCCTCGAGCTGAATCCGGACCACGCGCTGGTCAGCGGGCTCCGGTCCGCGCACGAGCAGCGGGCGACGGATCCGGAGCTGGCCGAGACGGCCGAGCTGCTGTACGGAACCGCCCTGCTCGCGGAGGGCGGCGACCTGGGCGACCCGGCCCGCTTCGCCAAGCTGCTCGCGGACCGCCTCGCCCGGACGATGTGAGCGAGGGGCACGCCCCCGGACGGTGACGCCCGGGGGGTGCCTCCGGGCGCGGCGGCGGCCGTGGCTCAGCCCGACTGTTCCTGTGACCCGGGCCTGGGACGGGTGCGGGTCCAGGACGGGTCGGCGGCCGGGGCGGGGCGGGGGGTGGTGTGGGTCGTGCGGGTGGTGCTGTGCATGGGAATCCTTCGGACGAGTGGGGGATGGTCCGTGGGACGGCGGTGTCGGGAGCGGCCGGAACGGAGCGCGACTCGGCCCGGCCCGGGCCTGGGTCAACCGGTCGGCGTGGGGGCGCCGGTCGGCACGGACGCGCGGCGATCGAGTCCACGGCCCGGTGGCGCCGGCCCGATACCACAGCCCGGCCGCCGCGACCCGGTGTCCGTACCGGGAGAGGTCCGCGTCCAGGCCGCCATCGGTGGCCGGCTGGAGCTGCCGGGAGTGTGGGCCGCCCGGCGTGATCCTGGAGCTCGACGACCGGCTCCGAGGCCGTCGCGGTCACGTCGGGCCGCCCGCGTCATGGCATTCGAGCTGCCGGCCGCCCGGTGGCGAAGGCGGCGCTGCCTTGGGGGAGCGGCGCCCCTAAGGCGTGTCTTCGAAAACCTCCGTGTGGTCGTGGTCTGGAAACGCCGGCCGTGACCGGCGGCCGGTGCGTCGCCCTCGGGGGCTTCACCGCCCGGCGTGGGTGGTCCGTGGTCCGTGGTCCGGGGGCCTGTCGCGGGTGGGGTGCCGCGGGCGGTCGTGACCGGGCCCGTTCCCGTGGCGACCGGTCGGGTCGCCGGTCGCCGGGAAGCCGGTCGAGCGGTCGGGGGAGGGAGGGCGGAGCCATCGCCGTGCGCCTTTCGTCCGGCCTCGGGTGTGGGGGGGGGCGTGGAGTCGGCCGGCCGGCCGGCCGCTCGCGCGGCAGACGGCACACCGCCTCCACGCGAGGCCGACGTGCGGCCCGGTCTCCCCAACCCGGTCGCGCCGCCTGCTCCTTGGACCGGCCGGAACAGTGCCTCCACTCTGGCACCCGGCGATGAGGCCCCGCAACCGGCAAGTTGAAATTTGCAAGTGGCCAAGTGCATGCTGCTTCGGCCGGAACGTGATCGAATGAATCGGCACGGGTGATCACTCGCGAGCGTTCGCGGAGTCGGCCCGAGGCCTGGCGAGGGGGGTGGGGTGTGTCCGGGGAGACCGACTGGGGTGGTGCGCCCGCCGTCCTGCGCATGATCCTCGGCAGGCAGCTGGAGGAGCTGCGCACCCGCGCCGGCATCGGCTTCGCGGAGGCGGGCGCGGCCATCGGCGTCAGCCACTCCACCATCCGCCGCATGGAGGCCGCGAAGGTGGCCCGGCTGCGCCTCGCGGACGCGGAGAAGCTGCTCCAGGTCTACGGCGTCACCGACCGGCAGGAGATCGACGCCTTTCTGCAGTCCGTACGCGAGGCCAACAAGCGTGGCTGGTGGCACACCTACCGTGATGTGATGCCCGACTGGTTCGCCGCCTATCTCAGCCTGGAGCAGGCGGCGTCGCAGATACGCGCCTACGAGAACCAGTTCGTGCACGGGCTGTTGCAGACCGAGGAGTACGCCCGCGCCGTGCTCGGCGCGGCCCATCCGCACGCGCCCGCCGAGGCCACCGAACGCCGGGTGGCGATACGCATGCGCCGCCAGGAGCTGCTGGCCGGCCAGGCGCCGCCGCGGGTGTGGGTGGTGATGGACGAGACCGTGCTGCGCTGGCCGGTCGGCGGCCCCGCCGTGATGCGCGCCCAGATCGACCACCTCATCGAGGTCAACCGGCTGCCGCAGGTGACCGTGCAGCTCATGCCGTTCGCGGGCGGACCGCACCCCGCGATGCGGGCGGGCGCGTTCCACCTCTTCCGGTTCCGGGTTCCCCAACTGGCCGACATGGTCTACCTCAACGGGCTCGTGGGGGCCGTCTACCTCGACAAGGCCGACGACGTCGTGGTGTACCGGGAGGCACTGGACCGGGTGGGTGCCCAGGCGGCGCCCGCCCGCAGGACCGAGGCCCTGCTCGCCGCGATCCGCGAGGAGTGGTGATCCCGCCGTGGAGAGCGAACTCCCCGTGAGCACTGCCTCGTTGCGCAAGTCCACCCCGACTCGAATGGGAGACACGGCGTTGCCTGACAACGGATGGCCGGCCGACCGGATCGACACCGAGAACGCCCACTCCGCCCGCATCTACGACTACATCCTCGGCGGCAAGGACTACTACCCCGCCGACCGGGAGGCGGGCGACGCCATGTGCCGGGAGTGGCCCGCCCTGCCCGTGCACATGCGCGCCAACCGGGACTTCATGAACCGCGCGGTGCGCTGGCTCGCCGAGGAGGCGGGAGTGCGCCAGTTCCTGGACGTCGGCACGGGCGTGCCCACCTCGCCCAACCTGCACGAGATAGCCCAGGCCGTCGCGCCCGAGTCCCGGGTCGTCTACGTCGACAACGACCCGATCGTGCTCACCCTCTCCCAGGGCCTGCTGGCCAGCGCGCCCGAGGGCCGTACGGCCTACGTCGAGGCCGACTTCCGGGATCCCGCCGCCATCCTGGCCGCCCCGGAGCTGCGCGAGACCCTGGACCTGAGCCGGCCGGTCGCGCTCACGGTCATCGCCATCGTCCACTTCATGCTCGACGAGGACGACGCGGTCGGCGTCGTACGCCGCCTGCTGGAACCGCTGCCCTCGGGCAGCTACCTGGCCATGTCGATCGGCACCGCCGAGTTCGCCCCGGAGGAGGTGGGCCGCGTCGCCCGGGAGTACGCGGCCCGCGACATGCCGATGCGGCTGCGCACCGTGGACGAGGCCCACGAGTTCTTCGCCGGCCTGCAGCTGGTCGAACCCGGCATCGTCCAGGTGCACAAGTGGCATCCCGACGGCAGCGGCGAGCAGGACGTCCGCGACGAGGACATCGCGATGTACGGCGCGGTCGCCCGCAAGCCGTGACAGACGCGGGGCCGGGGTCCGTACCCACCTCCCGGACCCTGGCCCCGCCCCTTTTCGTACGCCGGGTACGGCCGGCGCGCCCGAACGCGACGGGCCGCCGACGCCCGAGCCCGTGTCCGAAATCCGACACAACTCGTCCACCGGCTCAAGTTTTCGGCATTTCCCGGATGATTGGTGGGAAGAAACGGAACCTGAGCGCGGGAACCGGGGTCTTAGCATCCGTCGAGGGCCGGACAGCGGATCGGCCGCGAGGGAGCCGGGGGACCGGGACATGTGTCCGCGGGAAGCCGCAAGACCCCCTCGTACGTCCAGTCCGCTCCGAGCACCCTCAGGACCGCCGGTCCCGAGCCGGTCGGCCGGCCCGCAGGACGGGGCGTGCGGCCCCGCCCCGCCCCACTCGGGGCGGGGCTCACGCCCGCAGTACCGGCCGCGCGACCCGACGCGGCCCGGGGCAGGCAGTCAGGGGGGTGAGTCCGCGCCGGAGCCGTGCCGTGAGGTGTCGCCGTCGGCCGCCCGTCCGTGGTGGCGGCGCCGGTCCGTGGGCGTGCGGTGCAGGGCGATGAGTGCCGCGTCGTCGTCCAGCCGCCCACCGGCGTGCGCGAGCAGGTCCCTCCGCAGGTGGTGCATCAGCGCCTCGGGACTGTCCTCGGTCCAGCGCGCCACCCGCTCGGCGAGCGGATAGAACCGGCCGTGCGCGTCGCGGGCCTCCACGACCCCGTCGGTGTAGAGCAGCAGGGTGTCGCCGGGCTCGAAGGAGAACACGTCCAGAGTGTGCTCGGCGCCGGCGTGCACACCGAGCGGCGGTGAGGGGTGCAGGCTCGGCACCGTGACGACATGGCCGGGGCTGAGCAGCAGGGGCGGCGGATGGCCGCAGCTGGTCATCAGGGTGACGGGATCGCGGTCCGGGATCTCCACCACCAGGGCGGTGGCGAACCGCTCGGCCGCCTCCTCCGCCGGCTCCAGGTCGGCGGCGTAACGGCTGACGCTCTCGTCCAGAGAGGCGGCCAGATCCGCCAGGGGGATGTTCCGGTGCGCGCTCTCCCGGAAGGCGCTCAGCAACAGGGCTGCCTCGCCGATGGCAGGCAGCCCCTTGCCGCGCACGTCCCCGATCAGCACGCGCACGGCGCCGTTGCCCCGGGTCACGGCGTACAGGTCGCCGCCGATCTGCGCCTCGTCCTCGGCCGCCAGGTAGAGGGAGGCGATCCGCAACGGGCCGATGTACTCCGGCAGCGGCCACATCAGCACATGCTGCGCGGCCTCGGCGACCGAGCGGACCTGGGCCAGCTGAGCCTGCCGGCGCTCGCGCAGCATGCTGTAGACGACGCAGAGCACCGACAGCACGGCGAGCGTGATGATCTGCACGATGTGGTTCGTGGTGGCGACCCCGCCGTGGACGACGCCGATCAGGATCTGGGCGCCGGTCGCGAGCCCTCCGATGGCCGCCGTGGTCCGGGGCCCGGCGAAGGAGGGGGTGATCGCGGGCGCGATCACCAGGGTGGGGCCCAGGTGCACGTCGGTGGGTGCCTGCACGTCGACCACCGTGATGACCACGACGAGCGCGATCGGGAGCAGCAGCAGGGCGTGCGCCGACTGCCAGGGCAGCCGCGCGGACGTGACCCTCGGCCGGGATCTCATGGCTACCAGCGTGCTCCCGGGCCGGTCGGGCGGCCACTTACGAGACCCAGGCCGACGACACGCGATTCGGCGGCGGAGTACGCGGCAAGGGCCTCGGCGGGAACTCCATCGGTCTGCTGGGCAGCGCGGTCATCGGTGTCTCCACCGTGGCCCCGGTCTACTGCCTGACCTCCACGCTCGGCTCCACCGCCGGCGAGGTGGGCCTGCACATGCCCGCCGTCTTCCTCGCCGGGTTCCTGCCGATGCTCCTGGTCGCCTTCGCCTACCGGGAGCTGAACAAGGCCGTCCCCGACTGCGGCACCTCCTTCACCTGGACCATCAAGGCGTTCGGCCCGCACGTGGGCTGGATGTGCGGCTGGGGTCTGGTCATCGCGACCGTGATCGTGCTGTCCAACCTGGCCGGCGTCGCCACGTCCTACTTCTGGCTGCTGGCCGGCGAGATCACCGGCAGCGGAGCGGTCGCGGACCTCGACGGCGACAAGGCCGTGCACATCCTCACCTGTCTGGCCCTGATCGCGGCCGTACGCGCTGGTGGGACTCCAGCTCGTGGTGCTCGCCCTCTTCGTCGTGCTGGCCCTGCACAAGGCGCACACCGGCGCCTTCCCCGGTCACGTGGACTTCTCCTGGTCCTGGCTGAACCCCTTCGCGGTGAAGTCGTTCGCCTCCTTCAGTGCCGGACTGTCCCTGTCGATCTTCATGTACCGGGGCTGGGACACCTGCCTGACCGCCAACGAGGAGACCGTCGGCAGCGAGAAGAATCCCGGCCGGGCCGCCCTGATCGCCATGGTCGTGCTGGTCGGCTCGTACCTCACCACCGCCGTCGTCGCCCAGACGGCCGTGGGCTCCGGCACCGCCGGCCTGGGCCTGGCCAACCCGGCCACCTCCGACAACGTCTTCGCCGCTCTGGCCGGCCCGGTGATGGGCCACGCCCTGGGCATCCTGCTCTTCGTCGCCGTCCTCGCCTCGGCCGTCGCCAGCCTGCAGACCACGTTCATCCCGGTTGCCCGCACGGTCCTCGCCATGTCGACCTATGAGGCCCTGCCCTCCTCGTACGCCCGTGTCCACGAGCGCTTCCGCACCCCCTGCCGGGCCACCGTCACCGCGGGCGCCGCCACCGGCGTCTTCTACGCCGTCATGTCGCTGCTGAGCGAGCACGTCCTGGTGGACACCGTCTACGCCCTCGGCCTGATGATCTGCTTCTACTACGCGGTCACGGCCTTCGCCTGCGCCTGGTACTTCCGCCGCGACCTCACCCGCTCCGCCCGCGACGCCCTCTTCAAGGGCCTCTTCCCGGTCCTCGGCGGCCTCCTGCTCACCGCCGTCTTCGGCAAGACGCTGTACGACATGTGGGACCCGGCCTACGGCAGCGGCTCCGCCGTCCTCGGCGTCGGCTCCGCCTTCGTCATCGGCGTCGGACTGCTGCTCGTCGGCGTACTGATCATGCTCGTCATGCGGCGTCGCAGCCCGGAGTTCTTCCGCGGCCGGACCCTCACCGCCGGCACCCCGGCGATCGTCGTGGAGGACTGACGCGCACCGAACCGTTCCGTGCTGCTCCGTGTCGGCGCGAGCGCGCCGGGTACCCGTAGCTCCCCCGGAACCGCGTCCGGGGAGTGGAGGGCGCCGTGAATGGAGAGGTCATGACGCACGACGGGGAGGACACCGTGCCCGCCCGGCGACCGGAGGCCAGCGGAGTGCGCCTGGCCGCGGACGGACTGGACGAGCAGGCCGCGAGGGGGCCCGGGACCCTGGACCTGCCCCAGGACCGCAGCCAGGCCATCCTGGAGGCCACCAAACAGATCGGCGCACTCCTCAAACGCGCGGGCCACCCCTTCGCCCTCGCCGGGAGCGTGGCCGTCTACGCGCACGGCGGCAGCCGCTATCTCCAGCACGACGCCGACTTCTGCGTCCTGCCGGACGACGCCGACGCGGTGGCCGACACCCTGCGCGAGGCCGGGCTCGCCGTACTGACGCCGCCGGAGGACTGGCTCCTCAAGACCACCTGCCACGGGCAGAACATCGACATCATCTTCGCCTTGGCGCACGAGCCCGTCACCAAGGACATGCTCGACCGGGCCGAGTTCCTCCCGGTCGACTCGGTGCTCATGCCCGTACTGTCCCCGACCGATCTCATCCGCAGCCTGATCAGCGCCTTCTCGGAGCACTACTGCGACTTCGGGTCGGTGCTGCCGGTGGCCCGCGCCGTGCGGGAGAAGGTCGACTGGGACGCGGTGCGGGCCGCCTGCGGCGAGCAGCCCATGCCGGCCGCCTTCCTCTTCCTCCTCGAACGGCTGAACGTGATCGACCCCCAGGAGGGGCAGCCATGACCGACGCGAGCCCGCCGACCCCGACCCAGCCGGCCAACCTGGACTACCGCGTCGCCCACCTCTGCGAGCATCTGGCCTCCGGACCCCTCGGCGAGCTCGGCGTACGACTGGAGACGCACGGCGACGCCGTCCTGCTGACCGGGACCGTCCCGTCCGCCCAGTGCCGGGACGAGATCCTGCGCACGGTCCGCGAGGAACTGGCGGGCCACCCGGTCCACTGCGACCTCCTCGTCGCCGGGACCTCCTCGCCCGACCACGGGGAGGACCTGACATGATCCGCGTCGCCGCCGTCGGGGACATCCACATGGGCCCCGAGAGCCAGGGCACGCTGCGCCCCTCCTTCGAGACGCTGCCGGACTGCGCCGACGTGCTGTTGCTCGCCGGCGACCTCACCCGCCACGGCACACCGGAGGAGGCCGCGGTCGTCGCCCGGGAGATCAAGGACCTCGGGGTGCCGGTCGTCGCCGTCCTCGGCAACCACGACCACCACGATGAACGGCCCGAGGACGTCACCGCGATCCTCCGCGACGCCGGCGCGCATGTCCTGGAGGGACAGGCCACCGTCGTCACTCGCGACGGGGCACGGATCGGCGTGGCCGGGACCAAGGGCTTCGGCGGTGGGTTCGTCGGCCGCTGCGCCGGGGAGTTCGGCGAGCCGATCATGAAGGAGTTCGTCCGCTACACCCGGCGTTGCGCCGACGGACTGCACACCGCGCTGAAGGACCTGGCGGACCAGGACTGCGACGTACGGATCGCGCTGACCCACTTCTCGCCCGTGCCGGACACCCTGGCCGGGGAGCCGCCCGAGATCTATCCGTTCCTCGGCAGCTATCTGCTCGCCGAGGCCATCGACACCGGCGGCGCCGACCTCGCCGTGCACGGCCACGCCCACGCCGGCACCGAACACGGCATGACCAGCGGTGGCGTCCGCGTACGCAATGTCGCCCAGCCGGTGATCGGGCAGGCGTTCCACGTGTACCACCTGCCGGGCCGGGACCAGCAGGCCGACTGACCCCCCCGCCGCGGCGGGGGCGTTGAAAGGGTCGGGCCGGTCAGGCGGCCGTGCCCAGGGCCGGCCGGGCTGCGGCGCCGTTCCTCGCGGACAGCGTGACCGGCACCGGGAGCCCCCGCCGGTGGACCAGCAGGCCCGCGCCGATCGACCCGGCGATCAGCAGCCCACCGGCCACCAGCGCGCCGCGGGCGCCCGCCCACTCCATGAGCAGCCCCAGCAGCGGCGGGCCGCCCAGGCTCCACACGGTGCCGATGCTGCCCCACACACCCAGCACCCGGCCCCGCAGATGAGCCGGCGGATCGGTCTGGAGCACGGCCGTACCGGCGGTGTCGGAGACCGACTCCACCACGGCCATGGGCAGCACCAGCACCAGCAGGACGGCCAGCGACGGCGACAACCCCGCCACGACCTGGAGCAGCGCCCCGGCCGCCGCGAGCAGCCCCACGGTCCGCACGGACGGCTTGCGCAGCCGCGCGCCCAGGACCGCGCCGAGGATGCCGCCGACCGCCAGCACCGTGGAGACCGTGCCGAACGCCCCCGCGCTGCCCGCGAGCGGGCCGGTGACGAGCACGGCGAGCGTGAGGCCGTAGTTGCGGCCGAAGACGGAACTGATCCCCGTGATGCCCGCGAGCGCGACCAGCCGGGGGCGGCGCGTGAAGAAGGCCAGCCCCTCCCGCACGGTCATCGCCGCCGGCGCCGGAACGGCCCGCACCTCGGGCGCCGGTTCCCGGGCGGCACCGGCCACGGGTCGCAGGAACGGCACCACCGAGGCGACGAACAGGAAGGACAGCGCGTTGGCGGCGTAAGCGGCGGACGTGCCGAGGAAGCCGACGGCCACACCCGCCAGGGCGGTACCGGCCAGCCGGCCCGCGCTGTGCACCAGCGCACCGACACCGATCGCGGACGGCACGTCCTCGACCGGCACGAGATCGTTGCCGAGCAGCGCGCACGCCGGTCCGTCGACGGTGGCGATGACGCCGGTCACGGCGGCCAGCACCAGCAGTGTCGTCATGTCGATCCGGTCCAGCGCCACGAGCACCGCCGTGGTGCAGGCCACGGCCCCCAGCAGGGCCTGGCTGACGGCGACCGTCAGCCGCCGGGGCCAGCGGTCCACGGCCGCGCCGCCCAGGAGGCTCACGAACAGCGCGGGGGCCGCCTGCACGGACATCGACAGACCGGTGGCCGCCGCCGAGCCCGTGATGTGCAGCACCAGCAGGTTCTGCACCGTGAGCTGCATCCAGGTACCGGCGTTGGACACGAGGTTCGCCGCCGACCACCACCGCATACCGCGATGGCGCAGGGACCGCCAGGGCGAACGCGAGGCGGGGACGGCGGGGGACACGGGCATGGGCATGGTCGGGGAGGAGACAGCAGACACGAAGGAGTACTCGACAACCAGGGGGGAGCTTGAGGACCGGCGAACCCGTCGGGCCGGCGGCGTTGCACGGCCGGGTCGCCCGGTCAGGGCGTCGACCATGGTGGCAGACCGGACGGGGAGGACGTCCTCCAATGCCCCGGACCGCTGTGGCACGAGAACACCAAAACGCCCTGCGCGCAGGCCATTTGAACCCCTGGGTGGGGTTCCTCACAGGCCCGGCCCGCCCGGGTCCGGACCCGTTGTCCCGTCACGCTACGAGGCGTTCGGTCACCGCCCGCCGCGCGGTGGCCGGAGCGGCCACCGCGCGGGTGGTGCGTCAGCGGTTGACCGTGCGCATGCCCGCCTCGTCGTACCGCTCGCCCGCCGCCTCGGGCAGTTCGGCGTCGATGCGGGCCAGGTCCTGCGCGGTCAGCTCGATGCCGGTGGCGGCGGCGTTCTGCTCCAGGTAGGTGCGGCGCTTGGTACCCGGGATCGGCACCAGGTCCTCGCCTTGCGCCAGCACCCAGGCGATGGCCAGCTGGGCCGGGGTGACGTCCTTCTCGGCGGCGATCTCCTTGACCTTCGCCGCCAGCCGCAGGTTCGCCTCCAGGTTGGAGTCGGTGAAGCGGGGGTTGCTGCGCCGGAAGTCGTTCTCGTCCAGCTCGTCCGGGGAGCTGAAGCGGCCCGCCAGGAAGCCGCGGCCGAGCGGCGAGTACGGCACGAAACCGATGCCCAGCTCCCGGCAGGTGGGCAGCACCTCGGCCTCCACGTCCCGCGTCCACAGCGAGTACTCGCTCTGCACGGCGGTGACCGGGTGGACGGCGTTCGCCCGCCGGATGGTCTCCGCGCTCGCCTCGCTCAGCCCGATGTGGCGCACCTTGCCCTCGGCGACCAGCTCGCCCAGCGCGCCGACGGTCTCCTCGATGGGCACGGCGGGGTCGACCCGGTGCTGGTAGTACAGGTCGATGTGGTCGGTGCCCAGGCGCTCCAGCGAGCCGTGGACGGAGCTGCGCACGTGCTCGGCCGAGCCGTCCTGCCGGCCCACCGTGCTCATGTCGCCGGGCACGGCGTCGTCCATCCGGTAGTTGAACTTGGTCGCGATCACGTACTCGTCGCGATGTCCGCGCACCGCCTCGCCCACCAGCGACTCGTTGGTCAGGGGGCCGTACATCTGCGCGGTGTCCAGGAAGTCGATCCCGAGTTCCAGGGCGCGCCGGATGGTCGCGATGCCCTCCTCCCGGTCGCTGGAGCCGTAGAAGGCGGACATGCCCATGCATCCGAGGCCGATGGCCGATACCTGAAGGTCCCGCAGACTGCGCTTGCGCATGTGGTGTCCCAGCCTTTCGTGCACACTCGTTCGTCATTCGTCGTTCGTCGTTCGCGTGATGTCCGCGACGCTACGGGCTGGAGCGCGCTCCAAGTCAAGGCGCGCGGTGCGCGGGCCTATGGATTCAGCCGTACCGGCAACTCGAACAGGTCGTTCTGGGTGACCACCGGCTTGTTGCGCAGCTCGCTCGCCGGCACCGCGAGATCCAGGCCGGGGAAGCGGGCGTACAGGGCGGGGAGTGCCACGGCCGCCTCCAGACGGGACAGGGCGGCGCCCGGACAGACGTGCGGACCGTGACCGAAGGAGATGTGACGGTTCCTCGTCTCGCGGGTGATGTCGAAGTCGCCGGCACCGGGCCCGTGCGCGCTCTCGTCGCGGCCGATCGCGCCGTACGACACGATGAGCGCGTCCCCGGCCGGGATCACCTTGTCGCCGACCGGCACGTCCTCGGTCGCGAACCGGATCAGGACGTGGGAGGTGGGTGTGGAGAAGCGCAGGGTCTCCTCGACGACCGCCGACCACTCGGCCTCGCCCGACAGCACCAGCGCGCGCTGACGGGGGTGGGTGGAGAGGTTGACGACAGCGTTGACGATCAGTGAGATCGTCGTCTCGTGGCCCGCCGCCACCATCAGCTGGAGCGTGGAGACGATCTCCGCGTCGGTGAGGTGGTCGCCGTCCTGCGAGGCGAGGACGAGCGCGCTGGTGAGGTCGTCGCCGGGCTCGGCACGCTTGGCCGCCACCGTCTCGCCCATGATCCACGCCAGCTCGGTGAGGGTCGCGACGACCTCGTGGGGCGGGGTCTGGGTGGAGAAGAACTTCTCGAACAGCACCTTCAGCCGGGGCAGCCGCGCCTGCTCGATGCCCATGAGGTCGGCGATCACGTACATGGGCAGCGGATAGGCGAAGGCCGCCTTGAGGTCGACGGTCTCCGCGTCGGCGGGCAGGGCGTCCAGCAGGACCTGGGTGAACTTCTCGATCCGCTCGCGCATCCCCTCCACGCGGCGCGGGGTGAGGGCCTGCGCGACCAGCGTGCGCAGCCGACGGTGGTCGGCGCCGTCGACGGTGAGCATGGAGCGGCCGGGATTGACGAGGCCGATCAGCGGCCAGTCCGCGGGTATCTCGCCGCGCTGCCAGGCGCCCCACACGTCGATGTCCTTCACCAGGCGCGGGTCGGTGAGCAGCGCCTTGGCCTCGGCGTGCCGGGTGACGGCCCACACCGGGACGCCGCCCGGCAGTTCGACGGCGGCGAGCGGGCCGGCCGCGCGCAGCGCCGCGCTCTCGCCGTCCAGGTCGGTGACGAAGGGGTCCAGGGTGATCCGTGGTGCTTCGGTACCGGTCGTCATCGTGACGTGCCTCCTGGGCAGGGGTCGGGGTACTGCGCCGGTCCGGGGCACGATCCCCGGCCCCCCGGCACAACAGCGGGTCGCCCGGGGCGACGCGGGATCACAGGGCGGGTACGGGCGTGAACCGGACGGGCAGCTCGGACAGCCCCCTCAGCCAGGGCGAGGGCCGCCGGCCGAGGGACTCGGCGGGCACCGCCAGGTCGAGGTCCGGCAACCGGTCCAGGACGACCTCGATACCGGTCCGCGCGATCACCTCGGCGATCTCCTGCGCGGGGAACGGGCAGCGGTGCTCGCCGTGACCGAAGGAGAAGTGCGCGTTGTTGCCACCGGTCAGCGCGGTGGCGTCGGTGCGCACCTGCGGATCGGAGTTGGCGCCCTGCAGCCCGAGCAGCAGCAGATCGCCGGAGCGGATGCGGCGACCGGCGAGGTGGGTGTCACGGGAAGCCCAGCGGCCCGCCACGTTCTGCGTGGGAGTGTCCTCCCACAGCACCTCGTTCATGGCCTCGGCGACACTGTGGCGGCCGCCGAACAGCGAGGCGGCGAACCGGCCGTCGGTGAGCATCAGCCGCAGCGAGTTGCCGATCCAGTCGGCGGTCGGCTGATGCCCGGCCGCCATCATCACCATCAGGTCCTGCGCGATCTCCTCGTCGCTGAAACCGCCGTCGTCGGCGAGCATCCGGGAGACCACGTCGTCGGCGGGCTCCTTCTTCCGGTCCGCGAGCAACCCGCCCATGGACGCGGCCAGATGGGCCTGTCCGGCCAGGGCGCGCTCCCGCCCGTCGATCATGTCGTTGAGGGCGGTGACCAGGCCCGGGCCGTCCTCGTCCGGGAAGCCGTAGAGCCGGGCCAGGACCCGCACCGGCAGCAGCATCGCGTACTGGGCGACCAGATCGGCCTCGCCCGCCGCGCACAGCGCGTCGATCAGCTCGTCCGCGAACCGCTCGGCGTGCCGCCGCAGTTCGAAGGGGTCCACCGACTCCAGCGCGCCGCTGACCATCGAGGCGCGCCGGCGATGCCGTTCGCCGACGGTGTAGAGGATCGACGGCTGCCTGCGGCCGATCATCGGCAGCAGCGGCCAGTCGGCGGGAATGCTCTCCCACTGGTTCCACAGGTCCGAGTCCCGGCTGAACAGCACGGGATCACCGGTGACTTGATGCAGTTCCCGGTAGCCGAGCACCAGCCAGGCCGGGATGTCACCGTCGAGCAGCACCGGCACCACGGCGCCGTGGTCGCGCCGCATCTCCCGGTACAGACGGGCGGGTTCGGTCTGGAACCGGGGTCCGCTGAGCGGGACGGCGTCGGGGGCGGTCACACGAACTCCTGTCGGGGCTGGCCCGCCCGCGCGGACGGGTCGGCGTACCGGTCCTTCACATGCTGGACCAGCGTGATCAGCACCTGCTTGCCGGAGGCGCGGGAGCGGGCGTCGCAGTCGACCAGCGGCACGTCCGGATCGAGGTCGAGGGCTTCGCGCACGTCCCGGCCGGCGCGTACGGGGCCGCCGAAGTCGTTGCAGGCCACGATGAACGGCGTGCCGTGGTGCTCCAGGCGGTCGATCGCGTACCAGGAGTCGTCGATCCGGCGGGTGTCGACCAGGACGACGGCGCCGAGCGTGCCGGCGAACAGGCGGTCCCACAGGAACCAGAACCGCTCCTGGCCCGGCGCGCCGAACAGGTACAGCACGTTGTGCGCGTCCAGGGTGATCCGGCCGAAGTCGAAGGCGACGGTGGTCGCGGACTTGCCGCGGACCTGGCGGATGTCGTCGACCGTCCGGCCGGCCTGGGTCATCGTCTCCTCGGTGTTGAGGGGACGGATCTCGCTGACGGAGCGGACCAGGGTGGTCTTGCCGACGCCGAAGCCGCCCACGACCACGATCTTGAGACCGTTGTCCGCGGAGGCACCCAACGGGGTGCGCACGTCAGAGGTTGCGGAGTCCAACGAGCACCTGCTCCAGGATGTCGGGGTCGGACAGGGCCGGCCTGCGCGGATGACGGGCGCTGACGCGGCCCGCCGCCAGCAGGTCGCACAGCAGTACTTTGGTGATGCTCACCGGCAGCCGCAGTTCGGCGGCGATCTCCACCACCGAGGTGGGAAACCGGGCCAGCTCCAGGATCGCCGTGTGTTCGGACTGCATGCCGGCCACCGGCTCCGACTCGGCGACCACCAGGGTCACCAGGTCGAAGGGGTTGTCCGGGGCGCTCCGGCTGCGTCCCTGGGTGATGGTGTAGAGACGGTCGGGAGCGTCGTCCCGGCCCGGACGGCTCATGAGGTGCGGGGCGGAGCGGTCAGGTGCTCACCGAGCTGCTCCACCAGTTCGCTCATGTTGTGCCCGACGACACCGGCGTCCGCGTCCTCGGTGGTGACGACGGCCAGATGGGCGCCCGCGCCCGCCTCCACGATGAACAGCACCCCGCCGTAGAACTCGGTCATGGCCGAGCGCACGCCGCCGCTGCCGTCCCCGAACTCGGCGGACGCCCCGTGCGACAGCGACTGGATACCGGCCGCGATCGCCGCCAACTGGTCGGCCTGGTCGACGCTCAACTCCGGGGTACGGCACAGCTTCAGGCCGTCGCGCGAGAGCACGAGGGCGTGCCGGGTCCCGGGGGTCCTCTCCAGCAGGCCTTCCAGGAGCCAGGTGAGCTTGTCGTCGGCGGTGGTCGGGCCGGTCATGAGGTGGTGTCGCCTTCCGGGTGCGCGTGCGGGTGGGGGGAAGCCGGGGAGTGCCCGCCGGAGTCGGCGGCGACGCCCCACGGGTCGGTGTCACGCTCGTGCGGCGCGGCGCCCTGCGGGGTGCCGGCGGTGTGTCCGTGCGGTGCGGGGGCCTGCGGGGTGCCGGCCTGCGGGGTGTCGGTGCGGGCGTGCGGTGGTGTGGGCCACGAGGAGTCCGTGGCCGTGCCGTGCGTGGGCGTGCCGTGCGTGGGCGTGCCGTCCGTGGCCGGGTCCCGCTCGGCGTCGGACGGGGCGGGAGCGGTCTGCCGGGTGCTCGGGCGGACGGCCTGGCGGAAGCTGCTGAAGCGGGCCGCCCGGGCCTTGACCCCCTCGGCGCCCGGGCCCGGGTGGGTGGCGTCGGCGCGGGGCGCACGCGCGTGCTGTTCGGCCTCGGCGAGCGTGCGGCCCCGGCGCCGTCTGGGCAGTCCGGCCGGGCCGGGCTCCGCAGCGGCGGACTCGGTGACCCGGGGCCCCGCCACGGCGTGCTGAGCCCCGTCCGGTGCGGCCTTGTCGTCGCCGGCGCCGGTGCCGGCGACGGCGCTCGCACCCGGAACCGGAACCGGAACCGGATCCGGTGCCGGGGCCTCGGCCGTCGGCTCGGCGGGCGCGGCGCTGGTGAGAAGGTCCTGCGGGATGAGCATCAGCACGCCGGTGCCGCCGCGCGCCGACGGCCGGAACGACACCGTCAGGTTGTGCTTGCGGGCCAGCCGGCCGACCACCGCGAGGCCGAGCCGGGTACCGGTCAGACCGCCGAGACCCGAGACGTCCCCGGAGACCGCGCGTTCGGCGCGCCGCAGCTGCACCTCGCCCATCACCAGACCGCTGTCCTCCACGGACACGATGACCCCGGCCGGCACCTCCTCCACGTAGACGTGGACCTCGGCGGTCGGCGGAGAGAAGTTCGCGGCGTTGTCCAGGATCTCGGCGAGCGCGTGCATCACGCCCTCGGCGGCGTGCCCGGCGACGGCGGTCTCGCTGACCGAGTGCACCCGCACCCGGCGGTAGCCGGCGATCCGGCCCATCGCGCCGCGCAGGATCGACTCCATCCCGATCGGCCGGGCCCACCTGCGGCCGGAACGGGCGCCGGTCAGCACGGCTATGGAGTCGGCGAGCCGGCCGGCCTGGGCGGTGCGGTGGTCGAGGTGGAGCAGGTCGGCGAGCACGTCCTCGTCGGTGTGCGTGTCCTCCATCGTGCGCAGGTCGGCGAGCATGGCCGTGGCCAGGGCCTGCATGCGCGCGGCGGCGTTGGAGGTCGCGGAGACCGCCGCGTCCCGCTCCCGGCGGGCCCGCTGGGACTCCTTCGCCAGACCGGCGTTCTCCCGGCCGAGCCGCTCGGCCTCCCGGGCGGCCGCCTCCTCGATCCGGGCGCGCTCGGCGGCGAACGACTCCGTCAACTCGGTTCGCTGCTGTGCGAGTTCGTCGACCAGCCGCTGCCGCTCCCGGCGGGCCTCCTCGGCCGCACCGGCCCGCTGCCGCAGCAGCCGTCCGATGTCCTCGGTGGCGCTCTCCAGCCGGTTCCGGGTGTCGCGCGCGGTCCGCAGTGCGTGCGCGGCCGTGGCCACCGCCGTGCTGAGGGCTAGCGCCGCCGCGGCCCCGCCGTAGACGAGCGCGGTGCGCGCGGAGTGCGGTGCCAGGAGCACGGCCACGCAGACCGCGAGCGCGGACAGGGCACCGGTCACGGCGAAGGCGGAGACGAACGTACGCGGGGACGGTCGGTCGCCGGGGTGGGTGGGCGCGGTCATCGGTCCGGTCTGGTCCTCGCGGCAGAGACGGGCGGGGCTGGCAAGAAGGGGTGGGATAACGAGTTGTCAGACTCGGTCGTGAACTGGCGGTCACTATACGAGAGTTCGTGATCAAAAAAGAAAGGAACCGGGTACGTTCCATGGAGTGGGTGGTCATACCGATGCGTTGACGATGAACCGGATGAGCCGGACGCATCCGCCCCGAACCCCTGGAATGAGAGGTTCCGGATTCTGTGCCCGGGACGGCTCGTAGGGGGCGAAGGTTGCCTCCAAGGAACGAAATCCCCTCCCGTACGCCTGTGGGCCTTCCCACCCATAAGGGATCTTGACGCCCGTCCCCGTGGTCGCTGAACTGTCACTTGCCGACAGAGATGGGGGCGAAGGGGGAGATGCGGGTGGCGGGGGAATCGACGGCGACGGGATGCCGTGCCTCATGACCACCGGCCTCATGACCGCTGAAGGACGCGTCGAGCGCCTGTGCCGGCCGCTCGCGCGCCTCGCCCGCTTCGCCGGGCGCACGCTGCGCGCCGAGTGGCACGCCATCGTCGTCGACCCCGTACGGCGGCTGGTCGGGCGCGGGCTGTCCGGACTGCTGCTGGCGTTCGTGGCCGCGTTCGGCGTCGTCTTCTTCCACGACATCGCCCAGCACCCGGCCGGCGCGGTATGGGTACGGCGGCTCGGCGGCGTGACGGCCGACCTGCCGCTGTGGCTGTCCCTGCTGCGCACTCCCGTGTCGCTGTACGTCCCCGCGCTCGACCTGCCGGTGTGGGCGGGCATCACCCAGCTCTTCATCGCCTTCGCGCTCGCCGAACTGGCCCTCGGCCGCGCCCGCACCCTGGCGGTCGCCTACGCGACCACACTGGCCGGCACCCTCACCGCCCGTCTGATGATCGCGATGGGGCCCGGCTGGTGGGGGTTCGGATTACCGCCCGAGTGCGGACGGGTGCTGGACACCGGGCCCTCGGCCGCCGTCGTGGGCCTGTTCACCTATCTCGCGGTCGTCAGGCGCGCCCCCGTGGTGTTCACCCTGACCGGCGGCTCGATGGTGTGGGAGTCCATCGCCGTGCCGAACCTGGCCGGTCGGGAGCATCTGATCGCGGTCGGCGCCGCGATCGCCCTCGGGCTCCTGCACGGCCGCCGCGAACGGCTGCGCGCCGCCGTACGATCCCTGCTGCCGCCCCGAGGCACCGAGCGCCCGGCCCCCGCCCAGCCGACGGCCCCCGCACCCGCCGAACCCGCCACTCCGGCGCCCGCTCGCACCGTGGCGGCCCCGGCGGTCCCGGCAGCCCCCGCCGTCCCGGAGACCTCGACCGTCCCGCGGACCCCGAAAGCCCCGCCGGCCCCCACGCCCTCGGATGCCCCCGCCGGCCGTCCCGCCGAGGCCCGGCCCAGGGTCGCTACGACGTCCCCCGACCGGTAGCCGGGCTCCGCCGACCCGGAACGTCCCGCACGGCGCGCCTCTGTGGCGCCGCCCACCCCGTCGGTGTGATGGTTTTCGCACGTCGACCCGTGCGGTCACCCCCTAGGGTGGCCGCGAGGCAGGGCAGGGCGTGGCTGACACCAGGGTGTTCGTCGCCGGCAGGCAGCTGAAGGGAATCCAGGATGTTCCGCAAGGTGCTGGTCGCCAACCGTGGAGAGATCGCGATCCGCGCGTTCCGGGCGGGATTCGAACTAGGCGCCCGGACGGTCGCCGTGTTCCCGCACGAGGACCGCAACTCGCTGCACCGGCTCAAGGCCGACGAGGCGTACGAGATCGGGGAGCCGGGGCACCCGGTGCGGGCCTACCTCTCCGTCGAGGAGATCGTGGGCGCCGCCCGCCGGGCGGGAGCGGACGCCGTCTACCCCGGCTACGGCTTCCTGTCGGAGAACCCCGAACTGGCACGCGCCTGCGCCGAGGCGGGCATCACCTTCGTCGGCCCCGACGCCCCGACGCTGGAGCTGACCGGCAACAAGGCCCGCGCGGTCGCCGCCGCCCGCGCGGCGGGCGTGCCCGTGCTCGGCTCGTCCGAGCCCTCCAACGACGTGGACGAACTGGTGCGCGCCGCCGATGAGATCGGCTTCCCCGTCTTCGTCAAGGCGGTCGCCGGCGGCGGCGGGCGCGGTATGCGCCGCGTGGAGGAGCCCACGCAGCTGCGCGAGTCCATCGAGGCCGCCTCCCGCGAGGCCGCGTCCGCGTTCGGCGACCCGACGGTCTTCCTGGAGAAGGCCGTCGTGGACCCGCGCCACATCGAGGTGCAGATCCTCGCCGACGGCGAGGGCAATGTGATCCACCTCTTCGAACGGGACTGCTCGGTCCAGCGCCGCCACCAGAAGGTCATCGAGCTGGCCCCCGCCCCCAACCTGGACCCCGGGCTGCGCGACCGGATCTGCGCGGATGCCGTGCGCTTCGCCCGCGAGATCGGCTACCGCAACGCGGGCACCGTGGAGTTCCTGCTCGACCGCGACGGCAACCACGTCTTCATCGAGATGAACCCGCGCATCCAGGTCGAGCACACCGTGACCGAGGAGGTCACGGACGTCGACCTGGTCCAGGCCCAGCTCCGGATCGCCGCCGGTGAGACCCTGGCCGACCTCGGTCTGTCCCAGGACACCGTCACCCTGCGCGGCGCGGCCCTGCAGTGTCGTATCACCACCGAGGACCCGGCCAACGGCTTCCGCCCGGACACCGGGCGGATCAGCGCCTACCGCTCACCGGGCGGCTCCGGGATCCGCCTCGACGGCGGCACCACCCACGCCGGCACGGAGATCAGCGCCCACTTCGACTCCATGCTGGTCAAGCTCACCTGCCGGGGGCGCGACTTCCAGGCCGCGATCGGCCGGGCCCGGCGCGCGGTCGCCGAGTTCCGCATTCGCGGTGTCGCCACCAACATCCCCTTCCTGCAGGCGGTCCTGGACGATCCCGACTTCCGGGCCGGCCGGGTCACCACCTCCTTCATCGAGCAGCGCCCCCAGCTGCTCACCGCCCGCTCCTCGGCCGACCGCGGCACCAAGCTGCTCACCTATCTCGCCGACGTGACGGTGAACAAGCCGCACGGCGAACGGCCGGGCCTGCTCGACCCGTTGACCAAGCTGCCCCCGCTGCCCGAGGGCGAGCCGCCCGCCGGGTCCCGTCAACTCCTGGTGGAGCTGGGCCCGGAGGGCTTCGCCCGCCATCTGCGCCGGTCCCCGACGATCGGCGTCACCGACACCACCTTCCGCGACGCCCACCAGTCCCTGCTCGCCACCCGGGTGCGCACCAAGGACCTCCTCGCCGTCGCCCCGGTCGTCGCCCGCACCCTGCCGCAGCTGCTCTCCCTGGAGTGCTGGGGTGGCGCCACCTACGACGTCGCGCTGCGCTTCCTCGCCGAGGACCCCTGGGAGCGGCTGGCCGCGCTGCGCGAGGCCGTACCCAACATCTGCCTGCAGATGCTGCTGCGCGGCCGCAACACCGTCGGCTACACCCCGTACCCGACCGAGGTGACCGACGCCTTCGTGCAGGAGGCCGCCGCCACCGGCATCGACATCTTCCGCATCTTCGACGCCCTCAACGACGTCGACCAGATGCGGCCCGCCATCGAGGCCGTGCGGGAGACCGGCACCGCGATCGCCGAGGTCGCCCTCTGCTACACCGCCGACCTCAACGACCCCGACGAGCGGCTCTACACCCTCGACTACTATCTGCGGCTCGCCGAGCAGATCGTCGGGGCCGGGGCGCACGTCCTCGCGATCAAGGACATGGCCGGACTGCTGCGTGCCCCCGCCGCCGCAAAGCTGGTCCAGGCGCTGCGCCGCGAGTTCGACCTGCCGGTTCACCTGCACACGCATGACACCGCCGGCGGCCAGCTCGCGACCTACCTCGCCGCGATCCAGGCGGGCGCGGACGCGGTCGACGGAGCGGTGGCCTCCATGGCCGGTACGACCTCCCAGCCGTCGCTGTCGGCGATCGTCGCCGCCACCGACCACTCCGAGCGCCCCACCGGCCTCGACCTCCAGGCCGTCGGCGACCTGGAACCGTACTGGGAGAGCGTCCGGAAGATCTACGCCCCGTTCGAGGCGGGCCTCGCCTCCCCGACCGGGCGCGTCTACCACCACGAGATCCCCGGCGGCCAGCTGTCCAACCTGCGCACCCAGGCCGTCGCCCTCGGGCTCGGCGACCGCTTCGAGGACATCGAGGCGATGTACGCCGCCGCCGACCGCATCCTCGGCCGGCTGGTCAAGGTCACCCCGTCGTCCAAGGTGGTCGGCGACCTCGCCCTGCACCTCGTCGGCGCCGGAGTGGACCCGGCCGACTTCGAGGCGACCCCCGACAGGTTCGACATCCCCGACTCGGTCATCGGCTTCCTGCGCGGTGAACTGGGCACCCCGCCCGGCGGCTGGCCCGAGCCCTTCCGCACCAAGGCGCTGCGGGGACGCGCCGCCGCCAAGCCCGTGCCGGAGCTGTCCGCCGAGGACCGCGACGGGCTGGCGAAGGAGCGGCGGAGCACCCTGAACCGGCTGCTGTTCCCCGCGCCGACCCGGGAGTTCGAGAGCCGGCGCCAGTCCTTCGGCGACACCAGCGTGCTGGACAGCAAGGCGTTCTTCTACGGGCTGCGCCCGGGCAAGGAGTACGCCGTGGATCTGGAGCCCGGGGTCCGGCTGCTGATCGAGCTGCAGGCGATCGGCGAGGCCGACGAACGCGGCATGCGGACCGTGATGTCGTCGCTCAACGGCCAGCTGCGCCCGATTCAGGTACGTGACCGGGCGGCGGCTTCCGACATCCCGGTGACGGAGAAGGCCGACCGGTCGGATCCGGGACATGTCGCGGCGCCGTTCGCCGGTGTGGTGACGCTCGCCGTCGCCGAGGGCGACGAGGTCGAGGCCGGCGCCACGGTCGCCACCATCGAGGCGATGAAGATGGAGGCGACGATCACCGCGCCGCGGGCGGGCCGGGTGTCCCGGCTGGCCATCAACCGGATCCAGCAGGTCGAGGGCGGCGATCTGCTGGCCGAGATCGGCTGAGCTGCAGCACCCCGCGGTGGCCGGAGGAAGCCGGCCGCCGCGGGGTGGGAGGGGGCCCGTGCGGGGGTCCGGGCCGGTGGTCAGTTCCAGAGCTTGTAGGTCACGACCTGCTGGAAGCCCTTCGGCCGGGCGCCCGCGTAGGTGAGACTCATCCGGGTGAAGTGCTGGACGTTCGCGTCCTTCTTCCACACCTGCGGGCGGTCCAGGCGCACGGTGACCTGGTAGTAGCGGAAGCGGCCCGCGGCGCAGTACGGCTTGCAGTCGTTCACCAGGTTCACGCCCCTGGCCGTCGCCGTGTGCGAGCCCCAGTGCTGCCACTGGAGCCCGGACAGCCGGCTGTTGCCGTCACCGCAGGCGAGGATGAAGTCGGTCGGGCGGATGTCGCGCTGCCACTGGCAGTCGACGAGCACGGGGAGCGGGGGAGCGGCCTTCGCCGCCGTGGTCGCCGGACCCGCCGACGCCGTGGTCATGGACGCCATCAGCAGAGCTCCCGCCGCCAGCGTGACCGCCGTTCCCGTCATTGATCCGCGCATGGTCGCTCCCACCCGTCGAATGACCCCGAGGGCTGCACATCGACGCTACGACCGCTCGCCCGAATGCACCAGTCGCGCAGTTCGGAGCACATGTCAGCCGTGTGAGACGGTCAGCCCGTAGAACGCCACGCGGGCACCCTTGGTGGTGCTGTCCGAGGAGGACTGGTTGTACGAGCCGGCCTTGAAGTACTGCTTGTACGGCTTGAAGGACGACGGGATCGGATAGTGCGTGGTCGTGCCGTTGACCGTCAGATCGACGGTGTTACCGCCGGAGACGGCGATGGTGTAGGTCCATGTCTTGCCGAGGGACACATGCCCGACGGTGTGCTGGGTCTGCCCGCCGGACGGGGAGTCCTCGGTGCCCAGGACGATGTCGCCGTCGGCGTGGTAGTACAGCTCCACCAGCGGCTTGGTCGAGGAGCCGCCGGAGCCGAGGTGGATCTGGCCGACGCACACGTTCTTGGTCACCGAGACGACGCGCAGGGTCGCGCTGAGCCGGTGGGAGCCGCCGAGCGACCAGTCGGCCGCACTGCCGTCGCGGTTCATCTCCCGCAGTTCCGAGCGCGCGTAGTTGGAGTTCGGGGTGGTCACGCCCTTCTCGGGCGCCCAGAAGGTCATCGCGCCGTCGCGGGTGTCGGTATAGAAGTACGTGTCCTGGTAGCCGTTCGCACCTTGCAGCCGGGACGACGGAATGGTGGTGGGGGAGCCGGGGGAGCCGACGGGTTCCTGGAGCTGCCAGACCGCGAGGTCGAAGTTGCCGCCGGGGGCCTTGCCGGGGTCGGCCGCGCCCGCGCTGTTGGCGCCGAGCACGATGAGGGCCAGGGCGAGGCCCGCGGCGGCCGGTGCCGCGAGCAGACGTGAGCGGTTCATGTGGGGGGTCCTTTCGCGAGAAAGGATGCGTTCAGTGTTGTGAACACTGAACGCATCCTTGTTCACTGATGACCCGTGAAGCTAGAGGCCTGAACCTGACACGTCAAGGGGTCAGCAGGCGCCCTCGTCCTGCCACGGTCCCCATTCCGACGCGCCCGGCGTCTCGTTCTGGGTCCACCACTTGGCCTTCCAGTTGTGCTTGTTGTACGAGACCTCGTTGCCCGCCGTGTACACCGCCGACCCGCTCCAGGCCGCCTTGCAGGAGGTCGGCGTGGGTGTCGGGGTGGGCGTGGGGGTGGGGGTGGGAGTGCCGGTGGGCGGGGTGACGCCGGCGAACCTCACCGAGTACTTCGCGAAGTCCCAGGAGTTCTGGGCCACGCTGGAGCAGGTACCGGAGGTGCGGCCCCCGTTGTCCACCGGGGTGCACTGTCGGTCCCGGTTCAGGGACCAGAATGTGAACCGGTCCATGTTGTGGCTCGTGGCGTAGTCGAGGACGGTCTGGAAGTCGGCCTGGGTGAAGTTCTCGCCCGTGTCGCTGCGGCCGTTCATCCCGGAAAATCCCTCATGGGCGTACGCGGTCGCCTGGTCCCAGCCGAAGGTGGACTGGAGGATCGTGTTGAAGTTCGTCAGCGCGCTGGTCTGGCTCGCCGCCCCGTTGAAACCGCCGTCGAACGGCATGATGGAGAAGTTGTTCGGGGTGAACCCCTGCGACTTGGCCTCCAGCAGCATCTGCTTGCCGAACCAGCCGGTGCCGTCCGCCGTGCCCGCCGTCGTCACCGACACGTACAGGCCCGGGTTGTTCTGCTGGAGGATCTTCGCGGCGCCGATCTCGTTCTTGATGGCGGCCGTGTTCTCGTACTCCGGCTCCTCCAGGTCGAAGTCGATCGCGTGCAGCCCGTACTTGGTGATCACCTGCTGGTAGGCCGCCGCCGTGGACGCCGCGTCCGCGCAGGCCTGGCCGAGCTTGGTGCCGCCGTAGCCGCCGATGGAGACGGAGACGTCACCGCCCTTGGCGCGGATGGTGTTGATCACCGACTGTACGGCGGTGTCCGAGGCGACCGGCGCCGTGCCGCCCCAGGTGGGGGAGCAGCCGCCGCCGTTGGGAGCCAGGACGAAGGCCAGCTGGAAGGCCTTGAGACCGGTGGCGTCCATGATGGCGGCCGGGTCCGGCGGGTCGTTGTCCAGCGGCATGAGATAGGGGGCGGCGGCGTACCAGCGGTTGCCGAGCGCGCTGGTCGCGCCCGAGGCGTTGCTCGCGACCAGCGCGGTCGTGCCCGCGGCGGCGAGCGTGACCGCCGCCGCCGCGCCCAGACATGCCCGAAGACGTCTCACTGCGTGCCTCCAGAGGGTGGGGTGGGGAGAGCCCCGGAGCGGGGAGCCCCACCCTCTGGGAGGTGTTGCGGTCACGTCAATGAGTTGGACTAGACCAACCCGCTCTTTGGACTAGACCATACGATCTCTTTACCTCCCGTCGACCAGACGCAGGGTGAAGCCCCGGTCCAGGGACCGGCTCGGCGTCGTGACGGTCGTAATCCGCGTGTCCGCGTCGTAGGACCAGGCGGAGCGCGGCAGCCGGTGCCCGTCGAGCAGCACACGCGCGGGCACGGAGCCGTCGTGCACGGTGAACCGGTACGACCGCGCGTCCACCTTGCCCGTGTACTCGCCCCTGCTCGCCCCCACGGAGACGGTCGTGCCCGAACTGTCGGCGCGCAGGGACACCCGCTGTGTGGCGGCGGAACCCTTGGCGAAGTCACGGGTCACGCCGTCGTCCTCGTACAGCGTGTAGCGGCTGGTGCCCCGGGCCGCCGGGTAGAGGTCCCAGTCCAGCTCGTGCCGGTCGCGGGTCTGCCAACTCGTCGTCCCCTTGGGCCACATGGGTACGATCGCGCCCTCGCGGACGAACAGCGGGAGCGTGTCCAACGGGGCGTGGTAGCCGTTCAGCGTGGTCGGACCCCGATAGGTGCGGCCGGTCCAGTAGTCGGTCCAGGTGCCCTTCGGCAGATAGATGCCGTCGCGGGTGTCGGAGTCCTCGTAGACCGGCGCGACGAGGAAGTCGGAGCCCGACAGGAACTCGTACTTGGCCTGCTCCCCGAGGGTGCCGCGATCGTCCGGGTACTCCAGCCACAGCGGCCGCACCGCGCCCACGCCCGTCTTCGCCGCCTCGGCGGACAGGGTGTACATGTAGGGCAGCAGCCGCTCCTTCAGCTGGAGGTACTTGCGGTTGACGGAGGTGTACGGTTCCCCGTCCAGCCAGGGCTGCTGGTCGGCGGGCTTCTTCGAGGTGAGGTCGGTGGCCCAGCCGTCCATCGTCATGATGGCCGGCAGGAACGCCTTCCACTGCAGGTCACGGGCGTACATCTTGGCGTCGTGGCGGTAGATGCTGCCCACGTCGCCGGTGTTGTAGGCGATGCCCGACATGGTCGCCCCGGCGTACGTCGGGATCTGCCAGCGGATGTAGTCCCAGGACAGCTGCTGGTCGCCGCTCCACAGCACCCCGCAGCGCTGGGCGCCCGCCCAGGACACCGGCAGCCAGACGAAACCGCGCGCGTCGCTGTTGTCCTCGATGCCCTTCTTCGCGGCGTCGCAGGCGTCCAGCGCGAACTTGTAGCCGTTGCCGACCCAGGCCACGTCCAGTTTCGCCACCCGCTGGCCCGCCTTGACCTGGTCGGCCAGCTTGTCGATGCCGTCCTGGGTCCACAGGCCGAGTTGGGCGTTGTGGTCCGCGAGACCCTTGGCGGTCTGCTCCAGGTTCTCGTACCCGCAGCCGTAGCCGTCGTTGACCAGCATCCAGCCGAGCGGCATCTGGTGATCGGTGTAGCCGTCGGCGACCTTCAGCGCGTCCAGGGTGTGCCGCTCGCCGCGGTTGGCGTTGTGCAGATAGCAGTCGGAGTCGCCGGGTTCCAGACCGTAGACCGGGGGCATGAACGGCCTGCCGGTCAACGCGGTGTACTGGCCGATCACCTGCTTGGCGTCGCCGAGGAAGTAGTAGGCGTCCAGGCGCCGTTCCTGCTGCCCGGTGGTGACCGGCGAGCCGAAGGTGTAGACGCCCGGCGCGAAGGTGTTGCGGAAGACGCCGTAGCCCGCGCTGGAGAGGTAGAACGGCTGCGAGTTGTTGTAGCCGCCCTCGTTCCAGTCGAAGCTGTTGGCGACGTACATCGTCCGCCCGCGGTGCGAGAAGCTGCCGTTCTGCTCGCCGCCGCCGAAGAACTGCTCGTCGGTGCCCCGGGTGAGGCTCTGCCGCATGCCGCCGGTCGACCAGCGCAGCGGCTTGTCCTCCTGCCAGACGCGGGTGCGGTTGTCGGGCTGGTAGAAGCCGAACCGCAGCGGCCGCTTGTACACGCGCAGGACGCCTTCGGGGGAGCGGACGCCGTAGTAGTCGCCCGCGTCGAAGGACGAGGTGTGCCGCTGGGCGGCGGGCCGGTCCCGCACGATGGCGGTGCCGGCCGGATCGCTCAACGACCCCGACGGGTCGGCCTGGAGCCGCAGTCGTCCTCCCGTCAGGAAGTCGGCGCGGGCCGTGAGTTTCCCGGCCCGGATGCTGTAGCTGCCGTCGCCGCCGGAGAAGGACGTGAGGTCACCGGCGTCCGCGGTCGCGGGCAGATAGGCGGTGCCGGTGAAGGAGTCGTCGTGCACGTCGTACGGCACGACGAGCACGTGGTACGTCCCCGATGCCCGCGGGATGACCGTGGCCTCGGGGTCGGCGGTGCCCGCGCTGGAGGCCACCTGCTTGCCGTGGTCGTCGTAGACGTACAGGTCGAAGTCGTCCGAGGGGTGGTCCCACGTGATCGACAGCGGGACGCCGCCCTCGGGGTTGTCGTCCCAGTAGCCGTCCGGGACCGAAACGGTCAGGTCGAAGCGGTCGCAGACCTTGTCGTCGGGGTCGGCGGCGGCCGTGGGGCAGCTCTCGGTGCCACCGCCGGTCCCCTTGGCGTAGACCGGGCTCCGCCAGCTGACGTCGGCGTGAGCGGGGTCCAGTACGGCGCCTGTGGCGGCGGTGGCGGCGGCTTCTGCGGGCATCGGGCCGGCCAGCACGGTCCCGGCCAGGGCGATCGCCAGCCCCAGCGGAATCCAGGCCGGCCACGGCACACGATGTCGGAGTCTTCGCACGGCGGAACAGCTAACCCTCGCACCCTTGCGGATTGACGGTACTCTCGGGAAATGCTCAAAGACGCTCGGAATAGGCGTCAATCGAGCAACTTCACGCATGAGCCTCGGGGTTGGTGCAGGTTCATGTCAATACCGCGGCGGTGGGGGGCCGGAGAGCGTCTCGTCGGCGTGCCGTTCGTCCCGCACACGGGTGCCAGGCCGGCCGCGGCCGGGTCCCCGGTCGGCCACGGCGCCGGCCCCGGCTCACGCGCACGAACCCGAACTGCGGTTGCAGTCGGCCGAGTTGCCGAAGCGCTCGAGGGGCGCGGGCCGCCCCCTCCCGGCAGCCGGCCGCCCCCTCCCGGCAGCCGAATAGGGTGGCCGGAGCCCCATGGCCAGGTGGCGGGGTGAGTCGGGGCAACGGCGTACCGGGGCAGCCACAGCCCTGGCCCAAGGCCTGGGTGCGACCCGCGACGGTGCCGTCAGACGGGTGGGCTCGCTATGCGCAGGGTCGCCGGCGGGGACGGTGTCGTGGGGGTCGTGGTCTTTGTGGCGTCCGTCCACCAGTCGGCGCCGTCCTCGATGTAGCGCAGCAGGACCCCCTCGCGGATCGCCCAGGGGCAGACCACGGCCCGGCGCAGGCCCATCAGCTTGAGCGCCGTGTGTCCGACGACGGCGCCGGCCAGGCTCTGGGCCGCTCGCGGCGCGGAGATCCCCGGGAGTTGGGCGCGTTCGGCGGCGGGCAGCGCGGCGAGGGTCCGTACCGCCTCACGCAGGTCCTGGCAGGCCAACTCGCGTTCCATGAAGGGGCCGTACCGCCCGGGCGCCGCCCCGCACAGGCGCGCCAGCTGCTGGAAGGTACGGGAGCTGACGGCGGCCGTACGCGGTCGTTCCCAGCGGATTCGCGAGGCCACGTCCCGCAGTTCATGGCGGATCCGGCGGCGCAGCTCCTTCAGTTCGCCCGGCCCGGGCGGATCCTGCGCGCCCAGGTACTCCGCGGTCAGCCGGCTCGCGCCGAGTGGCAGCGACGCGGCGAAGTCGGGCAGCCGGCCCCGGCCGAAGGCCACGTCCAGCGAGCCGCCCCCGATGTCCAGGAGGGCGAGCGGCCCCGCGTTCCACCCCAGCCAGCGGCGGGCGGCCAGGAAGGTCAGCTCGGCCTCGGTCTCACCGGGCAGCGTGCACATGCGGATCCCGGTCCCGGACGCCACCCGCCGCAGCACCTCGTCGCGGTTGGGCGCCCCGCGGACCACCGTGGTCGCGAAGGCCAGCGGCCCCGCGGCATGCCACCGGCGGGCCGTGGCGTCCGCCGCCGCCACCGCCTTCACCAACCGTTCCACCGCCTCGTCGGCGATGGTGCCGTCCGGCCCCACATGTTCGGACAGGCGCAGCTTCCACTTGACGGTGTGCACCGGCAGCGGAACACCACCCTCCACATCCGCGATCATCAGTCGGACCGTGTTCGATCCCGCGTCCACCACACTCACCCGCATGGCCGGGAGGTACCCACTCCGTCGCAGACGACCCGTCACACGGGGGGCGCTCCGGTGCACACGATGTGCGCTGACCGCCGATCCCGACCATCCGAAGCACCCCGGGCAGCACCTCGCACGACCCGCCATCGCACCCGCGCCTGTCCGGATCTCGGCCCCCACAGCCCCCGTACGCCGCGTGCTCCCCTTAGATGAGGCAGGGCCACTGCGATGGGGCATGGCCACCGCGGGGAACAGGAGCGGCACGTGACGCAAGCGGACGCGACGCGGGTACTGGTGATCGGCGGCGGCATAGCGGGCACCGCGACCGCGCTGGGCCTGCACAAGGCCGGCCACGACGTCACCGTGTGCGAGGCGCACCCCGACACGGCCGAGGACATCGGCGCGTTCCTGACCCTGGCGAGCAACGGCATGCGCGCGCTGGCGCAGCTGGACGCCACGGACGCCGTCACCGCCATCGGTTTTCCGCTGACTTCGCTGCGTCTGCTCGACAGTGCGGGCACCGAGCAGGCGCACGCCCCTCTGGGTGACGCCGACGACCCCGCCCTGCGCTACCGCTGTCTGCGCCGTGGCGACCTGAACGCGGCCCTGCAGGGCGAGGCCGTCCGGCGCGGCATCCCGCTGCGGCACGGCGCCCGGCTGGAGTCCCTTACGGACGGCGCCGACGGCGTCACCGCCCGCTTCGCCGACGGCACCACCGCCACCGCGGACCTCCTGGTCGGCGCCGACGGGCTGAACTCGACCGTCCGCCGGCTCATCACTCCCGGCGCCCGGCCCGGCTACGCGGGCCAGCGCGTCTACTACGGCTACACCGCCACCGACACTGCCACCGCCATCGACACCGCCCTCCCACCGGCCACCGCGGCCGATCCGGCCGGTGCCATCACGATGGTGCGGGGCAGTCGGGCGGCCTTCGGCTACGCGGTGTCGCCGATGGGGGAGACGTACTGGTTCGCCCGGGTCGGCGGGGGCCCGCTGCCCGTCGGCGTCCCCTGCGAGCCGGCCGTCACGCTGCGGGACCAGCTGCTGCCGCTGCTGCGCGAGGACGCCACGCCCGCCGCCGGTCTCGTCGCCGCCGCCGACGAGGCGATCATGGTCACCAACGCCACCGAGCTGCCCCTCGGCACCACCTGGCGCTCCGGACGCGTCCTGCTCATCGGCGACGCGGCCCATGCCGCCTCCCCGGCCACCGGCCAGGGCGCTTCGATGGCCCTGGAGGACGCCGTCGTCCTCGCCAAGGCACTGCGGGACCTGCCCGACGCCGACAGCGCGTTCACCGCCTACGAGCGATACCGCCGCCCCCGGGTGGAGCACAACATCACCGTCAGCGGCGGCATCTCCCGCGGCACCCACACCCCGTCCCGGCCGACGTCGAAGACGGCCCGCCCGGTGGAACCCGACGAGGCCCTCGTGCGCCAACTGGACTGGGATACACCGCTCTTCGTCGACGCGCTCGACCCGCTCGACCCGCCCCGGCTTCCCTGAGCGGCTCGCGGCGGCACGACCGCACGCCCCCGCTCGCGAAAGTGCAAGAGGCGGAGCACTGGAGTCCATTGCCGGGGAAACCGCCGGGGCCGGATCGTTCCGTGCAACCGGCCCTTCGGCAACAAGGAGCACCCGTGCGACTCTTGAGCAGAGCAGGCGGCGCCATGGCCGCGACCGCCGCCCTGGTCCTGGGCGGTGGTCCGGCGTCCCCGGCGTCGGCAGGGACCCCGGCCCCCGCCGACTACACCGTGACCGTGGGGACCCCGGTACCGTTCGATCACCCCACGGACACGCCCGCCGCCCCGTACCTCGACAGGGACGGCACCTTCCACTACCAGCAGTCGGCCGCCCTCTACGGCGCCGACGACCCGCGCGTGTGGGACTTCTACACCGGCAAGGACTTCGACTCCGCCGCCTACGACAGGACGCTCAGCGAGTCGGCCGACCCCGCCAACCCCGCCGACCGCAACGACGACACCACCTGGCGCTGCGAGAACAGCCCCACCGGCAGGGAGGCCACGTACGCCCCGGCCGGCTCCGGCTACGCGCGGAAGAACTACTGCGACCTGTCCGGGGTGTGGGTCGACCCCGACACCGGCCACTGGTACGGGCTGGTGCACAACGAGTTCACCCCGCGGCCCTTCGGCGACGGACTGCACTACGACGCCGTCGACTACGCCGTCTCCACCGACCGGGGCCGCACCTGGACCATCGAGGACCATGTGATCACCTCGCCGTACAGCACCGGACGCGGTGACACGGCGGCCTTCCCGAACCAGACGTACTCCTACGGCGACGGCGACCAGCGCCTGTTCGTCGACACCGCCTCCGGATACTTCTACGTCTACTACGGCTCCCGGATCATCGACAAGAACGGCGGCTGGAAGGCGTTCTACGAGCACGTGGCCCGCGCCCCGATCTCCGCGAAGATGGCGCCCGGCTCCTGGCGCAAGTGGTACGACGGCGCCTGGAGCCAGCCCGGCAAGGGCGGCCGGGAGAGCGACATCGTCCCGGTCGACGCCGGCCACCCCACCGGCTACACCCCGGCCGCGGCCGAGTACGACCCGGCCAACAAGGGCACCACGGCCGAGCAGATCGCGGCCGGGAAGACGCCCCCGACCTCGCCGCTGTTCGTGATGAACATCGCCTACGACGCCTATCTCGGCCTGTACATCGGTGAACCGCAGGCCGTCGACCAGAGCGGCGACTCACCGCAGTACCTCTACGCCACCGACGACCTGACCACCCAGAAGTGGCACCTCATCGGCGACACCGGTGACTACACCAACGCGTCCTGGTACCGCTGGTTCCTGGACAGCGCCAACCGCACCAGCTCCACGATCGTCGGCAGGTCCTTCCGCTCCTACTGTTCCTTCGGCTGCTCCCACGACGCCTCCGGGGAGTACGTCGACATCACCATCGGCTCCGCCACACCCGTGGCCCCGCCCGTGGACACCGGCCGCCGCTACCGGATCGCCAGCGCCGCGGGCCGCTACCTCGCCCAGGCGTCCGGCGGTTCCGCCACCACGTCGGCGGCGGGGTCCGCCGGATCCGGCCGGGCGTCCTGGGTCTTCGAACCGACCGGCGACGGCGCCTTCACCATCGCCGACGCCGCCGGCGGCCGACTGCTGGGCGTCGGCTCCGACGGCCGTGCCGGCCGCGCCTGGGGGGCCAGGCCCACCGTCACCGCGGCACCGGCGGGCGGCCCGACCGTGGGCCAGCAGTGGTTCGTGATCCCGGGCTCCGTCGGCACCTATCGGCTGGTCAACCGCTACAGCGGCCTCGTGCTCGGCCTGTCCGGGTGCGCGGGCCGGCTCGCCGAGACCACGCCCGTCCGGAACTGGACGGACCGCAGCGGGAGTTCCGTCGGCGGCGGCCGCACCGCCGCCGAACAGACCCTGTCCCTCATCCCGGCCGGGTCGTAGCGACCACCCCCCCGCTCCCGGCACCGCGGCCCGTACCGGCTCCCCGCCCGTGCGGGCCGCGGCGGTGGCGGCGTTGAAGTATTTGGCTTCCGAAGGCTTGCGGCCCGCTTGACTCACCACTTAAATCAAAACTTGAACTAAGCCGAGGGGGCGTCGTTCGACCCCCTGTAGCCGCCTGGAGCCGCCGCATGAGAACACGGAGTTCGAGACTGAGACCCCTGGGGGTCGCGCTGGCCGCCATGGCCGCGCTGATCACCCTGCCGCTCACCCACACCCCGGCCAACGCCGCCGAAACCCCGCTGTCCCAGGGGAAGACGGCCACCGCCTCCTCCGAGGAGAACTACGGCACCACCGCCGCCGGCGCCGTCGACGGCGACACCGGCACCCGCTGGTCCTCCGCCGCAGCCGACGACCAGTGGCTCCAGGTCGACCTCGGGGCCACCGCCTCGGTCACCCGGGTGGTGCTGAACTGGGAGGCCGCGTACGGCAAGGACTACAAGGTCCAGATCTCCGAGGACGGCACCGGCTGGACCGACCTGAAGTCCGTCACCGGCGGCGACGGCGGCATCGACACCCTGGACGTGTCCGGACAGGGCCGCTACGTGCGCATGCTCGGCGTGCACCGCGCGACCCAGTACGGTTACTCCCTCTGGGAGTTCCAGGTGTTCGGCGGCACGAGCGGCAGCCGGCCCACCTGCGGCACCGCCAACGCCGCCCGGGGCAAACCCGCCTCGGCCTCCTCCACCGAGAACGCCGGCACCCCCGCCTCCGCCGCCTTCGACGGCAGCACCTCGACCCGCTGGTCCAGCCAGGCCGCCGACCCGCAGTGGCTGCGCGTCGACCTCGGCTCCGTCCAGGACCTGTGCGCGGTGGACCTGAACTGGGAAGCCGCCTACGGCAAGGACTTCCAGATCCAGACCTCCTCGGACGGGCAGACCTGGAGCACCCTGAAGAGCGTCACCGGCGCGACCGGCGGCACGGCGTCCTACGACGTCAGCGGCTCCGGCCGGTACGTCCGGATCTACGGCACCGCACGCGGCACCGGCTACGGCTACTCCCTGTGGGAGGTCGCCGTGCACACCGGGTCCACGGGTGTCCCGCCGATCCAGGGCGGCGGCGACCTGGGCCCGAACGTCATCGTCGTCGACCCCTCCACCCCGAACCTCCAGCAGAAGTTCGACGACGTCTTCGCCCAGCAGGAGTCGGCCCAGTTCGGCACCGGCCGCTACCAGTTCCTGCTCAAGCCGGGCACCTACAACGGCATCAACGCCCAGATCGGCTTCTACACCTCCATCTCCGGACTCGGCCCGAACCCCGACGACACCCAGATCAACGGTGACGTCACCGTCGACGCGGGCTGGTTCAACGGCAACGCCACACAGAACTTCTGGCGTTCGGCGGAGAACCTCGCCATCAAGCCGTCCAACGGCACCGACCGCTGGGCCGTGGCGCAGGCGGCACCCTTCCGCCGCATCCACGTCCAGGGCGGTCTCAACCTCGCCCCGAACGGCTACGGCTGGGCCTCCGGCGGCTACATCGCGGACTCGAAGATCGACGGCACCGTCGGCCCGTACTCCCAGCAGCAGTGGTACACCCGCGACAGCTCGGTGGGCGGCTGGAGCAACGGCGTGTGGAACATGACCTTCTCGGGCGTCCAGGGCGCCCCCGCCACCAACTTCGACAGCGGGCCGTACACCACGCTGGACACCACCCCCGTCTCCCGGGAGAAGCCCTTCCTCTACCTGGACGGCTCGACGTACAAGGTGTTCGTCCCGTCCAAGCGCACCAACGCGCGCGGAGTCTCCTGGCCGGCGAACGCGGGGACGTCCCTGTCGCTCGACCAGTTCTACGTCGTCAAACCCGGCGCGACCGCGGCCACCATCAACGCCGCCCTCGCCCAGGGCCTCAACCTCCTGTTCACCCCCGGCGTCTACCACCTCGACCAGACCATCGACGTCACCCGCGCGGGCACCGTCGTCCTCGGTCTCGGTCTCGCCACCCTGGTTCCGGAGGGTGGAGTCGACGCCATGCACGTGGCCGACGTCGACGGCGTCCGGCTCGCCGGATTCCTCATCGACGCGGGCCCCGTCAACTCCGACACGCTGCTGCGCATCGGCACCCCCGGCGCGACCGCCGACCACTCCGGCAACCCCACCACCATGCAGGACGTCTTCGTCCGCATCGGCGGCGCGGGCCCCGGCCTCGCCACCAACTCCGTGGTCGTCAACAGCAACAACGTCATCATCGACCACACCTGGATCTGGCGCGCCGACCACGGCAGCGGCGTCGGCTGGGAGATCAACCGCGCCGACTACGGCCTGCGCGTCAACGGCAACGACGTCCTGGCCACCGGTCTGTTCGTCGAACACTTCAACAAGTACGACGTCTACTGGAACGGCGAACGCGGCCGGACGATCTTCTTCCAGAACGAGAAGGCGTACGACGCGCCCAACGCGGCCGCCGTCACCCACGACGGCATCACCGGATACGCGGCCTACAAGGTCGCCGACTCCGTGACCACCCACGAGGCATGGGGTCTGGGCAGCTACTGCAACTACACGGCCGATCCGTCGATCGTGCAGGCCCACGGCTTCCAGGTGCCCACCGGGTCCGGCATCAAGATGCACGACCTGCTGGTGATCTCCCTCGGCGGCATGGGCCAGTACGCCCACGTCGTCAACAGCACCGGCGCGCCCACCTCGGGGACGAGCACCGTCCCCTCCAAGGTGACGTCCTTCCCGTAAGGGGTGCCGCGTCCCGGGCCGGAGCCTCCTTCGGTCCGGGACGCGCCCCGTTCCTCAGCCGTCGGACAACGTCTCGTGCGGGGCCCGCCGGTAGGTGTCCCGGTAGTGGGCGGCGAATCGGCCCGGATGGTGGAAGCCCCAGCGTGCCGCGACCGCCGTGACCGTGACCCCGCTACCCGGATCGGCGCTCGCCAGCTCCTGGTGGGCGTGGGCCAGCCGGATCCGGCGCAGATGGGCGAGCGGGGTGGTGTCCAGGTGCCGGCGGAAGGCGTACTGCAGGGCGCGTACCGTCACATGGGCCGCCGCGGCCACGTCGGCGACCGTGACCGGCTGGTCCGCGTGGTCGTCCAGATAGGCCAGCGCGCGCCGCAGCATCGCCGGATGCGCGTCGCCCCGGTCGGCCGCCGTCGGTTCGGCCGACGCGGTGTTCGGGAAGGCGGTCAGCACGCTCGCCGCCAGATACTGGGCCGCCGTGGTGGCGATGAGCGGCTGGTCCGCGATCGCCGGATCGGACAGCACCGTGTCACGCAGATGGGCGATCGTCCGGCCGATGTGGCGGGCCGCGGCCCTCGAAATCGGCCGGTGACCGGTCAGCCGCACCGGCCGTACGCCGTCCGCGCCGACGGCCACCTGGGTGAGCAGCGTCGGATCCAGCAGGGTGATGGTGTAGCGGGCGTTGTCGATCCGTCCCGAGTACGGCAGGTCCGGCGGGGCGAGCAGCACCACGTCACCGGGACCGAAGGTGTCCTCGACACCGCCGACACGGTGGTCCCGCACGGTCCCCTCGTGCAGGACGCACAGGCAGACCTTGCCCAGCGGTGTCACCGAGTAGCTCATCTCGAAGTCCAGCGACAGCTGGTCGACACTCACCGGGGCGATGCCGGCACGCCGGATCAGCGCCCGGTTCGCCCCCGGCGTGCCACTGCCGATACGCATCCTGGCGTAGGCCTGGCTGAGGAAGTCCTCCGTCGCGTCCAGGTCGTCACTGTCGAATGTGAGCGTCTCCACTGTCTGCGGCTGCCCTCCGGCCCCTCCGGCATGTGCTGCCGACGAGTGATTTTTCGTTTTCCGGACTGCCGCTCGCGATGGTGTTCGCCTACGGACTGTTTCGTCGCTGCACCGCTGCGCAAGGTGAAACACATGATCGAAAGTGAGGAGCAGGCGGATCCGCTGCGGGCGCTGCGGGAAGAGATGGCCCAGCTGCGGCGGGCCGTGGCCTCGCACTCCCTCGTCGACCGGGCGATCGGCGTCGTCGTCGCCGTCGGCGGCCTCAGCCCCGAGCAGGGCTGGGAGGCGCTGCGCCACGTCTCGCAGCACACCAACGTCAAGTTGCGCGAGGTGGCGGACCTCCTGGTGCGCTGGCCGGCCGGCGACCCGCTGCCCGAGGCGATCCGGCGGGCGTTGCCCGTCGCCGTGCGGCACGTCCGCGGAGACGTCTGCGACGTCCCGGAGAACGAGCCGGAGGCACGCCGCCACGGTCCGGGCCGGCCCGGGGCGCAGCCGCCGGCGCCGGGCCTGCGGGTCAGGGCACGTCCTTGACCGGCCTAACCCGAACTGCGCGGGTGCGGACCAGCGCATAGTGTGACCGGTGCGGGCGGCCCGGTGGCCGTCCGCTTCCCCGGGTCAAGAAGCCGGCCCCCTGACGACACCCTCGGCAGGGGACTGCCGGCCCTGCCCGGCGGTCTCCGGGTCCGGATCAGTGCGTCCGGCGGGCCTGCCGTCCCGGCAACTCACCAGGAGACGGCCCGACTTCACCCCGACCGGGAAGTCCCCTGGGATTCCCCGGTTTCGGACGCCCCGGCCCGGGGACCTCGGTTCCGGCACCCCGGCGACTCTCGCCTCCCTCCGTGACCAGAAGGATGCATCGATGAGCGAGACCAACCCTCTCAAACGAGCGGCGGACAAGGTGGCGGACGCCCTCCAGGGTGGGCCCTCGGGGCCCGAGGACGGCATCCCCGGCAAGCCGGGCTCACAGTCGCCGTCGGTCGAGGAGCCGACCGAGTACCGCGAACCGCTGCCCCCGAAGCCGGACCAGACCGGCCCGGACACCGTCTCGCCGACCGGTCAGCCCACCGGCGCGGACCAGGCCCGGATGGCGCAGAGCGGCAGCTATCTGACCAACGCCCAGGGCACCCGGCTGTACGACACCGACCACTCGCTCAAGGCGGGCCCGCGCGGCCCCGTACTCCTGCAGGACCACCATCTGCGGGAGAAGGTGATGCACTTCGACCACGAGCGCATCCCGGAGCGGGTGGTCCACGCCCGCGGCGCCGGGGCGCACGGGGTGTTCCGCAGCTACGGCACCGCGGCGAACGTGACCAAGGCGGCCTTCCTCGCCGAGGACGTCGAGACACCCGTCTTCGTGCGCTTCTCCACCGTGCTGGGGTCGCGGGGCTCGGCGGACACGGTCCGCGACACCCGGGGTTTCGCGACCAAGTTCTACACCAGCGAGGGCGTCTTCGACCTCGTCGGCAACAACATCCCGGTGTTCTTCATCCAGGACGCGATCAAGTTCCCGGACGTCATCCACGCCGGCAAACCACACCCGGACCGGGAGATCCCGCAGGCGCAGAGCGCCCACGACACCTTCTGGGACTTCGTCACCCTGCACACCGAGGCCACCCATCACACGCTGTGGAACATGTCCGACCGGGGCATCCCCCGCTCGTTCCGCACGATGGAGGGCTTCGGCGTCCACACCTTCCGACTGGTCGACGCCGAGGGCGCCACCACGCTGGTGAAGTTCCACTGGAAGCCGAAGCTCGGCGTGCACTCCCTGGTGTGGGAGGAGGCGCAGATCATCAACGGCGTCGACCCGGACTTCCACCGCCGTGACCTCGCCGACGCCATCGAGTCGGGTGCCTACCCCGAGTGGGAGTTCGGCATCCAGACCTTCCCCGACACCCCCGACCAGACCTTCGAGGGCATCGACCTGCTGGACCCGACCAACATCGTCCCCGAGGAACTCGCCCCGGTGCAGCCGATCGGGCTGCTCACCCTGAACCGCAACCCGACGAATTTCTTCGCCGAGACCGAACAGGTCGCCTTCCACGTCGGCCATCTCGTCCCCGGCATCGACATCACCGACGACCCGCTGCTCGCCGGGCGGCTGTTCTCCTACCTGGACACCCAGATCACCCGGCTCGCCGGCCCCAACTTCGCGCAGATTCCCATCAACCGGCCGCACTCGCCGGTCAACGACATGCTCCGCGACGGCTTCCACCAGACGGCCGTGCACCGGGGCGTGGCCCCCTACCGGCCCAACTCCCTGGACGGCGGCTGCCCGTTCACGGCCGGCGCGGACCTGGGGGCGTACGTCGAGACCCCGGTGCGGGTGCCGGAGGCGACGAAGGTCCGTGAGGCACCGGAGTCGTTCAACGACCACTTCAGCCAGCCGCGGCGGTTCTGGCTGAGCATGACCCCGGTGGAGCGCGAGCACATCATCGGCGCCTACACCTTCGAGCTCGCCAAGTGCTACGAAGAGCCCATCCGGGTAAGGGCGTTGCAGGTCCTGGCGAACATCGACCCGCAGCTGTGCACCGCGGTCGCGGCCGGCCTGGGTCTGCCCGCGCCCGAGCCCACCGTGGCCCTCGCCGACGTCGCACCGAGTCCCGCACTCTCCCAGCTCGGCCACACCTGGCCCGCCGACGGCCGGATCATCGGCATCATCACCGGCCCCGACGGCGACCTGGACGGGGTACGCGCCGTACGCCGGCAGGTGCTGGACGGCGGCATGGTCCCCCTCGTCGTCGCACCGGCGGGCGGCACCCTGGGCGAGGGCGCGGACGCCCTGACCGTCCAGCGGACCTACGCCACCGCGCGCTCCGTCGAGTTCGACGCCGTACTGGTGGCGGGCACCCCCGGGGTCGGCGTCGACGCCTACGGCGCGCGCGACGCCAAGGCGGGCCTGCCCGCGTCGAGTCCGGGCACCCCCGACCCCCGGGTCGGGCTGCTGCTGGCGGAGGCGTTCCGGCACGGCAAGGCCATCGGCGCGGCCGGAGGCGGCCGGACCGCGCTGGAAGCGGCGGGCATCCCGCTCGACGCCGCCGGCGTGGCCGTCGCCGACGACGCCACCGACGTCCTGCGGCAACTCACCGAACTGCTCGGCTCCCACCGTGTCTGGGAACGCTTCCCGACCGCCGTCGCCTGATCGCACGGCGGAAGCGAAGGGGACCCGAACGGCGTAACCGAAGAGGCGGACCAGGCGCCGGACAGGTGTGATGGACCCGTCCCTACGACAATCAGTGAGGCAGATCATGCGTATGCGTAGCATCGCCACAACAGCCCTCCTGGCGGCAGCGCTTGGCCTGGGCGGCGCCACGGCCGCCCACGCGTCCGACCCGGACCCCACGACCGGCAGCGCCTCCGACAGCCCCGGCCTGCTGTCCGGAAACGTCGTCCAGGTCCCGGTCGAGGTCCAGGTCAACGTCTGCGGCGACACCATCGACCTGATCGGCCTGCTGGACCCGGCGACCGGGAACACCTGCGTCAACCAGTGACGGCACCCGTGCGCCGGCCCCTCCAGCGGGGGGCCGGCGCACGGCCGTTCACGAGGTCGTGGTGCGACACAGCAACAGGCAGATGTCGTCGTCGTGTTCGGAGTCGTGCAGCATCGGCTTCAGCACGGAGTCGGCCGCGCTGTCCAGGTCCTCCAGGTCGGTGGCGCCGAGCGTCTCCAAGGTCCGCGCCAGCCGGTCGATGCCCGCGTCGATCCCGGCCGACCGCCGCTCCACCAGACCGTCGGTGTACAGCGCGAGCGTGGAGCCCGCCGGCAGCTCCAGGGAGTGCTCCTCGTACTCGTAGGGCACGGGAACCCCCAGCATGATGCCCGGCTTGGCATCCAGCACGCGCACCTCGCCCCCCGGGTCCCGGACGAGCGCCGGCGGATGCCCGGCGGCGGCCCACACCACGTCGGGCGCACCGGGCGTGAACCGGGCGATGGCACAGGTCGCGTACAACTCCGGCTGCTGGTGGCGCAGCATCCGGTGCAGCAGGGTCAGGATCCGGGCGGGCCCGTTGCCCTCGACGGCGTACGCGCGCAACGCCGTACGCAACTGGCCCATGATCACCGCCGCGCGCAGTCCGTGGCCGGTGACGTCCCCTATCACGGCCAGCACACTGCCGTCCGGCTGCGGGAAGGCGTCGTACCAGTCGCCGCCGATGTTCAGGCCGTGCGTGGCCGGCAGATAGCGGGCGGCCAGCGCCAGGCCCTCCGTACTGGGCAGATCGGTGAGCTGGGCCCGCTGCAGGGCCTCGGCGACGTCCCGGTGCTGCTCGTAGCGGCGGGCGTTGTCGAGCGCGATACCGGCCCGCCGGGCCACCTCCAGCAGCATCACACAGGTGTCCGGATCGAAGCGGTCACCGGGCGCGGTCAGCGTCAGCACGCCCTGCACGGTCCGGGCGCCCAGCGGCAGGCACAGCAGCGGCCGGTCCGGGGACAGCGCGGAGGCCGGCAGATCGTCCACCCCCGCGAGGCCGCCCGGATGGGCGCCGGCGTGCTGGGGGCGGCCGGTCCGGGCCGCCGTCACCGTGGCCGCCGCCCGGTCGTCCGGCGGCACCGGGGTGTCGTCCATGAGCCAGACGTCCACGTGCCGGGCGTACTCCGGGACCAGCAGCTGGGGCAGCCGGCGCAGGATGTCCTCGTGGTCCAGGGAGGCGTTCAGGGCCGCGCTGGCGTTGGCCAGGAAGGTCAGCAGACGGCGGGCGTTCTCGGCCTCCGCGCGCGCGGCCCGCTCGGCGTCGAGGAGATCGCGCTGCGCCACCGCGGCGGCCTCCAGCTCGGCGTGCAGCGCCAGCACGCCCTGGTTGGTCTGGTGCAGCTCCTCCCGGTGGAAGCCGACCAGCTCCTCGGTCTCGTCCAGCGTCGCCAGTACGGCCGTCGTGTCCTCGTCGGCGGCCAGCAGTGCCTCGGCGAGCCGGGTCTCGTCCAGGTCGGCCGGCCCGGGCAGCGGGCCCGCCGCCGCGGTTGGGCGGACGAGTGTGTGCCGCCACGGCCGCGGTCCGTCCAGGACGAGGTCGAGTTCCCCGCCGGCGCGCGCGGTCACGGTCAGTTCCGCGCGGCCGTCGGCCAGGGCGCGGCGCAGCCGGGCGCCGAACCCGGCCAGGAGGCGGGCGCGGTCGAGCGGGGGCACACCGGCGTCCGCCGCGAGCCGCGCCAGCAGGGCGCGGGCGCGGACCGCGTCGGCGGCGGTGACGATGGCGATGGTCCAGGTGTCAGAGGTGGCTGTCATGGGTGCTCGTCCGGCGGTCGGGGGCCAGGACGGCCACGCTGGTGTCGTCGCGTACGGGGCGGGCGGGGCTGCCGGCGTCGCGCAGGATCGTCGCGGCCACCACCGAGGGGTCGTGGCCGAGCAGGTGGGGGTCCTCCGGCGGGACCCAGCGGCCGGGCAGTCCGTCGCTGTGCACGACGAGCAGACTGTCCCGGCGCCACGGCACCCTGCGCAGGGATACGTGTGCCGGGATGTGCGCCCCGACGATCCCCGGGTGGGACTCGAGGGAGGTCCAGGTGTCCCCGGTGCGCAGTCGGGCGCGGACGTCGCCAATCCCGGCGTAGCTCAGCTCCGCCCGCTCCGCGTCCACCTGGGCCACGGCGACCGCGGCGCCCCGGGTGGGGCGCAGGGCCGTGTGCAGCCGGCGCAGGATGTCCACGGGCGGCAGTCCGGCGCCGCGGCGCAGCTCCGCCACCGCGACCCCGGCCGCGTCCGCTGCGTGGGGGCCGGGTCCGAGGCCGTCGGCCAGGAGCAGCGTCAGCAGCCCGTCGGAACGGGCCCAGCCCCACGCGTCACCGGACCTCTCGGCCCGCGCCAGGGCGACGGTGATCCCGCCCGCGGGCATGTCGTCCCGCGCTGTCCCGCGCCCGGCCGGCTCCGGGTCGATCCGGGCCACCGCCACCGTCCCGCAGTCCGGCACGCTGTACAGATGGAAGGAGTTCGCGCGGCGCCCGCAACTGCCCAGACCCGCACCGAGGGAGACGTCCGCGGTGGTGTAGCCGTCCCGCAGCGCGGCGGGCACGTCGGCGATGCCGGGCCCGTTGTCGAGGGAGACGAGCTGCACCGAGGTGCCCGCGCCGTCGGCCGGTCGCGCCACGAGGTTCACCACCATGCGCCCCCCGCCCGCGTGCTTGAGCAGGTTGGTCGCCAACTCGGTGGCGACCAGCTCGGCGACGGCCGTGCGTGGAGCCGCCAGACCCGCCCGCAGGCACGCCTCACGAGCGGCCGTCCGGGCGTCCCGGACCCGCGTGGCGTCGTCAACCGGGACCTCCCACACCCTGCTCATCGGGCCCCCGGCCGCGACGCGGGGAGCTGCGCGACCCGGGCCACGGCGGCGACCGTCGTACCGCGCCCGGGCTCGGATTCCACGCTGAGGGGTGTCGCGGGCCGGCTCGCTCGCCGTGCTGACCAGCCTCGTCTGCCGGACCAGCCCGAAGCCGAGCCCGGCCGTGCACTGGCGCACCTCCTGCCGGACCGAGGCCGGATCCGCGTCCGAGCCGATGGCAGGCTGGTCTCGGCCATGCCGTCGTGCGGCTCGCGCTGGAGCGAGCCGCACGGGACGTCGCCCAGAGCGAGCACCGGGGTCCGCACCGATCGACCGGGAGCGGACTGGTTCACCGGACACTCGCACCCGCGTCCGGCCGGGAGATCTCCATGCCCTGCTCGCCCATCGCGTAGGCGAGCGCGTCGGCCAGTGAGGCGCGCGTGTCCACCGAGCCCAGATCGATGCCGAGTTGCACGATCGTCTGGGCGATGGCCGGGCGGATGCCGGAGACGATGCACTCGGCGCCCATCACGCGCGCGGCCGCCACGGTCTTCATCAGGTGCTGAGCGACGAGCGTGTCGACCGTGGGCACACCGGTGATGTCCAGGATGGCGTACCGGGCCCGCTGGTCGACGATGGCCTTCAGCAGCGACTCCATCACGACCTGGCTGCGCGCGCTGTCGAGCGTACCGATCAGGGGGACGGCGACGGTGCCCTCCCACAACTTGATGACGGGCGTGGCCGCTTCGAGCAGCTGCTGGCGCTGGCGCTCGATCAGCTCCGCGTTCGCGTCAAGTGCGGTCTCCATCACGACCAGCCGCAGTGTGCCCATCAGCAGGGTGAGCGCCAGCACGCTCTCGTGGGTTTCGGGGGAGGAGGGGTCGGCGGACTCCTCGCGCAGCAGTTGGACCACCGGGGCGCGCAGGGCCGCCACCTCGTCGGCGATCGCCGCCGGTGTGGACCCGCTCCTGGCCCGGGTCTGGGTCATCCGCCCCAGCTGGTCGCGCACCGGTGCGAACCCGGGCGCCGCGATGTCCTCCAGCCGCCCGGCGAAGGCCACCTCGCACAGCGCGTCCACGACGGCCTTGCACGCCTCGACCGCCTCGTCGCGGGAGACGGTGAAGACCGAGCCGAACAGCGGCGCGTCCGCCCAGCGCTGGGCGATCTGCTCGCGGCGCTTGTCCAGGAAGGCGCCCACCGCCTGCGGCGCCGCTCCGGCCGCGTCGTGCTCCGGCACTCTCATCTCTCCCCTCACGCGGCCACGCGCCGCCGCTGGTCGGCCGGCCCCGAATCGATCATTGCCGTACGACAACAGTAGCCGCCGTGTTCGGGCCGCGCCAAACTCCCCGCGACGGTCGGTGCCGCGCCCGGGAGCAGGGCGCCTCCGGCCGGCCGCCACCCGGCGCGGGTGACCGGCTCGGCGTGGCCGCAGGGGCCGACGCGCTCACCGGTCCCGCCTCGCCGGCCGCCCATCAGCCGGTCGACGACCGTCCAGGCACCGGTGTCGCCCGGTACCGGGGCTGGGCACAGGGGCGGCGCTGGGCAGGGGCGGCGGACGGGTCGGCGTCCACCCGCCGCCCCACCCCGGTCTCTTTCCCGCGCACGTCGACACGGCTCCTTCGTCGCTTCGGCTTCCTCGTCTCAAGCGGCCTCGGCCCGGCGGCTCACGCCGCCGGGCCGGTACCGCTGAGCCGTCTACCCCGAATGACGCCGGAGTCTCCCGACTGTTGCCGACGTCACCCGGGAGTGCGACCTGTCAGAACGCGCCGCCTCCCGTGGAGCCGCCGACCTCGCCTCCCGTGGAGCCGCCGACCTCGCCGCGCCATGCCCCGGTCTCCCGACCGCCGCGGTCCTCGATGAACTCCTTGAACCGCCGCAGATCACCCGAGACGCGCCGCTTGACCAGACCGAGCTTGTCGCCGACCGTCTCGGTCACGCCCTCGGGCTCGAAGTCGAGCTGGAGCATCACCTTGGTGGCGGAGTCGTCGATGCGATGGAAGGTGACCACGCCCGCCTGCCGCGCCGTGCCGTCCACCGTGGTCCACGCCACCCGCTCGTCGGGCCGCTGCTCGGTGATCGTGGCGTCGAACTCCCGACGGACGCCCCCGATGCTGGTCACCCAGTGCGTGAGGGTGTCGCTGCGCTGCTCGATGCGCTCGACGCCTTCCATGAAAGCCGGGAAGGTCTCGAACTGGGTCCACTGGTTGTAGGCGGTGCGCACCGGCACGTCGACCCGCACGGACTCCTCGACCTGGGACATGAGTGATCCTCTCGTTGCGCCGACTCGTTGTGTCGATCCGTCGCGCCGACCCGTCGTGGGCCGACTCGTCGTCTCGACCGGGTGAGAGGACCGGGTTCCAAGCCTGGCGCGGGCTATGCCTGTCAACTCGTCCTCGGGCGCGCCGGGGAGGACGAACGGCACCCGCGCCGCAGCAGCAGCCGTCGCGCCGGGCGCTCCACCGCCTCGTACAGCACCCAGGACAGGGCGAGCGACACGGCGAACAGGGCCGAGGTGACGGCCAGTGCGGTCAGGGCACCGAAGTGCGGCTTCTTGCCCAGGAGTGGGGTCGCGGTGCGCAGCACCAGCAGATGCACCATGTAGAAGGCGAACGACAGTTCCCCGAGCCGCACGAGCCGCGGGCGCCGCCACAGCGACGGCAGCCCGCGCAGATCCGCGACGGCGGCGGCCGGGATGAGCAGCGCGAACCCGACGAGGGTGCACAGCGTGGCGGAGTACCCGGGTGTGACCTGCGGCACGAAGAAGTAGCCGATGAGTGCCAGGGCCAGCGAGGCCTCCAGGCCCGGCCCGCGCCACCGGCCGAGCAGCACCAGGCGCGCCGTGACCGCGCCGAGCACGAACTCGGGCAGCCGGGCGGCGGGGAACGAGTAGAGCGAGTACGTCCACCAGTGGTGGACCTCCGTCCGGGCCAGCACCAGCACCGCCAGCAGGGACAGCACGCCGAGCACGGCCGACCCGCGAGCGCCGAGCCGGCGCAGCAGCAGGAACAGCAGCGGGAAGGCGGCGTAGAAGAAGGCCTCGCAGGCCAGCGACCAGCTGACCGGGTCCAGGGTCTGCCACCACGGGCGCCACCAGGAGTGCAGCAGCAGCGCGTTGGCCAGCGTCTGCTTGACCGTCGGCCGCGGCTGGTGCGCCAGCGTGTACGCCATCAGCAGGGCGATGCCGAGGGTGACCAGGTGCACCGGGTAGACGCGCGCGACGCGCCGGCGCCAGAAGGCGAGCGCACGGTCGCCCGGCCGTGCCGACCAGGTCAGTACGAAACCGGACAGCACGAAGAAGAACGAGACCCCGGTCGCGCCGGCACCGAACCCCCAGGACACCACGTGTCCGCCGGTGCCTCCGAAGTAGCCGAAGTTGTGCACGTGCAGGCCGAACACCAGCAGCGCGGCCATCCACCGCAGCCCGGTCAGGGACGGCAGCGAGGGCGGAGCGGGCGGGGCGGCGGACGGGGAGAGCCCGGCGGTCCTGTCGTCGGTCCTCGCGGGCGGCGTCCCGAGCGCCCGGGTGGTCGCCGCGGTCATCGAGTTCACCTGCCGCAGGAGGTTCGCGTGGGGCATGGAGGGGAACCTTGCCGGTTGCCCCGCCTCCGTCACGCCCCCCGCCAAACATCACACGGCTGCCGGACGACAGGCCCCCTCTATACCCCGGATGGAGGGAGGGGACGCACCCGGACGGGGGCAGGGATCGCCTCTCGTGGGGGCGCCCGCTCTTGAAGGGTCGCTGGGTCGCTTGTGGGTCGGGGGGGGGGGCCTCCTCGGTGCGTCAGGCCGCGGCGGTCTGTTGGGACAGCGCTTCGATCAGTTGCTGTCGGGTCATCTTCGACCGGCCCGGCACGCCTGCGGCGCTCGCCCGTTCGTACAGCTCCGCCTTCGACAGTGACGTCAGGTCCTCGCGCTTCTTCCGGCCGGGCCGGGCGCCGTCCTTCCCGCGGCCACGGGACCGGCTCTCCTCGACGCTGCGGCTGAGCGCGTCCATGAGGTCGACGACGTTCGTGGCCTGCGGCGGCTCCGCCTCGCCGACGACCTCCTCGCCCTTCCGTTTCGCGGCGACGAGCCGTTCCACGCGTTCCGCGTAGGTGTCGTGGTAATCGCCCGGATCCCAGTCCAAGGTGAGGGCGTCGATCAGCTGCTCGGCCGTCCGCAGCTCCTTGGCGGTGACCTTGCCGCGCCGGTCCGGCAGGAGGTCCACCACGTCGGCGGGGTCGCGTACCTCGTCCGCCCAGTGCAGGGTGTGCAGCACGAGGACCTCCGGCTGGGCGCGCAGCGCGGTCAGATACTCCTTGCCGCGCATGGTGAGCGTGGCGATCCCGGCCTTGTCCGACCGTTCGAGCGCCGCCCGCATCAGCTCGTACACCTTCACGTACTCCTCGCGGCGCGGGCCGACGTAGTAGGTGCGGTCGAAGTAGACGGGCTCGATCCGACGGAGGTCGACGAACCCGGCCATGTCGATCACCTTCGACCGTCCCGGCGAGATCTCCTCCAGCTCCTCCGGCTCCACGACCACGTACTCGCCGTCACCCAGCGCGTAGCCCTTGACGATCAGCTCGGTGCCGACCTCCTTGCCCGTGCGTTCGTTGACCCGCTTGCTGCGGACCCGGTCGGAGGTGCCGCGCTGCAGCTGGTGGAAGTGCACGGTGTGGTCCTCGGTCGCGGTGTACAGCCCCACGGGCAGCGTGACCAGCCCGAAGGTCAGGACGCCGGTCCAGATGGGTCTCGCCATGGTTCCTCGCTTTCCGTGGTGCTATCCGCCGGCCTGCCGTTCCGCCCCCGCCGCGGCCGCCTGCGCCCTGTTCCGGGCCTCGCTTACGGCCCGGTCGGCGCGCCGGGCCCGGTCCCGCGCCCCCTGCTCGTCCTCACGGGCCCGCCGCTGTTCGTCCTCGGCATCCCGCAGCAGCGCCCGCAGTTCCCGAACCCGCTCCGTCGCCTCACCCGCCGTGGTGGCCGCCTGCTCCGCCTCACTCTCGGCGGCCGACGCCTCCTCCTCCCGGGCGCGCAGCTCGCGTTCGGCGTCGCGGGCCTCCCGCCGGGCCTCGGCCAGCAGACGGCGCCGCTCCTCGTCCTCGGCGCGATCCGCGCGCCCCTTGGACCTCCCCATGCGGCCGGGCTTCCTCGGCGCGGCGGAGGGCCGGCCGGCCAGGACGGCCTCGTCGGCCGTCGGGAAGCCGATCGCGGAGTCGAGAGGCTTCACCAGCCGGCCCGCCGCCCATTCCCGCGCCGCCTCGGGATCGGCGAGTACGGCGTGCAAGGTGTCCTCGACCTCGCGCTGTACGCCCTCGCCCACCGGGTGCCCGGCCTGTGCGGCCAGCTGCCGGGCCTGGCGGCCGAGGGTGCCGAACACCTCGTTCTGCCGACGGGCGAGTTGCCGCAGCTGGGGACCGTCCAGTTCGCGGTGGGCGCGCCGCAGCTCCTCGCCGAGGCCGAGCAGTGGCCGGACCTCCTCCGACCGCCGTCGCACCAGGAGGTTGCTCACCCAGGCGGCCAGGCTCGGTCGCCGCAGGGCGCCGATCTCCCTGGCGAGGGCCGCATCGCCGGAGCGCCGGGCATCCAGGGCGTGCCGGTCGCGGGCGGCGACGAACTCCTCCGGCCGCAGCCCGTACAGCTCCTCGGCGACGGCGTCCAGGTCCACCAGCGTCCCTCCCGACTGCACCCCGGTGACTCAAGCCGAGTTTCACACAATATGGTCGATATGTGATGTATTGAGCTTTTGATCCGAGGTTTCCATGCCTTTCGGCGTACGGTCGGTCGACGCTCCCCGACGGCGTGCGTCTTCAGGAGCCGTACCACCACCCTTCGGATCGGCGCCGTAGACCCTCGGACCCGTGCCGCAGACCATCGGCGGACGGTGCCGGTGGCGCGGATCCCGGCACGGTGGCCGTATGCGGAAATCGAATGAGCGTATGGGGCAGGCCGGTGCCGGGCTGCCCAGGGCTACGGGCATCAGTCGGGCACGCTTCCTGGGGGGCCTGGCCTCCGCCGGGGTCGCGGCCGCGGTGCTGCCGGCCGGGGTGGCGAACGCGTCCGGGGGGCGGCCGGGACTCCGGCATCGCGGGGTCGTCTACACCGTCGGAGAGGGCGAGAAACCCGGCACCGCCTTCAGCGCCGCTCGGATGCGGCGGGACCTCCGTGCCATCCGGGACGAGCTGCACGCCGACACCGTGGACGTCACCGGGGACGGGGTGGAACGCCTCACGGCCACCGCCGCCGAGGCCGCCGAGCGGGGTTTGCGCGTCTGGCTCCAGCCGACCCTCGGCGACGTCCCCGCACGGGACGTCCTCGACCATCTCGCCGAGACCGGCCGTTTCGCGGAACGGCTGCGCCGGCAGGGCGCCGCGGTCGAGCTCAGCGTCGGCTGCGAGTTCTGGCTCTTCGTCCCCGGCATCGTCCCGGGTGACACCGCCCTCGAACGCATCCGGAACCTGCTCGACGGACAGGTGGACCCCGTCGCCATGCAGCGCCGCCTGGGCCGTTTCACGGCCAAGGCGGCCGCGGTGGGCCGTTCCGTCTTCCGCGGCAAGCTGAGCTACGCCGCGGCCCAGGACGACGTGGTCGACTGGCGCCTCTTCGACGTCATCGGCATCGACTACTACTCGTACTTCGCCGACGAAGGCGACAGATCCGGCAAAGTCGGCAACGCGCACTACGCGCGGGAGTTGAGGCGCCATCTGCGGTGGGGCAAACCGCTGGCCATCACCGAGTTCGGTACCTGCGCCTACGTCGGCGCGCCCGAGACCGCCGGCATGGGCTGGGACGTCGTCGACCACGACAAGCGGCCCGAGGAGATCAAGGGGCATCTGGTCCGCAGCGAGCGCACGCAGGCCGAGTACCTCGTACGGCTCCTCGACGTGTTCTCCTCGCTGGGGCTGTACGCGGCGATGGCCTTCGAGTTCGTCACCCCCGACGCCCCGCACCGCCCCGGCGACCCGCGTCACGACCTCGACATGGCGAGCTACGCCCTCACCAAGACCATCGAGGACCGGCCCTACGACCCCGCCTCCGGCTGGCACTGGGAGCGGAAGGAAGCGTTCCATGCGCTGGCCCGCCGTTATGCGTGCGAACGAGGCCGCACGACCGGTGTGGGTGCGGGTGTGGGTGCGGGTGCTGGTGCCGGTCTCGGAGTCGGGTCCGGCAGCCGCCCCTGACCGGTGTTCCCTCGTGTCAACCGAGGTTGCCGCCTCGACCGGCGTTCCCCCGTTCGTGGGACGTCGCGGCCCGCCGTACGGGCGTGCACCGAGCGCGGACACATCATGCGTGCATGCCCCCGACCGGTGCCGTCCGGCCGGTGCCCGTCCGTCCCGTGCCCGGCCCGTGGCCGAACCCCGGACCGCCACCAGAATTGCATCGTTAGTTTTCTTGAACTCTTCGTGTTTATGACGGTAGGTTCGCCCTCATGACCGCCTCCCCGACCCCGACCACCGCCGAGGAACTGCGCGGTGTCGGCCTGCGCGTGACGGCAGCACGCGTCGCGCTGCTGGAGACCGTCCGGGCCGGCGACCACCTCGGCGTCGAGGCGATCGCCTCCGGAGTCCGCGACCGCGTAGGTCACATCTCCGTGCAAGCCGTCTACGAGGCCCTGCACGCCCTCACCGCGGCGGGGCTCGTGCGCCGCATCGAACCGGCCGGCCATCCGGCGCGGTTCGAGGGGCGTGTGGGCGACAACCACCACCACATCGTGTGCCGGTCGTGCGGCGCCGTCGCCGACGTCGACTGCGCGGTCGGCGACGCGCCCTGTCTGACCGCCGCCGACGACCACGGCTTCGCCATCGAAGAGGCCGAGGTCGTCTACTGGGGCACCTGCCCCGACTGTTCCACCGGCCGCAGTTCCTGAGCACCGAGTTCCGCACAGTTCGGAAGGATTGCCATGACTGAGAACCACGACGCGATCGTCACAGACGCGAAGGCGGAGGGGAGCGGTGGCTGCCCCGTCGCCCACGACCGTGCCCTGCACCCGACACAGGGCGGTGGCAACCGCCAGTGGTGGCCTGAGCGACTCAACCTGAAGATCCTTGCCAAGAACCCGGACGTGGCCAACCCGCTCGGTGAGGACTTCGACTACGCCGAGGCGTTCAACGCCCTCGACCTGGCGGCGGTGAAACGGGACATCGCCGAAGTACTGACCACCTCGCAGGACTGGTGGCCGGCCGACTTCGGCAACTACGGCCCGTTGATGATCCGTATGGCCTGGCACAGCGCGGGCACCTACCGCATCAGCGACGGCCGCGGCGGCGCCGGCGCCGGGCAGCAGCGCTTCGCCCCGCTCAACAGCTGGCCGGACAACGTCAACCTCGACAAGGCCCGCCGTCTGCTGTGGCCGGTCAAGAAGAAGTACGGCCAGAGCATCTCCTGGGCCGACCTGATGATCCTCACCGGCAACGTCGCGCTGGAGCAGATGGGCTTGCCGACCTTCGGCTTCGGCGGCGGCCGCGAGGACGTCTGGGAGCCGGAGGAGGACGTCTACTGGGGCCCCGAGACGGCCTGGCTGGACGACAAGCGCTACACGGGCGACCGCGAGCTGGAGAACCCGCTCGGCGCGGTCCAGATGGGCCTCATCTACGTCAACCCGGAGGGTCCGAACGGCAACCCGGACCCGCTGGCCGCGGCCCGCGACATCCGTGAGACGTTCCGCCGCATGGCGATGAACGACGAGGAGACCGTCGCGCTGATCGCCGGCGGCCACACCTTCGGCAAGACCCACGGCGCCGGTCCGGCGGACCACGTTGGCGACGACCCCGAGGCGGCCGGCTTCGAGGAGCAGGGCCTGGGCTGGCGGAACACCTACGGCACCGGCAAGGGCGCCGACGCCATCACCTCCGGCCTGGAGGTCACCTGGACGGCCACGCCGACCCGCTGGAGCAACGGCTTCTTCGACAACCTCTTCGGCTACGAGTGGGAGCTGACGAAGAGTCCGGCCGGCGCCCACCAGTGGAAGCCGAAGGACGGCGCGGGCGAGGGCACGGTCCCGCACGCCCACGACGCGTCGAAGAAGATCGCCCCGAACATGCTCACCACGGACCTGGCGCTGCGCTTCGACCCGATCTACGAGCCGATCTCCCGCCGCTTCCACGAGCACCCCGAGGAGTTCGCGGACGCCTTCGCCCGCGCCTGGTACAAGCTGACCCACCGTGACATGGGCCCGAAGTCGCTGTACCTCGGCCCGGAGGTCCCGGAGGAGACCCTGCTGTGGCAGGACCCGCTGCCCGAGCGCGAGGGCGAGCTGATCGACGACGCCGACATCGAGGCTCTCAAGAGCAAGCTGCTCGACTCGGGCCTGTCCGTGACCCAGCTGGTCACCACCGCCTGGGCGTCCGCCTCGACGTTCCGCGGCAGCGACAAGCGCGGCGGTGCCAACGGCGCCCGTATCCGCCTGGAGCCGCAGCGCGGCTGGGAGGCCAACGACCCCGACGGGCTGGCGCAGGTACTGCGTGTCCTCGAGGGCGTCCAGCGGGACTTCAACGCCACTTCCGGCGCCAAGAAGGTCTCGCTGGCCGACCTCATCGTCCTCGGTGGCGTCGCGGCCGTGGAGAAGGCCGCCAAGGAGGGCGGTTTCGAGGTGCGGGTGCCGTTCACCGCGGGCCGGGTCGACGCGAGCGAGGAGCACACCGACGCCGAGTCCTTCGAGGCGCTGGAGCCGACGGCCGACGGCTTCCGCAACTACCTCGGCAAGGGCAACCGGCTGCCGGCCGAGTTCCTGCTGCTCGACCGGGCGAACCTGCTCACCCTGAGCGCTCCCGAGACGACCGTCCTGGTCGGTGGCCTGCGCGTCCTGGGCGCCACCCACCAGGGTTCGCAGCTCGGTGTCCTCACCAAGACGCCCGGTGTCCTCACCAACGACTTCTTCGTCAACCTGCTCGACCTGGGCACGACGTGGAAGGCGACCTCCGAGGACCAGACCGCGTTCGAGGGCCGCGACGCAGCCACGGGCGAGCTGAAGTGGGCCGGCAGCCGTGCCGACCTCGTCTTCGGCTCCAACTCCGAACTGCGCGCGCTCGCCGAGGTCTACGCCAGCGACGACGCCAAGGAGAAGTTCGTCAAGGACTTCGTCGCCGCCTGGGACAAGGTCATGAACCTGGACCGGTTCGACCTCGTCTGACCCGGCCTGTCTGATCCAGCTCGTCTGATCCAGCTTGTCTGATCCAGGTCGCCTGATCCGGCTTGTCTGATCCGGCCGAACGCGACGTCCGGGTCCGCCCTTCGCGGGGCGGGCCCGGACGTCGTGCCGCGGGGACGCGGGTGGGTGAGATGTGTAGTTTCCTCTTGGACATGACTGGTCTCCCGCTGGTTCGCTGTGCTCGTCGAAGATCCGACGACCGCCCGTGGCTCCGCGAGCCAGGCGGCGGGCTTCCTGGGAGGACCGCGCTCATGACCGCTGGCGACCGATTCGATTCGCTGCCCCGGCGAGGCCTGTTCAAGGCGGGGCTCGCGGTCACCGCCGTGGCGGTGACCGGTGCGGCCGCCGCCGCTCCCGCCGCCTCCGCGGCCCCGGCCACCGGGCAGAGCGCCGCCGATGCCGAGCTGGGCGACCTGGAGCGGCGCTACGGCGCCCGGCTCGGTGTGTACGCGCGCAACGTCCGCACCGGGCGGACCGTGTCCCACCGGGCGGACGAGCGGTTCCCGATGTGCTCGACGTTCAAGGCGTTCGCCGCGGCGGCGGTCCTGCGCGACCAGGGCGGCTGTGCTCCGCTGGGCCGGGTGATCCACTATCCGCCGCACGACCTTCTGCCCAACTCGCCCCGGACCGAGGAGAACCAGCGGACCGGTATGACCGTCGCGGACGTGTGCGCCGCCGCCATCCAGTACAGCGACAACGCGGCCGGAAACCTGCTGCTGCGCGAGATCGGCGGTCCGGAGGGCCTGACCCGTTTCTTCCGCTCGCTCGGCGACGATGTGAGCCGACTGGACCGCTGGGAGCCCGAGTTGAACACCGCGATCCCGGGCGACACGCGCGACACCACGCGGCCGCGGGCCATCGCCGGGAGCCTGGAGCGACTGACCCTGGGCGGGGCCCTGAGCGACGCCGACCGGGAACAGCTCGTCGCCTGGCTGAAGGGCAACACCACCAGCGCCGCCAGGTTCGGCGCCGGTCTGCCCCGGGGCTGGATCCTGGCGGACAAGACCGGTACCGGCTCCTATGCCACCGCCAACGACGTCGGCGTGGCCTGGACGACCCGCGGGACGCCCGTCGTCCTGGCCGTGCTGTCGACCAAGAGCGCCCAGGACGCACCGGTGGACGACGCGCTCGTGGCCGAGGCGGCGCGCATCGTGGCCCGCACCCTCGCACCGGGCGAGTAACGCCCCTCGGTACGCGTGTGCCGGGTGAGGACGCCGGGTTCGGGATCGGCGCACGCGCGGCCAGGCGGACGGTGTCACATCCGCTCCGAGCCCGGCCGGCCGCTCCTCACCGCCGCCCGGCCCCACCTCGCGACCGCGGTTCAGCCGGACCGGTGCACCACGTGTCCTCCGGTCACCGTCAACGCGACCGGCGCGGAAGCCAGTTCGTCGGCGGGAGCGGTCACCGGGTCCACGGTCAGCGCGGTGAGGTCCGCCCGGCAGCCGGGCGCGACACGGCCGGCGACGGCCGACTCGCCGGCGGCCAGGGCCGCGTGCCTGGTGCACCCCTCCAGCGCCTGCAGCCCCGTCAGACCGGGCCGGTGCGCCGCCGCGCCCTTGGGGCGGCGGGCTGTCGCCAGCACGGCCCGCACGTCGTAGTGCGCGATGGGCCAGTCCGAGCCCAGGGCGACCGTCGCCCCGGCGTCCCGCAGGTCCCGCAACCGCCAGGCACGGGCGGCCCGCTCGCCGCCCAGCCGGCGGGACCATTCGTCGCTGCCGTCGTCGCGCGTGTACCCGGTGTGCGGCGGCTGCAGGGACGCGACCACTCCCAACTCGGCGAAGCGTGGCAGCAGTTCGTCCGGCACCGTCTCGATGTGCTCGATCCGGTGCGCCCCGCGGCCACCTGGCCCGAGGGATGCCACGGTGTCCAGCACATGGCGTACGGCGGCGTCCCCGATGGCGTGCGTCGCGGTGCGGACACCGGCCGCGTGCAGCGTCCGGACGGCCTCGGCGTAGGCGCGCGGGTCGGGCCAGAAGGCGGCCGTGCCCTGGCCGTGGCAGTCGGCGTGCTCCAGCCAGGCCGTGCCGCCCTCGACGGTGCCGTCCATGAAGAACTTGACGCCGCCGACCAGCCAGTGCCGCCCGCCCCTGCCCTGCAGCTCGATCAGCTCGCCCAGGACGTCGGCGTCGGCGCCCGGCATGCACCAGGGCGCGAACCGCAGCCGTACCGGCAGGACGGTCTCCCGCGCCACCGACTCCACGAGGTCCAGGTCCCCGCCGTCCATCACATGGGCTCCGGTCAGTCCCGTCGCGGCCATCGCGGACAGCAACTCCAGCAGCCGGGCGCGCCGTTCCGCGGGCGCGGGCCGGGGGGCCACGGCCGCGACCAGGTCCATCGCGGCGTGCTCGACCAGATGGCCGGTGGGCCGGCCCGAGGCGTCGCACACCACCTCGGCGCGCTGGGCGAACGTGCGCGGCCCGGTCACCCCCGCCGCGGCGAGCGCGGCGGGGGTGGCGAGGGCGGAGTGTCCGTCGTACAGGCGCAGGAAGGCCGGTGTGCCGTCGAGTACGTCCGCCACCAGGTCGTGGTGGACGGGGCGGCCCTCGAACGCGTTGTGGTCAAGGCCGTAGCCGATCACCCAGCCCTCGACGCGCTCGGCCCGGGCGAGTGCCGCGCGCAGCCCGGCCAGGTCGGTCACCGCGGACAGGTCCGCGCCCGTGGCCATGTCCAGTCCCCACACCGGGTGGCTGTGGGAGTCGACCAGTCCGGGCACGAGGTGGGCGCCGTGCAGGTCGATGACCTCGGTGCCGGAGCCGCGCCAGTCGCGGACGTCGTCCGCCTCGCCGACCGCGGCGATGGTCCCGTCGCGCAGGGCGACGGCGCGGGCGGTGGGACGGTCGGGGTCGAGGGTGCGGATCCGGGCGCCGGTGAGGACGAGGTCGGCAGCGGGCATGGCGGCAACTCCTGTACGGGACGGCTGGGAGATGGGTCAGGCGGATCGGTCGACGGATGCCGGGGCCTGCGGCGCCGTGGATGCACGCACTTCGGCCGCCTCGGCCGCCTCGGTGAGCCGCTCGGTCGTGGCCGCCGCGCCACCGGGTTCCTCGGCGAATCGGGCGTAGACCTCCGGGCGGGCCCGCCGTAGCCACCACGCGAGCGGGAGTCCGAGGAAGAACACCGCCGGGGCCACGACGAGCAGCACGGTGTTCACCGTCGGGGACGCCCCGGTGAAGAGGTCGATGTGCCCGGCCACCAGGACGATCGCCGTCGCCAGCAAGGCGGCGGCGACGACCGGCGCCACGACCGTGCGCAGAGTGCCCTCGGTGTGGCTGACCCGCCGGAAATAGCAGGGTACGGCGATGGCTGCGAGCAGCTGGAGCAGCAACAGCCCGATCATCCCCGGGGTGTTCACCCACAGCAGCAACTGCTGATAGGGGTCGGCGTGCGCGGCCCGGAAGGCGAGGATGACCAGCGCGCCGAGGACGGTCTGGGCGATGCCGGCGAGGTAGGGAGAGCGGTGGCGCGGGTGGATCCGGCCGAGCCGGCGGGGCAACACCCCCTCCTCGGCGAGCGCCAGTGCGTAGCGGTTGATGGCGTTGTGGAACGCGAGGAGGGAGGCGAGCACGCTGGTGACGATGAAGACGTGCATGAGGTCGGCGGCCCAGCCGCCCACATAGGTGGTGATCGCGGTGAAGAACAGTCCGGCCGGATCGTCCCCCGCGGCCCGGACGACCCGGTCGTCCCCGAACGCCTGGACGGCGATCCAGACGATGAACGCGTAGAACAGGCCGAGGAAGGCGACGGCCGCGTAGGTGGCGCGCGGCACCGTGCGCTCCGGGTCGCGGGCCTCGCGGCGGTAGATGACGGTGGACTCGAAGCCGGTGAACGCGGCGAAGGCGAAGGCGAGTACGGCGGCCGTGCCGGGCACGAACACATGCGCCGGGGCCAGCGAGGCGAGCGACAGGCCGTGCGCGCCGCCCTTGGCCAGTACCCCGCCCGCGAGCAGGACGAGTATGCCGGTCTCGGCGACCAGCAGCACACCGAGGACCTTGGCACCGAAGTCGATCGAGCGGTATCCGCCGTAGCCGATGAGCAACAGGCCGGCCAGGGACACGGGTAGCCACGGCACGTCGGTTCCGAACAGGGAGTGCAGCGTGTCGCGGGTGGTGCTGGCGAGGAGGCCGTAGACGCCGATCTCCATGCCGTTGTAGCCGATCAGCGCCAGCAGGGCGGCGCCGACACCGACCGGGCGGCCGAGGCCCCGGGTGATGAAGGCGTAGAACGCGCCCCCGCTGGTGATGTGCCGGCTCATGGTGGTGAATCCGACCGCGAAGACCGCGAGGGTCAGGCCCGCCAGGAGATAGCCGACGGGGGCGCCGATGCCGCCCAGCAGGATCGCGAGCGGGGCGACACCGGCCATGACGGTCAGGGGCGCGGCGGCGGAGACGACGAAGAAGGCGATGTCGGCGGTGCCGAGCGAGCCGGAGCGCAGGCCGGCCGCGCCGGACGGCGCCCGCTCCGCGGGGGGTTCGGAGGTGGACACGGACATACGGGAAGCCCTTCTGGCGGCGGAGGGGAGGGGGTCCCGGTGGTGGGGCAGCCGGGTTCGCGGGCGTCGGCGGACGGGGCCGGGGTGGGCCGACCGGACCGGCGTCTTAGGGCGCGCGAGGGGATGGCGGGCGCCCGGAGCCGTAAACCTAAAGGCTTTCGGTTTCGGCAATGTAGCCTGCGGTTGGGCATCCGGGAAGACCTCAGGGAGAACGCTGACCATGGGACGGCCGCGCACACCGCTCCTCGACCGTGAGCGCATCATCACGACCGCGCTACGACTGATCGACGAGACGGGGGACTTCAGCGTCCCGCGGATCGCCCGCGGGCTCGGCGCCCAGACCGGATCCGTCTACCACCACGTGGACGGCCGGGACGGCATAGTGGAACTGCTGCGCGAGCGGGTCTGCGCCGCGATCGATCCGGCCACCCTCGACCTGACGCCCTGGGACACGGCCATGGAGGCCTGGGCCCGCTCCTACCGCGCCGCGTTCGCCGCCCACCCTCGCGTGATCCCGCTGCTGATGACCTCGCCCGTCCGCGCCCCCAGCGTCCTGGAACAGTACGAACGCGCGGTCGGTCTGCTGCTCGCGGCCGGCTTCGACCGCGCCGGGATCATGCCGCTGATCATCGCGCTGGAGAACCTGGTGCTCGGCTCCGCCCTCGACCTCGCCGCGCCGGAGGCGATGTGGGAGCTGACCGACAGCGTCCCGACCCCGCTTCTCGCAGAGGCGCTCGCGGCGGTCGGCGACGGCCGGGCCGACCGCGCCTTCGAGGTGGGCCTGACAGCCTTCATGAACCACGCGCGCACCCTGAGGGCGGACGGCGCCCGCTGACCGGTGTCCGGCCTCGTGGGGCCGGTGCCGCCCCGGCGGTCACCGGTACCTCCGGTCGGCCGCCGGCGACGGCGGCGAGGCGCGCGCCGTCCGCACCGGGCTCTCCCCCCGCCCCCCGGCGGCGCCAACGCGACGCCGGACGTCCAGTCCAGGGTGCCGGCCCGCGTGTCGAGGCCGGGTCAGGCCGAGGCCTCGGCGGCCGACGTCCGGTCGGCGGGGTCCGCGGCGGTGGCGAGGGGGTGTGCGGGCAGCGCGGCCGACGCCCGGGCAGGTGATCGGCCGGGGCAGCGGTCCCGACTGGGGGCAGCGGTCCCGGCTGGGGGAGGCGGTCCCGGCTCGCGGGTCGGCGGTGGGAGGGTGCCGGGACGGTCGCGGTGGCCGCGCTGGTGACGACGTCGGCGCCTGCTCGCGCGGACGGTCGTAGCGCGCCCGGCCGCGATGCGGGCGGCTCGGCCGGCGGCCGTCACGGCGCTGGCGGTCGCGCGCGGCGCGCAACTGTCGGCGGCGGACCGAGTACGTCATGGGCGAGGAGCCGTACCGCTCCGGACGCGGTAGCGAGCCCGCCGCTCCTGGTTCCACGGGCAGCGCGCGCCACCGCGTCCGACGCCACCCGCGCGCCGTAGGAGCCTCCCGCATGGGGCGGCCGGCTGGGTCGGATCACCCGGGACGACGAAACGGCTGGCCGAGGACAGTACGAGTTTCCCAGTACCGCCAGTAACATGATCACCTTGGTTTCGTTGTACCAGTCAGTCAACTCGGCGTCGTCCCCGGGCGCGCCCTGCCCGGAGATGGCCATGTCTTCAGTCAACGACGCCTTCGAGAACGCGCGCCTCACCTACGAGCAGCACACGCGGACGTGCCGCCAGTGCCACGCCGACGCCGCGCCCTGCGCCGTGGCGAAGCACCTCCTGCGCATCTACAACAACGCTCGCAGGGAGCGGATGCGCGCGCCGGGCCAGTAGGGCGCGGCCCGTCCGACGGGCACCGGTGCGAAGGGCTCGTGCCGAGATCGGCGGCTTTCGACGGCCGTGATCCGGGAACCCGGTCGCATGTCCCGTCCGCCGATACACAGGAGGCCACCGTGACGGACCGGCATGGTGACCGGCCGAACCCGGTCACCCAGCACCCGCGCCCCGACTTCCCCGCCCAGGACCAGGAGCACCCCGGCTGGACTGGCCCAATGGACCCGCCGCCCGACCACGGCGAGGAGTCCTACCGCGGCGCCGACCGGCTGGAGGGCCGTAAGACCGTGATCACGGGAGGGGACTCCGGCATCGGACGGGCGGTGGCGCTGGCCTTCGCCCGCGAGGGTGCCGACGTGCTCTTCACACATCTCCCCGAGGAGGTGGACGACGCCCGCGAGACGTCCCGTCTGGTGGAGGAAGCCGGCCGCAAGGCGGTCGCCGTGGCCTGCGACATCCGCGACGAGGGTCAGTGCCGTTCGCTCGTCGATCGGGCTGTGTCCGAGTTCGGCCGCATCGACGTCCTCGTCAACAACGCGGCGTACCAGATGTCCCAGCCGGACGGCATCGAGGCGATCAGCACAGAGCAGTTCGACCGGGTGCTCCGCACGAACCTCTACGGCATGTTCTGGCTGACCAAGTTCGCCCTTCCGCACATGCCGCCCGGTGGCAGTGTCATCAACTCCGCGTCGGTGCAGGCGTACAAGCCCAGCCCGCACCTGCTGGACTACGCGATGTCGAAGGGGGCCATCGTCACCTTCACACACGGCCTCGCGCAGATGGTCGCCGAGCGCGGCATCCGGGTCAACGCGGTGGCACCCGGGCCGGTGTGGACCCCGCTGATCCCCGCGACCCTGCCGGACACGAAGGAGTTCGGCAAGCAGTCGCCGCTCGGCCGGCCGGCCCAGCCCGCGGAACTGGCCCCGGGCTACGTCTACCTGGCCTCGCCGCAGGCGAGTTACATCACCGGGGAGATCCTGAACGCGACCGGCGGCATCCCGCTGCCCTGAGCGCCCGCCGTCCCGCCGTACCGGGTCAGCGGACCGGGAAGCCGAAGGAGTATCCCTGCTGCTTCAGCCAGGGCAGCAGGGTGCTCAGCGCGGCCACGGTCTGGGAGCGGTCGCCGCCCGCGTCGTGGAAGAGGATCGTGGGCCCGTTGCCCAGTTCCTGCTTGACGGTGGTGACGATGGTGTCGGTGCCCGGCAGCTCGAAGTCCTTGGAGTCGACGTTCCAGCCCAGCGGGCGCATCCCGTGCGAGGCCGCCAGATGCCGGCTGTACGGCGTGAAGGCGCCGCCCGGGGCCCGGTAGTACATCGGACGCACACCGCCGGACGCCTTGGTGATCTGCCGCTCGGCGTCCAGGACCTGCTGCGACTGGTACGCCTCGGACTTCTTGTCCATGGCGGTGTCGTGCGAGACGGTGTGATCGCACAGCCGATGTCCGCCCGCCACCACCTGCCGGACCAGATCCGGATGCGCCTGCGCCTGCGGGCCGATCATGCAGAACGTGGCCTTCACGCCGTTGTCCCGCAGCAGTTGGAGCACTCTCGGGGTCCACACCGGGTCCGGGCCGTCGTCGATGGTGATGTTCACCGCGTGCGGGCCACCGTCGGAGGAGTGGGCGATGGTGGCGGACACCGGCGCCCGCCCGGGCGCCGAAGACCGGGCCGAGACGCCCGGTACGGCCTTCCCGCCACCGGGCTGATTGGCCTGCGCGGTCCACACCGAGGTGGCGGCAGCCACCGCGGTGACCCCGACCGCCGCAGCGATCACCCGGCCGTACCATCCCCGCCCGCCATGCCGCGCCATGTCCGCCCCGCCCTTGTCGTGTCCATCATCTAGTGCACCTGACAGGACGGTGGGGGACCGGCACGGGATCCGGCTGTTACCGATCACGGACAATTCCGGGGCGCTTCCGCGACAGACCCGCACCGCCGTAGGCAACAAGCCCCTCGTAATCGGGGGGTTGCGGAGGTCGTCCGTGTGATCCGGCCGACCGGCCCCACCGGCGTCCGCGGTGTGGCGATCCGCGCAGCGGGACACCGCGACATCGGGCCGCCGTGAGGAGATGCGCTGAGCACCGGAGAACGCCGCTAGCGCACGGCGCCGCCGACCTCCCGGGCGTGCACGTCGGCCAGTGTCGTGGCCAGGCACTGCCAGACATGGGTGGCAAGATCGAGGTTTCGTGCCTCCGTCGCCTGCTGACCGAGTCGGCGCAGCGCGGCGACGCCCTGGTCAACGCGGCCCGCCAGGATCAGCAGCCGTCCCTCCAGTGCTGCCAGCCGGACCCGGTCCCCGTAGGGCAGCCGCAGTTCCCCGCCCGACAGCAGGTCATGGCACAGCGACCGGGCCTCGTCCAACCTGCCCTGCTGGAAGGCGAGATGAGCGCGCAGCGCGTACAGCTCCTGCAACTGCACGGGTGTGCCGATGAGTTCCAGGACGGTCCCGGCCTCGCCGAGCCACCGGTCGGCCGCCTCGACGCGGGGCGGTGTCATCTGGAGCGCGACGGCGGTCGCCGCCGTACGCAGCCTGGTCCACAGGGCCAGGCCGTCCCGGCCCTGGAGCAGACCGAGAGCCGCCTCCAGCCGGGCTCCGGCGGTGACTTGGTCCCCCTGCCGGTCGCTGACCACCGACGCCGTCCACAGCGCTTCGGCCGCCTGGGCGGGAGCCGCGCCGGGTAACAAGTCCCGCTCCATCTCCCGGACATGCCGGTCGGCGGAGTCCAGCCGGCCCAGCTCGGTCTCGACGCAGATCAGCACCAGCAGCGCGGCCATGGTGTCCGCCGCCGGCAGTTGCGCGCCGCGCGCGACGGCCAGCGCCGTGACGGCCACCGGCCGGGCCGCCCGCATGTCGCCCAGGGCGCACAGACAGCGCGCGTACTGCGCGTTCGACCGCACTCGGAGGTCCGGCGCCGCGATCAGGTCACTCAGCTCGATCAGCTCCAGCAGGTGAGCGCGCTCCTGCTCGTAGTCGCCGTCGCGGTTGCTGATCCGGCCGAGCAGCCACAGCGCCTGCCAGCGCCCGGCCGGGTCGTCCCGTTCGTCCTCCCGCACCGCCCGCAGCAGGGCCTGCACACAGTCCGTGCCCGGCGGCGCCGACGCCACGGCGGCGAGCGCATGGCTCAGACAGCCGCCGGCCCGCGGTTCCGTCAGCGTGGCCACGTCCACGCCGAGTTGCTGCGCGAGGTAGGTGACGACCCGCCCGTTGGGGCGGCGTTCCCCCGACTCCAGGCGGGAGAGGTATCCCGTGGACATGCCCTCGCCGACGAGTGCCGCCTGGCTCAGGCCTCGCTCCAGCCTGAGCTTCCTCAGCTGCCGGCCGAAGTGCGGCTGCTCAAGCATTTCGCCCTCTGATCCCCTGAGGTCCTTTTGAGTCTTCTCCGTGCCACGTGTTCACGGGGCACAGTCCGGAAGTTGCCCATACTTTAGGGAGCCTTGGCATTGGGGGCAACACCGTTGTGTACAGAGGATTCCCCCTGTCATTTGCCGTGACATCCAGGGGTGTTTCTCTCGGAACCCGCTCGGACTCGATCCACAGGTGGCCGAAAAAGAGCGTTGGCCAAAACTATTGGCAATGCACTTGTCCCGGTAGGCAAACTCTTGCCAGGCGGGTTGTCCGACCTTAGTCTCCAAGGTGCCGACCTGATGCGATTTCACCCTCGCTCACCGAAGGCCTCCGTGTCCTCTCCTGTCTTCATGTCCGGCGGAGACCACGGATCCACTCGTGCCTGACAACGTTGTCCAAAAGTCGACTGTCATATCACAAACCCCTCGCGCAAAGGGAAAGACGGTATGTCCTTGGTGGCCACAAGCATCACCGCCTCGTCCACCGCCGACGCCACCGCCGCCGGCAGCCGCCGGCGCCGCACCTACACGGCCCACGCCTCCCCGGAGGACCTGACCATCACCGCCGCGGAGGCGGATTTCGCCAGCCAATTCGGTTGCACCCCCGGCGACATATGCGGACGGGAGCTCTGCGAGCTGCTCCACGGGCGTTCGCCGGCACGTCTGCGGCAACGGTTCACCGACCTTTCCAAGGGGCGCTCGGGCTGGTTCACGGAACGGGTGACAGGCCGCGACGACGCCGGCCGCACCTTCCGCGCCGACCTGACGGCCATAGCGGTCACCGGCCCCGCGGGCCCGGCCGGGCTGGTCATCCTGCTGCGTCCCATGGAGGACGCGGAGCCCGCGCGCGACCGCGAACAGACACTGAGCGCACTCGACGCGCGCGTCCTCGAAGGGGTGGCGAGCGGAGCGTCCACCGTGCAGTTGGCGGGCCGCCTCTACCTGAGCCGCCAGGGGGTCGAATACCGCGTCGGTCTGTTGCTGCGCCGCTTCGACGCGCCCAACCGTCCGGCCCTCGTCGCGCGCGCCCACGCGTCGGGCCTGTTCGCCCTGGGGCAGTGGCCGCCGAAGGTACTGCCGGAGTTCATCGAGTGAGGGCCCCCGCTCCGTGACGGCCGTCGGCGGCAGACCGCGTCGACGGCCGTCACGGTGGGCGGAGTCCGCGGATCCCGGCTCGGCCACCATTCCCGCCATCCCGACCATCCCGGCCATCCTGCTTCCCGCCATTCCCGCCATTCCCGCCATCCTCGCGGACCCGTAGGCCCGGGGTGGCCGGACGTGAGCGGGAGGTGGTGCCGGGTGGTGCCCCGGGCCGCGGGGCCGATCAGGCGGCCGCGGGCTGCCAGGCCTCCCGGAAACGCCGCCGCGCGCGGTGCAGCCGGGACCGCACCGTGCCCACCGGCAGGGAGAGGACCTCGGCCATCTCCTCCTCGTTGAGCCCGTAGGCGCGCAGGGTGAGGACCTGGCGGTGCGATGTGGAGAGCCGGTCCAGTACGTCGCTGATGTGCACGGCGTCCAGCGGATTCGCCTGCTGCCCCGACTCGACCCTCGGATACGGCCCCTCCTCGCCGGCGCGTTTGGCGGTGCGGATCGCCTCACGGACCGTCACCGACCGCACCCAGCCGTAGAACGCGTCCGGCTCACGCAGGGTGCGCAGGCCCCGGTACACGGCGAGCAGGGCCTCCTGCGTGGCGTCGGCACCGTCGTCACGGGTGATGGACCGGCACAACCGGGCGACGTACGGGGTGATCCCGGTCAGCAGCTGGTTCATGGCCTGCTCGTCGCCCGCCTGGGCTCGGGGCAGCAGCGCCAGGGGCGTGGGGATGTCGCTGACGGTGCTCATCTCGGGGGAGGCTCCTTACGGTGGCCGGTCTGGTGCGGTGAGCCGGGCGGCCGGCCCTCAGCTCGCCGGGGCGGCGGCGGGCTCGGCGGCGTCGGCGAAGGCGGCGAGCCCGTCCTGGACCTCGTCGCGCAGGGCCCCGACGAACGACGGGCTGAAACAGGCCGTGAAATACGGGAACTCGATGGCGAGCCGTCCCTCGAAGGAGACGACGCACGCCATGACGGGACTGCGGCCCGCCTGGGGGAAGTACTGCTCACGGGCGGGCGCCAGCCGGACATCGGTGGCCTGGAGCCCGTCCGGCAGCCGGGGACCGGCCACCACGCCCATGTTCGTCGCGATCACCGTCGCCAGCTGCAACGCCGGATTGCGGGGGATCTCGGGCGTGATCCGCATTTCGTGGTGGGGGCCGTCACCGGCGACGAAGTCGCTCAGCCGGGCGTGGACGGTGCGGGCCAGCGCGACGGGATCCGCCTGCCCGCCGACCTCCACGGCCTGCCGATGCGTGGTGACCGCGGGCACCATGACCGCCGCGGACAACGGCGGCGACAGCCGGGAGCGCAGGTCGACGGGGGAGAGGCAGCCCAGGGTGCGCGGCTCGTCGCCCGCGAGACGGCGGCGCGCGGTGATGAGCAGCACCGCGCAGATCAAGGCGTGCACGGACACGCCCGCCTGACGCGCGCTGTGCCGCAGCCGGGTGGTGCGCTCCTCGTCGAAAGTCAGCCGGCACACCTCGATACGACCGTCACCGGACCCCGGCGGTACGTCGTAGGGGAGTAGCTCCACCGGGTGCGCCCGGGTCTCCTCGACGCGCCGCGCGAGGTAGGCGGCCGTCGCCGTCTCGTCGGCGTCCGGCAGCAGCCGGCTGACGGGCACCGGCCACCCGGGCTCCTCGACGGCGGCCTCCAGAGCACCGGAAGCCTTCAGAGCACCGGAAGCGTCCGGAGCACCGGAAGCCGAGGAAGCCGTGGCATGACGGGAGTAGCCGGAATCACCCCGAGCATCGGCGGCCCCGGCGCCGGGGCCCGCCTCACCCTCGACCAGGGCCCGGTAGCGGTCCCAGATCTCGTTGTTCAGCGCGATGCTGCTGTGCCCGTCGGTGATGGTGTGGTCCACCGAGAGGACGAACAGATGCTCCTCGCCCTCCGGCGCGCTCACCAGGACCGCGCGGCTCAGCGGCCCGCCGACCGGCAGCGGGGTGTTCAACTCCGTGGCCCAGGCGTCCTCTTCGGTGCCGGTCCGGGTGGCCAGCCGCGGCCGCTCGGCCTCGTCCAGCAGGCGCAGCGCGAAACCGTCGCCGTCCGGCACGATGCGGGTCCGCAGCGACGGGTGCGCCCGCGTGACCGCGTCGAAAGCCGCCGACAGCGCCCCGGCGTCGACCCGACCGCGCAACGCGGTCGAGAGCACGGCCCTGCTTCTCTGTCCCACGTACAGCGTCTCCACCGGACACAACGCACGGAGCATGTCCTCGGCCCTCTTTCGTCCGCCCATTGCCGAAATCCCGTACAGCTGACGCCATGTCATCAGCGGAGGTCGGCCCAACGTCGACTCGAGAGTGCCTGGTTGGGCCCGTGGGATTCCACTCGCGGGCCGACGCCCGGCGAAAGTCGCGTAATTTCCCTAAAGCTTGGCGGCCTTGCCGCTATCCCCGCTCCCGCGTTCTTCAGGGAAACACCTGAATTCCGGTTCGCGCCCCGGGCCGGGCTTGACCGGGTCCGTACCGCTGCCGCAGCGTGAGGACCTCGTAGACCGGCGGTGGGGCCGCGCAAGGCCACGCCCTCGGCGTGCGGCCGTCCTTTCCCCGCCCCGTGGGCCGAGGTCGCACTCCCTGTCCGGCCGACCGGGCTCTTCCCGGCCGGGTCATTAGGCTTGCCACGTGAGGGTTGTGCTATGTCACTCCACGAGGAGTCACTCCCCGAGGACGAACGTCGACCGCTGTCCGGAGCCCAGGAGGGCCTCTGGTACGCGCAGCGACTGGCTCCCGACAGCGCCGCGTACAACACCGCGGAGGCGGTGGAGTTCCACGGCGCCCTCGACACCGCGCTGTTCGAGACGGCGCTGCGCCGCACCGTCGGCGAGGCCGGCACCTTCGCGCTGCGTTTCCTCGACACGGACGACGGCCCCCGCTGCGACCGGGCCCCCGACGCCGACGACTGGCCGCTGCACCGGGTCGACGTCAGCGACGCCGACGACCCCGAGGGCGCCGCCTGGGAGCACGTCCGCGCGGAACTGGCGAGCCCCGTGGACACGGACAAGGGTCCGCTGTTCTCCCACACCCTGCTCACCCTCGCCGCCGACCGGTACCTGTGGCTGCTGAGGGCCCATCACCTCCTGCTCGACGGCTACAGCTACAAGCTGCTGGGCCGCCGTCTCGCCGACACCTACAACGCGCTGGCCGAAGGACGCGAACCCGGCCCCTCCGGCTTCCCGCCCGTGGACCGGCTGCGCACCGAGGAGGAGGCCTACCTCGCCTCCGAGCACCGCGCCCGCGACCACGAGCACTGGACGCGCCGGCTGGCCGGACTGCCGGAGCCCGCACGGCTCACCCGCCGCACGGCCGCGCCCCACGCCCCGTTCCTGCGCCACACCGCCGAACTGGACGGCGCCGAGACGGAGGCCCTGTCCGCAGCCGCGGGCCGCCTCGACGTCACCCGCACCGACCTGCTGACCACCGCCGTCGCCGCCTATCTGCACCGTATGACCGGCGCCGACGACCTCGTGCTGGGCATGGCCACGATGAGCCGGCTGGGCAGCGCCGCCCTGCGCACCCCCGGCACCGCCTCCGACGTCCTGCCGCTGCGCGTGACCGCCGCCCCGGAGACACCCGTGGCCGACCTCGCGCGCGCGGTGGCCGCAGAACTGGCCGCGCTGCGCCGGCACCAGCGCTACCGGGGCGAGTTCATCCGCCGCGACCTGGGGCTGCTCGGCACCGGGCGCCGGCTGTACGGACCGGTGCTGAACATCGTCCCGTTCACCGAGTCCCTGGACTTCGCCGGCCACCCGGCGACCTGGCACCACCTCTCCGGCGGCGCCGTGGACGACTTCCAGATCAGCGTGCGGCCCGGGAGCCGCCCGGACGAACTCTGGCTGGCCTTCGACGCCAACCCGGCCCTGTACGACGACGCCGAACTCGCCCTGCACCGCGACCGTTTCCTCGCCCTGCTGCGGCAGCTGACGCACACGGCGCCGACGACGAGGCTCGGGGACCTGGACCTGCTGCTGCCGGGCGAGCACCCGCGCGACCAGGCCGTACGAGACCACAGCGGCACCGACAGCCACGGCCACACCGGCACCGCGACGCTCACCGGCCTGTTCGAGCGCCAGGCCCACGCCGCGCCGGACCGGATCGCGGTGACCCACGAGGGGGAACGGCTCACCTACGCCGAACTCAACGCCGAGGCCAACCGTTTGGCCCGCCTCCTCGCCGAACGGGGCGCGGGACCGGGCCGGGTCGTGGCGCTGGCACTGCACCGCGGCCTGCGACTGCTGCCCGCGCTGCTGGCCGTCCTCAAGACCGGCGCCGCCTATCTGCCGATGGACCCCGGCCACCCGGCGGAACGCCTGCGACTGGTCATGGCGGACGCGGCACCCGTCCTGCTGGTCACCGAGGCCGGCCTCGCAGAACACCTCGACGGCGTCCCGGCGATCCTGCTGGACGACCCCGCCGTCACCGCGGACCTCGCCGCACGGCCGGACACCGATCTCACCGACGCCGACCGCACGGGCCCGACCGGTCCGGCGGACATCGCGTACATCATCCACACGTCCGGCTCCACCGGGCGCCCCAAGGGCGTGCCCGTCGCGCACGCGAACGTCGTCCGTCTCTTCACCGCGGCGGCCGAACACTTCGACTTCGGCGCCGACGACGTCTGGACCCTGTTCCACTCCTATGCCTTCGACTTCTCGGTGTGGGAGATGTGGGGTGCCCTCCTGCACGGCGGCCGGCTCGTCGTCGTCCCGTACGCCGTCAGCCGGTCCCCCCGGGACTTCCTGGAGCTGCTGCGCGACGAGGGCGTCACCGTCCTCAACCAGACCCCGTCCGCCTTCGAGCAGCTCATGGACGCCGACGCGACCCGGCCCGCAGACGTGGCTCCGGCCGACCCGGGCGCTCTGCGGTACGTCGTCTTCGGCGGCGAGGCCCTGCGCCCCGAGCGGCTGCGCCCCTGGGCCGACCGGTACGGCCTGGACCGCCCGGCCCTGGTGAACATGTACGGCATCACCGAGACGACCGTGCACGTCACCCACCACCGCATCACCCCGGCCGATCTGACCGACCCCCGCCGCGGCAGCGTCATCGGCACCCCCCTGGCCGACCTGCGGGTGTACCTGCTGGATCCCGCGGGCCGGCCGGTCCCGCCCGGTGCCGTCGGCGAGCTGTACGTCGCCGGCGCGGGCCTGGCCGCCGGCTACCTGCACCGGCCCGAGCTGACCGCCGAGCGCTTCCTCGACGATCCCTTCGGGCCGCCGGGCAGCCGGATGTACCGCTCAGGCGACCTGGCCCGGCGTCGCACCGACGGCACCCTCGACTACCTGGGCCGGGCCGACCAGCAGGTGCAGCTGCGCGGCTTCCGCGTCGAGCCCGGCGAGATCGAGGCCGTCCTCGCCCAGCACCCCGGGGTCTCCCGGGCCGCCGTCGTCGTACGCCGAGCCGACAACGGCGTGCGGCAACTCGTCGCCTACACCGTGGCCGCCGACGGGCCGCGGCCGGACCCCGCCGAGCTGCGCGCCCACGCCGCCGCCCGGCTGCCCGAGCACATGGTCCCCGCCGCCTGCGTGCCCCTCGACGCGCTCCCGCTGACCGCCAACGGCAAACTCGACGTCGACGCGCTGCCCGCACCCGACTTCACCGCAGCGGCGGCCGGCGCCCGGCCCGCCACCGCCGAACAGGCTCTCGTGTGCGCCCTGTTCGAGGAGGTGCTGCGGATGTCCGAGGACACGGTCGGAGCGGATGCCAACTTCTTCGACCTGGGCGGCGACTCGCTGCTCGCCACCCGGCTGCTGGCCCGGCTGCGACACCGTACCGGAGCCGAGGTGCCCATCACCGCCCTGTTCGAGGGGCCCACGCCCGCCGCCCTCGCGCGGCGGCTCGGCGACCGGTCCGACACCACGCCCGGGCGTCCCGTGTTCGGCGCGGCGGACCGCCCGGAGCGCGTTCCGCTGTCGTTCGCCCAGGAACGCATGTGGTTCCTCAACCGGCTCGACGACTCCACGGCGACCTACAACATCCCGCTGAGCGTGCCGCTCGGCTCCGCCGTCGACGCCGAGGCGCTGACCGCGGCGCTCGGTGACCTCGCCGAGCGGCACGAGAGCCTGCGGACCGTGTTCGCCGAGCACGACGGCGTGCCGTACCAGCGGATCCTGCCGGCGGCGGAACTGCGCCCCGAGCTGCGTCGGGTGGACTGCCCGGCCGACGAGATCGCCGCCCATGTCGCCGCCGCCTCCCGGCACCGCTTCGACCTCACCGCCGAAAGCCCCCTGCGGGCCTGGCTGTTCGGGACCGGAGAGCAGCGGACCCTGCTCCTCGTACTGCACCACAGCGCCGCCGACGGCTGGTCGCTGCGTCCCCTCGCCGACGATCTGAGCACGGCGTACGCCGCCCGCCTCGCCGGCACCGCCCCGGCCTGGGACTCCCCGCCGGGGCAGGTCGCGGACTACACGCTCTGGCAACGCGCCCTGCTCACAACCGGATCGGAAGGCACGGGACGCGCGGAGCGGCTGACCGCGCACTGGCGGACCGCCCTCGCCGGCCTGCCCGAGGAATGCACCCTGCCCGCCGACCGGCCCCGCCCGGCGACCCCGCGCGGCGGCGCCCATGTCACCCGGCACCTCGACGCGAGCCACCACCGGGCACTCGTCGGCCTCGCCGAACGGGAGGGCGCCAGCCTCTTCATCGTGCTGCACGCCGCGCTGAGCGCCCTGCTCACCCGCTGCGGCGCCGGCGAGGACATCGTGGTCGGCGCCCCGGTCGCCGGCCGCTCGGAACCCGGCCTCGACGACCTGATCGGCCTGATCACCAACACCCTCGTGCTGCGCGCCGACACCTCCGGCGACCCGGCCTTCCGGGACCTGCTGGCCCGGCTGCGGCCCGCCGACCTGGCCGCCCTGGACCACCAGGAGCTGCCCTTCGACCGTCTGGTGGACGAGCTCAACCCGCCCCGACTGCCCGGCCGCCACCCGCTGTTCCAGGTCATGCTGGCCCTGCAGAACAACGACCCGGCCGTGCTGCGCCTGGACGACCGGGTGGTACCGCTGCGGCCCACCGCCACCGGCACCGCCAAGTTCGACCTCTTCGTCGACGTCCTCGAACGGCACACCCCCGACGGCACCCCCGACGGTCTCGAACTGCACGTCGAGTACGCCACCGACCTCTACGACACCACCACCGCCGAGGAGTTCGCCCACGCACTGCACCGCTGCCTGGAGACCGTGTGCGCCGACCCCGGCGTCCGGGTCGGCGCCCTCCCGGCACCGGGGCCGCGTACCCTCGCCGCATCCCGCGAGGCGGATACCGCCGGCCTGGCGGACACGGCGCTGTCCGTGCCCGGCATCCGCGACGCGGTCGCCCTGCCCGGGTCCGACGGCGGCGCACCCCGGCTGTTCGTGGTGCCGGGCCGCGCGGACGCCGCCGAAGGCGTCGAACGGACCCTGGAGCGGATGGGTGCCGGCGCCGTCCGCGTCACCGCCGTCAGCGTGCTGCCCCGCACCACCGAAGGCGCCCTGGACACCGCCGCCCTGGACGCCCTGCCCGTCGTCGACCGCACCGCCGCCGCGTCCTGGCAGCGGCAACTCACCCGCGTCCTCGGCGTGCGCACGGCGGAGGCCGTCGTCGAGAACGCGCCGGAGGAACTGGGCCGCCGGTACGCCGGCCCCACGCACCGCACCCCGCAGCCGGCGGCGGCCGGCGCCCCCCGCACGGCGGCCGGCACGCGACCGGCCCTCAGCGAAGGGCCGGAGCTGCCCGAACCGTCCGTGGCCGGCTGGGCCCAGGCCCTGCTGCGCGCAGCCGAGCGGGGCCAGGGCGACATCGTGCACGTCCACGCCGACGGCACCGAGACACGGCGCGACTACGCCTCCCTCGTCCCCGAGGCCTCCCGGGTCCTCGCCGGACTGCGGCGGGCCGGGCTGCGTCCCGGCGACCAGGTGATCGTGCAGTGCGACGCCGGCGAGGACTTCCTCGCCGTACTGTGGGGCTGCATCCTCGGCGGGTTCGTCGCCGTCCCGCTGACCGTTCCCGCCTCCTACACCACCGCCTCGGCCGCGCTCACCAAACTGGAGGGCATCTGGCGGATGCTGGGCCGGCCCTGGATCGTGTGCTCCCCGGCACTGGAAGACGGCCTGCGCGCCCTGGCCGACCGGCAGAACTGGCCCGGCCTGCGCCTGACCACGGCCGACGCGCTCAGGGACGCGCCCGAGGACCGCGACTGGTACGCCGCCGCACCGGACGACCTCATCCTGATGCTGATGACCTCCGGCAGCACCGGCCTGCCCAAGGCGGTACGGCTGACCCACCGCAACGTACTGACCAGGTCCGCCGCCGCCGAGGCCATGAACGGACTCGGCGAGCGGGACGTGTCGCTGAACTGGATCCCGCTCGACCACGTCACCGGCGTGGTGATGTTCCACCTGCGGGACGTGTACCTGGGCTGCCGCCAGATCCACGCGCCCACCTCCTGGATCCTGCAGGACCCGCTGCGCTGGATGGACCTCGCCGACCGGCACCGGGTCACCGTGACCTGGGCCCCCAACTTCGCCTTCGGACTGCTGGCCGAACAGTCCCACCGCTTCCAGGACCGCCGCTGGGACCTGACGCCGATGCGGCTGGTGATGAACGCCGGCGAGGTCGTCGTGGCCTCCGCCGCCCGCGGATTCCTGCACGCGCTGCGGCCGTTCGGGCTGCCGCAGGACGTCATGCACCCCGGCTGGGGCATGTCCGAGACCTGCTCCGTGGTCACCGACACCGTCCTGCCCGCGCAGGCGCCGGGCAGCGACGAGACGTTCGTCAGCTGCGGCCTGCCCTACCCCGGCTTCGCCATGCGGATCGTCGGCGAACAGTCCGAGGTGCTCGCCGAGGGCGACGTCGGCCGGCTCCAGGTCCGCGGCACCTCCGTGACCGGCGGCTACCACGACAACGCGGCCGCCAACGCCGAGGCGTTCACCGGCGACGGCTGGTTCGACACCGGCGACCTGGCGTTCCTGCGCGACGGCGAGCTGTACATCACGGGTCGCGCCAAGGACGTCATCATCGTCAACGGCGTCAACCACTACAGCCACGAGATCGAGGCGTGCGTCGAGGAACTGCCCTGCGTCGTCCGCAGTTTCACCGCCGCCTGCGCGGTCCGCACCGACCCGTCCTCCGCCACCGACGAACTCGCCCTCTTCTTCCACCTCGCCCCCGGAGCCGACCCCGCCGCCGCGATGCGGGAGATCGCCGGCAAGGTCACCCGGGAGATCGGTGTCAGCCCCGCCTTCCTCGTCCCGGTCGGCACCGACGCCATCCCGAAGACCGAGATCGGCAAGATCCAGCGGACCAAACTGCGCAAGAGCTTCGAGGCGGGCGCCTTCGACGACGAGGTCCGCGAGGCCCAACTGCTCCTGGGCACCGCGGCGACCCTGCCCGACTGGTTCCTGCGGCCCGTGTGGCAGCGGGCCGACCGGCACCACCCGGACGCCGCGGCACCCGGCCGGCACACCCTCGTCCTCGCGGGCGACGACCCCCGCACCGAGGATCTGGCCGAGCGCCTGGCCCGCTCGCTGCGCGCCGCCGGCGGCCTGTGCACCGTGGTCACCGACGGCACCGCGTACACCCGCCTGGACGCCGCCCGCTACCGGATCCGGCCCACCGAGGAAGCCGACCACACGGCCCTGCTGCACGCCCTGGACGCCGACCGGCGACCCGTCGACGCCCTCGTCCACCTCGGCGCCCTGCACCACCAGGAGACCGCCGGCGAGACGGCGCCCGGTCATGCCGACGAGACGGCACCCGATCAGGCGGGCGCCAAGTCCCTGCTGGTGCTCGCCCGGGCCCTCGCCTCCCGGCCCGGCCGACCGGCACCGGTGGACCTGCTGTACGTCACCTCCGGCGCCCAGGCGGTCACACCCGGGGAGCGGCCGTCCCCGGCGCAGGCCATGGCCGGGGCCGTACTGAAGTCGCTGCCGGAGGAGTCCGGCGGGCTGCGCTGCGTCCACCTCGACCTCGGACCGGACACGGACGCCGACGACCTCGTGGCGCTGCTGTCCGCCGAAGCGGCGAGCACACCCGCCGACACCGAGGTCGCCTACCGCGCCGGACGCCGGCACGTCCGCCGGCTCGCCCCGCCACCCGACCCGGCGACCCGTACGGAACCGCCCGCCGTCGAGGGCTTCCACCTGGTCACCGGCGGACTGGGCGGCGTCGGCACCGAAGTCGCCGCCCACCTCCTGCGGACACCCGGCACCCGCGTCCTCGTCCTCGGGCGCACCCCGCTGCCCGACCCGGACACCGCACGGCACCCGGCCGACACAACGGCCACGGCCGCCCGCGCCGAGGCCTACCGGCGGCTGCGGGCCCTCGGCGACGTCCGGTACGCGTGCGCCGACGTCACCGACGAACGACAGGTCAGAGCGGCGATCGACGAGGCCACGAAGGCCTGGGGCACACCCCTGGCGTCGGTACTGCACCTCGCCGGCGCCCTCGTCGAACGGCCCGTCGGCGAACTGGACGCCGCCGCCTGGCAGGAGGCCCTGGACGCGAAGGCGCGCGGCGCCTGGACCCTGCACCGGATCACCGCGGACCACCCGGTCGCCTCCTTCGTCACCTTCTCCTCGGTGAACGGCTACTTCGGCGGCGCCATGAACACCGCCTACGCCGCGGCCAACGCCTATCTCGACGCGCTCGCCGTGCACCGCCGCGCCCTCGGGCTGCCCGCGCAGAGCATGGCGTGGAGCATGTGGCACGACCGCGGCATGAGCAGCGGCTACCGGCTCGCCCCGCTCACCGAGGCCCGCGGCTACCGGGTGCTGGACACCGCCGCGGCGCTGCGCTCCTTCGACCTCGCCCGCACCCTGGACGAGCCCCATCTGCTGATCGGCGCCGACCGCACCGCCCCCTGGGTCCGCAGCCATGTGCTCGAACCAGTGCGGCAGGTACGGCGGTTGGCCGCACGCGTCGCCCTGGAGGACGGCGCCGACCTCGGCGCCCTCTACCGGGCCGCGGCCGCCGCCGCGGACGGCGAGCACTGGGTGCTGCGCGCCGCGGGCGGCACCCAGCGGTCGGATACGGCCTCCGACGCCGGAGAGCGGCTCGCGGACCTGGAGAGCCGGCTCGCCGAACTGTGGTGCGGCGTCCTGGGCCGCGACCGGGTGGGCCGGGAGGACAACTTCTTCGACCTGGGCGGCAATTCGCTGCTCCTGGTCACCGCCCAGAGCGCCGTCAACCAGGCCTTCGGCTGCGATCTGACGGTCGTCGACCTGTTCGCGCACCCCACCGTGCGCGACCTGGCCCGCCATCTGGCCGCCCTGACCGGCCCGCGACCGGGAGCGGACCCGCGGCCGGGGCCGGATCCCCGGCCGGCGGACCCGGAGGCGGCGGCCGAGCGCACCGAGACCCCGCCCAGCGGGCTGGACCGCGCCAAGGAACAAGCACAGCGGCAGCGCGCGGCCCGAGCCCGCCGCACCGGACGGCACGGGAAGGACCGAGGCCATGCATGAGACCACCGAACCCCAGGACGAGCAGGCACCGGCCGTCGCCGTGATCGGCATGGCCGGCCGGTTCCCCGGCGCGGACGACCTGGACGCCTTCTGGGACAACCTGGCCGCCGGACGCGAGGCGGTACGCCCCATCACCGACGAGGAGTTCCTGGCCGCCGGCGGCGACCCGCGCGACCTCGACGACCCGACGCTCATCCGCATGGCCTCGGTCGTGGAGGGGATGGACCGCTTCGACTCCGGGTTCTTCGGCTACAGCCCCGCCGAGGCCGCCGTCGTCGACCCGCAGCAGCGCCTGCTGCTGGAGACGGCCTACCACGCCCTGGAGGACGCCGGCTGCCTCGGCGGCGCCGCCGACACCGGCACCTTCGGCGTGTACGCGGGCAGTGGCGACAGCCGCTACTACCCCGCCCACGTGTACCCGCGCTACGCCGGCCAGTCGGGTTCCGTGGAACTGGTGCACGCGGCCACCGCCAACTCCCTCGGTACGCTCGCCACCCGCGTCTCCTACGAACTGGGACTGACCGGCCCGAGCGTGTCCCTGCAGACGGCCTGCTCCACCGCGCTCGTCGCGGTGCACAACGCCTGCCAGGACCTGCTCGACTACCGGTGCGACACCGCGCTCGCCGCCGCCGTCTCCCTCAACCCCTCCGCGCTCCTCGGCTACCGGTACGTGCCCGACGGCCCCTTCTCACCCGACGGCCACTGCCGCGCGTTCGCCGCGGACGCCGCCGGCACCTCCTCCGGCGACGGCGTCGGCGCCGTCGTCCTCAAACGACTGGAGGACGCCCTGGCCGACGGCGACCGCGTCCGCGCCGTCATCCGGGGCAGCGCCGTCAACAACGACGGGCGCCGCAAGGTCGGCTTCAGCGCGCCCAGCGCCGCGGGGCAGACCGAGGTCGTCCTCGCCGCGCAGGCACAGGCGATGGTCGACGCCGACACCATCGGCCTGGTCGAGGCGCACGGCACCGCCACCCGGCTCGGCGACCCCATCGAGGTGTCCGCACTCACCGAGGCCTTCCGGCAGTCCACCCGGCGCAGCGGCTACTGCGCCCTCGGCTCGGTGAAGACCAACATCGGCCATCTCGGGGCGGCCGCCGGCATCGCCGGGCTCATCAAGGCGGTCCTCGCCCTGGAACACCGGCAGATCCCACCCAGCCTGCACTTCACCCGGCCCAACCCGCTCATCGACTTCGCCACCGGGCCCTTCCGGGTGCCCACCGCACTGGAGGACTGGGCCGCAGCCGACCATCCCCGGCGGGCCGCGGTCAGCGCCTTCGGTATCGGCGGCACCAATGCGCACGTCGTCCTGGAGGAGGCACCGCCGGTCGCACCCGAACCGCCCCGGCCGCCCGAGGACGGCCGCCGCCTGGTGCTGCCGCTGTCCGCGCGCACTCCCGGCGCCCTGCGCGGCCAGGCCACCAGGCTCGCCCGCCATCTGGAGCGGCGGCCCGCGCTGCGCCTGGACGACGTCGCGCACTCCCTGCGCACCGACCGGCCCGCACTGCGCCACCGCCTGACGGTGACCGCCGCCTCCCGGGACGAGGCCCTGACCGCGCTGCGCGAGGCCGTACCCGCCGCCGGGCCGCCCGCCTCGGACGAGCCCGCCCAGGTGGCGTTCCTGCTGCCGGGCGGCGGCACCCAGTACCCGGGCATGGGCGCGGAGCTGTACCGCGGGCACGGCGTCTACCGCGACACCGTCGACGAGTGCGCGCGCATCCTGCGCCCCGTCCTCGGCGCCGACCCGCGCACCGCCCTGTTCGAGCGGGGACGGTCCGACAGCACCAGCGCGTTCCTCGCCCTGGTCGTCACCGAATACGCCCTCGCCCGCACCCTGATGGACCTCGGCGTACGCCCCGACGCGCTCATCGGCCACTCGCTCGGCGAGTACACGGCCGCCTGTCTGGCCGGGGTCATCGACCTCGAGGACATGCTGCCCCTGGTCACCGAACGGATCCGGCTGATCAGCTCCGCGGGCGGGGCGACCGTCGGGGTGGCGGCACCGGTCGAGGAGCTGCTGCCGCTCCTCGACGACGAACTGTCCCTGGCCGCCGTGAACGGCCCCGCCGCCTGCACCGTCGCCGGACACGACGCCGCCGTGACCCGCCTGGAGGGCGAACTGGCCCGCCGGGAAATGCCGTTCCGCCGGCTGCGCATACCGGCCGCCGCCCACTCGCACGTCCTGGACCCGGTGCTGGAGACATACGAGAAGCATCTGCGCGGCGTCACCCTGCGCCCGCCCAGGATCCCGTTCGTCACCAACGTCACCGGCACCTGGATCACCGACGAACAGGCGACCTCCGTGCGGCACTGGATCGACCACACCCGCGAGACGGTGCGCTTCGCCGACGGCATCACGGCGCTGTGGCGGCGCGGGCGCCCGGTCCTGGTGGAGATCGGTCCGGCGGACACCCTCACCAAGCTGGCCACGGCCCAACTGGCGCCGGACACACCGGTGACGGTGACCACCATGCGGCACGCCAAGGCCGACGCCTCCGACGAGTTCGTCCTCGCCGAGGCCCTGGGCCGGCTGTGGAGCGCGGGCGTGGACAGGGCGCTTCCCCCGGTGCCGGGCACCCCCCGGCGAGCGCCCCTGCCCCCCTACGCGTTCGAACGGCACCGCCACTGGATCGACGCCCCCGGCGCCCGCACCGACCGGGACGCCCCGGACACCGCCGACACCAAGGCCGCCGGTACGGGCCTCGGCCCGCGGCCCCGGCTCACCACCGAGCACGTGCCCCCGCGCACCGAACGCGAACAGGCCGTCACCCGGCTGTGGGAGGAGACCCTCGGCATCGGCGGCATCGGCGTGCACGACAACTTCTTCGACCTGGGCGGCGACTCGATGCGCGCCGTCCTGCTGGCGGGCCGGTTGCGGCAGGCCCGGGTGCTCGATGTCCCCGCCGCCACGCTGCTCGCCGCACCCACCGTCGCCGGCGTCCTCGCCGCCACCGACGACACCGGCGGACAGTCGGCGAACGCCCCCGCGAACGCGCTCGGACCGCTGCTGCCGCTGCGCGCCGAGGGCGGCGCCACGCCCCTGTTCTGCGTCCACCCCGGCGCCGGTGTGTCCTGGCGCTACACCGGTCTGCTGCCCCACCTCGGCGGCGACCAGCCCGTCTACGGCATCCAGGCCGCCGGCCTCGACGGCTCCCGGCCCCCCGCGCCGGACGCCGCCGCCATGGTCGCCTCCTATGTCGACCTCGTCCGCGAGGTGCAACCGCACGGCCCCTACCGGCTCCTGGGCTGGTCCTACGGCGGTTTCGTCGCCCATGCGATGGCCTGCGCCCTGCAGGAGCGGGGCGAGCGGGTGGAACTGCTCGCGATGCTCGACGCCCCACAGCCACACGGCACCGGTTACGACGAGGAGGCGGCCGAACGCCAGGTCGCGGCACTGCTGTCCCGGGTGGCCGGCCTGCCGACGGAACCGGGCGCGGACCGACCGGGGGGAGCGGCGGCACCGGCGGACGTGGCGGCCGTACTCGACCGCATCGAGGCAGGCGTCGACGCGGATCCCACGAGTTCGCCGGTGACCCGTGCCCAGGCGGCGGCCATCGCGGCGGTGATGCGCAACAACCTCCGCCTCGCCCCCCAGTTCGCGCCCGGCGTCTTCCACGGCGACGCGATCTTCTTCAGCGCCGCCCGGGAACAGGACACCGACTTCCCCGGGGACCTCGCCGTCCTGCCCGGCAAGGCGGACGCCTGGCGGCCCCACGTCGACGGGACCCTGCACACCCACAGCGTGCCGTGCGGGCACTACGAGATGACCGAACCCGAGCCCATCGCGCTGATCGGCGCCGCGGTCGCCAAGGCGCTGCGCCAGGCCGCCGACGCCGACGACGGCACCACACCCGCCCCCGCGCCCCCGCGGCGCCTCGACCGTCCAGGAGATCCCACGTGACCGTGACCGCGAGCCAGGACCTCTACGAACTCGGTGACGCGCCCGAACTCGGCACCGCCCCGGCGAAGATGTACGCCTCGCTCATCCGCCGAGAGCGCTACGGACAGCCCGTGGACGCCTTCCGCACCGAGATCGTCGACGTGCCCCCGGTCCGGCGCGGCCAGGTGCTGGTCAAGGTCATGGCGGCCGGGGTCAACTACAACAACGTCTGGGCGGCGCTGGGGCAGCCGCTCGACGTGATCGCCGCCCGGCAGAAGGGCGGCGCCACCGAGGACTTCCACATCGGCGGCTCGGACCTCTCCGGCGTCGTCTGGGCGGTCGGCGAGGACGTGCGCGGCGTACGGCTCGGCGACGAGGTCGTGGTGCTCGCCAGCCGCTGGGACGAAGCGGCCGAGGACATCCGCCTCGGCGGCGACCCGGCCGTCTCCGCCACCCAGCGGGTGTGGGGATACGAGGAGAACTACGGTTCCTTCGCCCAGTTCGCGGTCGTCGACGACTACATGTGCCACCCCAAGCCCGCCCGGCTGTCCTGGGCCGAGGCCGCCTGCTACATGGCGACGGCGGCCACCGCCTACCGCCAGCTGTTCGGGTGGCAGCCGCACACGGTCCGGCCGGGCGACCCCGTGCTCATCTGGGGCGGCGCCGGTGGCCTCGGCAGCATCGCCATCCAGCTCGTCCGGCACGTGGGCGGCATCCCGGTCGCGGTCGTCTCCAACGAGGAGCGCGGCGAGTTCTGCGTCCGGCTCGGCGCCAAGGGGTGGATCGACCGACGGGAGTTCGACCACTGGGGCCGCATGCCGGACACGACGGACGAGGAGGCGATGGGCCGTTGGCTCGCCGGGGCCCGCGCCTTCGGACGGCGCTTCTGGGAGGTGCTCGGCGAGCGCCGCAGCCCGCGCGTCGTGCTGGAGCACTCGGGCGCCGACACCATCCCCACCTCCATGTACCTGTGCGACAACGGGGGCATGGTCGTCATCTGCGGCGGCACCACCGGCTACAACGGTGACGTCGACCTGCGCTTCCTGTGGATGCGGCAGAAGCGTCTGCAGGGCTCCCACGTGGCGAGCGCCCGTGAGGCACGTGAGGTGACCCGGCTGATCGACCAGGGTGTGGTCGACCCTTGTCTGTCGCGGACGTTCGGCTTCGAGGAGATCGGTCTGGCGCACCAGCTCATCCATGAGAACCGCCACCCGGCGGGCAACATGGCGGTCCTGGTCAACGCGCCGGCCTGACGCCGCTTCGGGGCCGACGCCGATGCGCCGGCCCCGGGTACCGATCCCCTTGCGTCACGGAGCCGTCAGGGGGTGGACCAGCCCAGGACCGTGCTGAGGACGCCGGGACCCGCCGTGGTCACATGGACGTGTACGGCGAGCGCCGCGGCGGCCCGGTTCTCGATCCGCAATCCGCCGCCGTACGGCCGCGCCCGCAGGTCACGCAGGTTCCGCGGCACACAACCCGCCGGCAGCCGCCGACTGGCGCGCAGTGCCTTCCACGCGGCCTCCTTCGCGGAGAACAGGGCCGTCACCGACCATGGGCCGGCCTCTGAACCGGCCGTGCGCAGGAGTTCCTCCTCGTCCGCGCGCAGCACCAGCCGGGCCGCTCCGGCCGGCAGCGGGCGCAGCTCCAGATCGCAGCCGAGCGGGGTGTCACGGCCCGGCGCGCGAGCCACGGCGACGGCGACACCCGCGCTGTGCGAGATCGACGCCGCTCGTCCGGGCGGGAAGCACGGCAGCCGGCCGGCCCGCGGGATCTCCCCGCACTCCAGCCCCACCGAGCGCAGCGCACGGCGCGCGGCGAGCCGGCCGGCGAGGAACTCCAGCCGACGGCGCTCCGGCATCGAGGCGGCCGCGGCCGCCTCGGCCGGTCCGGCGGGCACGAGGTGCGGCTCGGTGCTGACGGCGAGCCCCGGACCGAGCCCCGCCGCCGCCAACTCCGGCCCCAGCAGCCGCAGTCGGCAGGCCACCAGAAGACCTCGCTCGGCCGCCGTGGCGGGTGAAGCCGGGGCCTCCGGCGTCCGGGGCACGCCGTCAGGCCCGCAGCGACTTCTTGATGATCTTGCCGGCCGGGTTGCGGGGCACCTGCTCGATGAACTCCACCCGCCGTGGCCGCTTGTAGGGTGCGAGCCGCTGCGCGACATGCCCGAGGAGGTCGGCGGCACGGGTGTCCGGCTCGGCCACGACGTACGCCAGCGGCACCTCGCCGTAGTCCTCGTCCGGCGTGCCGACGACCGCCGCGTCCCGGACGGCGGGGTGGGTCATCAGCGCCCGTTCGATCTCCGAGGGGTACACGTTCTGACCGGCCCGGATGATGAGGTCCTTGGTGCGGTCCACGAGGTGGATGCGGCCCTCCTCGTCGACGAACCCCAGGTCCCCGGTCCTGATCCAGCCGTCGAGGTCGATCTCGCGGGTGGCCTCGGGATCGTTCCAGTACCCCTGCATGACGCCCGGCCCCCGTACGACGATCTCGCCGATCTCGCCGCACGGCAGTTCCGTGCCACTGTCGTCGGCCGCGCGGGCGGACATGCCCGGGACGACGCGTCCGCAGGGGATGCGCGCGGTGACGTCCCCGGGGGCGGGATGCTCGTCGGGGCCGAGGGTGACGAACGGGCCGCCGACCTCCGTCATGCCGTAGACCTGCCGGAAGCCGCAGCCCAGTCGCCGTACGGCGTCGGCGTACACGTCGAGGGGCATGGGGGCCGCGCCGTAGAGGATCTCCCGGAGCGTCGACAGGTCGGTCCGGTCGGCGCCCTTGGCCTGCAGCATGAAGCGCAGCATCTGCGGGACCATCCACATGTGGGTCGCGCGCTCCTTCTCCACCGCGGCGAGCGCCCGCTGCGGGGTGAAGCCGGGCATGAGCACGATGGTGGCACCGGCGGCCATGTAGGTGAGGGACACCACCATGCTGCCGTGGTACAGCGGACAGCAGTTGACCATGAGGATGTCGTCGGTGGGCCGGGCCATGACCAGCCAGCCCAGGGCGATGGCACGGAAGGAACCGCTGTCCACCGTGACGCCCTTGGCCTGCCCGGTGGTCGCCGAGGTGTGCAGGATCGCGACGGGATCGGTGTCGGCCACGGTGGGCAGGTCCCGGTCGGCGGCCAGGGTGCCGAGCGCCTCGAACGCCGGCTTGTCGAGCGCCATCCGGATCCGCACGGAGGCCGGCAACTCGGGATGCCGGTCCAGCAGTTCCGACTCGCCGAAGACGGCCACCGCGCCGACGCGCTCGACGATGCCGGCCACCTCGGGCACCGTCAGGCTGTGGTTCAGCGGGACGAACAGCGCACCGAGCCGGGCGAGCGCGAAGTAGCTCTCCAGCACCTCGATGCGGTCCTTGGACAGGACGGCGACGCGGTCACCGCGCTCGATGCCCAGCTCGGCCAGGCCGCGGGCGAGTTCGAGCGTTCGGTCGTGGAACTCCGCCCAGGTGACCCGCCGCTGCTCGTCGACCAGCGCCGTGCGGTCCGGCCGGCACTGGCGGTTGCGTTCCAGCAGCTGTGTCAGCCACATCACGCACCGCCGTCGACACCGGCCGCGGAGCGCTCGGCCACGAAACGCTCGTAGTCGGCGATCGAGTGCAGCTTCTCCATGTCGTCGGCGGTGATCTCCACACCGGCGCGCTGCTCGACGAGCAGGACGAGACGCACCAGGTCTCCGGAGTCGATGCCACTCGCGGCGAGGTCGACGTCGTCACCGACCCGCTCGCTGTCGGCGAACTCCTCCGTACCGGTGAGTTCGACCAGCAACTCCCTGATGGTGCTCATGGTTTCCCCTTCCACCGCGGCAGGCGGCCGGAGTGGAGGCCGGCCGTCTGCCGAGCGGGTCGCGTCTGTCGCCTGTCACCCGAACAAGAGGAACTCCTCCCGCGCCGCAATCCCCCCGCCACCGGGTGACGTTTGTCACGCGGCCGGACCGACCGCCGGGGGATTGCGGGCCGTTCGCACCGCCTCTTTCCGAGACGGAGGCCGCGCCCGACCCACCGGGCGGCGTGGGCCGCCGAAGCCCGAGGAGTGCCGAAGGAGTGATGGTCAGTGCCCAGGCGAGTGGTCCCGGTCGGGGACGTGGACGCCCCTGTGGCGGCGGAGACCGGCCGGGGAGGCGGAGCATGAGCGCGCGGTCCGCGGGCACCGAGGCCGCCGACCAGGGTGAGTCGCTCGACCGGTTCGAGGCGCTCATCGCCGCGGGGGAGGCCGTCGAACCGCGAGACTGGATGCCCGACGGCTACCGGCGCATGATGGTGCGTCAGATCGCGCAGCACGCCCACTCCGAGATCATCGGTATGCAGCCGGAGGGCGCCTGGCTGACCCGGGCCCCCTCCCTGCACCGCAAGTCGGTGCTCATCGCCAAGGTCCAGGACGAGGCGGGACACGGGCTGTACCTCTACTCCGCCGCGGAGACGCTGGGGGTGGACCGCGCCGAACTCCTCGACGCCCTGCACCGGGGGCAGCAGCGGGCCTCGGCGACGTTCAACCACCCCGCGCTGACCTGGGCGGACACCGGCACCATCGCCTGGCTGACCGACGGCGCCGCCGTGATCAACCAGGCGCCGCTGTGCCGTACGTCCTACGGTCCCTACGCCCGGGCGATGCGCCGGGTCTGCCAGGAGGAGGCCTTCCATGTGCGGCAGGGCTACGACCTGATGCGCGCCCTGTGCGAAGGGACGCCGGAGCAGAAGGCGATGGCCCAGGACGCGGTGGACCGCTGGTGGCTGCCGGCCGTGGCGCTGATGTTCGGGCCGCCCGACACGCAGACGGGCGGCGCCGACGCGCGTACGGCGGCCCTCGGTGCCTCGGTCTCCCGGCGTGCCATGGCCTGGGGCATCAAGCGGCACACCAACGACGAACTGCGTCAGCGCTTCGTCGACAGCTGCGTCCCGCAGGCCGAACGCCTCGGCCTGACCCTGCCGGACCCCGCGATCCGGTGGAACGAGGAGCGCGGCCACTACGACTTCACGCCTGTCGACTGGGACGTCTACCGGCGGGCGCTCGGTGACGACACCCACTGGTCCAGGCAGCGCGTCGCACACCGCAGCGCCGCGCACGAGGACGGCGCCTGGGTACGGGAGGCGGCGGCCGCGTACGCCGCCCGCACGGAGCCGTCCGGGGACCATCTGGCCGCCGGGGACACCGATACGACGTCGGCCACCGGACCGGGAGGGGTTCCCGCACCGGACGGGGACGGACGGGTTCCCGTGCCGGACGGAGACGGAAGGACTTCGGTTCCCGCGCCCGCCGGGGACGGAAGGGTTCCCGCGCCCGCCGGGGACGAAGGCGTTCCCGCGGTCGCCGGGGGCGGAAGCGTTCCCCAGCCCGCCTCGGGCGCGGGGGAGAACACGCACGACCGGACGGGGGAGCGCGCATGAACCAGGAGCGGGAGGGCGCCCCGGCGTCCTGGGAGGTGTTCCTCAGGCCCCGCCGCGGCCTCGCCCACCAGCACGTCGGCTCGGTGCGCGCCTCCGACCCGGACACGGCCCTGCTCACGGCGCGCGATCTGTACACGCGCCGCGGCGACCCGCTGTCGCTGTGGGTGGTCCGCTCCGACGCCGTGCACACCGCGTCCCCGGACGAACACGACCCGTACTTCGCCAACGCCCGGCACAAGCCCTACCGGTACCCGCAGCACTTCGCGCCGCTCACCGAGAAAGGCCCCGACGGTGACCTCGACCACTGACCCGGCACCCGCCCGCACGGCGGACGCCCGCGTCGACGCCCACCTCGCCGTGCACCTGGTGCGTCTCGGCGACGACGCCCTGGTCCTCGGCCAGCGGCTGTGCCAGTGGATCACGCGGGCGCCGACCATCGAGGAGGACCTGGCGCTGTCCAACATCGCCCTCGACCTCGTCGGGCAGGCGCGGACGCTGTTCACCTTCGCCGGGCGAGTCGACGGAACGGGCCGCGGCGAGGACGACTTCGCCTTCGCCCGGACCGACCGCGAGTTCACCAACACCCTGCTCACCGAGCTGCCCAACGGCGACTTCGCGACGACCATCGCACGGCAGCTCGCCTACACCCACTACGCCGTCCTGTACTACGAGGCACTGGGTGGCTGTGCGGACCCCGAACTGGCCGCGTTCGGTCAACGGGCGGCCGGCGAGGTCGCGTTCCACCGGCTGCACGCCGACACCTGGACCGAGCGGCTGGGCCTCGGCACCCCCGAGAGCGGCCGCCGGATGCAGCGCGGCCTGGACGAGGTGTGGCCGTACATCGCGGAACTGTTCGACGAGGACGACATGTCGCGCCACCTGTGCGCGGCGGGCATCGTGCCCTCGCCGGCCCCGCTGCGCCCGCTGTGGGAACGGCGGACGAGTGAGATCGTCACGCGCGCCGGACTCACCGTGCCCGCGCCGCGCTGGCAGGCCCGGGGCGGCCGGGCGGGCCTGCACACCGAGGAGTTCGCGTCGCTGGTCGCCGAAATGCAGTCGGTGCACCGACAGTTCCCCGGAGGCACCTGGTGAACGGCCCCACGCCCGCCGTGGCACTGTCGGCGCCCGACCGTCCCGGACTCACGGCCCAGGAGGTCCGGGCACTGGTGGAGGCCCTGCCCGATCCGGAGCTGCCGATGATCGGGCTCGGCGACCTCGGCGTCGTCCACTCGGTCGCCCCCGGCGTCGACGGCGTGCTCGAAGTGGAGGTCATGCCCACCTTCCTGGGCTGCCCGGCGCTGCCCGCCATCGTCCGGGCGATCGAGGAGGTGCTCGTGGCCGCCGGCCATCCGGACGGAAGGGTCCGCCACGTGCTCGCGCCGCCGTGGACGACGGACCGCATCACGGCTGCCGGACGGGACAAGCTCGCCGCCCACGGCATCGCCCCGCCCGCCCCGGCGCGGGGGGACGGTCCGGTCCTCCTCCAGGTGGCCGAGGTGCCCTGCCCGCACTGCGGCTCCCGGGCCACTCGCCCGCACAGCGCCTTCGGGCCCTCCCGCTGCCAGTCGATGCGGCGGTGCACGGCCTGCCAGGAGCTGTTTCCGCACCTGACCTCGCTGTGAGGCCCCCCGTGAATCCCCCCGTCAACCCCGCCGACACCGCCCCTGACGCGACCGTAGCCACCGACGCCGGGCACGCGTTCGCTCCCGCCCACCGAGACGGTGACGACTCCCGCGACCGCGACCGCGACCAGAATCACGACCGCGACCAGAATCACGACCGCGACCAGGTTCAGGACCGCGACCGCGACACGAGCCGGAACCGGGACCGAGCCGTCGGTCGGCGCACCGGCTGGCACCGGCTCGTGGTCACCCAGGTCCGCCACCTGCCCGGGACCGCCGTCGCGGTCACCCTGGACGTGCCCGGCACCCTGCGGGACACCTTCGCCCACCGGCCCGGCGAGCACGTCGTGGTCCGGCACCGCGCCGCGGGCGCCGAACTGCGCCGCAGCTACTCGGTATGCCCCCCGCCCGACGACCCGGCCGCGCTGCGCCTGGTCATCGGGCGCGGCGCCCCCGACGGCTTCGGCGCCTACGCCAGGACCAGCCTCAGGACCGGCGACGTTCTCGAACTCTCCCCGCCCACAGGCGCGTTCGCCCTGCCGCAGCGCCCGGGAGCGCACCATGTGCTGGTCGCGGGCGGCACCGGTATCACCCCTCTCGCCGCCATGGCCGCGGCCGCGCTGCGCGAGGATCCGGACTGCCGCGTCTCCCTGGTCCACTCGGTACCCACCTCGGCGGACGCCCTGCTCTCCGACGAACTCGCCCTGCTGAAGGACGAGTTCGTCGACCGCTTCACCGCCCTGTACGTCCTCACCCGGGAGGAGCGGGACGACGGCCCGATGACCGGGCGGATCGACGCGGCGAAGTTGCCCCGCCTCCTCACCGCGCTCGACGCCGGCACCGGCTCCGGCACCACCTTCGCCCTGTGCGGCCCGGCCGGTCTGGTCGCCACGGTCCGGCAGGCGCTGACGGAATGGGGAGCCGACCCGGCCCTCGTCCGCTCGGAACTGTTCACCCCCGACGACACCCCACAGCCGCCCACGCGGGCACAGCCCCCCGCACCCGTCCAGGCACACACCCGTGTCACCGCGCTGCTCGGCGGCCGGCGTCGCGTCGCCACCGTCGAGCCCCAGGACGCCGCGCTCCTCGACGCGCTGCTGCGCGGCCACCCCGACGTGCCCTACGCCTGCCGTGAGGGCATCTGCGGCAGCTGCCGGGCCAAGGTGCTGGAGGGGCGGGTGACGACCGGTCCCCAATACGCCCTCGACGCCGGGGAACTGGCCGCCGGCTACACCCTCACATGCCGTGCCCTTCCGCTCGGCGCCGAGGTCACCCTCGACTTCGACGCATGACACGGCACACATCCCCGTCACGGCCACGGCCGGAACCCCCTTTCCAGGTGAAGGAGAAGAGATGACCACCCCCCTGCGGCACGAGGGCAGGACCGCCCTGGTCACCGGCGGCAGCCGGGGCATAGGCCGCGCCATCAGCCGGCGACTGGCCCGCGAGGGCGCCCTGGTGGCCGTCCACTACGGACACGACCAGGAGGCGGCCGAACGGACCGTCAAGGAGATCGAGGCCGACGGTGGACGTGCGTTCGCCGTCCACGCCGAACTCGGCGTCCCCGACGACGCCGACACCCTGTGGGCGGCCTTCGACGCGGCCCTGGCCGGCCAGGACGCCGAACCCGGCCTGGACATCCTCGTCAACAACGCGGGCATCACCCTCCCGCGCCGGATCGCCGACGTGACCGAGGCCGACTACGACCGGGCGTTCGCCGTCAACACCAAGGCGCCCTTCTTCATCGTCCAACGCGCCCTGGACCGGTTGCGCGACGGCGGCCGCATCGTGAACGTCTCCTCGGTGGCCACCCGCGTCGCCTTCCCCCCGATCATCGCCTACACCATGACCAAGGCCGCCCTGGACTACCTGACCCTGACCCTCGCGCAGGAGCTGGGGCCCCGGGGCATCACGGTGAACAGCGTCGCCCCCGGGTACACCGAGACGGAGATCAACCCCACCCTCGCCGTGCCGGAGATCCGCCAGAGGTACGCCGACGCCTCCGTGTTCGGCCGGCTCGGCGCTCCGGCGGACATCGCCGACGTCGTGTCCTTCGTGGCGAGCGAGGAGGCCCGCTGGGTGACCGGCCAGTGGATCGACGCCTCCGGCGGCGTCCACCTCGGTGTGTGAGGCACGCCTTCCACGCCGCGCCCGCCCGGCACCGCCCGGGCCGACGGCAAGCCTAGGAGAGACCATGAACGACAGCACGTCCGCACCCGGCCGGCCGGCCGCGGACGACTCCCTGACCCGGCCCTTCGCGGGCGCCAGCCCCTACGACACCTACGTGCGCGCCTCCGTCCTCAACACGTTGCAGCATCCCCTCACCGAGGCCCCCGACGAGATGGGGTTCGTCGTCACCACACAGGTGATGGAGCTGTGGCTGACCCTGATCGTCCACGAGTGGCGCACGGCGAGTACGGCCTTCGCCAAGGACGACCTCGACGCCGCCATGGACGCCCTGACGCGCAGCCGACGCGCCCTGAGCGCCCTCAATGCCGCCTGGGCACCGCTTGCTTCGCTGACACCCGCCCAGTTCAACGGCTTCCGGGCCGCTTTCGGCCAGGCGTCAGGGTTCCAGTCCGCGATGTACCGGCACATGGAGTTCCTGCTCGGCGACAAGTCCGCCTCGATGCTGCGAATGCACGGCGGCGACACCGCCGTACACGAGGCGCTCAGCGAGACATACCGTGAACCGTCCCTGTACGACGAGGTGTTGGGATTCCTGCACCGCCAGGGTCTGCCGGTGCCCGACGAGGTCCGGGAGCGGGACGTGACCGACCCCTACCGCTCGGACCCCGGTGTCGTCGAGGTGTGGCGGCGGATCTACTCCGGACCGCAGCACCACCCGCTGCTCGCCCTCGGTGAACTGCTCACCGACGTAGCCGAACTCGTCCTGCGCTGGCGCTACGACCACGTCATGGTCGTACGCCGGGCCATGGGCGCGAAGAGCGGCAGCGCCGGCTCCACCGGCCTGGCCTGGCTCGAACAGCGCGCGACCCGCCCCGTCTTCCCCGAACTCTGGGAGGCGCGCGGTGGTGTCTAGGGTCATCTCCGCCTTCGCGGCGGAGGAAGAACGACGCGTGCTGAGTCTGAAGCCGGTGCTGGCCCCCGTGCACGGCCGCTACGGTGACCACCCCCACCAGGTCTACGACGCCTGGCCGGCCGCGGACCCCGGCGCCCCGCTGGTGATCCTGCTGCACGGCGGATACTGGCGCTACGACCGGATGCATCTGACCCCCTTCGCCGCCTACCTCGCCCGGCAGGGCCTCGATGTGCTGCTGCCCGGCTTCCGGCGGTCCGGCGGGGCCGGGGGCTACCCGCAGACGTTCGACGACGTCGCGCGGATCGTCGACACCCTGACCGGCGGCCGGCCGTACATCCTGGCGGGACACTGCTCCGGCGGCCATCTGGCCCTGTGGTGCGCGGCCCGCGGTCTGCTGCCGCCGGGGTCGCGCTGGCACACCCGCGCGCTGCCGACCGGCGTGCTGGCGCTGGCGCCGATCACGGACCTCGACGCCACCCGCCGCGACGACCTCAGCGACGGTGCCGCCCTGCAACTCCTCGGCGGTGACGAGGACCTGTTCGAGGAGCGGATGCGAGCGGTCGACCCGCTCACCCTGCTGCGCGGGGCGGGTACGACGGGCGTGCCGACCGTGTTGCTGCACGGTGCCGTCGACGAGGAGGTCCCCCTCACCCAGTTCGCCGACTATGCCGCCGTGCACGAGGACCTCAGGACCGTCGTGCTGCCCGGGACCGGTCACTACACGCTCATCGAGCCGGAGGCGCCCGGAGCCCGCGCGGTCGCCGACACCCTGTGGGAGATGTCTGCCGCCTTCGGCGCCCGCAGGCCCGACTCCACCACCGCGAAGGGCGGCCGGCCGTGACGACCGCATCCACCGCGCTCGACGAGCGGGCCGCACGCTCCGACGCGGACGACGAACTGGCGCCCCTCGCCGAGAGGTTCCTGCTCCCCGCCGACGTCGTCTACCTCGACGGCAACTCACTGGGCCCGCTGCCCGCCGCCGTGCCGGCGGCCCTGGCCGACGTCGTGACGCGGCAGTGGGGCACCGATCTGATCGGATCCTGGAACGCCAACGGCTGGTGGGAGGCGCCGCTTCGGGTGGGCGACGGTATCGGCCGCCTCATCGGGGCGGCGCCGGGCCGTACGGTGGCCGGGGACTCCACCAGCGTGCAGCTGTTCACCGCGCTCAGCGCCGCCACCGCGCTGCGCCCCGGCCGGCGGCTGCTGGTCACCGACCCCGGCCACTTCCCCACCGACCGGTACCTGGCCGAGGCCGTCGCCCGTCGCCAGGACCTCGAGGTGCGGCGGATCCCCCCGCCCGGTCTGGAGGAGTTCCTCGCCACGGAGGGTGAATGGGTCGTCGCCGTCAGCTACTCGCCGGTCGACTTCCGCACCGGCGAGCTGTACGACATGGCCGCGCTGACCGAGGCCACGCACCGCGCCGGCGCGCTCGCCGTGTGGGACCTCTGCCACGCGGCCGGCGCCATGCCCCTGCACCTCGACGCCCTCGACGTGGACTTCGCCGTCGGCTGCGGCTACAAGTTCCTCAACGGAGGACCCGGCGCCCCCGCCTACCTCTACGCCGCCGACCGCCACCACGCTCGTCTGGAAACCCCGTTGACCGGCTGGAACGGTCACGCGAACCCCTTCGGCATGGACCGGGAATACACGCCGGCGCCCGGCATCGCCCGCGCCCGCATCGGCACTCCGCCCATCCTGTCGCTGCTCGCCCTGGAAGCGGCACTCACCGCGTTCGACGGCGTCGACCTCGCCCGCGTCCGCGCCAAGAGCCTCTCGCTGACGGCCTTCTTCCTCGACTGCGCGAGCGAACTCCTCGCCCCTCTCGGCGTCGAGGCGGTCACCCCCTTCGACCCGGCACGCCGTGGCAGCCATGTCGCCCTGCGCCACCCGCACGCACACGGCCTGACCCGGGCACTGGCCCAGCGCGGCGTCATCATCGACATGCGCGCTCCGGACCTGCTCCGCTTCGGCGTGAACGCCCTCTACACCACCCACCGGGATCTGCTCACCGCCGCCCACCGCCTACGGGACATCCTGCGGGCCACCGCCTACGACCCCACACCACCCCCTACGGGCCCGGTCACCTGACTCCGCGGGCCGGTCCACCGGGTCCGTCTCGGCGCCGACGACGGTGAGGTCACAGGTCGAGGATCACTTCCCCGGCGGGCTCGCTGCAGCAGACGAGGGCGGTCCCGGGCTCGGGGAGTTCGAGGGGTGGGGTGGTGTAGGTGACGTCGCCGGAGAGCAGGGCGGTGACGCAGGTGTGACAGACCCCGGTGCGGCACGACCACCGGGTGGGGATGTCGCAGGCCTCGGCGAGTTCGAGGAGCGAGCCCCGCGCGGTCGACCAGGGGGTGGTGACGCCGCTGCGGACGAAGGTGACCAGGGGACCGGTGTCCGGCGGGCCGGGGGGCGGGTGCGGCCGGACGGCGGCGGTGGCTGTCACGCCGGGGTTGACGGCGGACAGGGAGCTGAACTGTTCCGTGTGGATCCGCTCGGCGGGCAGGCCGTGTTCGCGCAGGTGGCCGGCGATGTCGTCCATGAAGGCGGTCGGTCCGCAGAGGTAGGCGTCGGCGTCGGTGGGAAGGCCCAGCGCGGCGAGAGACGCGGCGGTCGGCCGGCCCCGGGTGGGCCGGCGCTCGCCGGATGCCGGGCCGGCGTCGGCGGCCGTGTAGTAGATGTGCTCGTGGGCGTCGGGGAGCCGGTCCAGGAGCGCGTGGGCCTCGTCCGCGAAGATGTGCCGGGCGCGGTCGCGGGCGACGTGGATCCACCAGACGGGGCGCGGGTCCCGGGCGGCGGCGAGCTGGTGCAGCATGGCGAGTACGGGTGTGGCGCCGATCCCCGCCGAGACGAGGACCACCGGACGCGTGCTCTCCTCCAGCACGAACGTGCCGCGGGGACTGGCGACCTCCACGAGATCCCCGGGATGGAGCCTGCCGTGGATGAAGCCGCTGACCCTCCCGTGGGCCTCGTGCTTGACGCTGATCCGGTAGCCGGATCCGGGCGCCGACGACAGTGAGTAGCTGCGCACCGCGGGGGCGCTGTCGCCGACGGCGAGGCGCAGGGTGAGGTACTGGCCGGCCCGGGCCACGGGCAGGGGCGTGCCGTCGGTGCTGTCGAAGTAGAGGGAGGAGACGGTGGGGGTCTCCCGCACGATGCGGGACAGGCGCATCCGCTTGAAGCCCGGCCATCCCGCCGCCGTCGCGGAGCCTGTCGGGCCGGCGCGTTCCCCTGGCGACCCCACGTCCCGACGGTCCGGCCGCTCGGCGGCGAGTTCGCGGAAGGACTGCTGCCATCCGGGGCTGAGGGCCGGCACGGCGAGGGCCTTGCGCAGCTTGGCCGGGTCGCGGTCGGGGAGGTAGAGCAGGGCGTCGGTGTCGGCGACGCTGAGCGCCTCGGGGCCTCTTCGGGTGAGGGTGATCTCGTCGCCGGCCCGGACCCGCCCCTCGGTGATCACCCGTAGGTAGAAGCCCGTACGGTGGTGGGCGACCAGCAGGGAGGCCATCGCGGGTTCCCCGAGCCGCATGCCGACGCGGTAACAGGTGACCCGTGGCTGCGTGACCTCGAACTCTGCCTCGCCGATGCGGTAGCGGTCCCCGATGCACACCTCGTCGTCCGGCAGCCCGTCGACGGTGAAGTTCTCCCCGAACATCCCGAAGCTCAGGTCGTCGCGACCGAGGTGCTCTCGCCAGTACAGGTAGGACTGCGCCTGGTAGACGAGGACGGCGCGTATCTCGCCGCCGTGCCCGGCGAGGTCTCCCTGCCCGTCTCCCTCGACGTTCAGCCGTCGCACCAGCCGGGGGCCGTCCACCGGGGACTTCCAGGCTCCGGTGTGGACGGTCCGCCCCTGCCAGGAGACGTCCTTGGGCGGTCCGACGTTGACGGAGAGCAGCGTCGCCATCGCGGTCCTCCTACCGGTGGCCGACCGGGGGACAGCCCCCCGTGGCGCCCTGTGTCCCGCACCTGTCCCGATGCTAGTTCCTGTCCCGGGGCCGTCGCGATCGCGTGAGACCGGACGCGTGAGCGCAGGCCGTTTCGTACCGCCCGTACCCGCCGGCGGGGCCAGCGTGTCACACGGCGTCGACGCCGCCTCGGGGGGCATCCTGTGGGGACTTGCGATCGTGGGGCAGCCGGAGAAGGGTCCAGTCATGCGGGTGTCGCCTGAGGGCGTTACGGTCGTAGCTCTCCTGGCGGATCCGGACGCGCCCACGGAGATCGCCAAGCGCATGGCCCGGATACTTCCCGACCGCCTCGCCGACAAGTGGGGCCAGGGGCGACGATTCGACGTACAGGTGTTCAGCGAGCCCTTCACCGCGAGGACCGAGGACCCCGCCACCCTGATGCGCCGGATCAAGGACCGCGCCAGAGCAGAGGACTGGGACATCGTGGTGGCCCTCACCGACCTTCCCCTGCATTCGCACGGGCACAAGCTCGTCGTGGATCTGAGCCGCGAACACGGCCTGGCGCTGCTGGCTCTTCCTTCGCTGGGGGGCTTGCGTCTGCAGACGAGGGCCCGGCGGGCGGTGGAGGAGGCCGTGCTCGGCCTGGCGGGTCCGCGGGACTCCGGGGCCGAGGGCTCCGCGGAGAACCAGCCGCTCCTGGGGCCCTTCGTCAGCCGTTTCGCGCCTATCCACCCGAGCCCGGTCGGTGAGGAGGAGTTCGTAGACCTCCGGTACGTCGTCAGCGGGCCGCGCGGCTACCTGAGGGTGCTCGCCGGCATGGTCCGCGCCAACCGGCCGTGGCGCCTGGTGCCGGGTCTGTCGAAAGCCCTGGCGGCGGCACTCGCCACGGGGGCGGTCGCCACCGTCAACTCCACCATCTGGACCCTGGCCGAGTCCCTGAGCGTGCCACGCCTCGTGATCGCCACGGTCGGATCGGTCGGGCTCATGATCGGCTGGCTGATCGTGGACGCGCAGCTCTGGCATCGATCGGCGGAGGCCTCGCGGGAGGCGCGGCTGACGACGCGGCTCTACAACGCCTCGACGGTCGTGACCGTGGGTATCGGGGTGCTCGTCTGCTACGTCGGTCTGCTGGTCATCAACCTGGTGTGGGCGCTGTTCATCCTCAACGACCGAGTGTTCGCCGCCATGACACGAAGTCCGCTGCAACCCTCGGAATACTGGACGTTGTCATGGTTCGTCGCCTCGGTCGCCACGGTGGGTGGCGCGCTGGGATCGGGCCTGGAGAGTGACGAGGCGATCCGGGCGGCCGCCTATGCCAAGCGCGAACAGGAACGTCGCCGCATGCTCCAGGATGACGACGGTGAAGGGCCGGGGACCTGAGTCCCGGACTCGTCGCCGGCCGGTGGTCGTCCGGGTCCGAAAATTCCGACGGCCGATCCGTGCCCGGTCGTTTCGCGCCGGGAGCCGACGGGGACCCGGTCGGCACGTCACCGGAGCGCCGGGAATCTCCGCCGGGCGGCCCGGCGGCGGCACCACCGTTCCGCCCAAACCGGGAGAGCGGCCCACTCAGGCATGCCGGAGCCAGGGACCCCGTACCAACCCCGGGAGTCAGGCCTTCTTCGCGCCGTCTCCAGCACCGCCGGCTCGCGGTCATGCCGGGGCATCAAAGGAAGACATCATGAAGGCAGCGGTATACGAAGGTCCGCGAACGGTCGAGGTGAAGGACGTACCGGACGCGAAGATCGAACACCCCTGCGACATCATCGTCAAGATCACGACCACCAACATCTGCGGTTCGGACCTGCACATGTACGAGGGCCGCACCTCGTTCGAGTCCGGCCGCACCCTGGGACACGAGAACATGGGCCAGGTGGTCGAGGTCGGTTCGGCCGTGCGCAAGGTCCAGGTCGGCGAGTACGTGGTCCTGCCCTTCAACATCGCCTGCGGCTTCTGCAAGCAGTGCGAGCGGGGTCTGACCAACTACTGTCTGACCATGCAGCCGGAGCCGGCCCTCGCCGGAGCCGCCTACGGATTCGCCGACATGGGCCCCTACCAGGGCGGCCAGGCGGAACTGCTGCGTGTGCCCTACGGCGACTTCAACGCGCTGCGTCTGGGTGAGGACGCCGCCGAGCGGCAGACCGACTATGTGATGCTCGCCGACATCTTCCCCACCGGCTATCACGCCACCGAGATGGCCCACGTCAAGCCGGGCGACCAGACGATCGTCTTCGGGGCCGGTCCCGTCGGACAGATGGCGGCCTACTCCGCCCTCCTCAAGGGTGCCGGGCGCGTCTGGGTGGCCGACCACCACCCCGACCGGCTGCGCAAGGCGGAGGAGATCGGGGCCATCCCGATCAACACCGCCGACCAGAAGCCGGCGGAGGTCGTCAAGGAGGCCACCCTCGGCCTGGGCGCCGACAACGGCTGTGAGTGCGTCGGCTACCAGGCACACGACCCCCAGGGACACGAGGACGCCAGCCTCACGCTCAACGGACTGATCGACACGGTCAGGTTCACGGGCGACATCGGCGTGGTGGGCGTGTTCCTCCCCGAGGACCCCGGCGGCGCCGAGGCCCAGGGGGATCTGGAGGCGCACGGCAAGGTCCCGATCGACTTCGGCATGATGTGGTTCAAGGGCCAGCACATGGGCACCGGGCAGGCGCCGGTCAAGAGGTACAACCGGGCGCTGCGCGACCTGATCGCCGGGGGGAAGGCGAAGCCGAGCTACATCGTCTCCCACGAACTCGGCCTGGACGAGGCCCCCACCGCCTACGAGCATTTCGACGCCCGCGACGACGGCTGGACCAAGGTGGTCCTGCATCCGAACGGTCATGGAAACGGCCACAAGCGGTAAGCGATCCGACGACCACCCGTCTCCCGGGGCCGCCCCGGGGGACGAGTGGCCACCATGGCCCTTCAGGAGGCGCGCAGAAAGGTGTCCCAGCCGCCCTCCGGCCTCTCACCGACCCGCAAGGAGCGCAGCCTCGCGAGGACGTCCGGGTCCTGCGCGTCGAGCCAGTCGACGAACTGCCGGAAGGACACCAGGCGTACGTCCCGCCGGCCCGCGAACTGCCGGAGGGCCTCCTCGGTCGCGTCCATGTAGATGCCGCCGTTCCACTCCTCGAAGTGGTTGCCGATGAACAGCGGTGCGCGGTTGGACTCGTAGGCCCGGTCGAACCCGGCGAGGTACGCCTGTGTCGCCTGGGCACGCCAGTAGCCGTAGTTGTACGAGGGCGCCCTGGTGGAGTTCCTCGACTGGTTCGCCAGGATGTTGTAGTCCATGGAGAGCACCTCGAAGTCGTGCCCGGGGAAGGGGATACTCTGCAGGGGCAGGTCCCATACGCCCCGCAGTCTCCTCGGCCAGCGCTGCACCCCGCCGGGGGACGAGGCGTCGTAGCGCCAGCCCAGTTCGCGGGCGGCCGGGAGCAGGTTCTCCTGGCCGAGCAGACAGGGGGTACGGCCGCCGACCAGCTCTCTGTCGTAGTCGAAGGGCAGCGGCGGCTCGTGGTGCCAACCGGTGTTCGTGCGCCAGGACTTGACGAAGGTACGGGCCTGTTCGATCTCCGAGCGCCACTGGGCCGGGGTCCAGTCGGCCACCGATCCCGGGCCGTCGCAGAAGTGGCCGTTGAAGTGTGTGCCGATCTCGTGGCCGTCGAGCCAGGCCTGGCGCACGTACGTGAGCGTGTCCTTGAGGTGCGCGTCGGTCAGATAGCCGATCTCGGACGCGCCGACGGGGTTGTTCGGGGGCCGGTACAGCCGCTTCTTCGCCTCCGGCAGCAGATAGAGCCCGGACAGGAAGAACGTCATGTGCGCGTCGTGCGCGCGGGCCAGTTCCAGGAAACGCGCGAACAGGCCGGTGCCGACCTCGCCGGCACCGTCCCAGGAGAACACCACGAACTGCGGCGGTGTCTCGCCGGGTTCCAGGGCCGTGGGCGGCTCCGGCTGGCGCGGCTGCCGTCCGGTGTACGCCGTCGAGCCGTCACCGATCGGCCGCGCCACCCCGCCGGGGCCGCCGGCGCCGCCCGGGGAGCCGTCCTGTCCCCCGCATCTGTTGAACGCGAGGGCGGCCGCGCCGAGCCCGACGCCGAGGCCCAGACGTCCCATGCCACGCCGGCTGATCTCCTGCATCGCCATCCCGACCCGCGCCCTGCCGGGACACGCTGTGCACCCCGAGCGGCGGCCTCCCTGCCGCGAACCATAGAGCGGATAAGCGTACAAACCGACCTATTTGCCACGGCGTGGCGGGCGGAAAGGTCATGTCGCCTGTCGTTGCTCCTCGGCCGGGACCGGCAGGACGACGATGCGTTGCACCGCGCGGCTGAGGACCAGTACGCCCACGGTGATCAGCAGCGCCCCGCATATCTCCGGCACCAGCCACCACCCGGTGCGGACGCGTTCGCCGAACAGGGTGATGCCCAGGGTCAGGCTCACGACGGCGTCACCGATGGTCAGTGCGGGCTGCGCCGCGGCCAGGGGGCCCGCCTGCAGCGCGTTCTCCAGCAGGAGCACCGAGACGACTCCGGCGAGCGCGAAGCCGTACGTCTGCCAGGACCGCAGGAACGCGGTGAAGCCGTGGTCGGCGAAGGTGCCGCTGGCCGACTTCAGCAGCGCGGCGGTCAGCGCGTTGCCCGTCGCGGAGGCGGCCGCCAGCAACGCGGCACGCCGGGCCGGTGCCTGCCCCCGCCGGGCCAGCAGCACCGCCACGGCCATGGCGCCGACACTCAGGCACAGGGCCGGGATCCACCTGGCGAGGGGGGCCTGGTCGGACGCGCCGTGCGGGGCGGCCGCGATGAGCAGCACGGCGAGCCCCGCCACACAGCCCCCGACCCCCCACCAGCCGGAGCGGGGCAGCCGCCGGTGCATCAGCGGGGCGGCGACGAGCAGCGCGAAGGGCAGCTCCAGGATGAACAGCGGCTGGACCAGTGCGAGCGGACCGTTGACCAGGGCCAGGCTCTGGAACAGCGCGGCGCAGATCACGCCGGCCATGCCGATGACCCAGTAGGGCCGGTGCACCAGCTCCGCGATCAACCGGATCCCACCGCGGCTGCTGGCGGAGGCCGCCTTGCGCTGGAACGCGGTGCCCACGGCATTGCTCGCGGCTCCCGCGACGGCGAACACCGCGGCCAGTTCGATCACGACCGTCTCCTGCCTGCGGGCAGACCTCCCGGCGGGAGGTCCGGGCCCCTTCAGCCTACGAAAGGCGGCGCCCGCGCGCCGGGTGTGGTGGGGAGTGCGGGGATCATCGGCGCCCGGACGTGCTGTGGGGCCGGATCCGGGGTATCCGCCCGACGAGGCCGTTCGGGTGAGGGACCTGGAGGAATGCATGGCGCAGGCGGTCCGAGAGATCATGACGTGCAACCCGGTCGCGGTGGCGCCGCAGACCCCGGTCTGCGAGGTCGCGGCGCGGATGCGCGACGAGGACATCGGGGCGGTGCTGGTGTGCGCCGGGGACCGGCTGCGCGGGCTGGTCACCGATCGGGACCTGACCGTGCGCATCCTCGCCCAGGGCGGGGATGTCACCGGGCGGACGGTGGCCGAGGCGTGCAGCGGCCAGCTGGTCACCGTGGCCCCGGACGACGACGTCGACCGCGCCCTGCAGCTGATGCGGGGCAAGGCGCTGCGCCGGCTGCCGGTCGTCGAGGACGGACGCGTGGTCGGGATCGTCGCCCTGGGCGACGTGGCCCAGGAGTACGACCCCGAATCCACGCTCGGGCGGATCAGCGCGGCCGGCCCCACCCGGTGAGACCCGGGCGGGTCCGGCGGCCGGGGTGGATCAGGAGACGGCCAGGTCGTCCGCGTACACGGCCCCCTGCCCGTACCAGCCGTGGACGTACACGGAGACCGTGCCGGAGGCGCCCGTGGTGAACGGCACCGTCAGCTTCGACCACGAGGCGTTCGGGGTCCAGGCGCTCGCGGTCGCGCCGCCGCTGACGCCGAGGTAGGCGTACGGGCCCTGCACCCAGCCGCTCAGGGTGTACGCGGTGTTGGGCTTCAGGGTGAGGGTCTGGGCGCACTGGCCGGTCCCCGAGGCCGACGGGGTGGTCTTCAGCGCGTGGCTGCCGCCATGCACCGGCGAGGCGACGACCGCCGCGCCGTTGTCGCAGGTCCACGGGGTGAGCGAGCCGGTCTCGAAGTCACCGTTGGCCAGCGTGGCGGTTCCGCCCGAGCCGCCCACGGTGAGGTTGAACGTGGAGCTGTGCCTGGTCGAACCCGCCGTGCCGGTGACGGTCAGGGGGTAGGTGCCCGGTGCCGTGGAGGCCGCGGTCTTCACCGTCAGGGTGGCGGTGCCGCCCGCCGTGACCGAGCCCGGGTTCAGGGCGGCGGACACCCCGCTCGGCGCGCCGCTCACCGCGAGGGCGACGGTCTGGGCACTGCCCGAGGTCACCGACGTCTTCACGGTCGCCGTGGCCGAGCCACCGGGATCGACCGAGGCGGTGGCGGGGGAGAGGGAGACGGAGAAGTCGTTGGCCGGGGGTGTCGTCGTACCCCCGGTGAAGGGCGCGAAGGTGTGTGTGAAGTACCAGGTGTCCTGGGCGATGCCGGAGCAGGTGTCGGAGGCTCCGGAGCCGGGGCAGCCGCCGTTGTCGCGCTGGAGCGCCCAGAAGGACAGCGTGTTGATGCCCTTGGCGACCGCCCAGTCGTACACGGCCGTGGCGTCGGCGGTGGTGAAGGTCTCCGCCGGACCGTAGTCGTCCACGCCGGGCATCTCGGTGACGCCGACCATGCTCCACAGCTGAGTGTCCGACAGGTTCGGGTACAGCTGGGCCAGTTGGTCGTGCAGTCCGCTCGCGGCCGTCTGGGTGTCGGTGGCCATGTGGTGGGTGGCGCCGTCGTAGTAGTCGAACGTCATGAGGTTGACGACGTCGACCTTGGCGCCCGCGCTCTTGGCGCTGCGCAGCACCGCGAGTCCGCTGTCGGCGAGCCCCGTCGTCGTGGTCGGCAGGGTGTACGAGAACTGTACCGAGCGCCCGTTGGCGGCGGCCCAGTCCTGCACCTTCTTGATGGCCTGGTTGCGGCGGTTGACGCCCGCGGTGTCGGTGAGGGAGTTGTCCTCCACGTCCATGTCGAGCCGTGAGACGTCGTAGGTGGTGATGATCTTCTCGTAGGCGGCGGCGATGGAGTCCACGTTCGTGCAGCTGTCGGCGATCTCGGTGCCGCCGTTGTCGGCGGCGTACCCGCCGAGGGAGGGGATCACGTCACCGCCGCGGGAGCGGATGGTGGTGAAGTCGGCGCCGAAGACCGAGCTGTCCACCGGGGTGCTCGTGTCGCCGTTCCAGTACGGGGTGCACGAGCCCTTCTTCTCGGCCTGCAGGAAGGCCATCGTCAGGTACTTGGCGCCGGAGGCCTGGGCGAGCGTGGCGGGACTGTCGCCGTTGTAGGCCTCGAAGTAGGGCGCGAAGACGTGCGCGGGGAGCGGGGTCGCGGCGTGTGCGGTGCCTCCGAACCCCAGGGCGAGCTCCGCGGACGCGGCCAGGGTGGCCACGCCGGTGAGCAGGGCGCGTACGGATCTCGGACGTGTCATCGGGTACTCCCGGATAGCGAACGACAGGCGAGAGAGCGGGGGTTGTCGCGCTGTGCAGCCCGGCCGGGGCTATTGGTCTAGGCCATGATTGGTCTGGACCATATCCGGGTCAAGGGGCGGAGGCCGCCCTTTGCATGTTCATGGGAAAGTAGGCGCGTCAACCGCTCGCGCAGAGCGTGTGGTTGACGGCGCGTCACGACATGGTCGACGTCGCGGCGCCCCGGCCCGGTCAGGGGGCCGGCGGCCGGCGTCGACCGTTGGTCAGGGGGTCACGTGGTGGCGCGTCCGGTCGTGCGCAGGGTGGTGTCCGCCGTGCGCACGCGCCACTCCTCCAGGACGTCCTGCTGGCGGCCGGCCCGGTCGAGAAGCGAGTCGAGCCGCGCGGCGTCGAGGCGGGCGTCGGTCGAGGCGAGCCGGCGCAGGACGGTCCATCCGGCCGCCTTGCCCGCCACCCCCAGCCGGAGCGCCTCCAGTTCCAGCACGGTGCTGAGCGGGGAGCGCCGCACGATACGGCCGTTGCTCTTGAGCCGGGCCACCTTCTCGACCGTCCAGCCGGCCCACACCTTGGAGCGGCGCACCGGAACGTCCAGGTCCCGCATGATGCCCAGCAGCGCGCCGCGGTCCTCGCGGATCTCGGCGGCGACGGGACCGAGGGCCCGGCGCAGCGCCGGATCGCGGGTGGCACGCGCCAGACGGCAGGCCCTCCGCGTGCCCGCGGTGGCGCCGGCGAGGTGGTCGTTGAGGTAGATGCCGAGCAGCCTCGTGTCCGTCATGACGGGCCTCCCGTGAAAATGTGCCGCGGGCGCCCGGCGGCCTCGCGCCACGCGGGGCGGACCCACCGTCGTCGTGACGCGTACCAGACCGGGTGTGCGGGGGGTCGAGCCGAAACCGAAACGTACGGCGGGCTCGACCGGGGTGAGGGAGCCGAGGTCGCGGCCCTCGTGGACGGCGCCCGCCGCGATGACCCGGTGCACGTCGCGCGCGCCGTACCACTCGCGTCGACCGCCGCCGGCGCTGCCCCGGGTGCGCACGCCGAGCAGCAGACGGGCGACGGGGTCGGTCACCACCGTCCAGCCGGGCCGCGCGGCCAGTGCCCCGGGTACCGCGCCGAGCAGGAGACCCGGCACGCTCCGGCGGCCGACCGTGAAGCGCAGGTCGAGCAGCGAACCGGCGGTGACCGTCCAGCGGTCACCGGTGACGCGGACCCCTACCGGCACCACCCGTACCTCGTCGAAGGCGTAGGTGCCGGCGATGAAGTCCGCTGTCTGCCGGGTGGGAGCCAGCAGCAGACGGTGGCCGTCCTCCCGCTCCAGCATCACGTCGCTGAACGGGCCGAAGGGCGAGCGCGGCCAGTGGCCGAGGACCACCCGGGTACCGGACGTGGTACCGAACCCGGCGATCCAGCCGTCGAAGCGCGCCCGGGCGGGGTCCGGTCCGCCCAGGCGTGACGGCGGCGCTACGCGCTGTTCCGTTCGGTACGGGACCACGCGCACCGACTCCCCAGCGGGGGCGCACCGAAACGCGGCACGCCCCGCATGGCGTAGCGGCCCGGGCGGCTCAGCCGCCCCAGACCGACCAGGAAGTCACCCCGTGGGCGGACGCCAGGACGGCGAACACGACCAGGTCGGCGATGCCCAGCCCCAATCCGAGCAGCGCGCGGAACCGACGTGGTGTGTCGCGGCGCAGGGCGATGACGGCCAGCACGATGGCCATGGGGCCGAGGACCAGGTTCAGGACGAGCAGTCCGACGAGTCCGAGGACGAAGGAGGCCACCGCCATGCCTTCGGTGTCCCGTCGGCCCGTCCGGGCGGAGGGTGGCGCGGTCAGCCGCATCGTCAGGCCCTCCTCGTCCGGTCGCGGCGGCGCCGCTCGCGTCCGGCGAAGACGACGAGCCAGGCGACGATGACAGCACCGACCACCAGCGTGACGGGCCAGGGAAGATAGGCTGCCGAGCCCAGGATGATGCCCAGCAGGAGCAGAGCGACGACCAGGAAGAGCACGCCTACCTCCTCGGTCCGACGGCGACGGCTGTGGCGATGGTGACGGCGATGGACGGCGGCCCGCCGTCCTGTCCGTGCGGCGGTTCAGGCGACCGCTTCCTCAACGCGTTCATGACATCGCCGGTTACCCGCGGGCGCGCTTCTCACGCGCCCGGGGGCTCCACCGGCCGCCTTCGCTCCGTCCGGCGGTCCCTCAGGTGGCGCGCGTTCCGCCACCCCGTCGGATACGGCCCAGCAGATCCCGGTGGTAGGCCGCGAGTTGGCCCTCCGGTACCGGGGCGGGGCCGCCGGACAGGGTGTACCAGGTGTCGTCGCCGGACCGCTGGATGGCGACCCGCACACTGTGGCCGTCGGACTGGAGGATGGTGGCGACGATCAGATCGCCGGTGATGACGCCGACCTCGTCGGTCAGCGCGCCACCGGGACCCGCCGTGACACGGTCGACGTAATTGTTGATGCTGGGTGGGTTGTTCATGGGGCGCAGGTTTCCATCAACCCGTCCGGCACGCCCCGCACCGCGCAGGTGACGTGCGTGTGTGTCGCCGTATCGGGTGTGCGGCCGGGACGTCGGCGGCCCCTCACCCGAACAGCGGGAAACGCTCCGCCGCCGCGCCGAGGGCAGCGCGCTCGGCCTCGGTGAGCGCGGCCCGCCCGGTGCCCACGCGCGCGTAGTGCGTGTCGCTCCACTGCGGTGGGGCGGGCGTGCCGAGCAGCCCGTCCAGGGTCGCGCGCAGCGCCGTCAGTCCCTCGGGCGAGGGCCCGGGGGCGAGCGGCAGCGCGACGGTCAGATCGAGATGGTGGACGGTGGCCTCCACCGCGAGGGTGGTGATCAGGTCACCGGCGGTCAGCACATGCCCCTGCGTGGCCACCCGGCGCGCGGGGTCGGCCGCGTGCGCCGCGCGCACGGCCGCCGCCGTCGTCTCCAGATACAGCTCCCGCAGCTGGCCGAAGTCGAGGAACATGCTGGCGCTGACCCGCGCCCAGCGCCGGCCGTTCGCCGCGCCGCTGGTGTCGGGCCGCCAGTCTCGCCAGTACGTCACCGCGTCCCGGTCCACGGGCCGGTCGGCGGGCGTGTGCAGGGCCACCAGGCCGCGCTGGGCGTCCATGAGGCAGTGGAAGACGAGATCGCGGATCGCCCAGCCGGTGCATCCCGTCGGCAGCCACGACTCCTCGTCGCCCAGGTCGCGGACGACCGCCGAGGCGGCCTCGTAGGCGGCGCGCAGCGTGCTCGCCGGACGCGCCGCGTCGGTCGCGGTCACGCGCTCCGAGGTCGGGTGTCCCGAGGTCGCATCTCCTGAGGTCACGCGCCGCGTGGTCATGCGTCCCCCGCCCTTCTGTCTCCGGCTGTCCCGCCGTCCCGCCCGCTGGTCCTCGTGTCCTTGCCGGGCATCGTAGACAGTCACCGACGTCGGACGACACCGCACCGCGGCCCGGTTTCCGCCCGTGCTGCGGAAACCGGGACCGGCATGGCCTCAGGCGGCGAGTCGCTTGGCCTGTGCGGCGGCCTCCTCGAAGGCGCGGTCGCGGGAGGCCTCGTACAGCGGGACCAGTTCGGTCATCGCCGGGTTGTGCGGGGCCATGGTCAACTCCGGGACGATGAAGTCCACCTTCATGCCGAGCATGTCGCCGAAGACGGCCGAGAGGTAGTTCTGCACGTACTCGTACGGCTCTCGCGGGGTGCCCGGCCCGTAGGAACCGCCCCGGCTGGCGACGACGGTCAGCGGGGTGCCCTTGGCGGACGGGGCGTCGCCGGCGGTACGGCCCATGAGGATCACGTTGTCCATCCAGGCCTTGAGGGTCGAGGGGATCGAGAAGTTGTGCATGGGGGCGCCGATCAGCACCGCGTCGGCCTGCTCCAGCTCCTCGATCAGCCGGATGCGCTCGGCGAAGGCGGCCGCCTGCTCGGGCGTGTGGGAGGCGGGGTCGGCGAAGCCCGCGGTGTGCGCGGCCGCGGTGATGTGCGGGACGGGCCGTTCCGCGAGGTCGTGGTGGACGACCGTCCCGTGCGGGTGCTGCTCCTGCCAGTGCGAACGGAAGGCCGCTGCCACGGCGCGCGAGGCGGACGCCTCGGCCGGGAACACGGAGGAATCGATGTGCAGCAAGGTGGCCATGGGTGTCTCCAGGAGAACGGAAGAGGGCAGCCCCACGCCGATACGGACGGCTTGGGGTGCTGAAGTTTCGTACTCGACTATGTCTAGCATAGGGACTTACTTTTTTTCACCCCCCTACCTCAAGGTAGTACCCTGATCACATGGCGGCGGAGCGGAATCACGACAGTGCGGCGTGCAAACGGGTGGACGACGGCATCACCCGCGTCTTCCAGCTGCTCGGAAAGCGCTGGAGCGGCCCGATCGTGGCCGTCCTGGTGGAGCAGCCGGCGCACTTCGCCGACCTGCGACGGGCCGTCCCCGGAATCAGTGAGCGCATGCTGTCCGACCGGCTCGCGGAGCTCGGCGCCGCCGGGCTCGTCCTGCGCGAGGTCGACGAGGGCCCTCCGCTGCGGGTCGCCTACCGGCTCACCGCGGCCGGTGCCGCGTTGGAGCCCGCGCTCAAGGAACTGGCCGAGTGGGCGAAGCTCCACCTGCCCGACGCCGGCCCCTGCACCGGTGCCCCGCCCTGGACGGACCGGGAACGACCCGCCGACGCGAAGGCCTAGCGGCGCACGGCCCCCTCCTCACCACGGCCGTCCCCACCGCCCCCCGCGGCCGTCCGGCCCACGAACGAGGAGTGTCCGGGCCACACCTTCGACGCCACCGGCATCCCGCCCAAGCCGGCCGAACCCGGCTCCACCGAGGCCGAGTCAGCGAAAAGCAGGACTACCGGACCGGGCCGGCCGGGCGGTGGGGGACGACCGCGCCGTCTCAGTCGACCGGCCAGGTGTGTACCGGGGCGTTGAGGTGCATGTAGTCGATGTACAGCTGCGTCATCCGCCGCAGCGCCTCGTGCCGGCCGGCGCGCGTGCGGGCGTCGATGTGGTGGAACATCTCCTTTTGCCACACCGCCCCGTTGCGTGCCGTCACACACCGCTGCTCGATGATCCCGAGCAGCGGCTCCCGCCACGCGTCGTCCATGCCGGAGTGCTCCAGACCGCGGTGCGCGAGTGGCAGCAGCCGCCGCAGCACCAGCTCCGGCACCGGTACCTCGCCCATCCCGGGCCAGTACAGCAACGCCTCGATGCCGTTGCGGGCGGCGGTGTGCAGATTGTCCTCGGCGGCGGCGAAGGACATCCGCGACCACACCGGCCGGTCCTCCTCCACCAGGGCGCGCGTGAGCCCGTAGTAGAAGGCGCCGTTGGCGAGGGTGTCGGCGACGGTCGGCCCCGCGGGCAGCACCCGGTTCTCCACCCGGATGTGCGGCAGGTCGTGGGAGACGGCGTAGACCGGCCGGTTCCAGCGGTAGATGGTCCCGTTGTGCAGGGTGAGTTCACCCAGCTCGGGGACGTCACCGCGGTCCAGTGTCTGCCCCGGGTCCTGCTCGTCGCACAGCGGGAGGAGGGCCGGGAAGTAGCGCAGATTCTCCTCGAACAGGTCGAAGACACTGTTGATCCAGCGCTCCCCGAACCACACCCGGGGCCGCACCCCCTGCACCTTGATCTCCTCCGGACGCGTGTCGGTCGCCTGCTCGAACAGCGGGATGCGGGTCTCGTGCCACAGCTCCTTGCCGAACAGGAACGGTGAGTTCGCCGCCAGCGCCACCTGCACCCCGGCGATCGCCTGCGCCGCGTTCCAGTACGCCGGGAACTCCTCCGGCGACACTTGTAGATGGAACTGCGTGCTGGTGCACGCGGCCTCCGGTGTGATCGTGTCGGCGTAGGTGCGCAGCCGGTCGACGCCGTCCACCTCGAGGCGCAGGTCCTCGCCCCGGGCCGCGAAGACCTGGTCGTTGAGCAGCCGGTAGCGGGGGTTCTCCGACAGCGCTCCCTCGCCGATGTCGTCCTGTCGCAGCGTGGGCAGGATGCCGATCGTGATCAACCGGGCGCCGACCGACCGGGCCCGCTCGTCGGCGTGGTTGAGCGCGGCCCGGATCTCCCCCTCCCAGGCGTCCGGGCCGCCGGCCGTCAGCCGCCGGGGCGGGACGTTGATCTCCAGGTTGAACCGGCCCAGCTCGGTGGACCAGGCGGGGTCGGAGATCGCCTCCAGGACCTCGTTGTTGCGCATCGCAGGCTCGGCGTCCTCGTCGACCAGATTCAGCTCGATCTCCAGGCCGACCTGCGGACGCTCGGACTCGAACCGTGCCTCGCGCAGCATCTGCGCCAACGCGTCCAGGCACTCCTGCATCTTGATCCGGTAGCGGCGGCGGTCCTCGCGGGTGAAGACGAGCGCCGGGACATCACGCCCCATCGGCCCTCCAGGAATCGCCTCGTCGGACACCTTTCCACCCAGCGTCGCACCATCGCCCGGACGGCACCAAGCGGAGACCACACCCGCGCGACGGCCCCCGCGCCGCCCCATGACGCCGCCGGACGTCGCCGGCCGGGGGCATCGCTTGGGGCGCCCGGCGGGATACGGAACGATCGTCCGGGGGTATGGGGCAGGATGGGCGCATGACCATGTCCCAGGGCGCCCGCCGGCCCACGATCGCCGACGTCGCCGAGGCGGCGTCGGTGTCGCGCACCACGGTGTCCCACGCCCTCAACGGCATCGGCAAGGTCGACCCCCGCACCCGCGAGCGCGTCAAGCGGATCGCCGCCGAGCTGGGGTACCGCCCCAACCTGCGCGCCCAACGTCTGCGCCGCGGCCAGGCCAGGGCCATCGCGCTCGCCTCCTCGATGCCGTTCGCCGTGGCCGGCGGCCCCTCACGGCTCGGCTTCTACATGGAGGTGGCCGCCGCGGCCGCCGAGCGCGCCCTCGTCCACGACTACGCCCTGGTGCTGATCCCGCCCGTGCAGTCCGGCTCCGCCCTGTACTCCGTCGACATCGACGGCGCGATCGTCGTCGAACCGTCGGCGGACGACGCGGCGGTGGCCCAACTGCGCGAGCGCGGGCTGCCATACGTCACCCTCGGCCGGCCCACCGCCCCCGACGACGACGCCCCCTACGTCGACCTGCACGGCGGCACGGTCGTCGAGCTGCTGCTCGATCATCTGCGCGCCCAGGGCGCCCGGCGGCCCGCGCTCGTCGTCGGCGCCGGCACCCGCCACTCGACTCTCGACGCCCGCGCGGCCTACGAGCGGGCGGCCGCCGCCCACGGCTGGCCGCCGATCGTCGCCGGCGCCCCGGAGGACGGCGGCGAGCAGGCGGGCCACGACTGCTGCGCCGCGCTGCTCGCCGAGCACCCCGACATCGACGCGCTGTGCGTACTCGTCGACGCCTTCGCCGTCGGGGCCGTACGGGCGCTGCGGCAGGCGGGACGCCGCATCCCCGACGACGTCATGGTCGTCACCCGGTACGACGGCCTGCGCGCCCGGACCTGCGAACCGCCGCTCACCGCGGTCGACCTGCGCCTGGAGCGGGCCGCGGCGGACGCGGTGGAGCTGCTGCTCGCCCGTCTCGGCAGGCGACCGGACGCCGACGCAGGGCTGTTGTCGGGCCTGACGGGTGAAGTTCCGCCGTCCGCGCCCCGGTTGGTGCCCCGCGCCTCGTCCCTGCGGCTGCCGCCGGAGAGGCCGACCGTCCACCACGAGGCCCCTGGTTCGGACGCGCCGGGCAGCAGTCACCGACCGGCTGACGGCGCTCACGGTCACCGGTAGGGGCGGGCGAGGGTGTCCGTCGAGTGGTGCCCGCCGCGTGGGGGCCCGCCGGTGCGCCGCGCGGGACCTCCGGTGGCGCTTGAGCCTCAGCTCCCCGCCATCAGCACCACCCCCGAGACCAGGGCGAAGACGAGGACGAAGGCGCGCATCCTCCCCGCCTCGACGCGCTGGTGCACCAGACGACTCAGCCAGGCGCCGCCGGCGAGCGCCGGCAGCAGCAACACGGCCCAGCCCATGTCCGCCGGCCGCCCCCGCCCGGCACCGAACAGCAGGCACAGGGAGGCGACTTCGCCCACGAGGAAGCACACGGCGACCGTGGCCCGCAACTCGCCGGCGGGCCGGTGCTGGTAGACGAGCGCGAGGGGTGGCCCGCCCACGCCGGTCGCCGTCTCGGTCAGCCCGGTGACGACCCCCGCGCCGACGTAGGCGCCGGGGCCGGGCGTGAAGGAGGGCATGACGAGACTGACGATGGCCGCAAGTACCGTCGCCGCGCCGACCACGGCCCCGAGGTCGCCCTCGGGGATCGCCCACAGCAGGACCAGCCCCGCGGGCGTCGCGGCCAGCCGCGCGGCGGTGATCCACCGCGCGCCGCGCAGGTCCAGGCTGTGCCGTTCGCGCCAGGCGACGTACAGGTTCAGCGGGATCATCGCGGTCAGCACGAACACCGGCAGCAGCCCCGGGTCCAGCAGGCCCGCGACCGGGGCCACGATCAGTGCGAACCCGAGGCCGCTGACGCCCTGCACGAACGCGGCCGCCGCCACCGTCACCGCCAGTACCGCGAGCGTGCCGCCGCTCATCGCCGACAGCCTTCCCGGTCGGCCGGCACCAAGGGCGTGGCGGGCGCGGGGAACGGACGGGGCGTGCCGTCCTGTTGCACCGGGGTGGCCGTGGCCGTGGCCGCCGCCGAGTGACGCGCGGCCGTGTGCCGTCGGCCTGTGGCCCGGTCCCTCGCCGACACCGACGTCGGATGGGCGCGGGTCACCTCGGCCCGCCGGACCACCAGCGGGCCCAACTCGGCGGCTCGGCGCACGAGGGCCGGTCCGTCCCAGTCGGGCGGCCACCCCTGCCACAGCCGCAGCCGGCCCGCGACGAACACGGCGGCGAGCTGGTCCCGGTTGCCGCGCCGGACCAGCTCCCAGGGCAGGTCCCAGGAAGGCTGCATCTCCGGGCCGCTGATGTCCACGAGCAGGAAGTCCGCCGCGGCACCCGCCGTCACGCGGCCCGCGAGCCGGCCGAGCCCCGCCGCGTCGGCGCCGCCGGCGGTGGCACGCTCCAGCCAGGTCCAGCCGGCTCCGCACGACGAGTCGCCGCTGCCCAGACCGTAGGCGAGTCGCTGCGCGAACTCCGCCGCGTCCGCGAGCCGGAAGCCGTCCCCGCGCGTGCCGTCCGTGCCCAGCCCGAACCGGATGCCGCGCTCGGCGAAGGTGGTCGCCGGGGCGACCGCGTTGCCCTTCCACGCGCTGGCGACCGGGTTGTAGCTCACCGCCGTACCGCTCTCGGCGAGGAGCGTGACCTCGGCAGGAGTGAGCAGCGTCGCATGCGCAGCCAGCAACTGTGGTCCCAGCGCGCCCACTTGGTGGAGGTATTCCAGGGGGCGCAGTCCGTGCCGGACGAGGGACCGTTCGACCGCGACGAGGTGTTCGTTCACATGGATCTGTACGACGGCTCCCGCCTCGGCGGCCAGTCGTGCCGTGGCGGCAAGGGTCCGCGCGGTGGCCGCCTCCGGGACGGACACGGCCAGCGACGGATGCACCAGGACGTCGCCGTCGTAGCGTGCCAGATGCCTCTCGGCGGCGGCGAGCACGGTGTCCGGGTCGGCGTCCGCTCCCGTCCCGTCCGAGGCGTCGTTGCAGACGAGTCCCAGGACGCAGCGAATGCCGGCGTCGCGCGTGGCCGAGGCCAGCACGTCCATGTCCACGGCGGCCCGGGTACCGGACTCGGCGACGGCCGTGAAACCGCCCCGCAGGGACTCCAGCGCGGCCAGTTTCGCGGCGACGTACGCCGACTCCTCGTCCAGCGCCCGCTCCAGCGGCACCCACACCCGGCGGAAGATCTCCGAGGGCTCCCCGAACGCGAGGGAGCCACCGAAACTCTGCGTCAGATGGTGGTGGGTGTCCACGAACCCCGGCATGAGCACATGTCCCGGCAGCCGCACGGGTGCCGGCGAGGGATGGGCGCGGACGATCCGCTCGACCGGGCCGACGTCGAGGAAGACGCCGTCGCGCACCACCACCGCCTGCCGCTCCAGAGGGCCGTCGGGGGTCAGCGTCACTTCGGGAACCAGCAACAGCACGTCGTCGCGGAGCCGGTCGGGGGTCGGATCGGTCATGGTTCTCCCTTGATCGCGCAAGAGCGGTGGGCGTGGTGGCGGGGCGTGGTGGCGGGAACGGCGGACGGCTCGGTCACGCGTGGGCGGTCGGGTTCGGTGCCTTCGCCGTGCGTCGCCCGGGGCCCGCCTGCCGGTGGCCCAGGTGGTGGAAGAGGATGTTGAGGACGGCGGCGACGAACGCGCCCACGGCGACCCCGCTTTCCAGCAGGATGCGGACACCGGACGGGAAGCGGGCGTACACGCCGGGGACCATGATCGGCAGCAGCCCCAGGGCGAGCGCGACCGCGCAGGTCAGCAGGGTGGTGTGGTCCTCCAGTCGCGCCCGGCTCAGCATCTGCACACCCAATACGGTGATCACCGCGAAGACGACCATCGCGGCACCCCCGACCACGGCCGGAGGCATCACGCTCAGCGCCCGTGCGACGGGTGTGAGGAAGCCCAGGGCGACGAGGACGACGCCCGCGGCGGCCGTGACATACCGGCTGCGCACGCCGGTGACCCGGACGATGCCGATGTTCTCCCCGCTGGTGACCATCAGCGGCAGGCCGAAGCAGCCGCCGATCAGTGAGGTCAGGGCGTCGCCGCGCACGGTACGGGGCACGGCCGACCGGACGTCGATGTCCTTGCCGACCGCCTCCGCGTTGATGACGGTCTGCCCGGTCGCCTCCGCCATCGACGCCACGCTGTACAGCATCAACGGCAGCGCCGCGAGCAGGTCGAAGACGGGTGCGCCGAACGGCAACGGCTGCGGCATACCAAGTAGTTGACCGGCAAGCGCCGCGTCCGGGTGGACCTGCCCGAGAGCGAGGGCGAGGAGCGTGCCGGCGACCAGGCCGAGCAGCACGGCGAGTTGGCGTAGTACCCCGCGCAACAGCCTGGTGAAGAGGACGATCAGTCCGATCGTGGCGAAGGCCAGCCCCAGCCGGCCCGGTTCCGCGAATCCGGGCGCCCCGGGCTGCCCGGTGACCAGCAGTGCGCCCACCTTCACGAGGTTGACCCCGACGATCACGATCATCGTGCCGATGACGAGGGGAGGGAAGAACCTGAGCAGCCGCCCGAACAGCGGCAGCACCAGGAAGGTGAAGGCGGCGGTGAGGAGCACCGCCCCGGTCGCCGTGCGCAGTCCGTGCTGCTGGGCGATGGACATGAACAGGACCAGGGGTGCGCCGCCGGGCAGCATCACGAACGGCAGGCGCGGCCCGAACTTCCAGGGTCCCAGGGACTGTATGAGGGACCCGATCCCGGACATCAGCAGGGCCGCCGACAACAGGTCGACGGTGATCCCCGGGCTCAGCCGCAGGGTGGCGCTCATCAGGAAGATCGCCGATATCGGCGTGGCCGCCATGACGAGGACGTGCTGGACGCCGAAGAGAACGATGCGTGCGAGGGGACGCGACTCGTCGACCGGATGGACGGGAGGGAGGGCGGTGCCGGGAGGCAGGTGGCCGTGAGCGGTGGGGGCGGGCGCGGGGGCAGAGGCAGGGGGTGGGGGAGTGGGACCGACGGCGGGACTTTCGGGACTGGACACGCGCGGGCTCCGTTCGGCTCGCTCGGCTCAGGCCTCGACGATCCGGCCGGGACGGCGGCCAAATCGATGTGGCCAAATCGATTTGGCCGTCAGTATGAGGGGAGGAAAGGGGGGCGGGTCAAGGGTTCGGTGTCTTCGGTTCGACCGGCCGAGTGCGGTCAGGCCGTCTTGCGGACCACTCCTCCGTAGAAGCCGATCCGCGCCGACCGGGGCGGCGGTGTGGTGTCCGGATGCACAACGGGACCTGGGCCAGGCCCGGTTCGACCAGGAAGAGGCCGTCGAAGAAGCTCTCGACCCTCGGTGCGGGAGCGGAGGTTCAGGGAGGGCGTGGCCTTGTCGTAAACGGCCTGCGCGGCACTGCGGTCGGCGAAGCCGCCCGTGGCATGCGACAGCACCAGGAAGCTGCCGGCGTGCAGCGCGGCCCGCAAAGTGGCGACCACCTCGGCGGGCCGCTAGGCGTCCGGGAGGAAGTGGAGGACGGCCACGAGGAGCAGCGCGACCGGCCGGTCGGAGTCGATGATCCGGCGGACGTCGGGGTGGCTCAGGACGGAGCGCGGATCTCGCAGGTCGCCGAGGGTGATGCTGGTCGTACCAAGTGGCTGAGCAGCGCGATACCGTGCGCGGCCACGATCGGATCGTTGTCGACGCAGGCGACGCGTATGTCGGGCGCCGCCTCCTGGGCGACCTCGTGTACGTGCGGCGAGGTGGGCAGCCCGGTGCCGGTGTCCAGGATCTGCCGGACGCCGTGGCCGACGACATGGCGGAAGGCCCGGTGCACGAAGGCCCGGTTGGCGCGCACTCCTGCCGGGCGTGGTGACGCAGACGCTCGGCAGCGCCGGCGGCCGGGGCAGCCCGGCCGCCCGAGCCGCACCTCCGGCGCCGCGGCGGCCGGCTCGGCCGCGCGCTGGTCCACCTCGTAGTCTCGTAGTTGTCCTTGCCGCCCAGGAGATAGTCGTGGATCCGCGCCGGGTGCGGCCTGGTGGTGTCGATGCCCAGGGCCTGGACGCCGTCCTGTGTCACGCCGCGCTGCTCTCGGCAGCCGTCACGGCCGCGGTCCGGTGCACGACCGGCCAAAGCTGGCCATGCCAACGGGGTCGGCTGTCACGGTAGTTGAGGTGGAGTGGCCGCGGCCGACGGCCGGGACGCCGGGCGGGTGAGCCGCCAAGTCCGTAAGGCACCCTCGCTTCCGCGTCCTCGCCGCTCGCCACCCTCCTCGGCCTCCCTGTCCGCTCCCCGTCACCCGGACGGCCCGCCCCGGGTGGACCGGTGGCCGCCGGCGGCGGAAGGTCGGAGACGAGACCGGTGCGCGCCGCCCGTTCGCCGGTCTCGACGCATGCGCCCCCCTCACACCCGCTGACCTGATCGCCTGATCAGCCGAACTCCGCGACGACCTCGACCGTCCCCCGACGGGGCTCGAAGTCGTCGCCCCAGACCGGCCCGCCGTCTGGTCGCCGACGATCCGGCGGCGGGCCGACCCGCCGGGGCGGGGAACGTCATCCAGTGCGCTCGGACGATTCCCCGCCCCGCCCTCCTGCCGCCCCGCCCCCGCCCACACGAAGGCTTGCCCCTGGAAACCGATCGGTTTACGGTGAGAGGAAACCGATCGGTTTCCCTCTGGAGATGGCATGACTTCGATCAAAAACTCCGTCGTTCTGGTCACCGGCGGCAGTCGCGGCCTGGGCAAGGCGCTGGTGGAGGAGCTGTACGAGCGCGGCGCCGCCAAGGTGTACGCGTCGGCCCGCGATCCGCGCACCGTGACCCACCCGGACGCTGTCCCGCTCGCCCTGGAGGTCACCGACCCCGCATCCGTCGAGGCCGCAGCGGCACAGGCGCGGGACGTCACCGTCCTCGTCAACAACGCCGGCATCTCGCTCGGGGCGTCCTCCTTCCTCGACGCCCCGGTCGAAGACGTGCGCCGGGAGTTCGAGACCAATTTCTTCGGGCCGCTGCTGGTCACCCGTGCCTTCGTGCCGCACATCGAGCGCAACGGAGGCGGACATCTCCTCAACGTCCACTCCGTGCTGTCCTGGCTCGCCGTCGCCGGCTCCTACAGCGCCACCAAGGCGGCTCTGTGGTCGCAGACCAACACCCTGCGCCTGGAGCTGCGACCGCGCGGCATCGGGGTCACGGGACTGCACGTCGGCTACATCGACACCGACATGGCGTCGCGCGTCGACGCACCCAAGTCCGCACCGCGCGACGTGGCCGCCCTCGCCCTGGACGGCATCGAAGCCGACGCCCACGAGGTGCTGGCGGACGACATCTCCCGCAGCGTGAGGAGCGGGCTCTCGGGAGACCTCACGGCGCTGTACCCGCAACTGGAGGACACCGCGGGCTAGGTCTGTCCGTAGGGACACGGTGTTCCATACCGCCTGCTCGTGAGAGGACGCGTCGCCGGGGTTGGAGTCCATCACGCCTCGATCGGCGGTTGCGGAAAAGGGTTCGACCTGGTGAACGGCGAGGCGACCTTCGGTGAGCTGGCCTGGAACCGGGGTGCCGGGCATGCCGCCCACGCGGCGACCTGGCCGCGCCAACTGTGGTTCCGCGGCGGGGAACTGGTGGCCTGGGCTCAACGAGCGTGAGCTGACCGACGTGGCGCAGCCGGTGCTGCCGGACGGATTCGGCTTCCGCACCGCCGACGAGGCCGGACCGGAGGCGGCGGTGCGGGACCACGTCGACACCTGGGCTCCCTCGACGTACTCGGCGCGGGGCTGCGCGGGCGTCCGGGCGACGGCGACCTACCGCGGCGAGCTGCACCTCCTGGTGGAGGCACCGGACGGCACGATGGCCGCCTCGACGATCATGTGGCTCGACGAGGCGAACGGAAGCGTCGAGTTCGAGCCGGTCGGAACGCATCCGGACTACCGGCGTCTCGGGCTGGGAAGCGCGATGCTGCCGCACGGGATGCACCGGGCGCGGGCGGCCGGGGCCACTCGTGCGACGGTCGCCTGCCTGGGTGCGGTGGGGCACCCCGAGGCGCGCGGGCTGTTCTACGGCGTCGGGTTCCGGGAAGTCTCCCGGGACGCGCCGCTCATCCGGTAACGGATCTTGCCCAGAGCGGGAACGGCGCGAGTCCGACCGCTGCTTCGTAGGAGGTGGCGGTCCTGTCGACCGATGGCACCCGCCGCCCTTACGACGTCTCGGCCGGCGACGGACCGAGACTTCCGTCGGCACGCGGGGCACAGAGGGTGTGGCGCTGGCGGGCTTACGTTGGATGTAGCCCTACGTTGAGTGTGACCGAGGTCACAGGCTACCCATATGACCTCGGCACTCCGGCGGGCGGGTCCCCCGGATCAGCAGAGGAGATCGTCATGGCAAGCAGCAATCGCGCCGTCGTCTTCCAGAACCCGAAAGACATGCGCGTGGAGTCGCTGGACTTCCCGAAGCTTCAGATGCCGAACGGGAAGAAGGCCCCCCATGGGGTCATCCTCAGGATCGTCGCCACCAACATCTGCGGCAGCGACCTGCACATCTACCGCGGGTCCTTCCCGGTGCCCCAGGGCATGGTGATGGGGCACGAGATGACCGGGGAGGTCATCGAACTCGGCCCCGACGTCGAGTTCCTCAGTGAGGGCGATCTCGTCTCCGTCCCGTTCAACGTCGCCTGCGGCCGATGTCGCAACTGCAGGGCGCGCCGGACCGACGTCTGCGAGACCACGAACCCCAAGGTGGCCTGCGGAGCGTACGGCTTCAACCTGGGCGACTGGACCGGTGGCCAGGCCGAGTACCTGTTCGTCCCGTACGCCGACTTCCAGCTTCTGCGCTTCCCGGACAGGGACCAGGCCATGGCGAAGATCCGTGACCTGGCGCTGCTCTCGGACATCCTGCCCACCGCGTTCCACGGTCTCATGGAGGCCGGTGCCAAGCCGGGCTCGACCGTGTACATCGCCGGCGCCGGCCCGGTCGGCCGCTGCGCCGCGGCATCGGCACGCCTCCTCGGGGCGTCCTGCATCATCGTCGGCGACCACAACAAGGACCGCCTGGAGCTGGTGAAGAGGAACGGCTGCGAGACGATCGACCTGAGCCAGGACGCAGCGCTCACCGACCAGATCGAAGCCATCCTGGGCGAACCCATGGTCGACTGCGCGGTCGACTACGTCGGCACCGAGGCACACGGCATCGGCCCCGCGACCGAGGACATGGACCCGGCCTACGCCATCAACCAGGTCATCGACGCCACTCGCGCGGGCGGAGCCACCGGAGTCATCGGCGTCTACGGCCCCGACCCGCTAGCGAAGTCCAAGGCCGAGCAAGAGGGAACGTTCCCGATCGACTTCGGCAAGGCTTGGATCAAGTCGCCGCGGATCGCCGCCGGGCAGGCGCCGATCATGCACTACAACCGCGAGCTGATGATGGCGATCCTGTGGGACCGCATGCCCTACTTGAGCGACATGCTCAACACGAAGGTGATCAGCCTCGACGACGCCCCCGACGCCTACGCGACCTTCGACAGGGGAGTGGCCGAGAAGTTCATCATCAACCCCCACGGCCTGATTCCCGCCTGAGGCCCGCCCTCCCCGGCCCGCAGTCCCCTTCGGGGTGGCTGCGGGCCGGACCCATGCCCACGGGCGCGGGTCTCGGCTCGTGGCGGGGGGAGGAGCAGCGGGGTAGGGGGCAGCGGTAGGGGCGGCAACGTTACATCCGGGACATTTTGGGCACTGGTGAGCGCCGGGGCAGCCGACGAGGAGGGTCCGGTCATGCGGGAGTCGTCGCAGAACGTCACTGTCGTGGCTCTCCTGGCGGATCCGGACGCGCCGACGGAGATCGCGCAGCACATAGCCCGAATACTTCCCGATCGGCTCGCCAGAAAGTCGGGCCGGGGACGACGGTTCCACGTGGAGGTGGTCAGTGAGCCCTTCACCGCAGGGACCGAGGACCTGTCCACGCTGATGCGCCGGATCATGGACCGCAGGCGTACGGAGAACTGGGACATCGTCGTGGCCCTCACCGACCTTCCGCTGCACTCGCACGGGCACAAGGTCGTGGTGGATCTGAGTCATGAACACGGCTTGGCGCTGCTGTCACTTCCTCCGCTGGGGGGCCTGCGTCTTCAGACAAGGGCCATGCGGGCGGTGGAGGAAACCGTGCTCAGCTTGGCGAGTCCGCGATCCACCGGGGCTGGGGAGCCTCCCCGGCGTCAGCCGCTGGGACGCTTCGTCAGTCGTTTCGCGCCTGTCCATGCGGACCCGATCGGGGAGGGGGAGATCACGGATCTGCGGTACGTCGTCAGCGGGCCGCGCGGATACCTGAGGGTGCTCGGCGGTATGGTCCGCGCCAACCGGCCGTGGCGGTTGGTGCCGGGTCTGTCGAAAGGCCTGGCGGCCGCACTCGCCACGGGCGCCATCGCCACCGTGAACTCCACCATCTGGAGCCTGTCCGAGGCCCTGAGTACTGTGCGCCTCGTGATCGCCATGGTCGGGTCCATCGCGCTCATGATCGGCTGGCTGATCGTGGACGCGCACCTGTGGCATCGATCGAAAGACGCCTCGCCGGAGGACAGGAAGAGGACGAGTCTCTACAACGCCTCGACGGTCCTGACCGTGGGTATCGGGGTGATCGTCTGCTACGGAGGCTTGATCGTCGTCAACCTGGTGTGGGCGCTGTTCATCCTCAACGGCCGAGTGTTCGCCTCCATGACACGAAGTCCGCTGCAGCCCGTGGACTACTGGACGTTGTCATGGTTCGTCGCCTCGGTCGCCACGGTGGGCGGCGCGCTGGGGTCGGGCTTGGAGAGCGGGGAGGCGGTTCGGGCAGCCGCCTTCTCCAAGCGCGAACAGGAACGTCGCGACACGCTCCACGACGACCACGGTGACCAGCCCTCGAAGTGACTCCGATCGATCGGTGCCGGGTTGTTTCGCGTCGGAAGCCGACGGGGACCCGGACGGTACGCCGCCGGAGCGCACTCCGCCTGGCGGGCCCGTCCCGTTGCGGCGTGCCGGAGCCACGGACATCGTCTGGCAATCCGATAGTCGGGTTCCTTGCGCCGTCTCATCATCGCCGTGCCGCGGGTACCGAGGTGATCCGATGAAGGTGCTGGTGACCGGCGGGACGAGCGGACTCGGACTCGCCATGGCCTCCGCCCTGGCCGCGACAGGAGCCTCCGTCGCGCTGACCGGGCGGTCCGGCGAGCGTGCGGAGTCCGTCGCCGCGGGGCTGCCGGGGGCGACCGGCCTCGAAATGGACGTGCGCGACGAATCGTCGGTGGCCGGGGCCGTCGACCGAGCGTGGTCGCGGCTCGGCGGCGTCGACATGCTGGTGAACAACGCCGGCATCGGCATGCGCACGGTCAACCCGCGCTTCATGACACAGCCGCAGGGCTTCTGGGAGGTACCGTCGGACGCCTTCCGCGCGGTGATCGACACCAACCTGACCGGCTACTTCCTGGTCGCCCGCGAGATCACGCCACGGATGCTGGCATCCGGCGGTGGCCGCATCGTCAACATCTCGATGAACCACTCGACCATGCGACGCGCCGGCTTCGTTCCCTACGGGCCGTCGCGTGCCGGCAGCGAGGCGCTGTCCCGCATCATGGCGGCCGACCTGCGGGGCACGGGCGTCACCGTCAACCTGCTGCTGCCCGGAGGCGCGACGGTCACCGGGATGCTGCCCCAGGACGCCGTCCCCGAGGGTCATGGGTTCCTGAGGCCCGCGGTGATGGGCCCGCCCATCGTCTGGCTGGCCTCCGACGACGCAGCCGGCGTACATGACGAGCGCATCGTCGCCGCCGAGTTCGGACAGTGGCTGCGGGACCGGGAGAGCCGGCAGTGAGGGCGTGAGCGTGCGTCCGGGCCTGGAGGCCGTGGACGTGCCACACGAACGCTGCGCCGGTGGGGACATCAGCAGCCCCTCGCGGAGATGGTCAAGCGGGGACTCGGCCAAGAGATTCCCGGCTCATCGGGGCCCTGACCGGCCGATTTTGAGTCTCACGTGTTCCTGGCCCGGTTCTGCCTGGCCTAGTGTCCTGATGCGAAGCTGTTCTGGCATGTTCCGGCCATACCGAGGGGCCCGGCCGGACGGACCCGAACAGGACGCACCGGAGCAGGATTTCGCACGCCCAGACACCGAAAGAGGACCACGCCATGGCCGCCGTGCCGCCCGTAACGTTCGACGACGTCCGTGAGGCGGCCGCGCGCCTCGAAGGCGTCGCCCACCGGACCCCCGTCCTCACCTCCCGCACCCTGAACGCCCGCGTCGGCGCCGAGGTGTTCGTCAAGTGCGAGAACTTCCAGCGCGCCGGCGCCTTCAAGATCCGCGGCGCCTACAACGCGGCGGCCCGGCTCGCGCCCGAGCTGCTGGCCAAGGGCATCGCCGCCTACTCCTCCGGCAACCACGCCCAGGCCACCGCCCTGGCCGCACGGGAACTGGGCACCCGGGCCGTCATCCTGATGCCCGAGGACGCCCCCGGCTCCAAGCGGCAGGCCACGGCCGGGTACGGCGCCGAGGTCGTCACCTACGACCGCTACACCCAGGACCGTACCGCGCTCGGCGAGGCGCTGGCGCGGGAGCGCGGCCTGGCCCTCCTCCCGCCCTACGACCATCCGCACGTCATCGCCGGCCAGGGCACCGCCGCCCTCGAACTCCTCGAGGAGACCGGGCCGCTCGACGCCCTCGTCGTACCCGTGGGCGGAGGTGGACTCGTCGCGGGCAGCGCCATCACGGCCAAGGCGCTGCACCCGGGGACGCGGATCATCGGTGTCGAGCCGGAAGAGAGCGACGACACCAAGCGCTCCCTGGAAAGCGGTACGCGCGTCACCGTGCCGGTTCCGCACACGATCGCCGACGGGCAGGCCCTGCCCACCCCCGGCAAGATCACCTTCGCCATCAACCAGCGCCTGGTGGACGCCGTCACCCTCGTCAGCGACGCGGAGATCGTCGACGCCATGCGCTTCGCCTTCGAACGCCTGAAGATCGTCCTCGAACCGAGCGGTGCCACGGGTCTGGCCGCACTCCTGGCGGGGCGCCTCGACCCCGCGCCCCGTATCGGCGTCATCGCCTCCGGCGGCAACATCGACACCGCGCGATTCGCTCGACTCGTGGGCGGCTGACGGGCCGCGCAGCGATTCCCGGGGCGTGGCGAGTGTGCCGTACGGCGGTCAGAAGTGGGTGCCGCCGTCGACGCGGATCTCGGTTCCGGTGATGAACCTCCCGTCCCGCGAGCCGAGCATGGCCACCACGGACGCCACGGTCTCGGGGCCGGCGAATCCCTGGCCGAGCGCCGGTGACAGCTTGGCGAACAGGCCCATGTCGGCGTCCGCGGGCAGCCCCGGGCCCGCGCTCTGGCCGCTGGCACCGCTGCCGTCGGTCATGCCGGACGAGATCGAGCCCGGCTGCACGGCGGTGAACCGGATGCCCTGCCGGGCGTACTCGGCGGCGAGGGCGTGGGTCATGGCCTGGACGCCGCCCTTGCTCGCCGCGTACGCCGCCATGTAGGGGTGCGCGAACACCGCCGAGGTGGAGCTGAAGTTGACGACCGCCGCGTCACGACCTTCCAGCAGCGCGGGGAGGGACTCCCGGATGACGAGGAAGGTACCGACCAGGTTGACCCGCAGGATGTGGGTGAAGTCCTGGAGGCTGGTCTCACGGGTGTGCGAGGACCGCAGGATCCCGGCCGCGTTGACCAGCACGTCCAACCCGCCGAGTGAGGCGATCGCCGCGGCCACCCCCGTCCGTACGGAGGTCTCGTCGGCGATGTCGACGACGAGCGTGGAGAGGCGGTCACCGTCCGCGCCGGCCTTCCGCACGGTGTCCTTCAGGCCCGGCTCGCTCACGTCCGCGGCCACGACGGTGCCGCCCTCGGAGAGCACGCGCAACACGGTGGCCTGCCCGATGCCCGAGCCGCCTCCGGTGATCAGGACGCGGCGGCCTTCGTAGCGGTTCATCGTTTCGAGGGTCATCTCTTCCTCTGTCGTTCCTCGGTCCGGCCCGGCGGGCTGGTCGCCTGTAAGGCGCCGGTCATACCGCCGGCGGCCCTCCTTTAGCTTCACGCTACGCCTAAGTGGCACGTTTTGTCATTGCGGCAAGTCATGCCGAACGGTGTCGGAGGGTCGTACCCTTCTCGGGTGAGCACCAGGCCGCCCTCCTCTCTGACCGAGCGCCGCAAGGCCGCCACCCAGCTCGAGATCGCTCATGCGGCGGCCGAGCTCTTCGCGGCACAGGGCCCCCACGCGACCACCGCCGAGGACATCGCCCGGCATGCTGGGGTCGCTCTGCGCACCTTCTACCGCTACTTCCGCTCGAAGCAGGACGCGGTCAGCCCGCTGCTCGCCGACGGGGCCGACCGGTGGCGTGCCCTGCTGGAGGCGGCGGAGCCCGGAGCCGAACTCTCCCGGACGCTGGAGACGGCCGTCGAGCAGTCGCTCACGGCGCCGGACGAGGCGGCGGCCCGGGCCCTGCTGCGAACCCGGGGCCTGCTGCGGGCGGCGGCCGACGATCCGGCACTGCGCGCCGTCTGGTACCGCGTGAACCAGGAGTCCGAGGAGCGGCTGGTCCCCGTCATCGCACGGCTCGCGGACGAACGCCTCGACGCGCTGCGGGTACGCCTGATCGCGGCGGCGGCCACGGACGCGATCCGGATCGCGCTGGAGACCTGGGCCGCCACGGAAGCCGGTGCCACGGGCGAGGGGTCCCCGGCCGCGCTCGCGATCCGTTGCCTGCGCCGACTCGTGGGGGGCGACCTGCTGTCCGGGAGCTGAACCGGCCGGGCCCGGCACCAGGCCACCCACGACCCGGCCCGTCCCGCGGACCGGGATCGGGACGGGCTCTACGCCGCCGCTGTCACGCCCAGGGGTCGGTGAACGCACGCCCGGGGACCGGCTTGGCGATCAGGGCGATGGGAATGAAGAAGCCGACCTGGCCTATGGCGAGGGTCAGGGTGGTGAGCGCCGTGTCGTCGTAGTACCCGGACACCTCGGCGTACAGCTCGTCGGACACCCGCTCACCCTGTGCGGCAGGTTGGAGGACGGCTTCCACCAGAGCCAGCGCGGCACGCTCGGCACCGGTGAAGCAGGGGGCGTCCCACCAGGACGACACCGCGGTGATCCGCTCCTCCGACTCCCCGGCCTTGCGCAGGAAACCCGTGTGCAGGACGGTCAGATAGGTGCTGCCGACTATCTGGCCGGCGCGCAGCTGCACCAGGCTGATGGTGCTCCGGGGCACCGAGCGGTTGCCGGTCGCCTTGAACAGCGCCGCCGACACCTCGGCCAGCTCGGGGACGAGCGCTGAGGGGTCCCGGGGCATCCGCGGACCCTTCGGCACCTCGGCAGTGATCGAACGTGCGGTCATCGTCGTGTTTCCCTTCGTCTCCCCGTTGCGGTCACTGCTCTGACGGATCCCGTCGAGGAGATGTGACAGGGACCGGTGATCAAGGCGCGTCCGTTGTCCGTCGCTCGCGCGAACGCCGCCCGCCGGCCCGGTCAGGCGTCCGCCGGCCCGGTCAGGAGGCCGTCGGGCTGATCAGAAGCAGGGCGATGTCGTCGATGCGGGGTGCGGACCGTCGGACGTCGCCGACGAGGGCGTCGGCGAGGTCGTCCATGCTCCGGCTCCGGTCACGGGCGAGCTGTCCGGCGAGGGAGGCGATCGCCTCGTCGATGTCGACTCCGGCCGCTTCGACGAGCCCGTCGGTGTACAGGGCGAGTACGCAGCCGGGGGGCAGGACGATGTCGGTGGTGGGGTAGTCGGCGGTGGCTTCGATGCCGAGCAGGAGTCCCGGCGTCGGGCGGAGGATCTCGGTGTGTCCGTCCGGGTGGCGCAGGATCGGCGGTGGATGGCCGGCGGTGGCCAGGCGGGCCCGGTGCCCGGTGAGGTCGAGATGGACGTAGAGGCAACTGGTGAACAGACCGGGATTGAGATCGGTCAGCAGCCGGTTGGTGCGGGCGAGGACTTCGCCCGGGGGTGCGCCGGCGGTGGCGTGGACGGCGGTGCGGACCTGCCCCATGAGGGTGGCCGCCTGCACGTTGTGGCCCTGGACGTCACCGATCGCCGCGGCCACCGTCGTCCCGTCCAGGCGGATGAGGTCGTAGAAGTCGCCTCCGACGTCCATGCCCCGGCTGGCCGGGAGATAGCGGGCGGCGACGTCCAGGCCGGGGACGCGCGGCAGGGCGTGGGGCAGCAGACCGGCCTGGAGATCGTGCGCGAGCTGGTGCGTGGCGTCGTAGAGACGGGCGCGGTCCAGCGCCTGGGCGATCAGGCCGGCGGTCGAGGTGAGGACGGAGCGTTCCTCGGAAGGGAAGGGGTGCGGCCGGTCGTAGGCGAGGATCAGGGAGCCGACGGGGTGGCCTGAGGTGATCAGCGGGAGGCAGGCCCACGCCGCCATGCCGTCCCGCGGGTCGATGTCGGGGTAGGCCTGCCGCAGGTCGGCGAGGCCGGTGAAGAATTCGGCGATGCCCGTCGTCAGGACGCGCACGGTGGGGGTGCCGGAGGTCAGCGGGGTGGCGTCGAAACGGTCCACGTGGCCGGCGGGGTAGCCCCGGTGGCCGATGATCCGCAGCCAGCCGTCCTCGGCGGCCATCATGGCGAGGGCTTGGGCGCCGAAGGCGGGCAGGATCTGGTCGGCGACCCTCTCGACCACGTCCCGCACACCGACCGCCTCGGTGAGGGTGGCCGCGAGGTGCATCAGGTGGTGGAGGGCCGCGGCCCGGCCGGGTTCCGCTGCGGGCGCGGGGTGCAGCAGCCGGGGAGGGTCTTCGGCGTCGGCCGAGGGGGTGGGGACGATCCGCACGCTGATGCCGGACGCGTCCGGATACAGGTGGAAGGACAGCCACTGGTCCGGCGGGCGGAGGACGGTGAAGGACGTCGGCCGGCGGCTGAGCGCCGCGGCCCGGTAGCGGTCTTCGGCGACGGGGTCGTCCAGCCACGGAAGCGCCTCCCACGGTCGGGCGCCCAGCAGATCGGGGATACCGGCGCCGAGGAGGTCGGCGCCGGCGGTGGTGACGAAGGTGATCCGGCCGTCCGGGTCGAGGGCGCAGCAGCCGCTGGGCAGTCGCTCGGCGAAGTCGACCGCGGCCTGCGCCTCGGCCGCCCCGGCGGTGCGGTTCCGCGACGGGGGCAGGATGCGTGGCTCGGGGCCTGCCACCACCGGGTGCCCGCAGTGCGCCGCCTGCCGCAGGAGCAGGGCCAGGTGATGACAGGCGTCCGCGATCGCCTCTCGCTCCGCCGCGCTCAGTGTCGAGGGGTGGGCACTGGACCAGTGCAGCACCAGTCCGCCCCACACCTTCGGTCCCGTGGTGATCGCGGCGGCGGCCATGACGAACGGATGCGGCAGGACGAGCGCCAGCCGTGGGTAGCGGCGCGCCAGCTCCTCCTGACCGCCGATCCACACCAGGCGCCGTTCCCGTACCGCGTCGCTGACCGGGGTCGTGGCCGCCAGCGACACCCGCGCCCAGGGTGCCGCGATCCCCGCCGAGACTCCGCTCAGCACCGCGAGCCGCAACATCTGCCCGTCGGGGACGTCGGGGACGTCGGGGACGCCGTGGACGCCGGGGCCTTCGGGGTCGTCGTCGTGTTCGTCGGGGTCGTCAGGGCACAGGAGATACACCGCGCCGGCGTAGGCGCCGGTCGTGCGTGTGAACCTGGTCAGGGCAGCACCCAGCGTGTCCGGACCGATGTCCGGTGAGGGCGAACCCGTGGCCGACTGGGACACGTTTCACCTCCGGGTGCGGGCGCCGGACGGAGATCTCCGACCCGCCCGACGCGACCGGGGGCGGCGGCCGCGGCCGTACCGACGCCCGGGACGGCGGTGAGGGCCGCCCGGTCCGCCGACAGCGCCCTGGCCCGCCGCTCCGGCGCGGCAGCCCGCCGCGGCCCCAGGGAGCACCAGAGGCCGCGACGCACCGGACGCACCGCGCGTCACTCATATCGGACAATACGCCCACTTGGGCGTGACAACACTGCCCGGAGAATTCGGGGCGGTGCCGCGCCCCGTACGCGGCAGTCCTGGGTCAGTGGGTGAAGGTGACCCTGTGTTCCTTCAGGGTGCCGCAGTTGGACCCCGACACCTGCACGTTCACGTTCTTGATGGCGCCGCCCCAGTCGACGCAGTGGCCCTTTCCGCTGACGCGGGCCGGGCCGGCGTACGACGTGTACTGCCCGTAGTCCTGGTCCCCCTGGTCGGTGTCGGAGACGTAGATCCACGCGGACATGGCCACGGCGGCGCCGGGAGTGCTGCGGATGGTCGCGACACAGTTCTTGCCGGTCGCCGCGTTGTAGGTCAGGTAGACGGTGCCCAGTGAACCGACGGCCGCCGAGTTCACGGTCTTGTAGCCGCTTCCGCAGACCTTCTGCGCGGTGGTGTTGGGTGCGGCGGAGGCGGGTGCCGCCAGCGCGGTCGCGGCGCCCAGTGACACGGCCGCGGACGCCACTACGGCCAGGGCGGAACGAGCGATCATCATATTTCCCCCTTGTAACTCTTGGAGACGTTTGCTCCTGTCTTGTGTGACACGCGACCCGCCCGAAGGGTTGTACCGGTCCCTTGGACGGCCCCTCGTCCCGGTCTGCCGCCGTCGCGCACCGCGGCCAGGCCGTCGCCTGGGAGCGCCTCCCCCAGAGGAGTCCACCCCCCTCACTCTTCTCCGTGCGCTTCTCCGCGTCGTCGTCCCGATGGTTCCGCGGGCGTTTCCGCGCCCCAGGGGCCGCGGTCGAGGACGCGGCGGGCGGCCTCGGCCTCCGCCGCCGGTGGGGACAGCTCGTCGAGGGTGTCGAGTTCGTCGTCCGCTTCCAACTCGCGCTCCCAGGCCGCCGCGAGCCGTTCCTGCTCCTGGCGCGGTCTGGCGCCGATCGCCTCCCGGTGATCGGGGTCCAGGGCCGCCAGGAATCGTCCGACCGCATCCGTCGACATACCGCGCTCCTTGTCGCCTGAAAGGGTGCCGCTCCCGGCCAGCATGGCCAACCCGGCCTGGGTCGGCCGCCCGACACCGCCTGGGAACACACTGATGGCCCCGCCGCTCACCCACATCGGACGACGGGACCCGCAACCCACCCTCGGGGCGGCAGTCGGGTCCGGCCGGACGGCCCGGGACACGGCGTGGGCCCCCGTTGCCGAGCGCCGGCGGAGCCCGTCCGGCCGGACGGTGACCTCGGCACTCAGCTGAAGCGGACCGAGCGCAGCTTCAGACGCTCGCTGCCGCGTCCGGTGAACGGGCGCAGCGTGAACGAGTCTCCCGTGCAGTCAGGCTCGGTGTAGACCGTCGCGAACGCGTCGGTCCGGTTGCGCGGCGAGTGGGCCGGAGAGCTGGATCCGGGGTCCGCGGCCTCGGGGACGGTGAGGCATTCCCCGCTCACCGGGTCGTCCAGCACTGCGATGCGGGGACTGCCGTCCAGGCCGGCGTAGGTGTACTCGAACCGTCCCTGCGCGGCGGACGCGGAGGCGGGAACGGCCAGGACCAGGGCGAGGGCGCCGAGGGCGGCGAACGCGGTGTTGCGCAGACGCATGGAAAGGGTGTCCCTTCACGAGAAGCGGGGGCACGCGGCCGCCTTGTCCGGCAAGGTCGGCGCCGGTGTGCGGAAGTCACCCTTCCCAGGACCGTGCCTTGCGGGACGCCGGTCGCCTGGCGAATCGATCCACCCTCACCCGATCGGCCCACGGGCACACGCGTCGGCGTCCGCTGCCCGCATCCCCGTCCCGGGGCAGGGGCCGTTGTCAGTGGCTCCCCTTACGGTTCGAGCAGTGAGAGGACCTGCCGGAGCGGCCGCGGGTCCGTCCTGGGGAGGGGTCTGCCATGGCCACGGCGTCCGCGGTCTCGACGACGTATCTGGAGCTGTCGCAGGAGGGCGCCGGCGCCCACAAGTTCTACGAGGTCACCGTCGACGGCCTGACGGTGACGGTGCGGTATGGACGGATCGGCGCGGACGGACAGACCCAGACGACATCGTTCCCTACCGTGGCCAAGGCACAGGCCGCCGCCGCGAAGAAGCTGGGGGAGAAGGTCCGCAAGGGATATGCCCCGGCCGTCCAGGGGCAGCGCGCCCCGCGGTCGGTGACCCGCCGTCAGGTCGGTTCCGCGCCGTCCACCGCCCGGGCCGTGGCGCCGGTGCTGTGGCGCTTCCGCACCGGTTCGGCGGCGTTCGGCATCCATGTGGACGACGACCGCTGCTGGGTGGGCAACCAGGCCGGTGACGTCTACACCCTGGACCACGAGGGTGCCGTCCTGGCCCGGTTCAGTCTGCCGGACGGCGTGAAGTGCCTGGTCGCCGACGACTTCTGGATCTACGCGGGCTGTGACGACGGCAAGGTCTACGACCTCTCCGCAAAGTTGCCCTTCGCCGCGTACGACATAGCCGCGGACGTCGACATCTTCTGGCTCGACATCCACGAGGGCATCCTCAACGTCTCGGACCGCGAGGGCGGGCTCACCGTCATCGACCACGAGGACGAACACCAGTGGGCCCGTCGCGGCCGGGGCGAGCACGCCTGGATGGTCCGTGCCGACGACCGCGCCGTCTACCACGGCCACCACCAGGGCGTCACCGCCTACGCCCCAGACGGCGGAGGCGAGTTGTGGCACACCGGGACCCGGGGCGGTGTGCTCTTCGGCTGGCAGGAGGACGACTCCGTGTACGCCGGCACCGCGCACCGAGTGGTCCAGCGGCTGTCGAAGGCGACGGGTGCGATCGAGGCGACGTACGCCTGCGACGGCGCGGTGTACTCGTGTGCCACCTCGCCCGGCGGCCGGTTCGTGTTCGCCGGTGACGCGGCCTCCTCCGTGTACTGCTTCGCCCAGGACGGCACACGGCTGTGGAAGCTCGGCACGGGCGGGGGTTCGGCGCTGTCGATGCAGTACCGCGACGAGCGTCTGTACCTGGTGACCACGGACGGTTCACTGGTGTGCGTGGACGCGAGTGAGACGGCCATCTCGGCCGCCCAGCAGGGCACGGTTCCGGTCGCCCGGGACGTCAAGCTCGCCGCCGCCCTGCCGACCTACGCCCCCGCCACGGCCGTGGCCGCGCTGGCCACCGTGACCCGGGCGCCGGCCGGAGCGGTCGTCGTCGAGTGCGTCCAGGACGCCGGCCGGCTGCGGGTGCACGTCGTCTCCGAGGGCTACGAGTCCTCCTGGAAGGTGCAGTTCCCCCGCGCGATACGCGAGCCTGGCGCACGCTACGTCGTCGACGCCCTGCACCCCGCGGCAAGCGGCTTCTACCGAGTCCGCGGCGACATCCGACGCCTGCTGTGACGGGACGTCAACCGGCGCCCCCTTCCCCCGGTAGAGGGGCCGTGCCTGCTGCCCGTACCGTTCCCGTCGGGGGCTCACCGCGGCCGGTTATCGGCGTCGGGACGGGCGCCCCGCTCTGTCCCGTCTCCGCTCAGGGACGTACGGCCGTCGCTTCCTCCAGTACCTCCCGGGCGGTGGCGAGGGCCTGGTCGCGGTCGTGGGGGACGACGCCGATGCGGGTGCGGCGGTCCAGGAGGTCGGACTCGTCCAGGGCGCCCTCGTGACGGACCGCCCAGAGGAGTTCGGCACGGGTGACCGGGTGGCCCGGCAGCACCGGTTCGGCGAGCGCGGGGTCGTGTTCCGCGAGCGCGTGGATCGCCAGGGCCTCGGTGCCGTAGCGGCGGATCAGCCTGCCGGGGGCGGGCAGTGTGCGCAGCCGCTCCGGGGCGGCCGCGCCGACCAGTGGCAGCGTGGCGGTGGGGGAGGGGCCGGTGCGCAGCCCCCGGGCCTCGGCCGCGGCGTCCACGGCGTCCTGGGCCATCCGCCGGTAGGTGGTGAGCTTGCCGCCGACCACCGTCGTGACACCGTCGGGCGAGGTCAGTACCGCGTGCCGGCGGGAGATGTCGGAGGTGCGGGCCGGTGTTCCCCCGGTGCCGTCGTGCCCGGAGGTGTCCAGCAGCGGGCGCAGTCCGGCGAAGGCGCCGACGACCTCGTCCCGGGCCACGGGGACGTCCAGGGCCGAGCCGAGCACGTCCAGCAGGAAGCCGATGTCGGTCTCGGGGACCTCCGGCACGTCGGGTATCCCGCCGTCCACCGGCTCGTCGGTGAGGCCGACGTAGACCCGCCCGTCGCCCTGCGGCAGGACCAGGACGAAACGGTTGGTCTCCCCGGGGATCGGTATGTGCAGACCGGCGGGCAGGGCGCCGAGCCGCTCCGAGCGCAGTACGAGATGGGTGCCCCGGGAGGGGCGTATCCGGATGCCGTCGACGAGACCGCCCGCCCACACGCCGGCGGCGTTGATCACGGCCCGGGCCCTGATCTCGCCCTCCTCGCCGGTGAGTTCGTCGCGTATCACGGCGCCGGTCCCGGTCAGCCGCAGCACCCTGGTCCGGGTCAGTACCCGGGCGCCGTGCCCGGCGGCCGTGCGGGCCAGGGCGGTCACCAGGCCGGCGTCGTCGGTGACCTTGCCGTCCCAGGAGAGCAGTCCGCCCCGCAGCCCGGCCGCGCGGACCGCGGGCGCCAGGTGCCGCGCCTCGGTCGCCGAGAGGCGGCGCGGGGCGGGCAGGACCTGCCGCGGTGTCCGGGCCGCCAGGCGCAGCATGTCCCCGGCCCGGAACCCGGCCCACGCCAGTGAGGCCTGCGCCCGGGACACCAGCGGCGTCAGCGGCAGCACGAACGGCCGCGCCGTCACCAGGTGCGGTGCCGTACGGGTCATCAGCACACCGCGCTCGACCGCGCTTTCGTGTGCCACGTCGAACTGTGCGGAGGCCAGATACCGCAGCCCGCCGTGGATCAGCTTGGAGCTCCAGCGGGAGGTGCCGAAGGCCAGGTCGTGCGCGTCCACGGCGACGACGTCCAGGCCGCGGGCGGCGGCGTCCAGGGCGGTGCCGGCCCCCGTGGCGCCGAGCCCCACGACCAGGACGTCGGCGACCCTGCCGTCCGTGGCCTCGGCCAGCTCCCGGGTGCGCCGGGCCGCGCCGAGGGACGAGCCGGGTGCGGCCTCGATGTGGCTCATGGCGTCAGGGTCCTCTCCAGAAGGGTGCGCAGCTCGCCGAGGAGGGCGGCGGAGTCGTACTCCGGATCGTCCTCGTCGGTCATCGTGCGCAGGGACAGGGTGAAGGACTGCACGGTCAGCAGCAGGGCGCGGGCCTGCCGTCCGGCGTGGCCGGGGCGTACGGAGCCGTCCGCGTGCCCCTCGCCCACGGCATCGGCGAGCAGTTCCAGCAGCGCTTCCTGGCTCGCGCCGCGCCGGTCGAGGATGTACGGAAGCAGCAGTTCCGGGTCGACGTCGACGATCTTCCGGAAGAGCGGGTGCGCCCGGAACGCCTCGACTCCGGCGACCAGTCCGTCCACGATCCGGGCGCGCGTGCCGCTGCCGGGGGTGGCCTCGGGGATCGCACGGGAGGCCACGCCGATCCACTCGCGGGTCATCAGGTCGCCGACCAGGGTCCGCAGGTCCGGCCAGCGCCGGTACAGCGTCATCCGGGAGACGCCGGCGCGGCGGGCCACGTCGGCGAGGGTGGTACGGCGTACGCCGACGGCCAGCACGCAGTCGCGTACCGCGTCGAGCACATGATCGATGTCCGAACCGTTGTGACGAATAGGCGCCATGTGTCACAGTGTAACGCGCCGGGACGCCGGACGCCGGACGGAAGCGGCAGGGAAACCGCAGACCGCCTCCGCCGCCCGGGGCACGGCCGCGGGGCCGCCGCGCGCACCGACCACACCGACCTGTGAGGACGACAGCTCAATGGACATGCTGTGGAACGGCTGGGGCGACCCGGCCAAGGCGGCACCCCTTCCCGAGACGGTGGCGGCACTGCTGCGCGACCTGCTCGGCGTCAAGCCGCGCACCGCACCCACGCCCGCGCTCGAAGACCTCCGCCCACCCGCCCGCACCGTCGGCCCCGCCGTGCTGAAGGCCCTCGCCGACGCCGTCGGCGGCGAAGGGCACCTGCGCACGGACGACGAGAGCCGCATCCGGCACACCCGCGGCAAGTCCACCCCCGACCTGCTGCGCATCCGGGCCGGTGACTTCTCGGACGTCCCCCAGGCCGTGGTGCTGCCCGAAACCCACGACGAGGTCCTCGCCGTGCTGCGCGTCTGCGCCGCGCACGGCCTGGCCGTGGTCCCCTTCGGTGGCGGCACCTCGGTCGTCGGCGGACTCGCCCCCGAGCACCGTGACTTCATCGCCCTGGACCTGCGCCGCATGAGCGGCCTGCTCGACCTGGACCCCGTCTCGCGCACCGCCGTGCTGCAGCCCGGCCTGCGCGCCCCCGAGGCCGAGGCCCTGCTCGCCGAACACGGCTTCACCCTCGGCCACTTCCCGCAGTCCTTCGAGTGGGCCACCATCGGCGGCTTCGCCGCGGCCCGCTCCAGCGGACAGGCCTCGGCCGGATACGGCCGCTTCGACGAGATGGTGCTCGGCCTCACCGTCGCCACCCCCGAGGGCACCCTGGAGACCGGCCGCGCCCCCCGCTCCGCCGCCGGACCCGACCTGCGCCAGCTGATCCTCGGCTCGGAGGGCGCCTTCGGCGTCATCACCTCCGTGACCGTCCGGATCCGTCCGGTGCCGGGGGTCCGCGTGTACGAGGGCTGGCGATTCGACTCGTTCGACGAGGGAGCGGCCGCCCTGCGCCGGCTCGCCCAGGACGGGCCCCGGCCGACCGTGCTGCGGCTGTCCGACGAGACGGAGACCCTCATCGGCCTCGCCCAACCCGAGGCGATCGGGGCCGGTCTGACGCAGGGGGGCGCCGGCTGCCTGGCGATCACCGGTTACGAGGGCACCGCCGAGGACACCGCGCAGCGCCGCGAGCAGGCCGCGGCCGTCCTGACCGCGTGCGGCGGCACCCTCGTCGGCACCGAACCCGGCGACCGCTGGGCCCACGGCCGGTACTCCGCTCCCTACCTGCGCGACGCCCTGCTCGACGTGGGCGCCTTCGCCGAGACCCTGGAGACCGCGGCCTTCTGGTCCCGCATCCCCGAGCTGTACACGGCCGTCCGCACCGCGCTCACCGACACCCTCACCGCGGCCGGCACCCCGCCCCTGGTGATGTGCCACATCTCCCACGTGTACGAGAACGGCGCCTCGCTCTACTTCACCGTCGTCAGCGCCCAGGGCGAGGATCCGGTGGCGCACTGGACGCCCGCCAAGCACGCCGCCAACGAGGCGGTGCTGGCGGCCGGCGGTACGATCTCCCACCACCACGGGGTCGGCACCGACCACCGCGACTGGTACGTCCGCGAGGCCGGACCGCTCGGTATCTCCGCTCTGCGCGCCGTGAAGCGCCGGCTCGACCCCGACGGTCTGCTCAACCCCGGCGTCCTGCTGCCCACCGACTGAACCCGACCGATCCGCCTGCCTCGGAGGCACACCGATGCGACAGTTCACCGCCGTCGTCAACCCCACCGCGGGCGGCTCCACCGGCGCGGCGACGCTGCTCCAGCTCGCCCGCCCGCTCCGCGAAGCCGGAGCCGAGCTGGAGACGGAGTACAGCAACAGCCTCGCCCACGCCCAGGACATAGCGCTCAGGGCCGGTGAGCGCGGCCGGATCGTCCTCGCCGTCGGCGGCGACGGCATCGCCGGGGGCATCGGCGGCGCGCTCAGCGGCACCGGCACCGTCCTGGGCCTCGTCCCCGCCGGCCGCGGCAACGACTTCGCCCGCGCGCTGAACCTGCCCGCCGACCCCGACGCCCTCGCCCGCGTCCTGCTGAGCGCCGAGCCCCGGGCGGTCGACGCCATCGAGGTGGAGTCGGCCGTCCACCCCCGCACCGTGGTGCTGGGCAGCGTGTACGCCGGAGTCGACGCGCTGGCCAACCGGCACGCGAACAACGCCCGGCTGCTGCGAGGCGCCGCCTCCTACTACGCGGGAGGCCTGCGCGCGGTGACCACGTGGCGGCCGGCCGACTTCCGCGTCACCGTGGACGGCGAGGAGCACCACCACCGCGGCTACACCGTCGTCGCCGCCAACTCCCCTTACTACGGCTCCGGTCGGCTCATCGCCCCCGACGCACGGGTCGACGACGGTCTGCTCGACGTCGTGATGATCCGCGAGGCGCCCCGTCGGCTCTTCTTCACCCTGATGAACGAACTCCGGACGGGCGCCCACGTCCGCCGTCCCGAAGTACTCGTCCTGCGCGGCAAGGAACTGCGCATCGAGGCCTCCCGGCCCGTCCCCTACGGCGCCGACGGCGAGGTGGAGGCCACCTTGCCCGTGACGCTGCGGGTGCGCCCCGCGGATCTGCCGGTCCTGTACCGACACCGGCCGACGGCGCCGCGAGGTGCGTCCTCACCCCTGCCTGGGTAGGGGAAGACCACACCTGGCGGACGACCGGGGGAGGGGCGGGGGATCATGACGCGGGAACACGTACAGGGCGCGGTGCAGGCGGTCGTCCTGTACGACGGGCGCGTGCTGCTGGTGCGCGACGACGGCGGCGGCTGGCGTCTGCCGTCGGGCGGAACGCAACCGGCCGAGTCGGCGGAGGCGACCGCGGCGCGCGTCGTCTACGAACTCACCGGCTATCTCGTGGACGGCACGGAGGTGCTGGACCCGCACGGCGAGCCGGCCGACGGCGAGCCGGCGGTGGTGTGCCAACTGCTGAGCGAGGCGCCGTCGGACGGGGCACGCCTCGTCCCGGAGCGAGTGCGCTGGACCCCGATCGCGGACACCGGCGACGCCGCCCTGCCGACGGCCGTGCGCACGTACCTCCAGGGACACACACCGGTGTGACGGCACCTCGGGCGACCGGCGACCGCCCGCGGCCGGGACGACACCTCGCCCCGACCGACCGGAACCCGCCCGACGGGTGTCGGAGGGATTCCCCCAGCCAGTCGAAGACCTCTCGTACAGCTCGCGGGACCGGTCGCGGGCTGTTCGATCCGCGCGTCATGGCGTCCGACCTGCTGTCCCGGCCGCGGCGGGCCATGCTGGTGGGGAACGCATCCGAGCGGCGTGCCTCGTGGAGCGGCGACGTACGCCGTGACTTTCGAAGCCGCCCGCAGCAGGCCTTCCGGTTTCGATGAGGAGGCACCCTCCGTGGCCGAGCCGCAGCCCGTAGTCGTCCCACCGGCCAGAGCGGCCCTGTTCCTCGTCGCCACCATCGCACCCGGCGGTGAGGACACGGTCAGAGACCTGCTCGAGGACGTCTCGGGTCTGCGCCGCTCGGTCGCCTTCCGCGCCCCCGCCCAGGAGCTGAGCTGTGTCGTCGGCATCGGCTCGGCGGCCTGGGACCGGCTCTTCGGCGGCCCGCGTCCCCGGGACCTGCACCCCTTCCGGGAACTGGCGGGACCCCGCCACCGAGCGCCGGGCACACCGGGCGACCTTCTCTTCCACGTCCGCTCCCAGCGGATGGACCTCTGTTTCGAACTGGCCTGGCTGCTGGCCGAACGACTCCACAAAGCGGCCACCATGGTCGACGAAGTGCATGGCTTCAAGTTCTTCGACGAGCGTGACCTGCTCGGCTTCGTGGACGGCAGCGAGAACCCGGAGGGACGGCTCGCGGACGACGCGGTGTTCATCGGAGCCGAGGACGCCGCGTTCCGGGGCGGCAGCTATGTGATCGTCCAGAAGTACCTGCACGACATGGCGGCCTGGAACGCCCTGCCGGCCGACGCGCAGGAGAAGGTCATCGGGCGCACCAAGCAGGCCAACATCGAACTGCCCGACGACGTCAAACCCGACGACTCCCACGTCGCGCTCAACACCATCACCGACGAGGAGGGCCGCGAACGCAAGATCGTGCGGGAGAACATGCCGTTCGGGAGCATCGCGCAGGGTGAGTACGGGACCTACTTCATCGGCTACGCCCGTACCCCCGACGTCACCGAGGAGATGTTGAGGAACATGTTCCTCGGCCGGGACCCGGGCCGGCACGACCGGATCCTCGACTTCTCGGTGCCGGTCACGGGCTGTCTCTTCCACGTGCCGACCGTCACCTTCCTCGACGACCTCCCCGACCCCCCTCGGCCCTGAGCCACACCGGGCCCTGCCGAGAGACGGCCTTCCGCTTGCGAGGCACTCCGCACAGGGGTTCAGTGATTCACGGACCCCCTCGCGCACCTGGAGCTGTCATGTCGATGTCGTTCGGTGCACCCTTCGGCTCCTCGGACCCGTTCAGTGAGATGTTCAATCACTTCTTCGGTATGTCGCCGGCGTCCTCACCCCCCGCGGTGCAGCGTGTCCCCATCGGACGGCTGCTGACGGAGTCCTCGCAGGAACTGCTCAACCTCGCCGCGCAGCGGGCCGTGGAGAACGGAACGACCGACCTCGACACCGAACATCTGCTCTGGGCGGCCACCCAGGTCGATCCGTCCCGCAGACTGCTCACCCAGGTGGGCGCGGACCCCGATGTGCTCGCCGCGGAGATCGCCAAGTTCCTGCCCCGTGACGCCGCCGAACCCTCCGCGCGGCCCGGTCTGACACCGGCGGCCAAACGCACCCTGGGCGCCGCCTACGCCAGGTCGCAGGCGTCCGGCGTGTCCTACATCGGCCCCGAGCACATCCTGGCCGCGCTGCTCGGCGACAGCGACACCGGTGCCGCCCGGTTGCTCCAGGCCGAGGGGGTGGACACCAAGCGCATGGCGGGACTCGCCGAGCAGACGGCACGCGGTGACACACCCGCCGCGCAGCCCGGCAAGCCGGCCACCACCCTGGACGAGTTCGGCCGGGACCTGACCGAGGAGGCGAGGGCCGGCAAGCTCGACCCGGTGGTCGGGCGGGCCGAGGAGATCGAGCAGACCGTCGAGATCCTCTCCCGGCGTTCCAAGAACAACCCGGTGCTCATCGGCGAACCAGGTGTGGGCAAGACCGCCATCGTCGAGGGACTGGCCCAGCGCATCGTGGCCGGCGAGGTCCCCGAGAGCCTGAAGAACAAGCGGGTCGTCGCCCTCGACCTGTCGGGCATGGTGGCCGGGGCGCAGTACCGCGGACAGTTCGAGGAGCGGCTGAAGAAGGTCATCGAGGACGTCCAGGGGGCCGGCGGCGAGATCATCCTGTTCATCGACGAACTGCACACCGTCGTAGGCGCCGGGGCGACGGGCGAGGGGGCCATGGACGCGGGCAACATGCTCAAGCCCGCACTGGCCCGCGGTGAACTCCACGTGGTGGGCGCCACCACCATCGACGAATACCGCAGGTACGTCGAGAAGGACGCCGCCCTGGAGCGCAGGTTCCAGCCCGTGATGGTCCCGGAGCCCACCGTCGAGGAGACGATCCAGATCCTGGAAGGCCTGCGCGACTCCTACGAGGCCCACCACCAGGTCCGCTTCGACGACAGCGCGTTGGTGGCCGCCGCGGAACTCTCCGACCGGTACATCACCGACCGGTTCCTGCCGGACAAGGCGATCGACGTGATGGACCAGGCCGGTGCCCGGGTGCGGCTGCGCGGCGCGGGCCGCTCCACGGAGATCGTCAGCCGCGAGGACCGTATCGCCAAGCTCCGCCGCGAACTCGAACAGGCCGTCTCCGCCGAGGACTTCGAGAGGGCCTCGGGGCTGAAGCGGGAGATCGCCGAGGTGGAGGGCGAGCTGGCCGGCATCGAGGAACGCCGGGAGGGCGTCGTCTCCGTCACGGCCGCCGACATCGCCGACGTCGTCTCCCGTCGTACCGGCATCCCCGTCTCCCAACTCACCGCCAGCGAGAAGGAGAAGCTCCTCAGGCTGGAGGAGGAGATGCACGCCAGGATCGTCGGCCAGGACGAGGCGGTCACCGCCGTCTCCCAGGCCGTGCGCCGCAACCGGGCGGGCATGGGCGACCCCAACCGCCCCGTGGGCTCGTTCCTCTTCCTCGGGCCCACCGGCGTCGGCAAGACCGAGCTGGCCAAGACCCTCGCCGCCCTGCTGTTCGGGGACGAGGACCGCATGATCCGGTTCGACATGAGCGAGTTCCAGGAGAAGCACACCGTCGCCCGGCTCGTCGGCGCCCCTCCCGGATACGTCGGCTACGAGGAAGCGGGCCAGCTCACCGAGAAGGTGCGCCGTCAGCCCTACAGCGTGGTGCTGTTCGACGAGGTGGAGAAGGCCCACCCGGACATCTTCAACACGCTGTTGCAGATCCTCGACGACGGCCGCCTGACCGACGCCCAGGGCCGCACGGTCGACTTCCGGCACTCCGTCATCATCATGACGTCCAACATCGGCGCCCACCGCATCCTCGACCGCAAGGGCGATGTCTCCGACCTGAAGGAGGCGTTGATGGACGAGCTGCGGTCCCGGTTCCTGCCGGAGTTCCTCAACCGCATCGACGACATCATCATCTTCCACGGCCTGACGCAGGACGACCTCGACCTGATCGTCGACCACCTGCTGGACGAGAGCAAGCGCAAGGTGCGCGCCCAGGGGCTGCGCCTGGAGGTCACGCCGGCCGCCAAGAAGCTGCTCATCGCGCACGGCCACCAGCCCGAGTTCGGTGCCCGGCCGCTGCGACGCACGATCCAGGCGGAACTCGACAACCGCATCGCCATGCTGCTCCTCAGCGGCGAGGCCGACCCCGGAGACACGATCGTCGCCGACGTCGTCAACGACTCGCTGCACTGCATCGTGGAGAAGAACAGCGGCACCGGCGCACCGGCCGACGACGCCGACGCGCCGCAGACGGAGAAGTGAGCCCGAGCGAACGGAGGGCTGTCCGGAAGGCATATGCGGGCGTGGTCCACGCCCGGGTGTTCATCCAGGGAGGACCCCATGGGGCACCATCACAAGTCCAACGAACAAGTCGAAGGCAATCCGGACACCGGACACGGGCGCGGTCTGCCGCGCCGGCCGAACCAGGCGGCACTCGACGAGCGCACCCGCGCGGACCGGTCGGCGGCCGGGCTGGCCGCCGGGACGCTGGAGACCCCGGAGACGCAGTACCAGGAAGTGCTCGCCGAGATCGACAGCGAGGTCGCCCAGGGTGACCTGCGATCAAGCGCCGGCCAGCGGGCGGACCGAGACCCGTTCCCGCCCACCCGCTACGAAGGCTGACCCCAGGAGGACCAACCGCCGCTCGCTGTACCAACCCGCCCGCCCCGACGGCCGGTTGTGTCCCGGACCGGCCGCCGGTTCACTCCTGCCCGGGGGCGCCGATCGACACCACGACGGCCGTGGCGGGCCCGTCCGGAGTGTCGTAGCGCACAAAGTCGCCGGGGCGGTGCCCGAGGAGCGCGTGGCCGAGCGGGCTGTCGGCGGTGACCAGCCTCTGGTCGAGAGCCTCGGCGCCCTCACCGACCTCCAGCGTCTCCTGTGAACCGTCGGGGAAGCGGACGGTGACCGTGCTGCCGACCGCGACCAGGTCGGTCCGGGCGGGACCGGCTCGCTCCGCCTGCCGCAGTCGATCGGTGATGTCGCCGATCCGGCGGTCCAGGCGGTCCAGTTGATCGGCGCGCCGCAACTCGTCGGCCTGGTCGGCCTCGTCGCCGACCTCGGTGGTGTCCCGCAGGGTTCCGGCGACCAGCCGGCGCTCGTCACGCAGATCGGCCAGTTCCTGTTCCAGCGCGCGACGGGCCTCGGCGCCGATCGGCTCGGGATCGTCGGTCATGTCTGCCCCTCGGACGGAGACGGAACAGCCGGACGAAGATCCTCAAGTCCGGCAATCCTGATCATATCAATCGAGTGTGCTCCCGCGACCCGGACCGTCGGGCCCCGCACCGCGCCCCGCGCCCCTCCGGTCGAGGAGAGAAACATCCGAGGATACGGTGTTCCTCCGAGTTCATCCCTTTGATCCCCTCGGAGGTGACCATGTCCTCGAAGCGACGCCGCAAGAAGAAGTCCCGGCGCAAGCACGCCGCGAACCACGGGCGCCGTCCGCAGTCCTGAGCGTCCAGGAGCAACCCGTCGCCCGCCGCCGGCTCCGATCGACGATCGGAGCCGGCGGCGGGCGTGAGCCCACCCGACCGGGGCCCGCCGCCCTCGATCCGCGCGGGAGCGAAGGCGGCGTCGTGACACCGGTGACGTCACTCGTACGCCCATTCGGTGCTCGCGCACCGAGGGAGCCCCGTGCCCCGCGCGGGCCCGCTCCCGCCCGGGTGGGGCGGCCTCCTGACGCCGTCGCACGCCCGCCTCTCCTCCCTCGAAGCCGCCTCCTGCGGGTGCGTGGTCGCGGAAGGGTTCATACCGTCGTAGACACACCGACCAGCAGGCCTCCGAGGTCGCCTGCCGCGCTGCCAGGCCGACCAGTCAGGGAGACAGGCATGAGCCGAGCCAAGCGCAGGACCCGCGGCACCGCCGCCGGACGGGCGATACCCAAGGAGGGCGGCGGCCCCGCCCCCTCCAGGACGGACGGGTCCGCCGAACTCCGGGGAGTGGGGCCGGCCCCCGAAGCGGCCGGCGCACCCACGAAGCCCGAGCCCCGCCCCGAGAAGCCGCCGGCACCACCGGAGCCGTCGATACCGCCGAAGCCACCGGAGCTGCCCTCGTACGACGGTGAAGCCGGCCCCCCCGCGGCGGCGGCCCCGGTCGAGACGGGGCCCGCCTCCCACGGACCGGCGACGACCCGGAGCCCCGGCCCGGCCCACCAGCCCCCGCTCGATCCCCCGCCCGAAACGGCAGTCCCCCTCGGGCCCACGCACCCCGGTCGCCGAACTCGTCGGACCTCGACCGCAAGACCTTCCGGGCCCCGCCCGCGCACGATACGACTGCGGATATCCGAGGGAAGACCCTGGTCGGTGATGGTGGCGAGCTTCCTGCTCCTGACCGGGATCGGAGTGCTCGGCGCCGTCAGCACGGCCGTCGTCTGGATCATGCTGGAGATCATGGCCCCGGACTCCCTGCCGCCGCTGACCACCGTGCTGGCCATCGCGGCCGCAGTGGTCGCCCTGGAAGTCGTCCTGGGCACGTTCATGGCGACGCTGGTCACCTTCCTCTACAACGTGTCCGCGCAGTACAGCGGCGGCGTCGAGGTGTCCCTGACCGACGACCTCACCGATCCGACCCCGGCCGCCGCCCAGGCCTCGCTGCGGATCGCCCGGACCCGTGTCCGCGCCCGGCGCTACCTGCGTGCGCACACCCCGCCCTGGGTCGGCGACAGCCTGCGCCGACTGCCCGCCCTCCCGGGCACCCGCACCCGCGCCACCCGTCCCGCACCGCGCGGGCGGACGCCGGACAAGCCGACCCGGACCCCCGACAGCCTCGACCCGCCACGGGAAGTCTCCGACACCGCCTGACCCCCTCGGCCCGGACCAGGCTCAGGGATACAGCTTCTTCTCCTCGGCGAGCATGGCGACGAACTTCTCGATGCGGGACGCCCGGGTCTCCGGCTTCTTGGCGTCCTCGACCCGGTGGAGGATCGCGAACCGGTTGCGGCTGTCCAGGGTGGCGAAGAAGTCCCTGGCCGCCGGGGCCGCGTCCAGGGCGGACTGGAGATCGTCCGGTACCGTCGCCTTGCTCTGGGACGAGTACGCCGCCTCCCAGCGGCCGTCCGCCTTGGCCTTCTCCACCTCGCGGAGCCCGGCGGGCCGCATCCGGCCCCGATCGATCAGATCGGTGGCCTTCTCCGTGTTCACCTTCGACCACTTGCCGCCCGGCCGGCGCGGGGTGAAGCGCTGCAGCCAGTACTGCTCGTCCAGCTTCTTCTTCTGCCCGTCGATCCAGCCGTAGCACAGCGCCGACTCCAGAGCCGTCGCGTAGTCGATGCCGTCGACTCCGGCGTCCTTCCGGGGGATCTTGAACCAGACCCCCGGCACGTCCGCGTGGTTCTCCTCCAGCCACTTCTCCCACGCGTCCTGCGTCGCGAAGAAGACGACCGGATCCGCTGCTTTCCGCGATCCCTCAGACATGGCCTTCATCCAAGCCCACCCCCGAGAGCGGGTCAACAACCGGGCCGCCGGGGCTCGCGCCGCCGTGACGGGCATCGGCGGAATTCTTCCGGGGAGGGCTTGAGACGGGGCAGCCCGGATACTCGGACGAGTATGGCGAAGCTGCATCTTCCAGGGCGTAAAGAGGACCGAGCCGGTGACGAGGGCCCAGAGCCGCGCGTGCCGAGCCCGGACGAGGCAGGACCCGACGCGGAGGTCGAGCAGGCGGCGCCCGACACCCCCGCCAAGCTGCCGAAGCGGGCCTGGGTCGCGGTGCTCAAGGGCTCGCTGCGCGAATTCCAGGACGACGAGCTGACCGACCGGGCGGCGGCACTCACCTACTACGGGGTGCTGGCCCTGTTCCCGGCGCTGCTGGTGCTGGTCTCCCTGCTGGGGATGGCCGGCCGGTCCACCACCGACAGGCTCCTGGCCAACGTCCGGCAACTGGCGCCCGGATCGGCGCGGGACATCATCACCCGCGCGGTGCAGCAACTGCAGCACAGCGCGGGCGTCGGCTCCCTCATGGCCCTGCTCGGCATCGTGCTGGCGGTGTGGTCGGCATCCGGGTACGTGGCCGGCTTCATCCGCGCCGCCAACGCCGTCTACGACATGCCCGAGGGCCGCCCGGTGTGGAAGATCCTGCCCGTGCGGGTCGGCGTCACGGTGGTGCTGATGGTGCTCGCCGTGGCCAGCGCGCTCATCGTCGTCTTCACCGGCGGTCTGGCCCACCGCGCCGGACAGGCCTTGGGTGTCGGCGACATGGCACTGACCGTGTGGTCGATCGCGAAGTGGCCGGTCTTGGTGCTCCTCGTCACGGTGATGATCGCGATCCTGTACTGGGCCACCCCCAACGCCAAGGTCAAGGGCTTCAAGTGGATCACCCCGGGCAGTCTCCTCGCCCTGCTGATCTGGATGATCGCCTCCGCCGGGTTCGCGTTCTACGTCGCGAACTTCGCCTCGTACAACAAGACCTACGGCACCATGGCCGGCGTCATCGTCTTCCTGGTGTGGCTGTGGATCAGCAACCTGGCGATCCTGCTGGGTCTGGAGTTCGACGCGGAGACCGTCCGCCAGCGCGCCATCGCGGGCGGCCATCCGCCCGAGGCCGAGCCCTACACCCAGCCGCGCGACACCAGCAAGTGGGACGAGGAGGACGTACGGCGCCTGGACGGGAAGTGACGCCGGCCAGGACGCCACCGGTAGGAAAGACCGTGGTGCGGCGGGGTGGTCAGGACGCTCCGGTCCCGGCTCGTTCGATGTGCGCGGCGATGGCGTGCGCGCATTCCAGGGACTCGGTACGCGTCGTGTCCACCTCCAGGTCGTAGACGACGCCGCGGTGCACCAGCTCCGCCTGCGACGCGGCCATGCCCTGGGCCCGGTCTCCCCGGGCGATTTCACGGCCCGCCGCCACGGCGCCGTCGCACCGGACGCCGACCCACAGCACGGGCAGTCCCTCCAGGGCCTTCCGCCAGCGTGCCTGGGAGGCCGCGCCGCCGAGGAACACGTCGTCGACGATGATCCGGGCGCCCGCGCGGGCCATGGCCGCGATGCCCTCCATCCAGGCGGCCTCCAGCGCGCGGAACTCCGCTCCGACGCTCACCGCGCCGTCGTCCGCGAACCTGATGCCCTCGTCCGCCGTGCGCATCCGCACCGGCACCGCATCGACCAGCGAGTCGATCCCGAACGCCGCCCAGGGATCGGTCAGCACGGCCTGCAAGCAGCGCACCAGCCCCGATTTCCCGGAGCTGGAACCACCGTTGAGAAGGATCATCCGAGGCGTCACGCCGTCAGTGTAGGCGTCTTGGCGCCAACCCGTCGTCGGTCCCGAGGCGGTCAACGGCTGCCCGCCTGCCGCGACTTCACATGCTTCCGCACAGGGCGCCCAGGGCCGTCAGGTCTGTCGGCGGGGCGCATGCCGTGTTCGCGTGAGCCCTGGACGCGCCCCCGGGTCGGGGAGAAGACTGCGACCGTCGGCGGGGCCGTGGCCCGAGCGGCGATCCGTCCGTCGCCCCACTCCTCAGGAAGGCAGGTCGGCCACCGTGCTGTTGCGTCTGCCCACGTCAGTGTCCGAAGCGCGGCAATGTCTGGCGGAGGGGGCCGTGCCGATCGGCGGGGCGACCCTCGTGTGGGCCACCTGGCAGCGCGACGGCTTCCCCGAACTCGCCGTCTCCCTGCGTGAGGTGCCCGAGGCCAACCTCGTCGAACGGGAGGCCGTGGGCGCCGCCGTCCTGCTGAGCCGGATCGACGAGCGGGTACCCGACGTACTGCGCCTGGCGGCCGCCACGGTCGGCACCGGCGCCGTGCGGCGTACCGCGACGGTCGGCGGCAACCTCGTCGGCAGCACGCTGCGCTGTCTGCTGCCCGCGGCCCTGGTCCTGGACGCCCGGGCCAAGGTGCTGGACTCCCACGGCGTCCACGAGACGGACCTCGCCGAGGTGGTGGCCAAGCGTCCCGTGCTGCTCAGCCTCCACTGGCGCACGCCGGTCGCCTCCGCGTACCGCAAACTCCCGGCCGACGCGGGCGGCCCGCCGCCGCTCGTCGTCGCCTCCGCGCTGCACGCCGACGACGGCGGCGGGAGCGGGCTGCGGGTCGCCGTGCGCGACGGATACGACGTCCTCAGCGGCACCGCTACCGTCGACGACGGCTCCGGGCAGGCGCTTCAGGCCCTGCGCCGGACGGCACTCGGCGATCTGCCGGCCGCCGCATGGGAGGTGGTGGGCCCGCAGGTCACCGCTCTGCTGGAGGAGCCCGCGGGCAACTGAACGGCCGTCGGCGCCAGGTGGGAGCCGCGGCCGAAGGCGCTTGCCGGGGTGGCGTGCCGCGGACGACGAGACCGCGGTCAGGCGGGCCTGCCCGACAGGACCTCGACCTTGCCGGTGTCGAGGGAGTAGTAGGCGCCGACGACGGCGAGGCCGCCCTTTTTCACGAGGGGGGCGAGGTCATGGTTGGAGCGCAGATCGTGTGCCGTGAGTTCGACCTGGGCCCGGGCCATGGTCTCGACCGGGTCGTCGCCGCCCTGGCGGACGGCCTGTCGGTAGGCCGGCTCCAGCGCCTCGACGATCGACCGTAGATTGCCGGGCAGCGGCTTGCCGTCCCGGAGGGACTTGTACGCCGCCTCGACCGCACCACAGCGCTGATGGCCGAGGACCACGATGAGCGGGGTGCCGCTGGTCATGGGCCCGTACTCGACGGATCCGGTGACCACCGGGCCGATCGCCTCGCCGCCCGTGCGCATCACGTAGAGGTCCCCGAGCCCGGTGTCGAAGAGGAGCTCGGGCGGCACCCGGGAGTCGATGCACGCGAGGACCGACCCGAAGGGCTCCTGCTTCTGGGCCAGGAGCTGACGCCGATCCGGATCCCGGTCCGGGTGCCGCAGCTCGCCGCTCACCCAGCGCTTGTTGCCCTCCACCAGTCGCGCGAACGCCGCCGCCGGTGTGGCCGGCCGGGTTGTCGCCGTCGGAGCCGGACTCGTCCGGGCCGTCGGTGTGGCGGCGCTGGTGGAAGAGCATCCCGCGAGCGCGACCGTGGCGCTCGCGACCACACCGCCGAGCAGGGCCCTGCGATCCGGACGTCCCACTGTGCTCATCGGCCGTTCCCCTCGATACGGAGCGAATCGACGTCGATCGATCCCTTTCGGCTCGCCTGCCGTGGGCGATTGTCCGGCTCGGCGGGGCGGTCGGGCGGCAGGCGCGAGGGGGACGCGGCCGGATACCTACCCATGGGCTAACCGGCCTCGGCACGGCATCGCGCGAGCGGGGGTACGACGGTGCCGACGGGCTCCCCTTCCCGCCGCTTCCCGCCGTGCACAAAGTTGAGCAGCCGGGGGTGGGTGCCGCGGCGTACCGTCCCCGCTGGTCGAGCGGCACACGGAAGGGTGGACGCATGACGACGATGTACGAACACGTCGGCGGTGAGGAGCCGTTGCGGAGGTTCGCCGAGCACTTCCACCACAAGGTGCTGGAGGATCCGCTGTTGGCCGACCTGTTCCGTGCCGGTTCACCGGACCACGCCGATCACCTGGCCGCGTTCTTCGTCGAGATGTTCGGCGGACCGGCCCGCTACACCGGGGAACTCGGCGGATTCATCGCGCTGTTGCGGGCCCACGTCGGCATGCGGATCACCCCGGAGCAGAGCGAGCGTTTCGTGACGCTGATGCTGGGGGCCGCCGACGAGGTGGGGCTGCCCGACGACGACCGGTTCCGCAAGGCGTTCACCGCCAACGTCGAGAAGGCGGCCGGGTTCACCACCAAGGCCTCCCAGGACGAGAACCACCCCATGCTCCAGCCGCCGTACCCGGTGCTGGGCGCCTGGCAGTGGTGAACCGGCACCGCTGAGACCGACCACCGAACCAAGGGGGAGCGTTGAAGCCCGCGGAGCCCGTCCCCGTGTCATCCACCGAGGTGACCACCGGCACGACCTGTGAGCGGCTGCTCGGCATCCTGGAGCGCCTGGTCGCCCGGGACCGTCCACTGGACCAGGACACCGAACTGGCCGACGCCGGACTTTCCTCGCTCGCCGCCGTCCGCCTGATGCTGGAGATCGAGACGGAGTTCGGGACGGAGGTACCCCTCGCCCGGCTCCTGGACTGCCGCACCCCGCGCGACCTCGCCGACTGGATCGACCAGGGCGAGGACGACGGCGCCGGAGCCGGCCCCGTCGAGGTGGTCGCCGTCCCGGAGTCGCGGTACGCCCCGGCCCCGGCGACGCCCATGCAGGAGGCGTACGTCGTCGGCAAGTACCCGGAGCTGGACCCGGACGCCCTCGGCTGCCACCACTACCACGAGTTCGCCTTCGAGGAACTGGACGTCCCCCGTCTGGCCCGGGCCTGGGAACGCCTCGTCTTGCACTTCGACGCCTTGCGCCTGACCGGTGTCGGCCGCAACCAGCGGGTCCAGGAGAATGTGCGGGTGCCACGACCGGTCGTCCACGAGACCCCGGACGCGGACGCGCTGGAGACCGAGGCGGCCGCCGTACGGCGACGGCTGTCGCACCACCGGTACCCGCCGGGGCACTGGCCGCCGTTCCAGGTCGAGATCTGCCGCGAGCCCGCCGGACGCGCCGTCGTCCATCTCAGCCTCGACGGCACGGTCACCGACGCCCACGGGACCGACCTGCTGCTGCACCACTGGTGGCAGAGTTACGCGGACGACGCCCACCGGCTGCCCGAGGTGCCGTTCAGCCTGCGCGACACCCTGGACGCCCTCGCCCGCCACCGTGACTCCGACGCGCACCGGGCCGCGCTGGCCCGCGCCGCCGAGCGGCTCAAGGGACTGCCCGGCGGTCCGGCCCTCCTGCGGGCCACGCCGCCCGAACCCCCGCCGGGCCTCGACGGACATCTGCGCGTCCCGCGCCGCGGCCGGCTCACCCCGGCGCAGTGGGCGGGCCTGCGCGCCCGGGCCGCGGCGCTGCGCGTCTCACCGACCTCGCTCGTCCTGACCGCCTTCACCGAGGCGATCGCACCGGCCGGTTCGAGCGACGCCTTCACGCTCGTCCTGACCACCACGGACCGGCCGCGGCTGCCCGCGGCCGCCCAGGGGCTCGTCGGCCCCTACACCTCCGGCTGTCTGCTCGTCATGGAGGGGCACACCCAGGCGCCGTCCCTCGACGACGCGGCACGCGCCACGCACCAGCGGGTGTGGGAGGCGCTGTCGCACGCGGCGGTCGGCAGTGTCGAGGTGCTGCGCGAACTGCGCGCGCACGGCACGCAGGCACCCACGCTGCCCGTGGTCTTCACCAGCCTTCTCGACCTGGACTTCGAGGGCGCCGGGCAGGGCAGCATGGCCGACCACGAGCGTCATGTCGTCGGCCAGACCTCGGGCATCGCGCTCGACCACCAGATGCGCGAACGCGGCGGCGGCCTGGACTTCCGGTGGGACACCGCCGACGCGCTGTTCCCGCCGGGCACCCCCGACGCCCTCTTCGGCCGCTTCTGCCGGCTGTTGCAGGGCCTGTGCGAACCGGCGGCCGACGAGCACGGCACCGCCGTACCCGCCAGAGAACTGCAGCAGTCCTACCTCGTCGCCCGGCTCGACGGACGCACCGACCGCGGCTGCCAGTTCCACCAGAGCTTCCACATCGACGACCTCGACCTCGAACGGCTGCGCACCGCCTGGCGCGACCTCGTCGACGCCCACGAGGCACTCAGGCTGCGGGCCGGCGCCGACGGCGCGCTCAGGGCACTGGACACGGCCCCCGAGGACGCCTGGATCCCCGTCGCCGACGTCCCCGAGGGCCCCGACGTCCCCGAGGGCACGGACGCCGACGCCGTCGACCGGGCCATACGCGCCGACCTGACCCACCGGCCCTTCGGCCTCGGCCGGGGGCCGCACACCGACCTGAGGGTGGTCCGGGCCCCGGGCCGGCCGGCCACCGTGCACCTCGCCGTGGACCTGCTCGTCGGCGACGCCCGCAGCGTCGTCCTGCTCGCCCGTGAACTGCTGCGCCGCTACGCCGACCCCCACGCCGCACCTCCCGCTCCCACCCGGCTGCCCCGCGCGGCCCGCGACGTGCCCGAACAGGCCCGCGCGCACTGGCGGGAGCGGCTGGCCGACCTGCCGGCGGGCCCACCGCTGCGGGGCGAGCCGGAAGCACCGTGTCCCCGCCGCCGGGAGCGGTCGTTCACCGCGCGCGCCGCTCTGGCGGCCTGGGCCGCCCGGCACGACGTCACCCTCGACGCGACCCTCCTGGCCGCCTACTGCACCGCTCTGGGCGCGGCCTTCGACGAGCCGTTCGCCCTCCCGGTGGTGTGCTTCACCGGCACGGACACGGCCCGGCCCGCCGAGTTCACCGAGCTGACCTGGGTCCGCTCACCCGCACCCGGCACCGATCTCGCGACCCTCGCCCGCGCCTACCACCGCCTGCTCACCGCCGACCTGGAGGAGGGCGCGGGCGCCGGACTGGCCGAGATGCGCTCCCTCGTCATGCGGCGCCGCAGGGACGAGAGCTTCGAGCATCCGGTCGTATACACCACCGTGCTCGACGTCTCCGGCCACCCGCTGCCCACCGGCGTGCGGCCCGGCCCCGCCGGCACCGCGACCACCGACGTGGCCCTCGACTGCGTGACGGTCGACGACGGCACCACGCTGCACCTGGCCTGGGACGCCCTCGACGACCGCTTCACCGAGGGGCTTGTGGACACGGCGTTCGCCCGGTACGCCGACACGCTCACCCAGCTCGCCGAGGAGGCCGCCGACCCGGCCGACCGCGTGTCCGCCGCGGGCGACGCCACCGGCACACGGGGCGAGGACACCGACGCACAGGGCGAGGACACCGAACGCCACCGTGTCCTGTACGCCTGGAACGACACCGCCCGCCCCTACCCGGCCGACGGCCCAGTCCACCTGCTCTTCGAACGGCAGGCCCGGCTGCGGCACGACGCGGTCGCGCTGCGCTGGCGTGGCGGCACCATGTCCTACGGCGAGCTGAACCGCCGGGCCAACCTGGTCGCGCACCGGCTGCGGCGGGCCGGCGTCGGCGACGGCACCTCCGTCGGGCTCTCCGTGCGCCGCGGCCCGGCCATGGCCGTGTGCGCCTTCGCGGTCCTCAAGGCCGGCGGCGCCTACGTCCCGGTGGACCCCGCGCTGCCCCGCGACCGCGCCCACGGCATGCTCCAGGACACCCGGACCGCCCAGCTGCTCGTCACGACGGGCGGCCCCGACTGGCCGGTGCCCGACGGGGTGAGCGTCATCGACCTGGACGCTCCCGAGGTCACCGGCGCACACCTGCCGGACCCCGGGGACCTCGAACCCGTCACGGGGCCGGACTCCGTCGCCTACCGGCTGTTCACCTCCGGCAGCACCGGGCGGCCCAAGTGCGTGGTGGTCGCCCACCGTTCGCTGCACAACCTCTTCGAGTGGTGCCGGCGCACCTTCGACTTCGGCCCGCACGACACCGGGCTCTGCGTCACCTCGCTCGGCTTCGACCTGTCCGTCTTCGACATCCTCGGGCTCCTCGGGTTCGGCGCCGGCCTCTACATCGCCGACGAGGCCGAACAGCGCGACCCCGAGCTGCTCGTCGAGGCCATGCTGCGCGAACCGGTCACCTTCTGGAACTCCGCGCCCACCACCCTCGCCCGGCTCGCGCCACTGCTCCGGGAACAGCGCGGGAACCCCGGAACCGGCGATCTGCGCCTGGTGTTCCTCAGCGGCGACTGGATCCCGCTGTCCCTGCCGGACGACGTCCGCCAGGTGTTCGGCGGGGCGCGGGTGATCAGCCTCGGCGGCGCCACCGAGGCCACCGTGTGGTCCAACTGGTACCCCGTCGGCGACATCGATCCCGAGTGGCGCAGCATCCCGTACGGCCGTCCCATCGACAACTCCCGCTACTACATCCTCGACGAGCGGCGCGAGCCCTGCCCGGTCGGCGAGGAGGGCGACCTCTACATCGCCGGCGACTGCCTCAGCCTGGGCTACCACGGGCAACCCGAGCTGACCGAGGAGCGGTTCGTACCGGAGCCGTTCACCGGCGCCCCGCAGGCACGCATGTACGCCACCGGGGACCGGGCGGCCTTCCGGAGCGACGGCGTGATCGTCTTCCTGGGGCGGCGCGACCACCAGGTGAAGGTCAGGGGCTTCCGGGTCGAACTCGGCGAGATCGAGCACCGGTTGCGCAGTCATCCCGCCGTGCACGACGCGGTGGTGGTGGCCCGGCCGGACGGTTCGGGTGACCGGCGACTGGTCGCGTACCTCCTCGCCGAGCCGGGCGCCTCGCGGCCGTCCGTGTCCGAACTGCGTGCCTACGCGGCCCAGACCCTGCCGGACTACATGGTCCCGAACTTCGTCGGTTTCCTGCCGTCGTTCCCCGCCACGGGCAACGGCAAGCTGGACCGGGACGCGCTGCCCTGGCCGCTGCCGGCGGCCGACGACTCCCAGGGGGCGGACCACACCGAGTCCGACGGGGAGTCCCCGCACCCGCAGCCAGGTCGGCCCGCCGACGGGCCGCGTCCCGGCGATGCCACCGACGGGAGGCCCCCGGCGTTCCCACCGGCCGGTCAACTCGCCGAGGAGATAGCCTCGTTGCTCGCCGGTCTCATCGGCGTCCCGGAGCTGGATCCCACCCTCGATCTGTGGGACCAGGGAGCCACCTCCTTCACCCTGGCCCAGTTGTCCTCGGCGCTGCGGGCCCGCTACGGCCGGCGTATTCCCGTGTCGGCACTGGTGGCCGAGCCGACCGTCGCGGGGATGGCCCGTCACCTCACGCGCGGCGCCGAGGGCCGACCGCGTACGAGCGAACCGCCCGCGGCCCACACCGGCGAGACATGCACGAGTGCGCCGCCGACGCCCCGGACCGGCGAGCCGGGTGCGGCCGAACCGGCGACGGCCCGGGCCGACGAACAAGCCGCCGCCGAACCGGCCCCCACCACAGCCCAGGACCAGGCGCGGACACCGGCCGGTCCGCACACCGACCCCGGGCCGGTGGAGTTCTTCTCGCCCGAGGACCGGGACCGGTTCAAGTCGGCCGCGTGGCACCTGCGTCGGCGGCACGCCGACGAGCCGCTCATCCCCCTGGACGGCCCACTCCCGCCCGCCGAGCGGTACAAGGAGCGAGCCACCCGGCGGGACTTCGCCGACGGCCCGCTCGCGCACGACGCCTTCCTCCGGTTCCTGGCCACCCTCGGCTCGCGACCGGCCGGCGACGGCCCGCGACGGCTCTACGCGTCGGCGGGCGACACCTACGCCGTGCAGACCTATCTGCACATCAAGCCGGGCGCGGTCGAGGGCATCCCCGGCGGCCTCTACTACCACCGGCCCGACGACCACGCGCTGCAGCGCGTCACCGACCGCCCCGGGATCGACCGCACCGTCCACTTCTCCTACAACCGGCCCGTCTTCGACCGCGCGGCGTTCGAGGTCTATCTGATCTCCGAGCCGCGGGGCATCGAGCCGCTGTACGGCCGGGAGTCGGAGCTGTATCTGGCGATCGAGGCCGGTTACATGGGCCAACTGCTCATGAGCGCCCAGGAGGAGACCGGCGTCGGGCTGTGCGCCGTGGGGAGCCTCGCTTTCGGCCGCGTCCGTGACGCCTTCCGGCTCCACCCGGACCAGCGGATGCTGCACGCCTTCCTCGCCGGCCCGCTCACCTCCGACGCACCGCCGGCCACCGCCGGTGCCGCCCGGACCGGCCGGGCCCCGGAGATGGGAGCCGCCGCCGTCGCCCGGACCCGGTCCGGGCGCGCACCGGAGGGCCGGCCGGCGCCGGCGGAGGTCGCGGTGATCGGTGCCGCGGGCCGCTATCCCGGCGCGGGCGGTCTCGACGAGTTCTGGGCGGGCCTGCGGTCGGGCCGCCGGTCGGTCGGTCCGCTGGCCGCCGAACGGCTGGCCGCGCTCGCCGCCGCCTCCGGTGCCGACGGCGCCCCCGGTCTGGACGCGGACACACTGCCGTACGGCGGCTATCTGCGCGGCGCCGACGGCTTCGACGCACGCATGTTCCGTATCTCGCCCCAGGAGGCCGAGGGCCTGGACCCGCAACTGCGGCTGCTGCTGCCGGTGGTGTGGCAGTGCCTGGAGGACGCCGGGCACACATCGGACAGCCTCACCCGGGGCGGCGGGCGCGTCGGCGTCTTCACCGCCGCGATGTGGCACGACCACCGTCAGGCGGGCGAGGCCCGGTGGCGCGAGGGCGCGGCCGCCCGCCAGGCGGGCGCCGCCTCGGACCTCCCGGCCCGCATCGCGCACTGCTTCGGTTTCGAGGGCCCGGCCGTCGCCGTGGACACCGCCTGCTCCTCCTCGCTGACCGCCCTGCACCTCGCCGTGACCAGCCTGCGCCAGGGGGAGTGCGACGCGGCGGTGGTGAGCGGCGTCAACATGGTCGCCCATCCCTACCACCTGGCCCTGCTGCGCGATCTGGGGCTGGCGGTGCGCCGGCCGCCTGCCGGTGCCTTCGCCGCGGACGACGGGGGCTGGTCTCCGGGTGAGGGCGCGGGCGCCCTGCTGCTCCGCCCGCTCGGGGACGCCGTACGCCACCGTGACGTGCTGCACGGGGTGGTGGAGGCCACGGGTGTCGGCGCCGCCGGCCGGCCGGGACCGTTCGGCATGCCCGCCGCCGACCCGCTCGCCCGCTCCCTGACCCGCATGCTGGACGGGCACGGGCTCACCGGAGCCGACATCGGGTACGTCGAGTGCGCGGCCTCCGGCGCCCTGCTGGCCGACGCCGCCGAACTGGACGCCCTGCTCGCCGCCCTGCGCCCCGCCGACACCACCGGGCCACTGCTCGTCGGCACGGTCAAACCGCACATCGGCCACCTGGAGGCCGCCTCCGGTCTCTCCCAGCTCACCAAGGTGCTGCTGCAACTGCGGGAGCGGACGCTGGCACCGACCGCCCTGGCACCCCGGCGCACCGAACTGGCGGACTGGACCCGGCTCACGGTCGCCGACACTGCCCGCCCCTGGAACCCCGAGGTGCCGGGAGCCCCGCTGCGCGCCCTGGTCAACGCGGTCTCGGCGACGGGTTCGTACGGCCACGCGGTGCTCCGCTCCGCGGACGGCGACCGGTGACCGCGCGACCCGCGGGCCGGGAAGGGCCGGCGGGACCCGCGGCACCGGCAGGGCCGGCAGGGCGGGCGGAAGCGGCGTCGCCGGTGTGTCCTCGCCGGCGGCCCCAGGAGAACCGAGCGAAGGGACAGCGGTGACCGGCACCTGGCTGAAGAGCGGCGACGCCACCTCCAAGGCACCGCTGCGCATGTTCTGCTTCGCCCACGCGGGTGGCGGTGGGGGCTTCTTCCGGCCATGGCGGGAGCTGCTGCTGCCGGAGGTCGAGGTGTGCCCGGTGATCCTGCCCGGCCGGGAGACCCGGGTCGCCGAACCCGCCTTCAGGCGCATGGAGGACCTGATCGGCCCGCTGTGCGAGGGACTGGCCCCCTACCTGGACCGGCCGTACGCGCTCTTCGGCCACAGCACCGGGGCGGCCGTGGCCTACGAGGTCGCGCGCCGCTTCCAGGAGGACCCGGCGCGCCGTCCGCGCCGGCTGCTCGTCTCCGGGCGGCGGGCGCCCCATCTGGCGGCCCGGCGGCCCCCGTTCGCGGGCCTGCCGGACGACGATTTCCTGCGGGTCGTCGCCGAGTTGGGCGGTACCCCGCAGGAGGTCATGCGCCAGCGGGAGCTGATGCGGATGTTCCTGCCGCCGCTGCGCGCCGACTTCTCCCTGAACGAGAGCTACCGCCCGCTGCCGGGCCCCCGGCTGCGCTGCCCCGTGTCGGGGTTCACCGGGGACCGGGATCCCGAGGTCACCCCGCTCGAACTGCGGCTGTGGGAAACCACCTCCGACGGCCCCTTCCGGATGCGGGTGTACGACGGGGACCACTTCTACCTGGCCGGACTGCCCGAGCCGCTGCGCACGGACCTGCTGGAGGACCTGCGCTGCGACATCCGGGAGGCGGTGTCCTGACGGGCACCGCGCGCTCCCGTGGTCCCCGGGCACCGGCGTGACACCGGCCCATCGGTGTCAGGGCGGACCGGCGTGCCGGTGTCAGGGCGGACCGGCGTGCCGCACCACCTGGACGTCCGGCCCGTCGCCCCGGCGCACGGCGACCGCCACGACGTGCCGCGCGCCCTGGCTCCACTGCTCGAACTGCCACCGCGTGCCGTCGTCGTCGGCGGTGGCGGCGAGCCGGGGCGGACCCGAGGGGCTTAGGTCGAAGGCATAGGAATCGGAAGGCAGCAGGAAGCCCAGGCCCCGTGCCTTGCCGTACGCCTCCTTCAGCGTCCAGTGGCGCAGGAACAGCGTGCCGCGCTCGGCAGGGGGCGCGGTCGACACCTGTGCGGACTCCCGGGGATGGAACATCGCGCGGGCCACCCGGGCCGGGTCGACCGAGCGGTCGAGGGTCTCGACGTCGATGCCGCAGTCCAGTTCGGGACAGACGAGGCAGACCGCCAGGTCCGGGACGTGGGCGATGCTGAAGCGGAGCCGGGGCACGGTGGGTGGCCCCGCCGGTTCGGGCCGGCCGTGCGGGCCGACGGTGAAACACCATTCCCCGGGGGCGACTTCGGGCACACACCGGCTCAGCGCGGTGCGCAGCAGGGCGCGGGCGGTGACGTACAGCCGGCGGTCCTGTCCCCGGCGGAAGGTGGCGAGGCGCCGCCGTTCCCCGGCCGCCGAGGGGATGTAGTCCCCGTATGTGCCCGGGGCGGCGGCCCACACATGGGCCAGGGGGACGCCGGTGTCCGGGTGGTGCAGTGGCAGGGGCTCCCGCAGCGGGCGGCGCGACTCCCGGGGCGCGGCAGACGGCGGCCGGGAAGGGGCGAACGGGTCTCGTGCCGTGAGCGGGCGACCGTCGTGCGTGCTGCTCGGCACCCATGCCTCCCGGTCCGGCCTCATCGCTCGGGCCCCGGCCGTCGGGCCCTCGTGCCGAGCCTGCGGGGGACGAAACGTCCCCGCCGTTCAATAGTGAGCAGATCCATCACGGCCGCGACGGTTACAACCGGGTGAGCCGGGGCCCTGTGGGCGGCCCCCGACCGCGGGAGCGATCATGGCCGTCGGCATCGAGGCGATCAACGCCTATGTGGCACGCGCCTGTTTCGACGTGGCGGAGCTGTTCCGCGGCCGAGGCCTGGACATGCACCGGTTCGATAACCTGATGATGCGTCAGAAGTCGGTCAACCTCCCCTGCGAGGACGCCGTCACCAACGCCGTCAACGCGGCGAAGCCACTCGTCGACCGGCTCACCCCCGAGGAACGCGACGCCATCGAACTCCTGGTGGTCGGCACCGAGTCGGGCCTGGACCTCGGCAAACCCATCTCCACGTACATCCACCACCACCTCGGGCTCAGCTCGCGCTGCCGCTCCTTCGAGGTCAAACACGCCTGCTATGGCGGTACGGCGGCACTGCAGACCGCGGCCGGCATCATCGGCGCGTCCCCGATCGACACCGCCAAGGCCCTGGTGATCGCCGCCGACGCTCCCAGCGCTGCGGCCCGGGGCACGTACTGGGAGCCCTCGGAGGGCGCGGGGGCCGTCGCCCTCCTCGTCGGCCGGGAACCACACGTCCTCGAACTCGATCCCGGAGCCAGCGGGCTGCACACCTTCGAGGTGATGGACACCCTCCGGCCCCGCCCGGACCTCGACGTCGTCGACTCCGACGTGTCGCTGCTGTCGTACATGACCTGCCTGGAGCGCAGTTTCACCGCCTACCGCGCGCGCGTGGCCGGCGCCGACGTCGTCGACAGCTTCGACCACCTGGTGCTGCACACCCCCTTCGCGGGCATGGTCAAGGGCGCCCACCGCATGCTGCTGCGCACCCACAAGGGACTGGGGCCGCGCGAGGCCGCGACGGACTTCGCGCGCCGGGTCGCCCCCACCCTCGAATACGGCTCCCGGGTGGGCAACCTCTTCTCGGCCTCCCTCTACCTCGCGCTGTGCTCCCTCCTCGACCACGGACGCCCCGACGCGCCCTGCCGGATCGGTCTGTTCTCCTACGGCTCCGGGTGCGCCTCTGAGTTCTTCAGCGGGGTGCTCGGCGAGGACGCCGTGGCCACCGTCGGCGACCTGGGGATCGGCGCCGCGCTCGATGCCCGGCGACCGCTGACCATGGACGAGTACGACGCCGTCACCGAACTCGGCGGTGACCGCGCGTTCGGCGTGCAGGACCTGGACGTCGACCCCAAGCCCTACGCGGACCTCTACGCCGACCGCTTCGAGGGAGCGGGGTTGCTGATCCTCGACCGCATCGAGAACTTCCACCGCCTCTACACCTGGAGCTGACCGATCGATGAGCCACGGCACCGTCCGCGTCCAGCACCAGGATCCCGCCGTCCTGAGGATCACCCTCACCCGCCCCGAGCGCGGCAACACCGTCGACTCCGAGCTGATCGCGGATCTGCACGAGGCGTTCAACGCCGCCGAGAAGTCCGACAGCTGCCGACTGGTCCTGATCGAGTCGCCCGGGCAGGTGTTCTGCAACGGCATGGACATGGCGGAGGCCGCCGGCGACGAGACCTTCGACCCCGGCTCCTCCGCTCCGGCCTCCTCCGACCCGGTCCACGGTCCTGACACATACGCCCCGAACGCCTACGCCCCGGACGCGCCGCACGGCTCGGAGTTCTTCCGGCTGCTGCGCCGAATCACCGAACTGCCCAGGCTGACACTCGCCTGCGTGGACGGCCGGGTGGCCGGCGGCGGGGTCGGGCTCGCCGCGGCCTGCGACCTCGTCCACACCACCGAGCGCGGGGTGTTCAACCTGCCCGAGGCGCTCTGGGGCCTGCTGCCCTGCAGCGTGCTGCCCTTCCTGATCCGGCGCACCGGTTTCCGCACGGCAGGCACGATGACGCTCACCACCCTGCCGCTGACCGCCCGGGAGGCCCTGGAGCGAGGGCTCGCCGACGAACTCTCCCCGGACCCCGCGCCGTTGGTGCGCCGACTGCTGTCCCGGCTGACCAAGGTGGACGGCAGGCTCATCGGGGAGGCCAAGGGCTATCTCCGCGCGCTGCACCCCCTCACCGCCGAGACCGAGCACCGGGCGGTCACCGAGTTCGCCCGGCTCGCCGCCGTACCGGGCGTCCGCGAGGGCATCGCACGGTTCGCCGCCGAAGGGCGCTACCCGTGGGAGCGGTGAGCCCGCTGCCCGGCTGCCACCGACCGCACCGCGGAGAGGACGGCGGATGAGCGTCGTATGGGCGTTTCCCGGCCAGGGTTCACAGCGCAAGAACATGGGCGCCGACCTCTTCGACCGGTACCCGGGGATCCTGGCGCGGGCCGACGCCGTGCTCGGCCGCTCGGTGCGCGAACTCAGCGCGGACCAGGCGGCGCTGCGCGACACACGCGTCCTGCAGCCCGTGCTCTACACGATCAGCGCCCTGACCTATCTCGACCTCGCCGCCCGGCAGCCGCAGCCCGACTTCATGATCGGGCACAGCCTCGGCGAGTACAGCGCGCTCTACGCCTCCGGAGCGCTCGACTTCGAGACGGGTCTGCGTCTCGTCGTCGCCCGCGCCGAGATCATGGGCCGCACCAGCGGGGGCGGAATGCTCGCCGTCGTCGGACTCGACGTCGACCGGCTGCGGGAGATCATGCGCCGCGAGGGCGCGGACGACATCGACGTCGCCAACCACAACTCGCCGGTCCAGACGGTGCTCTCCGGGCCCGAGGAGTCGATCCGTGCCCTGGCACCGGTGCTGCGCCGCGAGGGCGCGGGCAAGTGCGTGCTGCTCCACATCAGCGTGGCCGCCCATTCCCGGTACATGGCGGGCGCGGCGGAGCAGCTCGGCGCGGTTCTCGACACCGTCACCTTCCGCGAACCCCGGGTCCCGGTCGTCTCCAACGTCACCGCCCGCCCCCACCGTGCCGACGCGATCGCCGCCGGCCTGCGGGAGCACATGTGCCGAGGGGTGCGCTGGTGGGAGAGTCTGGCCTATCTGATCGACCACCGGGTCACCGACCTCGTCGAGGTCGGCCCGGGGCAGGTGCTGACGAAGCTGTGGGCGGTCGCCCGGACGGAACTGTCCGCGCCGACAAAAGCCGACGCGCCGGAGCGCGCGGAGCCGGGTGAGGGGTCGGGCCCCGTGGAGTACGGCGCCGCGCCGGCGGCCGCCTCGCAGCCGGAGCCGGGCGGCACGGTGACGGCCGCCGGGCGGGGGACGGCCCCGATGGCGGCCGGGGAGGCCCCACCCGCCGGCGTCGACTCCGGCGTGCCGGTGACGCCTTCGCCTGAGCGTTCCGGACGTGCCGGACGGCTGTCCGCGCAACGCTTGGGGGCGGGGCGGTTCCGGGAGCGGTACGGGCTGACCCTGGCCTGGGTGGCGTCGGGGACCGGTGACGGGGCCGTCGGGGCGGGGGCGTGCCGCGCGGCGCGCGAGTCCGGACTGCTGGCCTTCGCCGACTGGGTGGGACTCGGCCCTCGCTCCTCGACCGCCCGGGACGGGACACCGATACCGGCCGTCTCCGGCGCGGACCTTCAGGAGGCGGCCCACCAGGGCTGGGGAGTGGGCCTGCGCGCGGGTCCGGACGCGGACGAACGGGTCGATCTGCTGCTCGCCCACGACGTCCGGCACGTCGAGGCCGACCACCCGCACGGACCCGACGCGGCACTCGTCTGCTACCGGTTCTCCGGGGCCCGGCGCGGCCCGGGCGGCACCCCTGTCGCGGTACGGCATGTCATCGCCCGGGTCACCGGGCTCGAACAGGCCGCCGCCTTCCTCCGCCCGCCCTCGCCGGCCCTGCTCGACCAACTGGTCCTCACCGGGGCCCTGTCCGCGGCGGAGGCCGACGTCGCCCGTGAGTTGCCCGTCGCCTCCGACCTCGCCGTGGAGTCCCCGGCGGGCTGGCGCTCGGACGGCGCCGACGCCTACCAGCTGCTGCCGTCCGTGGCCGCGCTCGCCGCCCGCTGCCCGGGGCCGGAACCCGTGCACGTGGGGCTGCGCGGTGTCGTCGGCACACCGGAACAGGCCGCGACCGCGTTCGCGCTGGGCGCGTCCTTCCTCGTCGCCACCTCGCTCACCGCCTGCGCGCCTGCCGCCCGGCTGGCCGAGGGGCTCAAGCGGACCCTCGCGCGGGCCACCGACGACGACGTCACCTGGGCGCCCGCCGAACGCCACCGCGCGCTGGGCGTCCCCACCCGTGTCGTCCGCCGCGGCACCCTGTTCCCGGCCCGGGCCGGCCTGTTGCACCGGCTCCTGCGGGAACACCGGTACTTCGCCGACGTCCCCGAGCACCGGAGACGGCATATCGAGGAGGAGATACTGGGCGCCCCGGTCACCGAACCGGGGCCGTACGACGGCGCCTATGCGCGCGAAGCCATGAACGGCCGTTCCTCCGACTCAAGTTGGAGCAGCCGTGACGGCAAGGTCCGCATGGCGGATGTCTTCCGCCGGTACCTGCGCGAGACCGCCCGTCGTACGGCGGCCGGCGATCCCGTCCGCCCGCTGGACCACCAACTGCCGTGCGATCCGGAGCTGACGCACTTCAACCGTGCCGCGGCCGAAACCGGACTGGCCGACCGGACGGCCCGCGACTCCGGCACGATCGCGGAACAACTACTGACAAACGCCGCGGAACTGCTGGCCGCGAGGGTTCCGAGCCGGGCCGAAACGCGCCCATGAATCAGCGGACACATCAAGCAATCGCCGATACGGTCTGCGACGGACAGTGGCGTCCCGCACAGGGGACCTCACGGGCATGCGGCGTGCCCGGACCGACACGGACCGAGCAGAGGTCGACCCCCGTGGAGTGAGACGGCATGAATCCTTTGGAGCGCACCGACATCGACACCCACCTCGACAGTGGTACCGCCGGCCCGCCGGCATCCTCGTACGCACGGCCAGGCGGGGCACAGGCGGTGCCGACCGACCCGTGTGTCGTCCTGGTGTCTGCGGCCGACCCGGAGCGGTTGGCCCGTTCCGCACGGGCACTGCACGACCGGCTGGCCCGTCTGCTGAGCCAGGAACGCGCGCCGGCGGTCGCCGACGTCGCCTGGACGACCCAGACCGGCAGGGTGCCGATGCGGCACCGGCTGGCCGTCGTGCACGCCGAACTCGCCGGCGTCGTCGCCGCGCTCGGCGCCTTCCTCGCCGGGCGCCCCGACCCCGCCGTGCACACCGGGCAGGCCGCGACCGGGCCCGGGACGCCGCTCGCCGCACCCGCCACCGCGGCCGACGCGGCCCGCGAGTGGGCCGAGGGCGCCGACCTGCCCTGGCAGAGCTACTGGCGCACACAGCGCGCCCGTGTGGCCCTGCCGGTGTACCCCTTCGCCGATGCCGATGCCGATGCCGATGCCGATGCCGATGCCGATTCCGGCGCGGACGCGTACGCCGATACCGGCGCCGACGCGGACACCGGCACCGCTACCGCACTCCCGGGCGCGGCGGATGTGCTTCAACTCGCGCTGGAGGGCGCCCTTCTGGACCGGTACGCCGAGGTGTCCGGCATACCGCGCGAGGAGTTGGACGCCCGCGTCCCCTTCGTCGAGTACGGCCTGACGTCCCTGCAGATCGGTGAGCTCAACCGGCTGCTCGCCGAGGACTGGGGGGTCGACAACCGGACATTGTTCTTCCAGCACGCGGACATGGCCGCGGTCGCCGAGGACGCCGTCCACCGATGCGGCGCCCGGCGCGCCACACCCGAGGCGGAACGGCCGCGACGGTCCGTGCCGACGGCCGCCCCGGACGCGCCGGCGCACCGGACCGGCGCCGCCCCGGACACCACGGCACATCGGGCCACGGCCCCGCGGCCCCGGCCCGGCCCGGGCGACGCCGGCGCGATCGCCGTCATCGGCGTCGCGGGCCGCTTCCCGCAGGCCCCCGACCTGGACAGCTTCTGGACCAACCTGGTCACCGGACGCGACTGCGTCACCGGCCTGCCCGCCGAACGCCACCGGCCGGGCTGGCCCGTCGACGACATGATCGGCGGCTTCCTCGAAGACGTGGACCGCTTCGACCCGCTGCTGTTCGGCATCACACCCCGCGACGCCGCCCTCATGGACCCTCAGGAACGCCTCTTCCTGGAGGCCGCCTGGGCCGCCCTGGAGAACGCCGCCTACCCCAGGCAGCGGCTGCGCGAACAGCACCGGTCGCGCGTCGGCGTCTACGCGGGCTCCATGTACGCCGACTACGCCTTCTTCGGTGTGGAGGAGACACTGCGCGGCCGCCCCGGCTACTCGGGCGGCGCGATCGGCAACATCGCCAACCGGGTCTCCTACGTCCTCGACCTGAACGGCCCCAGCCTCGCCGTCGACACCATGTGCTCCTCGTCGCTGGCCGCCCTGCACCTCGCCGTACGCGCACTGCGTGCCGGAGACTGCGAAGTTGCCCTCGCCGGTGCCGTCAACCTCTCGCTGCACCCCAACAAGTTCGTGCAGCAGCGGTTGATGTCACTGACCTCCTCCTCCCGGCGCTGCCGCAGCTTCGGCGCCGGTGGTGACGGGTTCGTGCCGGCCGAGGCGGTGGGCGTGCTCGTCCTGAAGCCGCTGGAGCGCGCCCTCGCCGACGGCGACCGGGTGCGGGCGGTGATCCGGGGCACCGCCGTGGTGCACGCCGGACGGACCAACGGCTACATCGTGCCGTCCCCCGTCGCACAGGGCGAGGTGGTCCGCCAAGCGCTCGACGACGCGGGACTGCGGCCCGGCGACATCGACTACGTCGAGGCGCACGGGGCGGGGACCGCGCTCGGCGATCCGGTCGAGATCGAGGGTCTCACCCGGGTCTTCGGCGGCGACGACCGTGCGCCCGGCTCCCTTCCGATCGGCTCCGTTAAGTCCACCATCGGTCACGCCGAGGCCGCGGCCGGCATCGCGGCCCTCACCAAGACCCTGCTGCAACTGGAGCACCGCACCCTCGCCCCGACGCTGCACGCGCAGGAGCTCAACGAGCAGATCGACTGGGGCAGCGTCCCCTTCCTCCCCCAGCGCACCGCCGCCCCGTGGGCGCAGCCGACCGAGCGGGACGGTACACCCCGCCCGCGACGCGCGGGCATCAGCTCCTTCGGCGCGGGCGGCACCATCGCGCATGTGGTGCTGGAGGAGTACGCGGCCCACCGCGTGACGGACGCCGCCGTGGCCGACGCTTCCGGTGATCCGCGGCTGCTCGTCCTGTCCGCGCACGACGAACGGCGTCTGAAGGATGCCGCGTCCCGCCTCGCGACGTGGCTGAGCCGCCCCGGAACGGCCGCCCCCCTCACCGACGTCGCCTGGACCTTGCAGACGGGCCGGGAGCCGCTGCGCGAGCGGCTCGCGCTCGTCGTCACCGACCGGGCCCGGGCGGCCGCCCGGTTGGCGCGGTTCGCGGCCGGTCAGGACTCCGGCGCCGACGGCGTCGTACGCGGCCGGGCACCGCATGGCGGGCGGCCGCAAGGCCGACTGCTGCCCGACGGCCCCGGCCCCGACCTCGACGCGCTCGCCCGGCACTGGGTGGCCGGCGGACCGGTCGACTGGACACGTCTCTACCCGGACGAGCCGGGCGCCGGTCCTCGCGTCACCACGCTGCCGACGTACCCCTTCGCCCGTATGAGGTGCTGGATCGAGGAGGGCGGGGCCGGACGGCCCGGCGCCGCCGAGCCGCCACCGCTCCCCGAACGCCATGAGCCGGCCGGGCCGGTCGGCCACACCGGTGAACGCCCGCCGGTCACGGCACGGCACCCCGCGAACCCGCTTGCCCCGGAGGCCGCGCTCGCCGCCGAGGCCGTACCCGGCAACGGTCAACGGATTTCCGAGGACGCGGTGTTGCTGCGCAGGGAATGGCTGCCCACGGGTGAGGTGGCCGCCGGCACCGGCCCGGCCGAGGGCGTCGTGGTGTGCCTGTACGGGGCCGCCACGCGAGGCCTGGCCGACGAACTCGCGCGCACCGCACCGCCCGGTGTCCTCGTCCCGGTCCTCGTCGCAGACCACGCCGCGGCGTCCGGGACGTACGGTCGCCCCGGCGGCCAAGCACTCCCGGATGCACCGGAGTTCGCCGACGAGGAGCGGGCCGACGCCGTCACCGGTGACCTGCTCGCTCGGTACCCGGTGATCGCGGGCTGGATCGACCTCGCCGACCTCGACCGGCCGGACCCCCACGAGCCCGGCCCCTGGAGCGCCCGTCTGCTGCTGATCCGTCGGATCCTCGGGGCCCGGCCGGGGGCGAGGCTGCGCGGACTGCAGGCCGTACGCGGGCTGCAGGACCTGGACGGCCCGGAACCCGACCCGTCCGGTGCCCGGATGGCCGGATTCCTCCGCTGTCTCGGCGCCGAGTACAGCCGACTGGACACCACCGTCGTCGACACCGACCTGCCCACCACCGACGCCGAACGACTGGCGGCCTCGCTGTGGGGCGAGTGGCACCGGCCGGGCGTCCGGGCCGAGATCTGCCACCGGCACGGACTGCGCTACGAGCCCGTACTGCGCCCCACCCTCGGCCGGCCCGTCCCGTTCGCCCCCGAGCCCGGCCGCGCCTACGTCGTCACCGGCGGCACCCGGGGCATCGGCGCCCGGGTCGCCGCCCACCTCGTGGAGCGGGGGGCGACGGCGATCGCGGTTCTCGGCGGACGACCGCTGCCGTCCCCGCACCTGTGGGACACGCCCGAGGCGCTCGGCGAGGCCGAGGCGGAGGCGGTCGCCAACATACGCCGGCTGGAGCAGCTGGGCGCCCGCGTCCTGGTCCACACCGGCCCCCTGACCGACACGGCCGCTGTCGGAGCCTTCCTGGAGCGGGTGCGGACACAACTCGCGCCCCTCGGCGGTGTGGTGCACTGCGCCGGGGGGACGGGCACCGGCCGGCCCGCCTTCGTCGGCAAGGACATCGCCTCCGTACGCGCCACCTTCGCGCCCAAGGCCGACGGCTTCGAGACGCTCGCCACGCTGTGCGAGGGGGACCGGCTCGACTTCTTCGTGGCCTTCTCCTCGGCGTGCGCCCTCATCCCCCGGCTGGCCGTGGGAGTCACCGACTATGCCGCCGCCAACGCGGCCATGGACCTCCTTCTCGGCCACCGGGTGCGACGGGGCGGCGCGCACTTCCGTTCCGTCGCCTGGCCGATGTGGACCGAGAGCGGCGCGGCGCGCGGCAAGGCGAACGTGTGCGCGCCCGTCGGTCTGGACACCCTCGGCGACGCCGAGGGGCTGCGCGTGCTCGACCAGGTGCTGGCCATGCCCTGGGGCGGCACGGTCCTGCCCGCCCTGCCCCTGGGCTCCTCCTTCGACGTGGAGACCCTGCTCGACAGCCGGACCCACGACGCGACCGGCGCGGTGGAGGAGCCGGCGAGCACCGGCCCGGCGGCCGCCACACCCGCCGCCGGCGGGGCCGACGCCCCGGTACCGCCCGAGGCGCCCCGGCCATCCCACGCACCCCACGTGGACGGTGGGCCCGCGTGGCTGGTGCGGCTGGTGTGCGGGGTGCTCGGCACCCCCGAGGCGGACCTCGACATCACGGCGGACTTCGCCGACCTCGGTGTCGAGTCCGTGATGCTCGGCGAACTGCTGGACCACGTCGAGGAGACCGTCGGGCAGCGGCTGCCGCCCTCACTGCTGCTGGAACACCCAAGCGTCGAGCAGCTGCACAGTCATCTGACGTCCCTCGGGCTCGGCCCGGCCCCCGAACCGGCCCCGCCGGCCGCTCACTCCGACTCGGCCGACTCGGCGGCCCCCCAAACCGGGCCGGTCGCCGTCGAGCCCACCGCCCCGCTCGCCCCCGCGCCGACGGTGCTTCCTTCACCCGCGCCGATGGCCCCGGTCACCGCTGCTCCGCGGGCCACCGACCGGGGAACCGAGGGCAAGGTCGCCGTCATCGGCATGGCGGGCCGCTTCCCCGGCGCCCCCGACGTCGCCACCTACTGGCGCAATCTGCTCGACGGCCGATGTTCGATCACCGAGGTGCCCTCGGCGCGATGGGACACGGAGACCCTGTACAGCCCGGACTACGAACCGGGCCGCAGTACCGGGAAATGGGGCGGCTTCCTCGAGGGCCTCGAACTCTTCGACCCCGAGCCGTTCCAGCTCACGGACGAGGAGGCCACCGTCCTGGATCCGGGGATCAGACTGTTCCTCGAAGCCACCCGGGACTGTCTGGCCGACGCGGGCTACCGCGCGGAGGAGTTGCGGGGCCGGGACGTGGGCGTCTTCGTCGGCGGCCGCATCTCCTCGTACCCCCGGCGCGCGCCGCTGCGTCCCGACGTGCTCCAGTCCGACCAGAACTTCCTGGCCGCCCAGATCGCGCACCGGTTCGACTTCCGGGGGCCCAACCTCGTGGTGGACAGCGCCTGTTCCTCCTCCCTGGTGAGCGTGCAGCTCGCCTGCCGCAGCGTGCTGGCCGGGGAATCCGAACTCGCGCTGGCCGGCGGGGTCGAGATCCTCCTGGACGAGCGGCCGTACCAGGAGTTCAGCGCCGCGCGGGTACTGTCGCCCACCGGACGCTGCCGGCCGTTCGACGAGCGGGCGGACGGGATCGTACCGGGGGAGGCCTGCGGTGCCGTCCTGCTCAAGCCTCTGGAGGCCGCCCTGCGCGACGGCGATGTCGTGCACGCCGTGATCGAGGCGGTGGCCGTCAACAACGACGGCCACACCATGGGCACGACGACGCCGAACCCGGCCGCCCAGGCCGCCGTCGTGCGCAAGGCCCTGGCCGCGGCCGGCCGCCGCCCGGGCGAGATCGGGCTGGTGGAGGCGCACGGCACCGCCACCAGGATCGGCGATCCGATGGAACTCAAGGCCCTCACCGACGCGTTCGCCGGCGCCGAGGAGCCCTACGGCCGTTGCGCGATCGGCAGCCTCAAGGCCAACGTCGGCCATCTGCTGAGCGCCGCCGGCGTCGCGGGCCTGATCAAGATCGCCCTGAGCCTGGAACACGGGCTCGTCCCGCCCACCCTCTTCTGCGACACGCCCAATCCGCGCTTCGACTTCGCGCACTCGCCGTTCCGGCCCGTCACCGCGGTGCGGGAGTGGACCGAGTCGCCCGACCGGCGGGTGGCGGGGCTCAGCTCCTTCGGACTCGGCGGGACCAACGCCCACCTGGTCGCCTCCGCGCTCGACCCGCGCGACCGCCCCCCGGGTGTCCCGGTACGCCGGCCGCTGCCCGCGCCCACGTACAGCCGCAGGCGCCTGTGGCTGGAGCGAGGGACCGGCGCCCCGGTGCCCGCACCGGCACACGCCGTGGCCACGCACACCCAGCCGGACCGGGCTGCCGCCCAGGCTCCGGCACCGCGGCCGCCGGAGCCGGTACCGGCTCCCGCGCGCGCCGCCATCCTCGATCTGCGCTTCGTCACCCGCCAGGTGGCGGGCGAGGTTCCCGAACCCACCCCGGCGGCCCGGATGCCGTAGCACCGGACCGCCGGCCAACCACCCCCCACGGAAGGAACGGACCTGCCATGGAAAACTCCGCAGAGGCGGCCCCGGCGGCCGCGGACGCGGCACCGGCCCTGCCCAGCCCCCGTCAGGCCGCCCTGGCCATCGCCGGTGTGATGGCGGGCATGCTGTTGTCGGCGCTGGACCAGACCGTCGTCAGCGTCGCGCTGCCGAGCATCGTCGGCGAACTGGGGGGACTCGAACGCCTCCCCTGGGTGGTGACGGTCTACCTGGTCGCCTCCATGGCGGTCACACCGCTGTGGGGGAAGGTCTCCGACCTCTACGGCCGCCGGACCGTGGTGCAGTGCGCCATCGGCGTCTTCGTCGTGGGATCCGTGCTGTGCGGCAGCGCGCAGAGCATCTGGCAGCTCATCGTCTTCCGGGGGCTGCAAGGACTCGGCGCCGGCGGGCTGTTCGTGCTGGCGCTCGCGGTGATCGCCGACGTGGTGCCGCCGGAGCGCCGGGGCCGCTACCAGGGCATGTTCGGCGCGGTGTTCGGCCTGTCCAGCGTGGTCGGACCACTGGTCGGCGGCTGGTTCACCGACGGCCCGGGCTGGCGTTGGATCTTCCTGATCAACGTACCGGTGGGCGTGCTGGCCCTGGTGGCGACCGCGGTGGGACTGCGCATCCGCACCCCGCAACGACCGCACACCGTCGACTTCGCCGGGGCGGCGCTGGTGGCCGGCTCGGTCGTCTGCGCCCTGCTCTACCTGAACTGGGCCGGAGACGCCTACGGTTGGGCCGCTCCGGGATCGCTGCTGCTGGCCGTCGGGGCCGTCGCACTGGCCGCCCTGTTCGTCTGGGCGGAGACCCGGGCGGCCGAACCGGTCATCCCGATGGGCCTGTTCCGCAACCCGGTGTTCGGCATCGGAGCGCTGTTCGGTCTGCTCGCCGGTGCCGCCATGTTCGCCGGCATCGTGTTCCTGCCGCTGTACTTCCAGGCGGTCATGGGGATGTCCTCCACGCGCTCCGGACTCGCCATGCTGCCCGCCATGTTCGGGCTGACCGTGACGTCCATCGCCTCCGGCCAGCTGATCAGCAAGAGCGGCAGGTACAAGGTGTTCCCCGTCTCCGGGTCCGCGCTGCTCGTCGTCACCATGCTGCTGCTGTCCCGGCTCACGGCCGACACGCCCTACTGGCAGATCGGCCTGTACGCCTTCCTGTTCGGGGCCGGCGTCGGCCTGGTCATGCAGCCCGTGATCACCGCCGTACAGAACTCCGTACCGCCGCAGGACATCGGCGCCGCCACCAGCGCCGCCAACTTCTTCCAGCGGATGGGTTCGGCGGTCGGCGTCGCGGTGCTCGGCACCGTTCTCACCAGCCGGGTCACCGACCGGCTCGCCGATGTCGGCAAGGACGCGGCCCGGGCCGCCGACCAGGGCGTCACGGCGCTGCACCGGCTGCCCGAGCCGGTGCGCGGACGGGCACTGGACGGCTACGCGCACGCCATGGGCGACATGTTCCTGGTGTGCGTCCTGCTGGTCGCCGTGGCCCTCGTGGTGTCCCTGTTCCTCAAGGAGATGCCGCGCCGGAGCGACCCCGCAGCGGAGCAGCCCGCGCAGGAGGCACCCGCCACGGGCTGACCGGGCACGGCGGGGCCCGCTGACCGCCCCCCGCCTGCTCAAAGTTGTGCAGCACCCGAGCCGCGGCCCGCCTAGCGTGGCTCGCGCCGGCCCCCGAGGCCCGGCGCGAGCCACGCATCTCCGCACCGGAAGGACGGCCATTCCATGGATCAGCGGACAGCCCGGAGGGCGGCCGGACTCAGCCCCGCGTCGGCACAGAGCCCCGTGCCCGCCGACAAGCTGCTGCACTCCGGCAACTCGGGTTTCACCATCGCCCGCAGCGCCCAGCTGAAGTACGAGCACCGGGACGAGGGCCGCAAGCTCTTCGCCGACGTGATCGCCTACATGAACCAGTCCGACCTCAACGGCGCCTCCTTCTACTTCTACGAGGAGGCGTTCGGCAAGAAGGACCGGGTGCACTGGCTGATCCACTGGAAGACGCCCAACGACTACGCCATCAGCCTGCACATGGTCGATCACGACGAGAAGATGATCGACCTGCTGGAGAGCGACCGGGTCGTCACCGACGCCAGCGCGGGGGTCTGGGGCCGGGCCGTCGTCGAGGGCTCCGTCCAGGAACGCATCCTGGTCCCGCAGCACGGCCTCGTGCACGAGGAGGACGACCACGACGCCGGGGACCTCTGGGTCGAACCGGCCAAGCTGCAGACCGGCCGTCCCGACTCCGAACTGCTGCACTCCGCCAACTCGCTGCTCACCCTGCACCGCGTCGGCCAGGCGACCCACGAGTTCCGCAAGGAAGCCCGGCTGTACGCCTTCGCCTGGCAGAACGAGGTCAACCGCAAACTGCCCGGACGCGCCACGTCCTTCCTCTACGAGGAGACCTTCGGCGTGATGGACCGGCTGCACTGGCTCGTGCACCTGAAGGACTTCGACGCCTATCAGGAACTGCTCGAACTGGAGCGCACCGACAAGGACTTCCGGGCCCTGGGCGAACGGCAGTTCATCGGCGACAGCAAGGGCGGCGGCAACTGGGGCCGCAGCTATGTCCCGGGCAGCATCGAGGACACCCTGCTGATCCCGCACCAGCTCGACCCGGGCGAGTGAAAGCCTGGCTCTTCGCCGGTCAGGGGGCACAACGCGTGGGCATGGGCAAGCGGCTCTTCGACCGCTTCCCCGAGTACGAGGCGGTCGCCGACCGTGTCCTCGGCGAGTCCGTGCGCGCGCTGTGCCTGGACGACCCCGACGGCCGGCTGAACCGTACCCGGTGGACCCAGCCCGCGCTGTACGTCGTCAACGCGCTCGCCTGCGCGGCGGCACTGGCGGAAGAGCCCGGGCCCGACCTCCTGGCCGGACACAGCCTCGGCGAGTACAACGCGCTTCTGGCCGCCGGCTGTTTCGACTTCGAGACGGGCCTGCGGATCGTCCGACGGCGCGGAGAGCTGATGGGGGAGGCCGACGGGGGCGCCATGCTGGCCGTCGTCGGCCTCGCGCCCGACGCGGTCCGCGCCCTGCTGGACCGCTGCGGCGCCGAGGACGTGGACCTCGCCAACCTCAACACCGCGACCCAGGTCGTCGTGGCGGGGCCGGCACGGTCCATGGACGTGGTGCGCACCGCCGTACGGGCGACACCGGGCGCGCGCTGTGTGCCGCTGGCCACCAGCGGCGCCTTCCACTCCCGGCACATGCGGGCCGCCCAGCAGCGGTTCGCCGCCTTCCTGGACACCGTCGAGTTCCATCCGCCCCGGATCCCGGTGATCGCCAACGTCACCGGCCGGCCCTACCCGCCCGACGACGTCGCCGGCCTGCTGGCACGGCAGATCGCCGCTCCCGTGCGCTGGCACGAGAGCTTGCGGGAACTGATCCGGCGGGGCGTGACGGAAGCCCGCGAGTTCGGTCCGCGCCCCATGCTGCGGCCGATGTGGGACTCCGTCGTCGCCGAGTCGGCAGCGGACACCGAGACGCCCGCCACCGGGCACCCCGTGCCCGTCGCGCCCGGGGCGCCCGCGGCCACACCGGGGCCGTCGCCGGCCGCGGTGAGTGTGCCTGCCGTGGTGCCGGGGCCGTCGGCCGTCGGGGCGGCCGTACCGGTGCCGTCGGACGCGCCCGAACCGGAGACCGTGCGGGACCCGGCCGCCGCCCGGCTGGGGAGCGCCGAGTTCCGGCACGATCACGGGCTGTGCTACGCCTACCTCGCCGGCAGCATGTTCCGCGGTGTGTCCTCGGTGGCCCTGGTCGCCCGGCTCGGCCGCGCCGGCTTGCGGGGCTACTTCGGCGCCGGCGGACTGGACCTGGACACCGTCGAGAAGGCGGTGACCGAGCTGGCCCGCACTCCGGGGCTCGACGGCCGCTACGGCGTCAACCTGCTGCACGACCTCACCCACCCCGGGGCCGAGGACGCCCTGGTCGACCTGTTGCTGCGGCACGACGTACGCCATGTGGAGGCCGCCGCCTTCACCACCGTCACCCCGGCCGTCGTACGCTTCAGGTTCAGCGGCGCCCATCGCACCGCGGACGGCACCCCGGTCGCCGTACGCACCCTGGTCGCCAAGTGCTCACGGCCCGAGGTGGCCGCCCATTTCATGGCCCCGCCCGCTCCGCGACTGCTGCACCGACTGGTCGCCGAGGGGGCGCTCACGCCCGCGGAGGCGGACGCGGCGGCCGGACTGCCGGTCGCCCAGGACATCTGTGTGGAGGGCGACTCCGCCGGCCACACCGACGGCGGCGTCAGCCTCGCCCTCGTCCCGACCACGGCCGCGCTGGCCGAGCGGCTCACGGCCCGCTACGGCTACGCGCGCCGCCTCAGGGTCGGCGCCTGCGGTGGCCTCGGCACACCCGAGGCGGTCGCCGCGGCCTTCGTCCTCGGCGCCGACTTCGTGGTCACCGGCTCCGTCAACCAGTGCTCGCCGCAGGCCGGCACCTCGGACGCCGTCAAGGACCTGCTGGCCGCCCTGGACGTGCAGGACACCGCGTACGCCCCCGCGGGCGACCTGTTCGAACTCGGCTCCCGCGTCCAGGTGGCACGCAAGGGCACGCTCTTCGCGGCCCGCGCCAACAAGCTCCACCACCTCTACCGCACCCACGAGAGCCTCGACGACCTCGACGAGACCACCCTGACCTGGCTGGAACGTGACTGTCTGCGCGCCCCGCTGGACCAGGTGTGGAAGCAGACGTGCGCGTACTACCGGGACACGGGACGCGCCTGTGAACTCGAACGCGCCGAGCGGGATCCGAGACACCGGATGGCCCTCGTCTTCAAGTCGTACTTCGCCCGCACCAACCGGGCCGCCCAGGAGGGCGATCCGACGGAGCGGGCCAACTACCAGGTGCACTGCGGGCCCGCCGCCGGCGCCTTCAACCGCCATGTGCGCGGCACCGCTCTGGAGCCCTGGCGGGAGCGGCACGTCGAACGCATCGCGGACCTGCTGATGACCGGGGCGGCACGGGTCCTGAAGGACCGCCTGGCCGCCTACGCCTGATCCGGCGCACCCGCCCATCCATCACCACACATCCGAGGAGAGCCACATGACCGTGGACAGCGGCATGCCCAGTGTCCCGCCCGCCCGGCACCAGACCACGCAGCCCGCCGACAAGATCCTGCACTCGGCGAACGCCGGCGTCGTCGTCGAGCGGATCGCGCAGATCGCCGCCGGGCACGGCGACAGCGCACGCCGGCTGGCACGCGAGGCGGCCGAGTTCGTCAACGCCAAGCACCCGGGCCTGGCGACCGTCCTGGTCTACGAGGAGACCTTCGGCGTCAAGGACCGCCTGCACTGGCTGATCCACCTGCGGTCCCTGGAGGACTACGAGCGGCTGGTGCACATGGGTGGCGCCCGCGACTTCCGCGACGGTGTCCTCGGCGGCTACGTGGCCCACCACCAGGCGGAGCAGTGGCAGGCCGCCTTCGTGCCCGGCAGTGTGCGGGAGACCATGATGTTCCCGCACCGCTGGGGCATGTTCGGCACCGCCACCCAGACGATGGCCAAGGACCCCACGATGAGCCCCCTGGCCGCGGACCGGGACGAGCCCTGGTTCGAGGTGCTGCCCGCCCACCACCAGACGGCCGTCCCCGCCGACCAGCTGCTCAACACCGCGACCGCCGGCGTGGTGATGCACCGGGTGGTGGACTTCAGCTACAAGTACCGGGCCGAGGCCAGGCTGTTCGCCCGGACCGTCGCCGAGAACACCAACCTCAACGCCGGCGGCGACGCCACCGCCCTGGTCTTCGAGGAACTGTTCGGCACCATGGAGCGGATGCACTTCCTCATCCACATGAAGTCGCTGGGCACGATGTACAAGCTGATGGGCATCGACGCCCGCACCGATCCCAAGGCCCCGCGCGCCACCTACATGCAGGACTGGGTGAAGGGGGAGGAGGGCGGCGGGCGCTGGGACAGCCTGATGCTGGAGGGCAGCGGGCATGACGGCTGCCTGACACCGCAGTACTGGGGCGACTGACGGATCCGCTCCCCGCGACACGACGAGGCCGCGGCACTCCGGTGAGTGCCGCGGCCTCGTCGTGACGGATGCGCCCTTGTCGGCGTCAGGCCATCTTGGTCACGCAGAACGGGTGACCGGCGGGGTCGATCAGCACGACCCACTTCTCGCCGCCCGGCTGGTGTTCCGGCTTGGTCGCCCCGAGGGCGGTCAGCCGCTCCACGGCCTCGCCCAGGTCGTCCACGCTGAAGTCGAGGTGCATCTGCTTGTCGTCACCGGGCCAGGAGGGCGTCTTCAGGCTCTCGACGCGCTGGAAGCCGATGCGGCTGGACCCGTCGGGGGTGCCGATGTAGGCGAAGTCCTCGCTCGCGAACAGGGTCTGCCAGCCGGTCACGGCGCAGTAGAACTCCGCGAGAGCCTTCGGGTCCTGCGCGTCGAGGGTGACCGCTGCCAGCTGCCCAATGGGGGACATGAAAAAGTTCCTTCCTCAAGACGATGGTCGTCTTCGGCGTGCAACTTCGGTGTGCACCTCCGGCGTTGGCGAGCCTAGGCCCTCGCCGGTCCGTGTGCACGCGGATCGCCGGGACTACTCGAAGGAGTGGTCCAGCGTGACCGTCGCGTTTCCGTCAGGGCCGGGGTTGTCGCAGAAGTAGGTGCCGCTACCCCGCAGACCGGCCAGTTCACCGGTGCCGGAGCCCTCCAGGACCTCGAGGGTGGCCTTGGCGGTGCCCCCGCCGGTGGTGCCGCTGACCTGGAGGACGAAGCTGCCGCTGCGGTCGCCGATACGGCCCGTCACCCGTTCGAGGGCCGCGAACACACTGACGCCGTCGGGGGAGAGGGCGATGAGGACCTGCTGCACGCCCTCGGCCTCGATCTGGCCCCGGTAGTGGTTGCTGACCTCACCGTGCATCAGCAGGGGAGCACCGGCTGTCTGCTCGTAGGGGGCCGGCTGCCAGGGGTCCCAGGTCATACTGCTGGTCGACTGCGTTGCCATGCGTTGTCCTCTCGTTCGCGGGGCCGCGGCTCCGGTGGCCGGGCTGCCGACGGGGATCAGCGGGATCCTCGCCTCTGGCGACCCGCGCCTCTGCTCACTTTTGAGCGTTCCTCCCCGGCATCACGAGGTATTTTCCCTATCGGGACCACCGCCGGGAGCCGAGTTCCGTCAAATCTATTGCCAGGGTATCGGCGGGGGAATAGGCGCTGTTATCTTCGGGCCATGAGCGATGAATTCCAGGAAATGCCCGAGGACTGGACCCGCGCCCTCGCCGTGGTGGCGCACCCCGACGACATGGAATTCGGTGCCGCGGGCGCCGTCGCGCGCTGGACCGCGGCCGGAAAGACGGTCACGTATCTGATCGCCAGCCGGGGCGAGGCCGGTATCGACACGATGGCGCCGGAGAAGGCCGCCGAGGTCCGCGAGGCCGAGCAGCGGGCCAGCGCCGCCGTCGTGGGCGCCGCGGGGGTGGAGTTCCTCGACCATCCCGACGGCCGCATCGAGTACTCCGCCGAACTGCGCCGTCAGTTCGCCACCGCGATCCGCCGTCACCGCCCCGAACTGGTCCTGGGCTTCTGCCATCACGACCACACCTCGACGGGGCGCTGGAACTCGCCGGACCACCGCAACACCGGCCGGGCCCTGCTCGACGCCGTCGGCGACGCCGCCAACCGGTGGATCTTCCCCGAGGACGGCCCCGGGCCCTGGCAGGGGGTCCGGTACGTGGCCATCTCCAACTCGCCCCGGCCCACCCACGCCGTGGACGTCTCCGACCACATCGACCGGGCCGTGGCCTCCCTGGAGGCGCACGCCAGCTATCTGGCGGCCATGCAGCCCCCCGTCACGGACGTCCGAGGCCCACTGCTCGGCCTGGCCCAGGCGATGGGCGCCCGCTTCGGCGGCCGCCCGGCGATCGCGTTCGAGCTGATACCCCGCTGAGTTCGAGCGGGGCGTGGGGGTCGGTGAGGTCGCCGGTCGGTTGCCGGCCGTTGTGGCGGGGGCGCGTGCGGGTCCCTCGGCGTCGACCGCCGCGCGCTCGTTCCCCGATCGAGGCCGAGGCCGAGGTGCCGCCGACTCCCGGACCACCGTCCCGTGCCCGAACATGACGGCGCCCGTGCTCCGGAAGCACGGGCGCCGTCACGGACCCACCCCGTCAGGCCAGAGGTTCACCGTTTGACGTACACGCTGCGGTGGACCCGCCACTGCTGGACCCGCGGCCGGTCCGGGTCGGGCAGGGCGCGCAGCGCGGCCAGGGCGGGTTCCACCACGCGGCCCCACGTCTCGTCGTCGACCTCCCACAGGTAGGGCGGCAGCCGGCGCTCCAGGCTCTCCAGCAGCTGGCGTGGCGTGGTGGCCCGTTCGTAGTCCGGGGCGAACTCGTGCCGCAGGCGTTCCAGCCCCACCGCGGCCGCCGCCGCGTCCAGCCGCTCGGGGGTGTCGGGGCGCGGCGGTTGCAGCACGGCGAGCCGGTCCAGCACGGCGACCAGATCGTCCGGATCGGCCGCCGGGTCCCCGTGCACCGCGAGCAGCCGGCCACCCGGGCGCAGCACGCGCGCCGCCTCGCGCAGCGCGGCCGGCATGTCGCCGACCAGGTGCAGGACGTGGGTGAAGACCAGGTCGGCGAAGGCGCCGTCGGCGTACGGCAGGGCGCGCGCGTCGCCGGCCGTCACCCGCCCCTCCAGCCGCTGCGCCGCGCGGGACAGCATCGGCAGCGACAGGTCGACCCCGTAGACGCGGTAGCCGAGTTCGGCCAGCCCCGCCGCCACGATGCCGGTGCCCACGCCCACCTCCAGCACCGGCCCCGGGGTCAGGTCCCCGGCCAGTTGTGCGGCGGCCTGTCGGCCGCGTTCCATTCCGCCCCGCATCCGGTCGTAGTCGTCCGCGACCCGGTCGAAGGCCTTGGCCTCGGTCACCGTGCAGTTCCTTCCGTGTCGATGTGCCAGGTGAGCTCCGCGTAGCGCAGGAGGTCGGCGACCTCGTCGGGCGCGCGGACGAACTCCGTGATGAGCTCGGCCACCAGGGCCGGCCGGTCGTGCGGCGCGTAGTGACCGGCGACCGCCAGCTCCGCGTACCGCGCGTTCGGGAAGCAGCGCGCCGCCTCGCGCGCCCGCGCCGGTGACGAGATGCCGTCGAACTCCGAGCAGACGAACAGGGCCGGCACCGTGACCCGGGGCGCCTGGGCCGCCGAGTCCAGCCGCCACAGGTCCACCAGCTGACGGGCGTACCGGACCAGCACCTCGGCGTCGCGGAAGGGCCGCCGTACCTCGTCGGTGAGCGCCCGGCTCAGCACCCCCAGCACCCCGGCGTCCAGGGAACCCGGGTTGCCCTTGCCACCCGCCGCGCCCGGGGCCAGCAGGCCCAGCATCCGGGCGGCCTTGTGCGGACCGCGGTCCAGCGCGCGGCACACCGCCGCCAGATCGGCCTCGTACTTGGTGTCCATGCCGTCCCACCGGCCGTTCTGCCGGAACGTGGCGTTGAGGAACACCAGCGAGGCCACGGCGTCGGGCCGGCGCCGCTGGAAGGCCGTCGCGACCTTGGCGCCGGTGCACCAGCCGATCAGATGGGCGCGCCCGGCCCCGGCGGCGTCGAGGACCGCTTCCACGTCGTCGAGCTGGTCCTCGGTCCGCCACGGCGGCTCGTCCCGCTCGGTTCCGCGTACCTGCCAGGTGACGACGCGATGGTGCGGGGCCAGCCGGGCGCACAGCCGGCTGAGGAACCCCGGCCCCTGGCCGAGGGCGTTCAGCACCACCAGAGGGGGCCCGTCACCGGCTCCGGCCTCGTACAGCACGAGCGGGCGCCCGGCCACCTCGACGCTACGGCGGCGCAGGGCCGCCTCCCGACGGTCCGACGTGCCGGTCGTCCGGCCCGCCACCGCCTGGTACGCCCGGACGCTGCCGAACAGGTCCCACTGGGCGGCGGCGGACAGCGCCGGGTGGGGGGTGGGCGACGGGGACGCCCCGCCGACAGGCGGGGGAGTGGCGCGGTCGGGTGGCGGCGCCTCGGCATCCGGCGTGGGCCGTGCCGGTTGCGTCGGTGGCGCGACGTCAGGCTCCGGCGTCGTGACGGTGATGGCCGGTGCGGGGGCCGCCGAGGCGGATCGCGCCGGAGCGGAGGCCGGGCGGGCCGGGGTCGCGGTCGCCGGGGGGATGGCCCCGGTGGACGCGGTGGGGGTCGCCGCGCGGGACTCTGCCGAGCGGGTCGCGGGAACGCGGCCGGGTGCCGAGGCCGCCGGATCCACCAGCGGCACCGCGTGCCGCCGTACGTCCTCCAGCCGCAGGTCGAGCAACCGGTCGGCGGCGGAGAACCCCTCACGGTCCGGGACCGCGCGCACGTCGATCCCGTGCACCGCGCCGGCTCGCGCCAGTACGTCGCTCAGCGCCACCGGCGCCGGTGAGGCCACCGTCGCGAACCCGTCCGGCAGTTCACCGGGCGCACCGGCCCGCCACAGTTCCCCGGCGGCCCGCTCCGCCGGCAACAGCACCAGGCCCCGCCCGTCCGCGTCGGCCACCCGCAGCGGATGCCGTTCGAACCAGTCGGGCTCCCGGTCCTCCACCTCGCACCGCACCGAGTGCAGTGCCCAGAGCAACCGGTGCGCGCCCGGCGGGCACTCACCCAGCACCGGTGCCGACGCGTCCACCACCGGCGGCGTACGCAACACCCGCCAGCCGACGCCGCCGTCCAGGCACGCCTCCACGGCGAGCCGTTCGAGGTCGCGATAGGTGCGCCGCACCGGCCCGTCCGGTTCACCGTCCGCCGCCGGGTCCGGCCCGACGTGCACGTACCCGCGTGCGCCGAGCCCGGGCAGCGCGGCCAGGACCGTGCCGGTCAGCGCCGCCTCCACGCGTGCCCCGCGCACGGGCGCGCGGTCCCAGCCGGGGACCAGGCACCACACCTCATCCGCCGTCCACGCCTTGAGTTCCACGGCGACCGCGTCCGGCTCCGCGCACACGACCGTCAGCCGGTCGGCGCCGTCCGCCGCACCCGAAGGGGCCGACGCGCGGGCCGACCGTGCCACGAACGCGGCCAGTTCCTCCCGCTCCGGGGCGATCGCGCCCGGCCGGGACCCGGCGGCGCACAGCAGCACCACCTCGGCCCCGTCGGCGGACGCCAGACACCGGGCCGCCAGGCGACCCGCGAGCAGCGCCGAGGTACTTGCGATCAGCACACGCTGCGGCATGGGTAACGTCCTCCTGTGCCGGCTCGCGAACCGTGACGCGGGGCCGGCGGGGACACCGAGCGCGTGATTCCCGCGGCCATGGGAAAAGTGAAGACCCCAGACGATCCACCATTTACGCGCCGGAATTCTGCTCAATACTGAGCACGCCGAAAAAGTCCCCGAGTGCCCTTGCGGCAGCTTGAATTCCGTCGTTAGCATCCCCGCGCCGGATTTATGATTCGGGCCCCGCACGCCATTTCCGCGACGTTCACCCGGAAGCGTCCCGACGCGTGTTCACCGAAACGGCTCACCCGGCACGACCGCACCACCCGGCACCACCCCCGGCGACGACGAGAAGGACGAGGCGCACCGTGGCGACGAACTGGGACGAGACCTACGAGAAGCTGGTCAGGGCCGCACTCACCGACTACCCCCCGACCGCTCCGCTGCGCGCCGACCTCCCGTTGCCCGCGCACGGCCTGGACTCCCTCGGCATGGTCGGCCTCTCCTCCCGGCTGGAGGACGCCTACGGCATCGAGTTCCCCGACGGCGCCCTCGTGCCCGCCAGCTTCGCCACCCCCGGCGACCTGTGGGACGTGGTCAGCGGCTGTCTGGCGAACCGATGAGGGCCGACCCGGCGGGCATACCACCGCACGGCGCCAGGATGCTGCACGACTGGTTCGCCGACGGCCTGGCCCGCAACCCGGACGGCCCGGCGCTGCGCATCCTCGACCGCTCCTGGACCTACACCGAGGTGGACGGCACGGCACGGGCGTGGGCGGCCGCGATCCACGGGCTCGGCGAACCGGGCGCACCGGTCGCGGTGCTCGCCTCCAAGACACCCGAGGCCTACCTCGGCCTGCTCGCCGCCCTGTACGCCGGCGCCCCGGCCGTTCCGCTGAACCCGGAGAACCCGGTCGCCCGCAACGCCTCCGTCCTGCGGGCCGCCGGCTGCGGATCCGTGATCGCCGCCCCGGACGCCACCGGCCGGCTGGCCCCGCTGCTGGAGTCCGCGCCGGTGCACGTCGTACTGGCCCCGCGCACCGAACGTGCCGCCCTTCCCGCCAAGCTGCCCACCGCCGTGGGCGGCGCCCGGGTCCTGACGGCGGACGAACTGCCCGACTCTGCGGCCACCCCCGACTGGCAGCCACCCACCGGCACACCCGAGGACATCGCCTACATCCTGTTCACCTCGGGCTCGACGGGCATGCCCAAGGGTGTGCCCGTCAGCCATGGGAACGCCTCGGCGTTCCTGGCCGCCTCGCTGCCCCGCTACGCCGTACGCCCCGACGACCGCTTCAGCCAGGTGCACGAGACCACCTTCGACCTGGCCATGTGCGACATCTTCCCGGCCTGGGCCGGCGGCGCCTGCGTGTGCGTGCTGTCCCGGTTGCAGGCGCTCGATCCGGCGCGCTGGGTGCGGCGGTACGGGCTGACCGTCTGGCACAGCACCCCCAGCCTGGCACGCGGCCTGCAGCGCGCCGACCGGCTCGCCCCCGGCAGCCTCACCGGGCTGCGCCAGTCGGTGTTCGCCGGCGAGCCGCTGCTCGTGGACACCGCGCGCTACTGGCAGCGCGCCGCGCCCGACGGAGTCCTCGACAACATCTACGGCCCCACCGAACTGACCATCGCCTGCACGGAGTTCCGCTGGGACCCCGGCCTGGACCTGTCGAGCCCGCAGTACGGAGCCACCGTGCCCATCGGCCGCCCGAACGACGGCATGGAGGCGATGCTCCTGGCCCCGGACGGCTCACCCGCCGAGGACACCGGCGAACTGGTCATGACCGGCCCGCAGATGTTCGGCGGCTACCTCGATCCCCGCGAGGACGAAGGGCGCTTCCTGGAGCACGACGGCCGCCGCTGGTACCGCACCGGGGACCAGGTGCGCGCCACCCCGCACGGCTGGGTCCATCTCGGGCGCAAGGACGCACAGGTCAAGATCAACGGCTATCGCGTGGAAGTGGGCGAGGTGGAAGCCGCCCTGCGCGACACCTCGGGCGGTGACGCCGTCGTGTTCGCCCTCGACGCGCCGGGCGGCACCCGGCTGGTCGCCTATCTGCTCGGCGACACCGAACCGAACATGGCCGGTCTCGCCGAGCGGCTCGCCGACCGCCTGCCGCCCTACATGCTGCCCCGCCACCTGTGGTGGCTGCCCGACGCACCACTGAACGCCCACGGAAAGACGGACCGGTCCCGGCTGCGCGAGGACGCCGTCCGCCGGCTCGGACACGAGGGGGAAGCGAAGCCGTGAACGACCCGATCGAGTGTCACCTCTCGCTGCCGCACGACGACTTCATCATGCAGAACCACCGCATCCACGAGGTGTCGGTGATGCCGGGCGCGACCTTCCTCGACATCGTCTACCGCATCCTGGGCGCCCAGAGCGTGGACACCGAGCACGCCGTACTGCGGGACGTGCTGTTCGCCGAACCGATCGCCACCGCTCCGGGCCGCGACCTCGCCGTCCGCGTCACCCTCGGCGCACCGGACGCCACCGGCGCGCGCCACGTCGACGCGTCCGGAGCGGTCATGGCACCGGGCGCGGACCCGGCGCGGGCCGCGTCCGGGGACGTCCGCTGGCGACCGCACTTCTCCGCCCGCCTGGAGTTCACACACGAGCCGCCGCCCCCGCCGATCGACCCGCGCGCCCTCCTGACCCGCGCGGAGCGAACCCGGGACATGGCCGAGCTGTACCACCAGGCCCGCGCCGAGGACATCCGGCACGGGCCACCCATGATGGGATTCGGCGCCCTGCACGTCCTCGACACCGGCGGACTGCTGGCCCGACTCGAACTGGACCCCGGCTCCCGGGAACACGAGGGCGCCTTCCATCTCCACCCGGCGAAACTCGACGCCGCGACCCTCGTCACCTTCGGCCACCGGCCCCCGCCCGGCCCCGACCCGTTCATCCCCGTCTACATCGAGGAGTTCCGGGCGCCGCGCGGTGCGACGGGACCGTGCTGGGTGTACGTGCCCACGCCGGAGACGCTCGCCCCGTCCGGCGACGTGATGCACAACGACTGCCTGATCTACGACGAACAGGGCCGCTTCGTCGCCAAGTTCACCAAGCTGAGCTGTAAGCGGGTCCGGCACGCCGGTCTCATCACGCGACTGCTCGACGCCCCGGCCATCGCCACCGAGCCGCGGTCCGCGCGGGAACCGGCCCCCTCCGAGGCGCGGTCCGGTCACCAACCGGCGGCCGTCGAGCCGCGGTTCGAGCAGCGGCCGACGACGGCCACCGCGGCCGGCGACGCGGCCGCCTCGGCGACGGAAGACACCGAGCGGCGGCTCGTCACGCACGTCCGCGCACTGATCGGCGGCCTCCTGGGACGCGAGGCGGAGGCCGTCGACCCCCACCGGGGCTTCTACGAACTCGGCCTCGACTCCGTGGCGTTGCTCGCCGTGAGCGCCGAGCTGGAGAAGGTGGTCGACGGCCGGCTGTACCCGACCCTGCTCTTCGAGCACACGGACGTCGCCTCCGTCGCCCGTCATCTGGCCCGGAAGCACACGATCACGCTCCCCGCCGTCGAACCGGCACCCGGCCCCACACCGCCGACGGGAGCCACCACCCCGCCCCACGGGGAGCGGTCCGCGCCGCCGACGGCAACGGCCGACGCGGCACCCGGCGAACGACCCGCTCCGCCGACCGAGGCCCCAGGCCCGGCGCCCGTACGACGGTCCGTGCCGCCGACGGAAGCCACCACCCCCTCCGTGCCCGAACACCCGCCCGCCACCGAACCGACCGTCCACCGCCCCTGCTGGACAGCCCGCCCCGCCCGCCCGGCCCGCGACCCGCAAGCGCTCGGTGATCTGCTCGTCGTCACCACCGATCCCGCACTGCCGGCAGCCCTGCGCCGCCGCTCCGCACCGGGGCGCCGCACGGTCCACGTCCTGCGGGCGGACACCTTCGAACGGACCGGTCCCGACACCTGGCGACTGCCCACCGCAAGCCCCGCCGACTTCACCCGACTGCTGGACGAACTCGCGGCCGAGGGCACCGCGCCGACCGTGCTGGCCGTCTGCCCCGACGCCGCGCCCGGCCCCTCGTGCGACACCGGTGACGGCTACGACGTCGTCTGGGCGCTCGCCGGGGCCCTGGCCACCAGGTCCGCCGACGACACCCGCCAACTGCGCTTCCTGTACAGCGCCGACCGCGAGGACCTCGTACCGCAGCACACCGCCGTCGGGGCGCTGGCCCGCGGCATCACCGCGGAGAACCCGGCGCTGCGCTGCCGTAGCACGCTCGTCGTCGGCGCGCCGGACGCCGCCGAACTCGCCGACGTCCTCCTGGCGGAGGCGGCCGACGAGAGCGAGGACAGCGAGAGCAGGTACCGGCACGGCGCAGGCGGCGAGCGCTCCGTCCGTCGGCTGACGGCCCACGCGCTCGCCGACCGGACCGACGTCGCCGCGCTGCCCCGGGGAGCCGTCTGCCTGATCACCGGGGGAGCGGGAGGCATCGGGTCCCTCCTCGCCGAGCACCTGGCCACCACCTACGGTGCCCGGCTGGTGCTGTGCGGGCGGCGTCCGCTCGACGACACGGTCTCGGGCCTGCTCGACCGCTGCGCGGCACAGGGCGGCGAAGCGCACTACGTGCGCGCCGATATCACCCACCGCGAGGGTGCCGAGGCCGCCGCGGCCCGGTGCCGCGAGCTGTTCGGCCGTATCGACGCGGTCTTCCACTGCGCCGGCCGCACGGACGACGCACTGCACTTCCGTAGGCGACCGGCCGAGACCCGCGCCGTACTCGCCCCGAAGCTCGACGGCACCCTGCACCTCGACCGGGCCACCGCCGACTGCGACCCGAGCCTGTTCGTGCTGTTCTCCTCGCTGTCCGCGGTCCTGCCCAACACCGGCCAGTGCGCCTACGGTTACGCCAACGCCTTCCTGGACGCCTTCGCCGAGCGGCGTACGGCAGACCCCGGCCGCACCGGCCGTACCCTGGCCCTCGCCTGGCCCTACTGGGCCGACGGAGGAATGCGGGCGGACGCCGCCTCACTCGCCCGCTCGGCGGCGCTGGGAATGCGGCCCCTGCCCACCGCACTCGCGCTGCGCCTGCTGGACCGGTGTCTGGCCCAACGCGAGGGCCCCGCCCGGCTGGTGGCCGTGCACACCGACCTCCGCCCCGGCACCTCGGTCGATGACACGGGTACACCCGGACCGCTCCGCTCGGGACTGTTCGCGCCCGTCGGAGAGGTCGGCGAGGTCGGCGAGGTCGGCGAGGTCCGCGAGATCGCGGAGGTGGAGGCCGCGGAACGCGACACCCGGGAGCAGGAGCCCGCCCCCGGGATAGGCCGGACCCGGTCCGCCTCCGAGCCGGTGGCCGTCATCGGGGTCGCGGGACGCTATCCGCAGGCCCCCGACCTGGATACCTTCTGGGCCAACCTGGCGGCGGGCCGTGACTGTGTCACCGAGGTCCCGCCCGACCGCTGGGACCACGAAGCCTTCTTCGACCCCGAGGTCGGCCGGCCCGGACGGACCTACGGTCGCTGGGGTGGCTTCCTGGCCGGCATGGACCGCTTCGACCCGCTGTTCTTCGGTATCTCGCGCCGCGAGGCCGAGCGCATGGACCCCCAGGAACGCCTTTTCCTGACCATCGCCTGGCAGACGCTGGAGGACGCCGGATACCCGCCGCAGGCCCTCGCCGGCGAGCCGGTCGGCGTCTTCGCCGGAGTGATGTGGAACGACTTCCAGTTCGTCGCCGACCCCGACGACGAGACGGCCCCGGTGGCACTGCACTCCTCCGTCGCCAACCGTGTCTCCTACGCCTTCGACTTCCGCGGCCCCAGCCTCGCCGTCGACACCGCGTGCTCCTCGTCACTGACCGCCGTGCAGCTCGCGGTGGAGAGCGTGCGCCGCGGCGAGAGCCGGCTCGCCCTGGCCGGCGGGGTCAACCTCATGACCCACCCCCAGAAGTACCTCCAACTCGCCCGCGGCCGCTGGCTGTCCCGCGACGGCAGGTGCCGTGCCTTCGGCGCGGGCGGCACCGGGTACGTCCCCGGGGAGGGTGTCGGAGCGGTACTGCTCAAGCCCCTGGACCAGGCGCTCGCCGACGGCGATCACATCCACGCCGTCATCCGGTCCGCGCGCCTCAACCACAGCGGCCGAACCAGCGGGTTCACCGTGCCCAGCCCCGCCGCACAGGCCTCCCTCGTCGCGGACGCGGTCCGGGACTCCGGTGCCGATGTGCGCGCCCTCGGCTATGTGGAGGCGCACGGCACCGGCACCGCCCTCGGAGACCCCATCGAGCTCGAAGGGCTGCGCACGGCCCTGGCCGCCTTCGAACCCGGGCCCCACCAGGTCGCCATCGGGTCGGTGAAGAGCAACATCGGCCATCTGGAGAGCGCGGCGGGCATCGCCGGCCTGACCAAGGTGCTGCTGCAGTTCCGGCATGGGGCCCTCGCGCCCTCCCTGCACGCGGAGACCCTCAATCCCCACCTCGACTTCGGCGACGGCCGGCTGACCGTGCAGCGCACCGCGGCACCCTGGCCCCGCCCGGCCGGCGGGCGGCGACTGGCCGGGCTGAGCGCCTTCGGCGCGGGCGGCTCCAACGCCCATCTGGTACTGGAGGAGGCCCCCGAGGCCCCGCCCCGGCCCGCTCCACGCGGTCCGTGGCTGTTCGTGCTCTCCGCGAAGGACGACGAGGCACTGCGCGAGCGGGCCTCCGCCCTGCTGGGACTCCTCACCCCGCACGAGGAACGGTCCGGTGGCACGCCCGCGCCCGGCACGAACCTCCGCCCGCCGCACGGCACGGGTATCTCCTCCCCCTACACCCTCGTACGCTCACTGGCCGCCCGGCGCCTCGTGGTGCCCGAGTCGTCCCTCGGGGGCGGCGAGACCTTCGAGGACCTCGGGTTCGACCCCGCCGCGCTGCTCGCCCTGGCACACGATCTGGCCGAGCACCACGGGCCCGGCGCGCCCCCGGCCGGGGACTTCACCGAGGCCGTTCACCCCGGCACCACGCTCGACGAGGCCGCGGACATCTGGGCCGGCCTGGAGGCGACGGCCGGCATCGACGACCACGGACTGCCTCGCCCCGACGATCTCGCCTACACCCTGCGCGTGGGCCGCACCGCGATGCCGGTCCGGTTCGCGGTGGTCGCCGACGACCTGCCCGGCCTGCGCGCGGCGCTGGAACGCCTGGTGAAGGGCGCCGACCCCGGGCCCCGGGAGTACCGGGGAACCGCGACACACGCCACCGAACCGGCGGATGGCACGCCCGACTCTGCCGTCACGCCCGGCGGGGCCACGCTCGAGGAGTGGGCGCGCCGATGGGTCGCGGGAGAGACCGAGGCGCGCTGGCCGGAGCCGGGGACGGGCGGCGGCGCGCGTCCCCGCCGGATACCGCTGCCCGGCTATCCGTTCCGCGAGGAGCGGTGCTGGCCCGGCGGATGGACCGGCGCGGCGACCGAGCCCGACCGCCGTCCGGCCCCGCCGGCCCCGCCGGCCACGCCGACGACAGCTGACGACACCGCCGTGCCTTCAGCGGCCACCGCCGTGCCGGTAGTGGACACCGCTGCCTCGGCCGTCGAGCCGACGGTCGGTGGTGCCCTCCTCCCGTCCGATCCCGTGGCCGCCGTGGCGACGCCCCGGACAGCGTCCGCCCGGGACAGCGGCGCCGAACTCGTCGTCCTGGACGGCGGTATCGGCCTGATCCGCATGGGCTCGCCCATGTTCACCGAACGGTTGCTGCGTGACCTGCGCGACGCCTTCGACACGGTGTCCGCGCGCGAGGACGTCAAGGCCGTCGTCATCACCGGTGCCGACGGCGTGTTCAGCATGGGTGGCACCTCCGAGGCCCTGGACACGCTGGCCGGCGGGGCCGGACGCTTCACCGACCAACCCTTCGTGTACGAGGGGCTGTTGCGCTGCGACCGCCCCGTGGTCGCCGCGATCGAAGGACACGCCTCCGGCGGCGGCCTGGCCTTCGGGCTGTACGCCGACGTCGTCCTGCTCGCCGAGGAGAGCGTGTACAGCGCCAACTTCGTCACCTACGGCTTCACTCCCGGCATGGGCGCCACCTACGTCCTGGAACGCCGCTTCGGCTCCGCGCTCGCGGACGAGATGATGCTCACCGGCAGGTCCCTGACCGGTGCGGAATTGCGCCGGTACGGCGCCATGGTGACGGTTCTGCCGCGCCGCGAGGTCCTGCCGGCGGCGCTGGAGCGCGCCCGCGCCCTCGCCGCCCAGCCGCGCGAGGCCGTGCGCCGGCTCAAGCAGGAGCTGGCTGGGCGGGTCCTCGCCCGCCTCGACGAAGTGGTCGGGCGTGAGGTCCTGATGCACGAGGAGGTGCTCGGCGCCGAGGCCCGCGACCGGGTCAAGAACCACTTCGCCCGAGTGGAGGCGTTCCGTGGCGACGGGCCGCGACCGGCTTCCGGCCGGGAGCCGGGGGCCGAGGACTTGCAGACCGGAGCTCATGACCGGTCACCGCGGCCCCGGCCGGTCTCGTCCGAGTCCCCGACGGAGAGCCAGCCTCAGCCCGTGGCCGAGAGGGAACCGGTGGTCGTACCCGAACCCGTGGCCGCGTCTGTGTCCATGGTCTCGTCCGAGCCGACGGCGGAGCCGGAAGTCGCGCCGGTGATCCCCGCGCCGTCCGCTGCCGGGCCGTCCCCGGAGGAGGTGCGGGCCGACGTCGTCGCCTCACTGTCCCAGGTGCTCTATCTGCGGCCGGAGGAGATCGACGACGAGCGCACCTTCGCCGAGATGGGGCTCGACTCGATCGGCGCCGTCGAGGTGGTCCGCGACCTCAACGAGCGGCACGGGGCGGGTCTGGAGGCCGTCGCGGTGTACGACCACCCGACCGTGCCCGCGATGACGGCCGCCCTGCTGGCGGCCCGGGACCGGTCGGCGGCCCTGCACCGCGCGGCCCTCGCCACCCCCGTGTCCCTCGCCGATGTCGGTGCGGCCGCACCGGGCGGCAAGGGGAGCGACCTGCCGCGGGAGGCCGTGGCACCGTCGTCCGACGCACCACGCACCGACCGTTCGCGGGGTGGCACCACCCCCGCCCCTGTCCCGGAGCGCACCGCGTCGCCCGCACCCGTGGTCACGCCGACGCCGCATGCGTCCGCCCCGCGGAAGAGTCCCGTGTCCGCCGCCTCGACGCCGGTGCTGGCCGGGATGGTGACGCTACGTCAGGTACCCCGACGCGCGCCGGCGGCCGCGAGGACCGTACAGACCGATGAGGAACCGGACGGCGAGTCCGACCCCGCGCCGCCCCGCCCCGCCGTCGCGCCGCGCCGCACCCCCGCACCTCCGCAGGTCCCCGACGGGCCGACGGGGTACGACATCGCGGTGATCGGCATGTCCGGCCGCTTTCCCGGAGCCGAGGACCTGGACGCCTTCTGGGAGAACCTGAAGTCGGGCCGCAGCGAGATCACCGAGGTGCCCGCCGAACGCTGGGACCCCGACCGCTGGTACCACCCCGACCGGTCCGTCACGGACCGCACCGACAGCAAGTGGGCCGCTCTGATACGGGGGGTGGACGAGTTCGACCCGGCGTTCTTCCGGCTCTCGCCGCTGGAGGCGGAGGCCATGGAGCCACAGCAGCGGCTCTTCCTCCAGGAGGCGTGGAAGGCGCTGGAGGACGCCGGGTACGGTTCCGGCGCCACCGACCGGCCCACCGAGCGCGGAAGCCGCAACTGCGGTGTGTTCGTGGGCTGCGGCACCGGGGACTACGACGAACTCCTCACGGCGGCCGGGCAGTCCGACACCAGCCACGCCTTCCTCGGCTCCGCTCCCTCCGTCCTCGCCGCGCGCATCTCCTACTTCCTCGACCTCACCGGTCCCACGCTGGCCGTCGACACCGCCTGCTCCTCCTCGCTCACCGCCGTGCACCTGGCCTGTGAGAGCCTGCGTCGCGGCGAGTGCGAGACAGCCCTCGCGGGTGGTGTGGCGCTGATGCTGACTCCCCGGGTGCACATCCGGTGCAGCAACGCCGGCATGCTCTCCCCGACGGGCACGAGTGCGCCCTTCGACGCGCGAGCCGACGGCATCGTGCTCGGCGAGGGTGTGGGCGTGGTCGTCCTCAAGCCGCTGGCCAGGGCGCTGGCGGACGGCGATCACATCCACGGCGTCATCAAGGCCACCGGGGTCAACGGCGACGGCAGGACGAACGGCATGACCGCGCCCAGCGCGGCCGCCCAGACCGAACTGATCCGCCGGGTGCACCGCGCGGCCGGCGTCACCCCCGGGGACATCGGCTACGTCGAGGCCCACGGCACGGGAACCCCGCTCGGCGACCCGATCGAGGTCAAAGCCCTGCACGACGCCTTCCGCACCGACGGTGACGGCGTCGACGACGGCCCCGCGACGCCGACGGCGCTCGGCTCGGTGAAGGCCAACATCGGTCACACCACCATGGCCGCCGGTGTCGCCGGACTGCTGAAGGTCCTGCTGGCTTTGCGGCACCGACAGGTGCCGCCGAACCCGCACTTCGGCACGGCCAACCCCGAGATCGACCTGACCCGGGGCCCCTTCCGTGTGCCCACCCGCGCCGACGAGTGGCGGCCCGGCCGCGCGGGCACCCGGATCGCGGCACTCAGCAGCTTCGGATTCAGCGGCACCAACGCCCACGCCGTGATAGCCGAGGCACCGACCCCGGCGCCGGAGCGGCCCGGCCGCGCGTCGGAAGCCGCCGAGCGGCCCTGGCTGATCCCGGTCTCGGCACGCGACCAGCACGCACTGGAGCGGTCGCTGAACCGGCTGGCCGACGCCCTCGACACAGCGGCCGGACCGGTCCCCGGCCTCGCCGACGTCGCCTTCACCCTGGGCACCGGCCGGACACACTTCCCGGTGCGGGCCGCCTTCGTCGTGCGCGACCGCGGCGAACTCGTCCGCGCACTGCGCGCCGCTGCCCGCCGCCACGAGGCACCGTACGTCCACCCGCCGACCGGCCCGGGCGGCGCGGCGGACGCCCCGCACACGACCGACGGCGGACAGCACCCCGGGACGCCGGAGAAAGCCCTGTTCCCGGAGCACCTCCGACATCTGCGGCACCTCGCCGAGACGTACGTGCGCGGCGGAACCGTCGACTGGGCGGCCCTGTACCCGCGCGGGAGCGCGCGCCGGGTCCCGCTGCCCACCTATCCCTTCGCCCGGGACCGGCACTGGGCGTCCCCCGCCCGGCCGGGCCCCGAGCGGTCGTCGCACGTCCCGAGTGCCGAGGCCGACGGCCCCGGGGCCCTGTGCCAGCCGGTCGATCCCGTCGACCCGGTCGTCGCCGACCACCGGCTGGCCGGCCGGCCCGTGCTGCCCGGCGTCGCGAGCCTGTCGCTCGCCGTACGGGCCGCCGCCCGCCACGGGATCACCGGTGCGGTCCGCGTCTCCCAGGTGCAGTGGTTGCGCCCGGTGGAGGTGAGCGCACGCCGCGAGGTACGCGTCACGACGGACGACCGCCCGGCGGGCGCGCTGAACTTCGAGGTGACGACGGACGACGGCGGTCAAGTGCCCTGTGTCCGGGGCCGGATAGCGCCGATGGGCGAGGACGCGGCAGCCGGCCGGGTCTCCGTCGAGGCGGTGCGGCAGCGCTGCCCGTCCTGGCGCCCCGGTACGGATCTGTACCCGGACTTCGCCGCCGGAGGCCTCGAATACGGCCCCGCCTACCAGGCCCTGGAGGGAGTGTGGTCCGGCACCGACGAGGCGCTGGGGGTACTGCGCGCCCCGGCCGCGGCCGTCGGCGACACCACGTCGTGGCCGCTCGACCCGGCCGTCCTGGACGCCGCCCTCCAGACCCTGACCGCCCTGGCCGCGGACGACGGCGCGAACCCCCTCGTCCCGTTCGCGCTACGGGCGTTGGAGGTACTGGCGCCACTCCCGAGCGAGGGATACGCCCACGCCACGCGCGACGCCGCCGGGTTCACCGTGCGGGTGGCGGACCGCGACGGCCGGGAGTGTGTGCGTTTCGTGGGGGTGGCCCTGCGACCGCTGCCCGCCGACTCGGGCCCGGCGGCACGGCCGTCGGCCGCAAAGGCGGCACCCCGGCCGGCCGGCCCCGAGGGCGCAGGCCCGAAGACCGTGGTCCTCGTCCCGACCCTGAGGGACGCCGGTCCGATCCCGGACCACGCCGGCCCGCCGGCCACACGGCCCTCGGAGCGGCGTGCGACGCCGGAGACGGTGTGGGTGTTCCACACCGCCGCCGCGCAGCCCCTGGCAGGCGCTCTCGCCACCGCGCTCGGCCGGTCCCGCGCCGACGCCCCCCGTCCGGCGGTGGTGACGACACTCGCCGTACCGGACGTCGACGACCCCGGTGTGTTCGACTCGCTCGGCGGACCTCCCGACACGGTCTACTGGCTCGCCCTGCACGACCCCGCGGAACCGATGCCCCGACAGGGCCCGGACCCGGCCACGTTCGGCCTGTTCCGGCTGCTGAAGACGTTGCTCGCCCGCGGCGCGTACAGCAGGGACCTCACCCTCAAGGTGGCCCTGCGCGGCGCGGTCGCGGACGCCGAGCGCGGGCCCGCCCAGCCGCACAGCGCCGGGCTGCTCGGGCTGACGCGATCGGCCGCGGCCGAGTACCCGAAGTGGCGGGCGGGCTGCGTCGACCTGCCGCCGGAGGCGTCCTCGCCGGCGGAACTCGCCGGACTGCTGCTCGCCGAGCCCTGCGCCGAGCCCCTCGTCGTCCTGCGCGGCGGTCGCAGGCTGGTGCGCAAGCTGGTCCCCGCACGCCCGCGTCGCCACCTCGGCGCGGACGGCCCGTTCCACGAGGGTGGCGCCTACGTCCTGATCGGAGGGACCGGCGGCATCGGCACGGTGCTCGCCCGCCATCTGGCCCGTACCCACCACGCCCGGCTCGCACTGGTCGGCCGACGGCCCTTCGACGACACCATCGAAGCGCGGTTGGCCGAGCTGTCCGCACTGGGCGGCCAGGCCGTCTACCTGCGCGGCGACATCGCCGAACCGGACGCCGCGCGCCGCGTCATGGCCGAGGCACGCGCCTGGGCCGGCCGTGTCGACGGCGTCTTCCACAGCGCGCTCGTCCTGCGCGACCGCACGCTCGCCGGCATGGACGAGGACACGTTCCTGGAGGTCCTGGCGGCCAAGACGTTCGGCCTGACGGCACTGGCCGACGCGCTCAGCGAGGAGCCGCCGGGCTTCCTGGTCTGCTTCTCCTCCGCGATCTCCTTCGCCGACGCGCCGGGCCAGGCCAACTACGCGGCGGCCAGCACCTTCGAGGACGCACTCGCCGGTCACCTGCGGGACCGGTCCTTCCCCGTCTCCCTGGTCAACTGGGGATTCTGGGGCAGCGTCGGCGCGGTCGCGCGGGCGCATCACGTCGAGCGGTTCGCCACCGTGGGCATCGGCTCCCTGGAACCGGCCGAGGGCATGGCGGCACTGACGGACGTCCTCGCGGCCGGCCTCGCGCAGGCCGTCGTGGTGAAGGGAACCCCGCAGGGCCTGGCCCTCCTCGACACCGTACCGGCCGACGAGACGACGATCGCGGAGGAACAGATCGTCCCCGCGCGAGCGCTTGGCGCAGCGCCGGACCAGGACGATGCCGTCCCGCGGACCCTGGCGGACGCCCGTGCCGCGTTCGCGGAGCTGGAGCAGGTCGCCAGGTCTCTGGTGGGGCAGCGGTTCCCGCGAGGGGAGCACGGCTCGGGGCACGACCCGGACACCGCCGCGTCGTCCACCCTCGAACGGTGGACCGGCAGGCACCCCGAGGGGAGCGCCGGCCAACGTCTCCTGGCCGCGCTCGGGGACATGCTCCGGCGCACCGGACAACCCCTCACCACCGGCGCCTCGGACGGCCACCCCGCACACCCGGCGAACACGACGGCCCCTGATCCCGCCGCCGCGCTGGTCGAGCGCCACCCGGCGATGGACCCGCACGTGACGCTGCTGCGGCGCTGCGTGGCGGCCCTGCCCGAGGTACTCGACGGCACGCTGCCGCCCACGGGTGTCCTCTTCCCGGGCGGCTCCATGGACCTCGTCGAGGCGGTCTACCGAGGGCAGCCGCTGTCCGATCACTACCACCGGCTCATGGCGGCGGAGACCGTGGCCGCGCTCGGTCGCCACCGCTCCGGCGGCGACCGGGTCGGCGACACCGAACGTCCCTTCCGCATCCTGGAGATCGGCGCGGGCACGGGCGCCGGTACGGCCTTCGTCCTCGACGCGCTCGACCGCGTAGGGGGCCGGACCGGCGACACCCACGCCCCCCTGCCCGTCTCCTACACCTATACGGACGTCTCCTCCGCCTTCCTCGCGCACGGCGAGCGGGAGTTCGGCGCGGGCCGCCCCTATCTGTCCTGCCGACTGCTCGACATCGAACGCCCGCCCGCCGAGCAGGGGTTCACCTCCGACGGCTACGACCTGGTCCTGGCCACCAACGTGCTGCACGCCACCCGGGACATGGGACGGACCCTGCGGCACGTGCGTCAACTCCTGGCCCCGGGTGGCAGCGTGCTGATCAACGAGGTCACCCGGGCCTCCGACTTCCTCACCCTCACCTTCGGACTGACGCCGGGCTGGTGGGCGTTCGAGGACAGCGAACGCCGGCTCCCGCACGCCCCCCTGCTGGGACCGGACCAGTGGCGCGGTGAGCTGGCCGCGAGCGGCTTCGGGCCGGTCCGGATGACAGGCGTACCGGGAACCCCCGTCGAGGATCTGGAGCAGTGTGTGATCGTCGCCGAGGCGTCCGGGGTGGCTTCCGACCCCGCATCGGTGCCGGCCCCGGACGACGCACGGGTGTGTGGCTATGTGCGTGATGTCTTCGCCGAGGTACTGAAGTTCGACCCGGGCGCGCTCGCGGACGAGGTCACCTTCGAGAACTACGGCGTCGACTCGCTGGTCAGCCTCAGGATCATCGGCCGCTTCGAGGAGGACTTCGGTGAACTGCCCGCGACGCTGCTGTTCGAGAAGCTGACGATCGCGCAGCTGGCCGAGTACTTCGCGGCCGAACACGGCCCGGCGCTCACCGCGCTGCTGCACCCCGCCGGTGCGGAGAACACCACCGCGCCGGAAGCGGATGCGGATGCGAGCGCGGATGCAAAGGCGGGGGCACTCGCCGAGGCGGACGCGGACACATCACCGCAGCCGCAGCCGCAGCCGCAGCCGCAGCCGCAGCCGCAGCCGACGACGTCCGCGCCGACGCGCGAGCGGACCTTCGCCCCGTCGGCCCCTTCCACCTCGCCCAGCCCGTCCGACATCGCCGTGATCGGTGTCAGCGGCCGCTACCCGGGCGCGAACGACGTGAACGAGTTCTGGCACAACCTCGCGACCGGCACGGCCTCGTTCACCGAGGTACCGGCCGAACGCTGGGACTGGCGGCCGACGTTCGATGCCCGACGCGGCACCCCGCAGCGCTCGTACAGCCGTTGGGGCGCCTTCCTGGACGGCATCGACCAGTTCGACCCGGCGTTCTTCGGCATCCTGGGCCGGGACGCCGCGCACATCGACCCCCAGGAGCGGCTGTTCCTGGAGACCGCGTGGAACCTGCTGGAGGAGAACGGCCGACTCGGCACGGACACCCACGAGCCGAACACGGGCGTCTTCGTCGGGAGCATGTACGGCACCTACGGGCAGCTGGCGGCCACCGGCTGGCCGCAGGGCAGGCTGTCCGGTGCCCACTCGGCCCACTGGTCGTTGGCCAACCGGGTGTCGTACTTCTTCGACTTCAACGGCCCGAGCATCGCGGTGGACAGCGCCTGCTCGTCCTCGCTCACCGCCGTCCACCTGGCCTGTGAGAGTCTGCGGCGTGGCGAGTGCCGTACCGCCGTGGCCGGTGGGGTGAACCTGATCCTGCATCCGGCGCACCATGTGTCCCTGAGCGCGCTCAACATGCTGTCCGCGGACGGCAGGTGCAAGGTGTTCGACGCCGGGGCCGACGGATTCGTGCCCGGCGAGGGCGTGGGCGCGGTCCTGCTCAAACCGCTCGACCGCGCCATCGCCGACGGGGACCGGATCTGGGCGGTGATCAAGGGCGGCGCGATGAACGCCGGCGGCAAGACCGGTGGTTACACCGTGCCCAACCCCAACGCGCAGGCCGCCCTGGTCCGCCGGGTCCTGGAGAACTGTTCGGTGGCGCCCGAGACGGTGTCGTACGTCGAATGCCACGGTACGGGTACCGCGCTCGGCGACCCGATCGAGATCGCGGCGCTCGGCAAGGCACTCGACGGACCGCGGCGCCCGCACCGCTGTGCGGTGGGCTCCGTCAAGTCCAACGTCGGGCATCTGGAGGGCGCCGCGGGTATCGCCGGGCTGACCAAGCTGCTGCTCCAGCTGCGGCACCGGCAACTCGCGCCCTGCGTCAACCTGGACCGGCTCAACCCGAAGATCGACTTCGGTGCGGCGGCGCTGGAACCGGTCCGCGCGCTCACCGACTGGCCCGCCCCGCCCGACGGCGGCCCCCGACGGGCCGGTGTCAGCTCCTTCGGCGCGGGCGGCGCCAACACCCACCTCGTCGTCGAGGAGTACACCGGGCAGTACCGCGCGGAGCGCCGCAGGGCGGACGGCACCGGCCCGGCAAAGACGCCGGGTCCGCACCTGTTCCTGCTCTCGGCGCGGTCCGCCGAACGGCTGCGCGTCTACGCGGGCCGGGTGGCGGACCACCTCACCACGCCCGACGGCGCCGCGACCGCCCTCGACTCGCTCGCCCGGACCAGCCAGACAGGCCGCCGCCACTTCTCCGAGCGACTCGCGGTGGTCTGCGCCGACACCGACCGGCTCGCCGTCCTGCTGCGCTCGTACGCCGAGACCGGCCGCGCGGAGATCCCCGGCATCACGGTCGGGCGGGCCGCCACCGGTCAGGGCGGCAGGCGCCTCGGCCCCGATTCCGCCCTGCTGCGCGACGTACGCGACGCGCACGGCGCGGAGGCCACGGACGTGGCGGCGGCCCTGGGGCGGCTCGGCGGCCGGTGGGCCAGCGGCGACGACGTCGACTGGTCCGTGCTGTGGGCCGGCAGTACGGCACCCCGGGTGCCGTACCCGACCTACCCCTTCGACCGCAGCCGCCACTGGCTGGACACGGGTGTGGTCGACCCCACCCTCGGCGGTCCGGCCACCGGGCACGCGTCCACCGGCCCGGCGCCGACGACGGTGCCGGTCCCGGACGGCTCGTCGGCCCACCCTGCCCCGGAGACCACCGGATCCGCCCCGGACACCGCGTCCGTCGTCGAGCCGGCGGCCAGGGCGGCGGAGACCGGTCCCACCACCCTGTACCGGCTGACGCCGGTGCTGGAAGCGCGGCCCTCGGACGGCCGGGCGACGGACGCGACGCCCCCGCGCCGGGTCCTGCTGCTCGGACCCGATTCCGCGCCGCGCCGAGCCGTGGCCGAGGAGTTGACCCGCCGGGGTGTCGACTGCCTCCCGGTGCGGCCGGGTGAGCGCTGCGCGTGGAGCGATGACGGTGTGCTCCTCCCGGCGCGGGCCACCCCCGACGATCTGCGCCTGCTCGTGGAAGACCTGGCCGAGCGCGACCGGCTGCCCGACGCGATCGTCCTGGTCTGCCCGCCGACGGCCGGACCGCCCAGACCGGACACCCTGGCCGGCGATCTCGACGCCGGACCGTACGCGCTGCTGTGGGCCGCGGCGGCCCTGCTCGCCCGCGACCGGTGGGTGAGCCTGCGCACGGTCGTGACACACGGGCCCGCCTGGCGGCAGCCGCAGTTCTCGGCGACCGGCGGCCTGTTGAAATCCCTGGCCCTGGAACACAGCGGCCTCATGGCGGTACGCATCGCCTTCGACGCGTACGACGAGGCGGCGGGCGCCGGCGGCGAGGCCGCCGCGAACCGGTTCGCGACGGTCGTCGCCGACGAACTCGGCCAGGCCCGCACCGGGACCACCGAGCTGGTCTACGACCGCGACGGGGTGCGACACCTCCGGCGGCTGACGGAGCGGCCGGCACCGCCACAGGCACCGGACGCGCCCCTGCCGGTCCGAGCCGGCGGCACGTACCTCGTCACCGGGGGAGCAGGCGCCCTCGGCCGGATCCTCGGCGGCTTCCTGGCGGACACGAACCCCGTCAACCTGGTCCTCGCCGGGCGTACGCCACTCGGCGAGGACATCGAGCGGCGCACGGCGGAGCTGTGGCGTGGCGGCAGCACCGTCTGGTACCGGCAGACCGACCTGGCCAGCGCCGCCGACGTCTCCGGCCTGATGGCCGACATCCGGGCCCGCTACGGCGGGTTGAACGGCGTCGTGCACACGGCCGGCGTACACCGGGACGCGCGCGCCGTACGCAAGAGCGCCGACGAGGCGGCCCAAGTGCTGGGACCGAAGGTGACCGGCACGGTCCTGCTCGACCAGGCGACCCGCGACGACGACCTGGACTTCTACGTCCTGTGCGCCTCGCTGGTGGGGGAGACGGGCAACCTGGGCCAGAGCGACTACGCCTACGCCAACGCCTTCCAGCTCGACTTCGCCGAGTCCCGGGAGCACCTGCGGGAACTGGGCGAACGCACCGGACGCACGGTGGCGATCGGCTGGCCGCTGTGGGAGGACGGCGGCATGGACGTCGACGACGCGACCCGCCGGCTGTTCGCACAGCTGTGGTCGATGGCGCCCCTGCGCACCGACACCGGACTCGCCGTCTTCCGCTCCGCCCTGGCCGGAACGCAGGCCAGATGGCTGCCCGTCGAACGGGCCGCCGTACCCGCACCCGAGGACACCACGCCCGTGGCGCCGCAGAGCGCACACGTTCCGCCCGGCACCGCGACCGGCACGACGACGGACCCGGCCGCACAGGCCGGGACGCACCAGGAGGCCCGTACGGACATGGCGACCGGCACCCCCGACACGACGCGACCGGCGACCGGGGACCTGGACGCGGTACGAGATCAACTCCGGTTGTTCACGTCCGAGTTCCTGATGGTCGAACCGGTCGAGGTGGACACCACAGCCGAGTTGATGGACCTCGGCTTCGACTCGATCTCCCTGAGCGAACTCGTCGTGCGCGTCAACGACCACTACGGCCTCGAACTGCTGCCGACCGTGCTGTTCGAGCACCCCACGCTGGACGACGTGGCCGCCCACCTGAGCCACGCGCACCCGGCAGAGGTACGCGCCGCACATCCGCCACGGCCGACGGCATCGGCACCCGCGACGCCTGACACGCCCGACGACCCGACCATGTCCGTGTCCCCAAGCACCAGTTCGGCCGCCGCGGTGTCGTACCCGGGGGAGGACGTCGATGGTCCCGTGCCGGATCCGGGCGACCCCTCCGGGGCATCGGAGCCCGCCCGGCCGAACGGAGCGCCGACACCGGCGGCGGGGCCGGCGCGGCGCCGTGACGTCGCCGTCATCGGCATGGCGGGACGGCTCCCGGGGTCCCCGGACCTCGACGCGTTCTGGCGGCACCTGGCCGCCGGGGACGAACTCGTCGGCCCCGTGCCGCCGGACCGTGCCGACCTGCTGAACGATCCGGCCACGGTGGGACTGCGCGGCGGATTCCTCTCGGACGTCGCCGACTTCGACGCGGCCTTCTTCCGCATCTCCCCGGCCGAGGCCCGCCTCATGGACCCGCAGCACCGCCTCTTCCTGGAGACGGTCTGGCATACCGTCGAGGACGCCGGATACCGCCCGGAGGACCTGGCGGGCCGCTCCGTCGGGGTGTTCGTGGGCATGGCCACCTCGGACTACGGCGAGTTGATCGCCAAGTCCGGCATGTCCACCGAAGCGCACATGGCCACCGGAGTGGCGCGGTCGCTGGTCGCGGGCCGGCTCTCCCATCTGCTCGATCTGCGCGGCCCCAGCGAGACCGTCGACACGGCCTGCTCCAGCTCCCTCGTGGCCCTGCACCGCGCGGTCGGCGCCGTGTCCGACGGCGAGTGCGACGAGGCGATCGCGGGCGGTGTCAGCCTGGCCCTCAGCCCCGGTCTGTTCCGGGTCTTCGACCAGTCCGGAATGCTCAGCCCCGGCGGGCGCTGCCGCACCTTCGACAAGGACGCCGACGGCTACGTCCGCGGCGAAGGGGTGGGCGCGGTTCTGCTGAAGCCGCTCGACCGGGCCCTGGCCGACGGCGACCGCGTCATCGCCGTGATCCGCGGCAGCGCCGTCAACCACTGCGGCAAGTCGCCCTCGCTGACCGCGCCCAACCCACGCGCCCAGGCCGACGTCGTGGTCCGCGCCCACCGGGTCGCCGGCATCGCCCCCGGCACCGTCACCTACATCGAGACACACGGCACCGGCACCCGCCTCGGCGACCCCATCGAGGCCGAGGGGCTCAAGGACGCCTTCACCCGCCTCTACGCCGACGCGGGCGAACCCGTGCCGACGGAACCCCACATCACGCTCGGGTCGGTGAAGACGAACATCGGCCACCTGGAGGCGGCGGCGGGGATCGCCGGCCTGCTCAAGGTGTTGCTGTGCATGGCACACCGCACGCTGCCCGCCCATCTGCACCTGCGGGAACCGAGCCCCTACCTGAGGCTGGACGGCACACCGTTGCGCATCGGCACCACGACCACCCCCTGGGAAGGCGCGAAGGACGAGCACGGACGCCTCACGTGGCGCGCCGGGGTGAGCTCGTTCGGGTTCGGCGGCACCAACGCCCACGTCGTACTGGAGGCCTGGACACCGCCCGACGACGCACACCGGCCGCCCGAGCGCGTACGCGCCCTGCCGCTGACCGAGTTCCGGCCGCGCCGGCACTGGTTCGGGGACCCGGACGGCACCCGGAAAACGAGGACGGAGAACCCCGTGTCGCACGTTCCCCAGGCATCCCATACGGCTGCCACGGCTGCCACGGCTCCCGGTACGGCACTCACCGCGGCCGTCGCGCCCACCGCGGCCAGGGCTCCGCTTCCGGCGCCCGCCCCGCTGCCGGGCCCACCTGTCGCCGACCGCCCGAGGGTCAGGCTCGCGCCCCTCCCCGGGCCCGCCGTCCCGGACACGCCCCCGGCGCCCGCCGCCCCCCGCCACGACACCAGCGCCGCGCGCCCGGCGGCCCCCGGCACCCAGCCCGGACAGCCGCCGGCCGCCCCACACACCGGGGCCCCGGCACCGAAGACGGCCCTGTCCGAAGCGGAGGTCCGCGCCACCGTACGAGGCCTCGTCGCCGACGTCCTCGGTCTGGACGCCGACGACATCGCCTACGACACGCCGTTCGCCGACCTCGGCCTCGACTCCATCTTCCGCATGGACGTGGCACGCGCCCTGAACGACCTGCACGGCCTGGACCTCCAGGGAGCCGACCTCTACGAACACGACAGCATCGCCGCGCTCGCGGCCCACGTCCTGACGTCGGCCACCGCCACCGCGCCCCGTCCGGCACCGCGCGCGATCCCGCCCACCCGCACACCGGCCGACGCGCCCGCCACGAGCGCGCGGCCACCGGCACCGACCGGCGACCAGGCACCGGCAACGCCCGTCGAGCCGTCAACGGAACCGATCCGCGACGACGCGGGGACCTCGGCGCCAACCCCCGAGAACCCCGGGCAGCGCGAGGACGCCGTACGGGCCCTGGCCCACCTGTTGGAGCGGGTTCTCGGGCGCTCCTTCGACCCGGCGGTCAGCTTCGAGGCCAACGGGTTCACCTCCTTCGACATGCTGCGCAGCGTCAGCGCCCTGGAGTCCGGCCTGGGCGCCCTGCCCAAGGCCCTGCTCTTCGAACGGCCCACCCTGGACCAACTGGCGGACGCGCTGTGCGAGATGCACGGCGAGAAGGCCGTAGCCCGCGTCCGTCCGCCCGCCCCGCGCAACGACCCCCCGGCCGCCCCTTCTGCCCCCGCCGCGCCGGACGCCGCCCGCCAGGCCGGGCTGGTGACCCGGGTCGAGGCGGCGGCCGACCCCGAACTCGGCCCCGTGCTGAGGGAGCTGGAGCGTGAGTACGGCAAGGAGAGCGGGCTCGGCGGCCGTGACATCGCGCCCCACCTCTTCGTCGGTGCCGAACGGCGAGGCTTCTTCGCGCTGTCGCGACGAGGCCCGGCCATGCTGGTGTGGAACTACACCGGCCCCGAGGACCACTTCGCCGAACTGGCCGCCGAGTACTTCGACCACGCCCGGCTGAACGGCCTCGAACCCAACCTGCTGTCACTGGTCCGGCTGGAGAACGTGGGCGGATCGCCGGTGACCGCGACCCCGTTCGGCGCCCTCCAGCGCATCGAGGACGTGGGCTCCTTCAAGCTCTCCGGCGGCCGGATGAGCCGGCTGCGCTACATGGTCAAGCGGTTCGAGAAGGCCGGCACCGGCCGTACGACCGAGTACCGCAGCGGCGAGGACCCAGCCGTGGACGCCGAGTTGGCCCGGCTCGTGGACGGATGGTCCGCCACCAAGCAGATGGTGAACCCCTACGTGCGACGGGTGCGCGACGAACTGGCGGGCGGCAGGCTCGACGAACGCCATCGCCTCTTCCTGACCTACCTGGACGACGCCCTGGTGAACGCCGTGGTGATCACCCGGATCCCGTCCGAGAACGGCCATCTGCTCGACGTCGAGTTCTACCCGGACCATATGCCGCTCGGCGGACTGGAGTTCGCGCTCGTCCGGATCCTGGAGCGACTTCGTGCCGAGGGCTGCGAGGTGTTCAGCTTCGGAGCGAGCTTCGGCGGGGAGATGGGCGCCTCGCCCAACGCCTCCGAGACCGCCGTACGCGCGTTGGCCGAACTCCGTGACGCCGGCATCTTCGGCGGCGGCAACTACCAGTTCAAGAACAAGTTCCGCCCGGAGAACCGGACGCTGTACCTCGTGCAGCCCGAGGGCGAGGACGCCACCGCGGTGAGCGACGTCATCCTGATGATCGCCGACCCGGCGGCCCCCGTCACCGGCACGGCGGCCCCCGGCGACCAGCCCGCCGGTGCGCAGAACCCCGGCACCGAGAACCCCGGCGTCCAGCCCGCCGGCACCGAGAACCCGGGCACCGAGAGCCCGCGCGCCGCGACGAACGGCGCCGAGCCGCCCGACACCCCGCCGGCCGGCGCCGAGCACACCGGCGCCGAGCGGACCGCCCGGCTGGCCCGGCTCGCCGCCCATGGCCACAACCCCGTACGCCTCCCGCACGTCGGCGTCGGGCTCGACCTGATCACCGACTCCTGGGCGGACCGCGCCGACCCCTGGCAACGGGAGCGGACGCGGGAGCTCGCCGAGCTGGCGGACGCGACCGGGGTCACCGGCGAGGAGCCGCCCGCCCTGCCCTGGCTGCCGTTCGCCCATCGCTTCTTCGCCGCGTCGGGGCGCGCCGCCGAGGAACGCCTGTGCCGGGCCTGGCCCGGACCACGCGGCCGGGTCCTGCACAACTCGGCCTTCCCCACCTGGCTGGCCACCCTGGTGGAGCAGGGCTTCGATCCGTCGGTCACCCTGCCCGTCGTCGGCGAGGGTCCGTTCGCGGCGGACCTCGACCTGGCCGCGCTGGAGGAGGCGCTGGACCGGCATGCCGGGGAGATCTCCTTCGTCCTCGTGGAGACCGCGACGAACGCCCACGGCGGCGCCCCGCTGTCGCCGGAGAACCTGCGCGGGGTCGCGGAGCGGGCCCGGGCCCGGGGCGTGCCGCTGGTCCTGGACGCCACCCGGCTGCTCGACAACGCGCTGCTGGTGGCGGCGGCCTCCGTGACGCAGCACCGGGACCTGTGGCAGATCGTGGCGGAGATGCTGGGCGCGGCCCAGGCCGTGACGTTCAGCCTGTCCAAGGACTTCGGCGTCGACGGAGGCGGCCTCGTCGCCACCGTCGACGAGCGGCTCGCCGAGCGGCTTCGGGAGCGGATGCTGGAGCGCGGCCGCGAACCCGGACTCCCGGCGCGCAGGCTGCTCTCGGCCGCCCTCGCGGACGCCGCGTCCACCGAGCGGCTGGTGACCGAACGGGTCGCCAACGTGGCCGCGTTCCGCCAGCGGCTGGAGCTGGGCGGCGTACCGCTGGTGCCCGGTCCCACCGCCCACTGCGTGCTGCTGGACGTCGACAAGCTGGCGCCCGGAACCGCGCTGCGGCACCCCGTCGCCTCCTATCTCGCCGGAATCTACGAGGCCTGCGGCGTCCGTGGCGGACCGCACCTCGGCACCGGCGGCCGGTACCCCGACGGCTCCACGCCCCGGGAACGGCACCTGATCCGGCTCGCCGTACCGGTGGGACTGGACCGGGCGACACTGGAGCGGGCCGCCGACCGGCTCGCGGAGCTCGTCGCCGACCCCGCGTCGGTGCGGGACCTCACGGAGGTACCCGGCGCCCCCGGTCCCGCCGCGCTGCGGGCCTACCACCCCACCGACGCACTGCCCGCCGACATCCGCCAGGCACTACAGGACCAACCCGCCGCCCCGGCACCGGCGTCGGAGAACCACGCGGTGCTGCGTGAGCGCGCCCCCGGGACGCGACGGCACCTGCTGCCCATGACGGGCGGCGCGGTAGAGGTCTTCGACCGCGGTACCGGACCGGCCGTACTCATGCTGCCGCCGTTCAACATGGGCGCCGGTGTCTTCGCCGACCAGGTCGCGGGCCTGAGCGACCGCTACCGCGTCCTGGTGGTCCATCACCCGGGGGTCGGCGCCACCACCAGCGCCGAGGACATATCGCTGCCGGGCATCGCCGACCTGTACCGTCAGACGCTGGACCGCCTGGGCGTGACGGGGCCGGTGCACGTGGTGGGCACCTCCTTCGGCGGACTGCTGGCCCAGAGCTTCGTCCTCGCCCACCCCGAGCGCGCCGCGTCGCTGGCGCTCGTGTGCAGCTCCTACAAGTACGCCAACCGGGCCGGCGAGGTGAACCGGCTGGAGGACCTCGTGGCCGAGGACCTCGACCGTGTCATCGCCGCCGGCGCGGTGGACGTCGCCACGCGGCGCGCCGAGTACGCGGCACGGCTGCTGCGCTGCGAGAGCATGGCTCCGCACATCGGCCTGCGCTACCTGGACGTGTTCGCCCAGCAGCCCGACCTGCTCGGCCGCCTCGGTGACATCGCCGTTCCCACGCTGGTGGTGGCCGGCGCGGTCGACGCGGTCGTCCCGCGCAAGACCTCGCACCTGATGCACGGCGCGATCCCCGACGCCCGATACCACGAACTGCCCCTCGGCGGGCACTTCCCGACGGTCACCGACCCCGACGGGGTGACCGCCGCCCTGACCGCCTTCCTGGCGGACTGCGCCACGGCGGAGGAGCAGCGATGACCGACACGGCGACAGCGACGAACACCACGGCGGCGACGCCGCCCACGCCGGCCCGCTTCGGCATCGAGGCTCTGGACGTGTACGCCGGCAGCGCGGCCATCGACGCGCGTGCGGTGTTCGACGGCCGCGGCCTCGACGCGCGCCGCTTCGACAACGTCGCCTCCGACCGCCGTTCGGTGGCGCTGCCCTTCGAGGACCCCGTCACCCACGCGGTGAACGCGGCCCGGCCGCTGCTCGAACGGCTCGCGCCGGGCGAGCGTGACCGGATCGAACTCCTCGTCACCACCAGCGAGTCCGGGATCGACTACAGCAAGTCGATCGCCTCCTATGTGCACGAGCACCTGGGCCTGCCGCCCAGCTGCCGGCTGCTGGAGATGAAACAGGCCTGCTACGCGGCGACGGCCGCGCTGCAACTCGCCGTCGGCTACCTCGCCGGGGGACTGTCGCCCGGTGCCAAGGTGCTGATCGTCTCCACCGACATGTCCCTGGCCGACGCCCGCGCGCAGTACGCCGAACCGGTCACCGGGACGGGCGCCGTGGCCCTGCTCGTCGGGGACCGCCCCCGCGTCCTCGCCACCGACCTCGGCGCGTTCGGCGTGCACAGCTTCGAGACCCTGGACTCCGCGCGGCCCCGCCCCGACCTCGACATCGCCGACGCGGACCGGTCGCTGATGGCCTACCTGGAGTGCTTCTCACGCAGCTTCGCCGACTACCGCTCCCGGGTGCAGGACGCCGACTTCGCCACCACCTTCGACCTGCTGGCCCTGCACACCCCGTTCTCCGGCATGGTCAGAGCGGCACACCGGCGACTGATGCGCGAGCTGTACCGCAGCCCCGCCGAGGCGGTGGCCGACGACTTCGACCGCCGGGTCGCGCCGTCCCTGATCCACCCCGGTCAGACCGGCAACCTCTTCTCCGGCTCCCTCTATCTGGCGCTGGCCAGCCTGCTGGACCACGCCCCGCTGGACCGCCCCGCCCGGGTCGGGCTCTTCTCCTACGGCTCCGGCTGCTCCTCGGAGTTCTTCAGCGGCGTCGTCGGCCCCGAGTCGGCCGCCGCCGTCGCCGAGGCACGGATCGGACCCCGGCTGCGCGCCCGCGCCGACCTCGACTTCGAGGAGTACACGGCGCTGCTCGCCGAGAACACCGCCTGTCTGCGCCCCGAGGCCCACCGGGACGTCGACCCCGGCCGCTACGACGCCCTGCTGGGGCGGGCCGTGGACCGCCCCAAACTGCTCGCCCTGACCGGCGTACGCGACTACCACCGCCGCTACGCGTGGATCTGACGAACCGGAGGTACCACCTGTGAACGAATCAGCGATGAGCGTCCCAGGCCGGGACAGCGCCGAGGAGCGCGTCCTCGAGGTGCTGCGCCGCACCACCCTGGAGATCGTGCCGGAGATCGACCCCGACCGGTTCACCCCGGACCGCACCCTGTCCGACCTGGGCTGCAACAGCATCGACCGCGCCGACATCGTCACCCTCACCATGGAGGAGCTCGACATCGTGGTGCCCGTGCACGAGTTCCACCAGGGACTGGACATCGGCACGCTGGCCGCCATCATGCGGAAGCAGTTGTGAGCACGGCCGCCGCCGGCGGTGCCGCGGTGGTGGTGACCGGTCTCGGTGTCCTCGGCGCGGTCGCGGCCGACCCCGACGACTTCACCGTCGCCCTGCGCACCGGCCGCGGCGCGCTCACCGCCCCGGCTCCCCCCGACGGCGGCGAACCCGGCGCGCCCCGGCCCGCGTTCACGGCCGAGCTGGCCGACGAGGACGTCCCGAACCGAGCCCTGGACGCGATTTCGGGCCTGCCACCGGAACTGGGGGCGCTGGCGCGGCGCACCGCGCTGCGCTCCCCGGTCTCCGTCCGCGCCGCCGTCGTCGCCGCGCTGCAGGCGTGGCTGTACGCCGGGCTGGACCGCACGGCACCGCCGGCCGAACGCATCGGCATCGCGGTGGCCGGCAACAACGTCACCGAGTGGGTCACCGAGGACAGCCGGGCCCGCGCCGAGCGCAACCCCGCCTATCTGCCCGCCCGTTACGCCCTGCACCACCAGGACACCGACCACGTCGCCACGCTCAGCCGGATCCTCGGCATCCGCGGCGAGGGCTGCACGGTCGGCGGGGCGTCGGCCAGCGGCAACCTGGCCCTCGCCCACGGCGCCCGGATGCTCGCGTCGGGGGCGGCCGACGTCTGCGTGGTCGTGGGCGCCATGACCCGGCTGTCCGCGCTCCAGACGCGCGGATACCTCACCCTCGGCGCGATGGCCACGGCCGAGGGTGCGCCCGACCACCCGCCCGCGCCCTTCGACACCGGCCACCGCGGCTTCCACCCCGGGCAGGCGTCGGCGTGCGTGGTGCTGGAGACCGCGAGTTCCGCGCACCGGCGCGGCGCCCCGGTACTGGCCGGGTTCGCGGGCAGCGCCGTCGTCCTCGACGGCAACCATCTCGCCGATCCCTCGGCCGACGGCGAGGTCCGCGCCATGCTGGGCGCCCTGGCTCAGGCCGGCCTGGGCCCGGGCGACATCGGCTGGGTCAGCGCCCATGGCACGGGTTCGCCGCTCGGCGACCGGACCGAGGCCGAGGCCTTGCGCAAGGTGTTCGGAACGGGCGACGAGGGACCGTGGATCAACGCCACCAAGGCGCTGTCCGGGCACTGCCTCACCGCGGCCGGGGTCCTGGAGGCGGTGGCGGTGGTCCTGCAACTGCGCGGCGGCTTCGTGCACCCCGACCCCGGGCTGCGCGACCCCGTCGACCCCGGCCTGCGGTTCGTGGCCGGCGAGGCACGGCAGGCGCGCGGCGGCTTCGCGCTGTCCAACGGGTTCGGGTTCGGCGGCATCAACTCCGCGGTCGTCCTGGCTCATCCGGATGTCTGAAACCGGCAATTCGAGCCGGGTGATGCTCAGAAGTGAACAGAACCGGCGCACGGCCGGGAGGTAGCGTCGAAATCCGTGCCGGGTGCCGACCGCGATGGCAGCGAGGGAAGGGTCTCCTATGACGGACACGACGGACGCCACGGACGCGAGCGGACCGCGGCCGGATCCCGAATCCGCCCCCGGCGCGCAGCCGCCGTCCTTCCCGCAGCAGAAGGCGCCGGGCTGCCCGTTCGACCCGCCCCCGGGATACCGCCGGCTCCAGGCGGACGACCCGTTCGCCAAGGTCACCCTGCCCAGCGGGCAGGAGGCGCGGTTGATCACCCGGCACCGTGACGTACGGGCCGTGCTGGACGATCCGCGCTTCAGCGCCGACAGCTCCCACCCGGACTTCCCCCGGATGTTCCCCCGGCCCGTGCCGCAGGTGCTCAAGGGCACCTTCCCCCGGCTCGACGGCGCCGAGCACCTGCGCTACCGGCGCATGCTCGCCAAGGACTTCACCGGCCGCCGGGCCGAGGAACTGCGCCCGCGGATCGAGCAGATCGTCGACGCCCGCCTCGACCTCATGGAGGCGTCGGGCGGCCCGGTGGACCTGATGGAGGCGCTCGCCTACCCGGTGCCGTCCACCGTGGTGTGCGAACTGCTCGGCGTGCCCGCCGAGGACAGCCCGCTGTTCGAGTCGCGCACCCGGGTGCTCATCAACGGGCGCAGCACTCCCGAGGAGACGATGCGGGCCAAGGACGACATCCTCGCCCATCTGGAAGGGGTGGTGGCGGCCAAGGAGAAGCAGCCGGGCGACGATCTGATCAGCCGGCTGCTGGTCGAGCAGGTGGCGACCGGGCTGCTGGACCGCGCCGAGGTCGCGATCATCGCCTGGCTGCTGCTCGCGGCCGGCCACCACACCACGGCGACCATGATCGGCACGGGCACCATGCTGCTGCTGGAGAACCCCGGGCAACTGGCGGCCCTGCGCGCCGACCCGAAACTGATCCCGGGCGCGGTGGACGAACTGCTGCGGCACCAGACGGCGATGCAGATCGGCATGAACCGTATCGCCACCGCCGACGTCTCCCTCGGTGCGGAGACCATCGCGGCGGGGGAGGGCGTGGTGTGCCAGCTCGCGACCGCCAACCGGGACGCCGAGGTCTTCCCCGATCCCGACCGCTTCGACGTGACCCGCGCCGCCCGTGGACACCTGGCCTTCGGCCACGGCCCCCACCAGTGCCCCGGGCAGTCCCTGGCCCGGGTCGAACTACAGGTCACGCTGGCGCGGCTGATCAACCGGCTGCCGGGGCTGCGGCTCGCCGTTCCGGCGGCCGACGTGCCGTTCTGGCACCACCTGTTCGGCATCCACGGCGTCAAGGAACTGCCCGTCACCTGGTAGCCGGGGGACCGGCACACCCGCAGCCCCAGCAGCTCCCACCGCACGGAGGAGGAGTCGTTGTCGGAGGTAGAGCAGGAACAGGCGGAGCCACGACAGACAGAGCAGGATCCGGTACGGCGGGAACCCGTGGAGCCGGACGAGGTACAACCGGAGCTCGTCCGCCTGTTCGACGGGTTGCGTGCGGTGTCGCTGTCCGCGCGGCGCAGCGAGAAGTGGTGCCGCTACCCGCCCGACATCATCCCTGCGTTCATCGCCGAGATGGACTTCCCCGTGGCGGAGCCCGTGATCGACGCCGTCCGGTCGCACCTCACGGTGGGCGGGGACCTCGGGTACGCCTACGTCTACGCCACCGACGCCCCCGTACAGCGGGCCTTCGCCGCCTGGGCGCGGCGGACCTACCACTGGCGGGTGGAGCCGGAGAAGGTGGTGCTGTTCCCGGACACCATGCGGGTGATGGAGGTCGCCCTGGAGCGGTTCACCGGGCCGGGTGACGCCGTCGTGGTCGACGTACCGGCCTACCCGCCCTATTTCGAGGCCATCGCGGCAGCGGGGCGCCAGGTGGTCGCCCAGCCGATGCGACTGCGCGGGGGCCGCTGGCGGCTGGATCTGGAGGGGCTCGCCCGCACCTTCCGGGCAGGTGCGGCGGCCTACTTCCTGTGCAATCCGCACAACCCCACCGGGCGCGTCCTCACCGCCGAGGAGCTGCGTGAAGTACTGCGGCTGGCCGCCGAGTTCCAGGTGGCGGTGATCTCCGACGAGGTGCACGCCCCGCTGACCCATCCGGGGCACCGGCATGTGCCGCTCGGTTCGCTGCCGGAGGCCGCGCGGGTGCCGACGGTGACGGCCGCCTCGGCGAGCAAGGGCTGGAACCTGTCCGGTCTGAAGTGCGCCGTGGCCGTGGCAGGCCGGCCTCAGGACCATGACCGGCTGATGGAGATGCGGCCGAGGGAACGGGACGGCGTGGGCATCCTGGGCGTCAGCGCAAGCGAGGCCGCTTTCGACCGGGGCGATCCCTGGCTGCGGACCGTGCGGCACTACCTGCACGGCAGCCGGCGGATGCTGGGCGAACTCTTCGAGTCCTTCGGCTCCGACCTGGTGCTGACGCCACCCGAGGCCAGCTATCTGGCCTGGCTCGACTGCCGGCGGCTGGCCGACCGGCTGGGCAGTGACGACCTCGCGGAGTTCTTCCTGAGCCGCGGCAGGGTCGCCGTCAGTGACGGGCGGGAGTACGGAAGCGAAGGCTTCATCAGACTCAACTTCGGTACCTCTCAGCGGCTGCTGGAGGAAATGGTGAGGCGTATGGAGAAAGCGGTGCGGGAAGAGGTCCCGGATTCGGACGGCGCCGGCAAGGCGCCGCCGAGACGTATTCCGGGATATCCTGCCCCGGTCAGCGGTTCCTATAGGCCCGCGGACAGCGAGGAACTCTCCAGATAATCCGTCAGTTCCGCGATGTGGATGCAGAGGTGCGCATCCTCGGTGCGGTGCACCACTCCGGCGACGGAGAATCTCTTCAGGAAGTAGCCGATCCGGGAACGCGTTGTCCCGACCATTTCCGCAAGCTCTTCCTGAGTTATCCGGTCGCGGATCAGCGCGGTCTGGTCCTTGTGCTTTCCGACCTTCTTGCCAAGGTTCACCAGAAGTGCCGCGAGCCGATGTTCACTGTCCATGGTCACCAAATTGGCTATCACTTGCTGCTGCTCCAGCAGCCGGTTCGCCATGTGCCCGATCAACGCCTCGCGCAGCGGCGGATCGCGGTCGGTCATGATCTGTGCCACCCGCACCTGGACCAACGTCGTGACCTGCATGGCCTGGGCGGTCTCGGTCCGGTTGGCGGCCAGCACGCTGGACTCCCCGAAGACGTCGCCGGGGCCGTGTATGGACAGCAGGCACTGCTTTCCGTCACGCGTGTGGGTGAGCGTCTTTACCTGTCCACTTTCGACGAGATAGATGTTCGCGTCGGGCTGACCCAGATTGTAGACGTGCTCCCGCCGGCCGATATGGACCCGCGTCCCCCGGATGGTGCCTCTCCTGGCCGCGTCCTGAAGTGCGTAGGCCAGGCTTCGGTCGGTGTTACAGAAGGGTTCCATTCCGCTCCCGGTGATCAGTTCGGTGGCGGGGAGGCGAGCCTGTCGTCCCCCGAGTACTCGAAATGCGGCGTCTCACGGCAGTCGTGCCGCCGGACTTCGCATGTCGGCTGTTGACCGGCAAAGCTGGTAGTGTTAAGCGTGTTTGGTCGGGCCCTAACCCCAAGCCGAATCTAAGACATCGGGCCCAGGTGGGGGTAGTGGTACGCGCCAGGTTGGCGACAATTGACCGTAACCTGGTCGACCGATTTGCCGCGCGTTGCCCCCCGTTCAGCAGAAGCCGATATTCCACTTGTGGTGCGGCACGCCTCGAGCGCTCGGCCGGAAGGTAAAAACGCTGGTAAAGGCCGGATGGAGGTCTTCCGCGCGGAGGTCGGCCGACCATGTTGGTCCTGTTTGTACCGGATGACCCGCATAGACCGTAAGCGAGATTCCGCCACTCCATGGATCGGGGCATCGCCACCTACTCCTGTGAAGATCCCATGAAATTAGCCAACTGTGGGGAACCACGGCGCGGTCGGTCGGTCACCGGCTCCATGTTCCGCCGGCTGCTGGACACGACCGTGGTCACCGGTCGGTGGTACGAACCCGACCACGGGGCGCCGTCGTCCTCCCGGCGGGGCACGGTGGACCTGTCCAGCGCGGCGAAGGCCCGCGAGTGGTTCCGGCGGAGGGCGTGAACCAGCTGGCGGCCCTGGATACCGCCGCGGGCGACGGCGCACACACCACCGTGGTCGAGGTGGCCGAGCCCCTGCAGTACAAGAGGGCCGCCAAGTCTCACTCGAGGCTGGGGGGATGGTCGTCTACGACACCGAACGGGAGGGGCGGACGAACACATCCGTGGGATCGCGGCGACACCCATCGCCACGACGACGGACTCGGCGCCGTCCGCGCGCCGTTCCTCACGGGGCTGACCGCCTCGGCACACACATCCCCACCGGACGTCGCCGGGCGGCTCGCGGCGAGCGTGCTGGACCTGTTCGGCACGCTGGTGGCCGAGCGGACCCGGACCGGCGTCGCGTCCACCGCGCGCAAGCAACCCGTCCTGCGTGTCCGCGGCCACATCGAGCGTCACCTCGAAGGCCCGGAACTCACCACGGAGACCCTGGCGTCGGCACACCACATCTCCGTGGGCTATCTGCACCGGCTCTTCGAGGACGAGCACCTCACCGTCGACCGGCTCATCCAGCGCCACCAGCTCCAGATGTGTGCCCGGGAGCCGGCCGGCGGCGACGGCACCACACGAGCGGTGTCCACCGTCGCCCAGCGCGCGGCCTGACCGCGACCCCGCCCCGGAGCGACCACGTATGCCGCCACCGGCGCGGCACGGGCCTCATCGGACGGGCCCGCCGCGCCGCGAGCCGCCGAGGCCACGGTCCGATGTGGCTCGGCCTCGGACAGCCGCGCCACAGGTCTCCCGCTAGGTCCTGTCTGACAATTCGCGTCTGCCGCGCGACGCCATGCACGCTCCCCCAGCCTTCGGCCGGGGGGACCCCCACTCGCCGCACCGGCCCCAGACCCGAGTACATCCAGTACGAGGGCCTGGGGCCGGCACTCCGAGAGCACGCACCTGACGCCGCGCGGCCGCCCTTCGGGCGACGACGCGAATTGTCAGACAGGCCCTAGGAGGCCGCCACCGGCTCCGCCTTCTCCTGGACGGCGGCCGTCGACTCCGCGGAGCCGGTCACCGTGTAGAAGACGGACGAGCCCTGCTTGCTGCGCTGCGCGGCGTTCCTCGCCACCAGGTTCTCCAGCGTGGTGCGCACGACCTTGGTCTGGATCTCCCGGTCGGAGTGGGCCTGGCCGAGGGCCTCGGCGACTTCGGCCGCGGAGCGGGGTTCGCTCTGCTCCGCCAGGTGAGCGCGGACGAGTTCGACGAGCGTGGGCTGAGCCGTCTTGGCGGCCGCGGTCTTGGCTGCGGCCTTCGCCGCGGCCTTGTCGACGGGCTGAGTCGTCGCCTTTTCCACGGTCTTGGCCGCCGACTGTGTCGCGGCCTTGGCCACGGTCTTCTTGGCGGACGGCTTCTTCGGCTGCTGGGAGCGGGCCGCCGGCGCCGCCTTGGTCGCCCGACGCTTGCCGGACTCGGCGGCGGACTTCTTCCGCGGGGAGGGCACGACCGGGCTCTGGGGCTCGGCGGATGTGCCGACCGGCGCGGCGACACCAAGTGCCTGCTGCATGCTCACCAACACGGAGTGATCCCGCTGCAGTGTGGCCAACTGGCCCTGCAGGGCCGTGATGTCGGCCGCGATGCGTTCCTGCTCCTTGACGTTCTGGTCGAGGTCAGCGGCCACCTGATTGACATAGTGCGAGGCCAACTCGGTGACGGGTGCGGTGTTCTCAGGCATCTGTCCTCCATTCGTAACCATGGTGCGCCCCCGGCGGTCGGTCGTGACATGCAGGGGGCAGAAGCGGGTACTGCGGGGTGCCCGAATACCTGGATCATACGGGTCGGTAGACCCGTTTCCATTTGGTTCAGCCCACAGAGGTGCTGTCTTGGCTCGGTTTGCCGAGGTGTTACCCGGTCACTTGTATGTGTGTCCCGACCATACGGGTAGCCCAGCGACGGAAGTTCACCCGATGCGGTGAGCAACCACGTCGCGGCGCGCGAGCACGGGGGAACCACGTCCGGTGCGGCGGTCGTCCCTCCGGGCATCCACGAGATCGCGCCTACCCAAGGAGCAACACCTATGGCCGGTACGGCCACTCGCTACCTGTACCTGGCACGGCACGCCGAGGCCTCGGCGGACGAGAGCACACTCACGGACACCGGCCGCCGCCAGGCGGAACTCCTCGGCGAGCGACTGCGCGGCAGCCCTCTCTCGGTCATCCACCACGGCCCGCTGCCCCGTGCAGAACAGACCGCGCGACTGATCGCGGACCGGCTGGACCGGGACGACGTACCCGTACGGAGCTCGGAAGCCGCAGGAGACTACCTCCCCTATCTGCCGACCAGAGAGGAACTGCCCCCGCGGTTCGCCGACGCCATGCTGGAGCGGCTCGCCCAGTTCCCCGAGGAGGAGCGTGCGAGGGGGCCGGAACTGGCCCGAGAGGCGCTCGCCCGCTTCACCGGGCCGGTGAGCGGTGACGCACCCCGGCACGAACTGGTCGTGACACACAACTTCCTGGTCGGCTGGCTGGTCCGGGACGCCCTGGACGCACCGGCCTGGCGTTGGATGGGCCTGAACCTCGGCAACGCCGCACTGACGGTCATCCGCTACGCCCCCGACCGCGCGGCCTCCGTCCTGTTCCTCAACGACATGGGGCACCTTCCCCCCGAACTGCGCTGGACCGGCTTCCCGCCGGAACTGACGGCATAGGGCCAGGGACGACCGGGACGACGGGACGGCCGACCCCGCGCTCGAGCCTCGAGTCCGGGGCCTACTCCGTCACTGATCCTGACGTCGTTCACCGCGCCCGTCCGCTGAACCCCGCCCTCGGGCGGGGTCAGGTGCGGCCGCCTCCGCGGGGAACCGGGGGCCGGGGTGCGACTCCACGGCCGAGTGAGGGAAAATAGTTGCCCTGAGAAACCAAGTGTGTGAAAGGTCCCCGCATGCCGCACCTCGCCATCGACTACTCCGCCCGGCTGTCCGAGGGCTTCGACCCGGGCGCCCTGGTGCGGGAGCTGCACCCGCTGGTGGTGGAGGAGTCCGGCTCGACGGGTGTGTGCAAGACACTGCTGCGCCCGGTGCGGACGTACGTCGGCGACGGCGCGTGTGACGAGACCCCGTTCGTCCACGTGGAGGTGGGCCTCATGCCGGGCCGCCCCGAGGCGCGCAAGACACGGCTGTCCGAGAGCATCCTGGACCTGCTCGCCAAGCATCTGCCCACGGGCGACACGGTGGAGGCGGTGCTCTCGGTGGAGGTGCGGGACCTGCCTGTTTCCTACCGGCTCTCCCCTCCGCGCGCTCACCGCTGACGACGGCACCCCTCCCGTCGGCCGGCGCCGTCTCCCCGTTCCCGACCATCCCGCGCGACACAACAGCGGCCTGACCAGACGTCGTTGGCGCTTGGTCACTACCATGTGGGTCCAAGACACAAGACAACCAGTCGACTGGCCCGTCGTGGGCGGGCCGGTCGGGGTCGCCGATGCCAGGGACCGCTCCCCGGGCTGCGGTGATCTTCCTGTCCAGGAGGACCTTCCGCATGTTCCGCAGAATAGGACACGCTGTCGTCCGACATCCCGTCTGGACGATCGTGGCATGGCTCATAGCCGCGGTGGCCATCGTGGCCACCGCTCCGAGCCTGCCCTCGAACAGCGACGAGAGCAGTTTCCTGCCGAAGAGTTACGAGTCCATCAAAGCGGCGGATCTCCAGGAGAGGGCGTTCCCCAGCGCCTTCACCCCGTCCGCGATCGCCCTCTACCAGCGCACCGACGGCGCCGCACTGACCGCCGCCGACAAACGGGATGTCTCCCGGATCACCGCCGAGCTGGGCGAGAAGCACATCGACCAGGTGCAGAAGGTCGTCCCCGGCCAGCCGTCGAAGGACGGCAGGTACGCCCTGACGCTGGTGCAGATGGACAGCAAGAACGCCGGCCAGCCCAAACAGACCGAAGCGGCCAAGACGCTGCGCAAGGAGGTCAAGAGCCTGGCCAAGGGCACGCATCTGGACGTCAGGCTCGGCGGATCCGCCGCCCAGGCCGCCGACCAGGAGGACTCCTCCAAGCGCGGCCAGGCACTGATCGGCATCGGCACCTTCGTCATCATCCTGGTGACCCTGCTGATCATCTTCCGGGCGCCGCTCCTCGCCGTGCTTCCCCTGGTGCTGATCGGTCTGGTGTCCGCCGTCGCCAACGGCTTGATCGCCTACGCCACCAAGCTGTTCGACCTACAGGCCAACAGTTCGATCTCGTCGATCCTGATCGTCGTGCTGTTCGGTGTGGGCACGGACTACTTCCTGTTCCTGATGTTCCGCTACCGAGAACGCCTGCGCGCCGGTGACGAGCCCAAGCAGGCCATGGTGAACGCGGTCGACCGGGTCGGCGAGGCCATCGCCTCCGCCGCCGGTGCCGTGATCATCGCCTTCCTCGCGCTGGCGCTGTCCACGCTGGGCTTCCTCAAGCAGATGGGCCCGGCGCTCGCCATCGCCGTGGCCGCGACGCTGATCGCGGGCCTGACCCTGATCCCGGCCGTGGTCTCCCTGATCGGGCCGAAGGTGTTCTGGCCGTCCAAGTCCTGGCAGCAGGAGCCGCGCAACGCCAGGTTCGCCGCCCTCGGCCGCGGTGTGCAGCGCCGCCCGGCACTGACCGCCGTGGCCTCCGGGCTGGTCCTGATCGTGCTGTCGCTGGGCACACTCGGATTCAACGCCACGTTCGACCTGGCGTCGGGCTCCATGCCCAAGACCAAGGAATCCATGGTCGTCCAGGACCGGATGCAGAAGGCGTACTCGGCCGGCGCCGCCGCACCCACCGACGTCTACCTCTCCAGCACCGACGGCAAGCCGCTGGACAAGGCCGGCTTCGACGCCTACGCGAAGAAGCTCGGTGCGGTGGACGGCGTGGCGAGCGCCCGTCTCAGCCAGGTGAACAAGGAGGGCACCACAGCGGACATCACCGTCACGCTCAAGTACGAGGCGTCGACGGACCGGGCGATCGACGCGGTGGAGCGGGTCCGTGACGTCGCCCACGCCAACGCCCCCGAGGGCACCGAGGCCCTCGTCGGCGGGATGTCCTCGATCTTCAAGGACATCGACAGCGCGGTCAACCACGACTACCGGACGGTGTTCCCCGTCGCGGCGATCCTGATCATGGTCATCCTGGGGCTGCTGCTGCGCAGCGTGGTCGCCCCCTGGTACCTGATCGCCTCGGTGGGCCTCGGGTTCGGCGCCACCCTGGGCGCCACGGTGTGGCTCTTCCAGGTGGCGCAGGGCCACTCGGGACTGATGTTCATGCTCCCGGTGATCATGTACTTGTTCGTGGTCGCCATCGGCACCGACTACAACATCCTCATGATCGCCCGGCTTCGCGAGGAGGCCCGCGAGGGCCGCGACCCGCGCGAGGCGGCCGGGATGGCACTGCGGCACGCCGGGCCCACCGTGGCGGCCGCCGGCTTCATCCTGGCGGCGACCTTCGCCACGATGATGCTCGCGGGCAACTCGCTGCTGACGGAGATGGGCTTCGCGGTCTCCTTCGGCATCGCCGTGGCCGCGTTCGTCATGGCGATGTTCTTCACCCCGAGCCTCACCGCGCTCATCGGCCACGCGGCATGGTGGCCGGGGCACGGCGACCGGGCGGCCACGCAGGCGCCGGGCACGGGTACCGAGGCCGACGGCTCCGCCGCGGCCCCCGGTGACGACGGCCGGGGCACGGTCGCCCACGATCCGGCGGGTCGCCGCGGCTAGCGGTGTGACGGTCGCTGTCCGACGGGCGGTTCCACCGGGTCGTAGGGCCCGGTGGAACCGCCCGTTCGCGAGAGCCGGAAAAAAATCCCGGGCGGCGATGTCGAGAATCCGCGGCCTGCTCCGTCCCCGGGACGAACGCGACCACAATGGGTCGCGCACCGGCACCGAGGAGAGACACCATGGCCAAGTACCTGCTGCTCAAGCACTACCGAGGCGCCCCGGCCGCGGTCAACGACGTGCCCATGGACCAGTGGACACCGCAGGAGATCTCGGCGCACATGCAGTACATGCACGACTTCGCGGCCCGGCTGGAGAAAACCGGCGAGTTCGTCGACGGCCAGGCGCTCGCTCCCGAGGGCACCTTCGTCCGGTACGACGGAGAGGGGCGCCCGCCGGTCACCGACGGGCCGTTCGCCGAGACCAAGGACCTCATCGCCGGCTGGATGGTGATCGACGTCGACAGCTACGAACGCGCCGTCGAGCTGGCCGGAGAGCTGTCGGCCGCCCCCGGGGCGGGCAGCAAGCCGATCCACGAGTGGCTCGAACTGCGCCCCTTCCTCAGCGCCCCGCCCACCATCACGGAGTGACCACCCCCATGGACGAGGTGCTGCTGCGCAGCCTCACGCCGAGCGTCCTCGCCGTTCTCGTCCGCCGCGGAGCCGACTTCGCGGCGGCCGAGGACGCCGTGCAGGACGCGCTGGTCGAGGCGGTCCGCGTCTGGCCGGCCGACCCGCCGAAGGACGCCAAGGGCTGGCTGATCACCGTGGCCTGGCGCCGGTTCCTCGACGCGACCCGGGCCGACACCGCCCGCCGCCGGCGCGAGGACCGCGTCGACGAGGAGCCGGCGCCCGGGCCCGCGAACTCGGCGGACGACACCCTCCAGCTCTACTTCCTGTGCGCCCACCCGTCGCTGACGCCGTCGTCGGCGGTCGCGCTCACCCTGCGTGCCGTCGGCGGACTGACCACCCGTCAGATCGCCCAGGCCTATCTGGTGCCCGAGGCGACCATGGCGCAGCGCATCAGCCGCGCCAAGCGCACCGTGTCCGGCGTACGGTTCGACCGGCCCGGCGACGTCGCCACCGTGCTGCGCGTCCTGTATCTGGTCTTCAACGAGGGCTACTCCGGCGACATCGACCTCGCCGCCGAGGCCATCCGGCTCACCCGGCAGCTCGCGGCCGCCATCGACCACCCCGAGGTGGCGGGGCTGCTCGCCCTCATGCTGCTCCACCACGCCCGGCGCGCCGGCCGGACGGCCCCCGACGGCAGCCTGGTGCCGCTCGCCGAGCAGGACCGCGCCCGGTGGGACACCGTCTCGATCGCCGAGGGCGTCGGAATCCTGCAGGCGGCCCTCGCCCGCGACCGGCTGGGCGAGTTCCAGGCGCAGGCCGCCATCGCCGCACTCCACGCCGACGCGCCCACCGCCGAGGAAACCGACTGGGTGCAGATCGTCGAGTGGTACGACGAACTCGCGCGGCTTACCGACAGCCCCGTCGTCCGCCTCAACCGCGCCGTGGCGGTCGGCGAGGCCGACGGCCCGCGCGCCGGACTCGCGGCGCTCGCCTCGCTGGAGGACACGCTGCCCCGCCACACGGCGGTGGCGGCCTACCTCCACGAGCGCGACGGCGATGCGTCGACGGCGGCACGGTTGTACGCCGAGGCGGCCCGAAAGGCCCCCAACCTCGCCGAGCGCGACTACCTGACACGTCAGGCGGCCCGACTCAACGCCCTACGACACCGCTGAAGCGAGACGTGACGACACATACTCCTATGAACATCTCGTTCACAATAAACAGTTGACACCTTTTCGTGTGCTCGCCCATTCTCGACCCATGCCATCGACACCCGCGCACTCCGACCCCTTCACGCCCCCGAACCCCGAAGAGGCGCGAGCCCAACGGGTCTACGCCTCCTTGTTCCGCGTCGCCGAGCGGCACGCGGCCACGGACGACCAACGCCGGCGCCAGACCCACCCCTCGGTCCTCGGTCCGCACGAGGCGGTCCGCCTGGTGTCATTCCTGCTCAGCGGGGCCGCGCGACTCGATGAGGGCGAGCCGGAGGTGGATCACGCGGACATCACCGCCGCGCTGACCCTCGTGCCCCTGGTCCGAGGAGAGATGGACGAACTCGAGGCGGGGCTCCTCGAGATGGCGCGCGGACGAGGAATGACCTGGCCCGAGATAGCCTTCGGACTCGGACTCGGCACGCCCCAGGCCGCCAGACAGCGGTACGAGCGCCTGGCAGGCCGCGCGGCAGACCGCGAAGCGGCGGAGTAGGGGCCGCCGTCCGACCGCCGGGCGGCAGCTCGCTCGTAGCGGTCGGCCCGCGCCACACGACACTCCACGCACGCCCCTCCACCCACGGCCTTGCGCGCACGGCGCGTCACCCACCGTCCGCCGCCTCTCCCCACCATCCTCCGGCACCACGTTTTTGCGGTCCCGGCAAAAGCGCTGGGCGGCGGTGGTACCGGTGGCCGAGCCTGACCGGGCAACGACCTTCACAGGTGAGAGGCGGACCGTGACCGCGACGACGACCCACCCTGCCAAGCCGGTTCTCGGCAGACGCAGACGCTGGACGGTACTGGCCGTCTGCTGTCTCAGCATGTTCCTGGTGGGTCTGGACACCACCATCGTCAACGTGGGACTGCCGGCCATCGGGCGCGGCCTCGACGTCGGAACCCGCGGTCTGGAATGGACCGTGGACGCGTACACCATCGTCCTGGCGGCCCTGCTGATCTCCTCCGGCGCGCTGGCCGACCGGTTCGGGCGCCGGCGGGTGTTCCAGGCCGGGCTGGCCGTGTTCGGCGTGGCCTCGCTGGTCTGCGCGTGGGCTCCATCGGTCGGCGCGCTCGTCGCGGCCCGGGTGGTCCAGGGTGTCGGTGCGTCGATGCTCAGCCCGGTCGCTCTGGCGATCGTGGTGAACGCGATGCCCGACCCCAGGGAGCGGGCACAGGCGATCGGCGTCTGGGCCTCCGTCTTCGGACTCAGCATGGCCGTAGGCCCGGTCACGGGTGGCGCCCTCGTGGCGGCACTCGGCTGGCGGGCGCTGTTCTGGATCAACGCGCCCGTCATCGTCGCCGCCCTGGTGCTGAGCGCGGTCTTCGTGCCCGAGTCACGGGCGCCCCGGGCACGCCGGCCCGACCTCCCCGGCCAGGTGCTGCTGACCGTGGTCATCGGGGCCTGGGTCGGCATCCTGATCGAAGGCCCCCGGATCGGCTGGACGGGCCCCGCGGCGCTGGCCGCCTACGCCATAGCCGCCGCGGCGACGGCCGGATTCGTCCGGGTGGAGACCCGACGGCACGAGCCGCTGATGGACCCGCGCCTCTTCCGCAGCCCCGCGTTCAGCGGGGCTGTCGTCGGCGCCGTGGCGGTCTTCGTCGCGCTGAACGCCACGATGCTGCTCAACACCCTTTACCTCCAGCACGGTCGAGGCTTCACCCCGCTGGCCGCCGGCACCGCGACCCTGCCCATGGCCGTCGGCGCGAGCGTCTGCGCGCCCTGGTCCGGCCGGCTGGTCGGCCGCCTCGGACCGTGCCGGCCACTGCTCCTCGCCGGCGGCTTCGTCACGGCCGGCGGGCTGTGCCTGACCCGACTCCACCAGCACACAAGCCTGTTCCTCCTCCTCGCCGCCTACCTCCTGATCGGCATCGGGTTCGGCTTCGCCAACGCCCCGATCACCAACACCGCGGTCGGCGGGCTGCCCCCGGCTCAGGCCGGAGTGGCCGGAGCGATCACCTCCACGGCACGGCAGTTCGGCGCCGCGCTCGGTATCGCCCTCGCCGGCGGCCTGCTGGCGGGCACCGGCCCGACACAGCTCGCCCACGCCTCCCGCCCGGGCTGGCTCATGGTCGCCGCCTGCGGGCTCCTGCTGGTAGCCGTCGCCCTGTGGTCGCGACCCGGAGGAGCCCAAAGGCTTGAGTAAGTGCAAAGGAAGGCAATTAGCCCGAGGAGCCCATGAAGGCTATGGATATCTCCTGTATGACCTTGCTTTCCCTGGTTTTTCCCGCCGGAATGACCTGTCTACCGCCCCTCACGCTTCCTCGGAAAAGCTAGGGAAAGCTTTTGCCTCTTCGGGTGCACTGAACCGTCGGTTGGGGGCACACGGGGAACAGGAATAATGCTATCCGGCAGGAGGCACGTCATGATCGCCTTGGGCATCATCCTGCTCATCATCGGCTTCCTCACAGGCATATCGATCCTGTGGACCATAGGCATCATCCTGTTGGTCATCGGGGCCATTCTGTGGATCCTGGGTTCGATGGGGCACGCGGTCGCCGGCCGTCGGCACTATTGGTGACCGGAAGCCCCCCGGTGGGAATCCGGCATCGATCCTGATCCGACTGCCGTGCTCCGGCCGGGGGGGGGGGGGGCCCCCCCCCCGCCCGGCCCCCCCCCCCCCCCCCCCCCCCCCCCGGCCGGGCTCGTCGGAACCGAGGAGGCGCGGCGGCCGGCAGTCGGCGGCGCGCGCCCGGCCCCCGCCGACCGAGGGTGCGACTCATGCGTGCAGCGTTCATCGAGGAACTGGGTGCTCCGGACGTCATCCGATACGGAGAGATCGCCGCGCCCCGGCCCGGTCCCACCGATGTCCTCGTCGACGTCGAGGCCACCACGGTCAACCCGGTGGACACCTTCGTCCGGTCGGGCGCCTTCCGCACCCACCTGGACTTCCCCTTTGTCATCGGCCGTGACCTGGTGGGCACGGTCGCGGCGGCGGGGCCCGGAGCGACGGGCTTTCGCGCGGGGGATCGGGTGTGGTGCAACAGCCTCGGGCACGAGGGGCGTCAGGGCGCCGCGGCACAACAGGCCGTGGTGGCGGCCGACCGGTTGTACCCCCTGCCGGGCGGCGTCGACCCGTGCGAGGCGGTGGCCGTCCTGCACCCGGCGGCGACCGCCTATCTCGCGTTGTTCACCCATGGCCACCTACGGGTGGGCGAGACGGTACTGGTCGCGGGCGCGGCGGGCCACGTCGGCAGCGCCCTGGTGACGCTCGCCGCACGGGCCGGCGCCCGGGTCCTCGCCACCGCCGCCGCCGCGGACGCACGGTACTGCGCCGACCTGGGCGCGGACCAGGTGCTCGACTACCGGGACCCCGATCTGGTGCCAAAGCTCCGTCAGGCGGCGCCACTTGGCGTCGACCTGTACCTGGACACCGCGGGCGTCAACGACCTGGACACCACGGTCGGCCTGTTGGCCCGTCGCGGCCGTGTGGTGCTGCTGGCCGGTGCCGGAACCCGCCCCGTGCTGCCCGCGGGCGCGCTGTACATGAACGACCGCTCCGTCATCGGCTTCGTCATCTCGCACGCGACGTCCGGCGAACTCGCCGAGGCCGCCGCGTGCCTCGTCGACCTGCTCGGTCGACACGCCCTGCGCCCGCGACGGATCGAGGTCCGGCCGCTGAGCGCGGCGCGCGAGGTGCACGCGCGGATGGAGAAGGGCGAGCTGCGGGGAGTGCGAGCGGTGCTGTGCCCGGACCTCGGCTGAACCTTCCGCTTCGCGGCAACCATTTTCCGCTATACGATATCCGGCGGTGGTGGTGGGCGCAGGCTGGGGGGCTGGGGATGAGGCGCCGGATGAGGGTGGGCGTGCTTGGTGGCGAAGGCGCGCCGGGGGAGCGGCAGGAGAGAGCGGCGTCGCACCGCGCCCGTCCGAGGCGCCGAGGACATCCCGGGCGCCCGGGGCGCGACTCCAGGCGTCCGGGACTGGGCGTTGCACGCGGGGCGTATGTGCTGCGCGGCCTCGGCCAGGTCATGTTCCTGGGCAACGCCTGGACGGGCGTCCTCTTCGGTCTGGCGCTGCTGGCCGCTGACTGGCGGTACGGCGTCTACGGTCTGGGCGGCGCCGCCCTCGGCACCGGTACCGCAGGGCTGCTGGGCGTGTCCCGCGATCGGGTACGGACAGGCCTGGAGGGATTCAACTCCTGTCTGGCGGCGCTCAGTTGCGCCGTGTACCTGGACGCGGCCGGACACACCACGGCACTGCTCGCCGCTCTGGTGTGCGTCCTGGTCACCGTCGTCACGGCGGCAGTGGTCCGGTTGCTGGGCGAGTGGGAGCTGCCCACCCTGACCATGCCGTACTGCCTGGTGGCGAGCGCGGTCACCATCGCCGCGCCCGCCTTCCGGCGGATCTGGTCGCACGGTGACGGCCTCGCCGCGCTGCCCCGGGCCGCCACCGCCCCCACCGGTCTGGGCCCGCACGACGTGTGGCGGGCCTTCTTCCGCAACGTGTCCCAGGTCTTCTTCCTGGACGAGTGGTACGCCGGAGCCCTGTTGCTGGCGGGCGTCTTCGTGGCGAGCCGGGTCGCGGGACTGGTGGTCTGCTCCGGCAGCGCGACGGCCATCGTCACGGCCTGGGCGTTCGGGGCGCCGGCCGAGCGGATCGCCGACGGGACGATGGGGTGCAACGCGGTGCTCGTCGCGCTGGGCCTGTGCGGTGTCTTCCTGGTGGCCTGCCCGGCGACGCTGGTGTACGCGCTGCTCGGCGCCGCGACGGCGACCGTCCTCACCCCGGCCGTGTCCGCCCTGCTCGCCCCGTCCGGCGGTCACGCGCTCACCTGGCCGTTCGTGCTGACGACGCTCGCCTTTCTGCTGGCCGCCCGGTCCTTTCCGCGCCTGACCCGCCGCGGCCCCGACCACGACAGGCTCATACCGGCGTCATACGGGCCTTGTACCGCTCCGGATAGCGCCGGGTGAACTTGATCGCGCCCACCAGCAGCGCGACGGGAACGACCCAGTCGAACCAGTCGCTCTGGCCGGGATGGCGCACCCCCAGCCACGTGGAGAGCGTCATCAGGGCGAAGGCCACGCCCCAGACCGTCGTGAGCACCCTGTTGATGTGCTGGAAGACGGGGGAGTTCCAGACGCTTTCGGGCGCCGACTCCCGGGCGTACTGGGCGGTGAACGGGTCGAACAGCAGCGATCCGAAGGCCACCACCGCCACCAGCCCGCTGGAGACGACCTGGGCGTACTTCTCGAGCCAGGCGAGTTCTCCGCGGTCCAGGGCCAGCGCGAGGACCGAGAGCACCGCGAAGAACACGATGCCGGTCAGGTCCAGGACGCGCAGCTTCCCGTGCAGCAGGTCCTGTCCCGACAGGACGATCGCGGCGATCAGTGCCGCGAGCGCCGCGTACTCCCAGGTGCTGGGGCTCGCGACGACTCCGAAGATGATCCAGGGCGCGAACGCGAGGAGAACGCTGCCCGCGCCGACGCGCTGTTCGGCCGGGGCCCGCGTCGCCGACTGCGGGGCCATCGGAGTCCGCCCGTCCGACATGGCTACTCTCCCTCCGCCTCCTTGTCCCCATCATGCGGTCGGCCACCGCCGGTCGCATGCCGCACCACGCGCGCCGGGCGCCGGGCCCCTACGGTGAATCGGGCGACGCCGCAGCGCGAGGTTCACGAGTACGAGGGTGCCGGTGCAGCCTGCCCGGGAGTGGCCATGACCCACCGCTGGGCTCGGAATGGCGGCACGGCCAGTGTGCGCCCAGGCCGGGCGGAGCACGGCGGCCGACCACCCGGTGGGCGCCCGTGACGCGTATCCGCGGGCCGCGGGCCAGGGGCGTGTTGCGAAAGTCAACGTCGGGACGGCGGTTTCCGCCATAGCGGTGGTTTGCCGTCCCGGCCGCCGTTCTGCCTGGTGCGCCGCCAGGACACTGGCCGGGGCGGCCGGGGCGCCGCCGCGGAGGGCGGGAGGGCGCATGGCCGACAGCAGGATCATGGTCGCGGTACCGGAACACCCTCGGGGCGAGGGCGCCGAGCCCCAGCAGTTACGGAAGATCCGGGACGCGATCGAGGCGGGCGGTTTCGAAGTCCGTTGGGCGGTGACGGCAAAGGACGCGGACGCGGTACTGCGCACCGAGGCTGGTCTGGCGGCGGCGTTGGTGGCCTGGGACCTTCCCGGGGCCGCCGGTGACGGGCCCGGCGCCGCGCTCGCCGCGCCGGGAGGCACACTCGAGGAGACCCCGGGCGGCGGCGCCGTGCTGCGCCGGATCGGCCGCCGATTCCGGAACCTGCCGGTCTTCTTGGTGATGGCCGACGAGGGCCTTGGGGACCTGCCGCTGTGGGTGTCCGAATCGGTCGTGGGCTACGTCTGGCCGCTGGAGGACACCCCGGGTTTCATCGCGGGCCGTATCACCACCGCCGCCCACGCCTACCGGGAATCCGTGCTGCCGCCGTTCTTCCGGGCACTGCGCCGCTTCGACGACGCCCACCAATACTCCTGGCACACCCCGGCCCACTCCGGCGGTGTCGCCTTCCTCAAGTCGCCGGCGGGACGCGCCTTCCACGACTACTTCGGAGAGCGGCTGCTGCGCAGCGACCTGTCGATCTCGGTCGAGGAACTGGGCTCGCTGTTCGAGCACACCGGCCCGATCGGCGAGGCGGAGCGCAACGCGGCCCGTGTGTTCGGCTCCGAACGCACCTACTTCGTGCTGCACGGCGACTCGACGTGCAATCGCCTGGTGGGCCATTTCAGCGTCACCCGCGACGAGATCGCGCTGGTGGACCGCAACTGCCACAAGTCCGTGCTGCACGGCCTGGTCGTCTCGGGTGCCCGGCCGGTCTATCTGGTCCCCACCCGTAACGGCTACGGCCTGGCGGGACCGCTGCCCCCGGCCGAGATCGCCGCGGACGCGGTGGCGGCCCGGATCGCCGCGCATCCGCTCACCGAGGGCGCGGTGTCCCCGCACCCGCAGTACGCGGTGTTCACCAACTCCACTTACGACGGCCTGAGTTACGACGCCGTAGCCACCGCTCGCGCGTTCGCCGCCAGTACGCCCCGGGTGCACTTCGACGAGGCGTGGTTCGCGTACGCCCGTTTCCACCCACTCTACGCCGGCCGTTACGGCATGTCGGTGGACGAGGATGCCTTCCCCGGCCCGGACCGCCCGACCGTGTTCGCCACCCAGTCCACGCACAAGCTGCTGGCGGCGCTGTCGCAGAGCGCGATGGTGCACATGCGATCCGCACCGCGGGCACCGGTGCAGCATGACCGGTTCAACGAGGCGCTGATGATGCACGGCACCACCTCGCCCCTCTACCCGATGATCGCCTCGCTCGACGTGGCGACGGCGATGATGGACGGCCCGCAGGGCGAGTGGCTGATCGACGAGGCGGTGACCGAGGCGATCCGCTTCCGTCAGGAGATGGTGCGCCTGCGACGCCGGATCGAGAGCGCCGGGGACCGGCCGCCGTGGTTCTTCGGGGTGTGGCAGCCGGACACGGTCACCGACCCGGCGACCGGCGACCGGCTGCCGTTCGAGGAAGCCACGCCGGAGCTGCTGCGCACGGAGCAGTCCTGCTGGCTGCTGGAGCCCGGCGCCGAATGGCACGGCTTCCCCGGGCTGACCGAGGGCCACTGCATGTTGGACCCCGTCAAGGTCACGCTGACCTGCCCTGGGATCACCGCCACCGGCGAGATGGCCGAGGAGGGCATCCCGGCCCGGGTGCTCACCGCCTATCTGGCCACCCGGAAGGTCGTGGTGGAGAAGACCGACAGCTACACCACGCTGATCCTGTTCTCCATGGGCATCACCAAGGGCAAGTGGGGCACCCTGCTGGACGCCCTGACGGATTTCAAGGCCCTCTACGACGCCGACGCCCCACTGGAGCGGGTCCTGCCGGAGGCCGTCGCCGGGCACCCCCGCCGGTACGCGGGCCTGACCCTGCGCGGGCTGTGCCACGAGATGCACGAGCAACTGCGCTCGGTGCGTCTGGTGGAGCTTTTGGACACGGCCTTCCAGCAGCTCCCGCAGCCCGTGGCGCCACCCCAGCACTGCTACCAGCGGCTGGTGCGGGGTGACACCGAGCGGGTCCGGATCTCGCAGGCGGCGGGCCGGGTGGCGGCCGCCATGGTGACGGTCACCCCGCCCGGCATCCCGGTCCTGATGCCGGGCGAGTCCATCGGTGCACCCGACGGCCCGCTGCTGCGCTATCTCACCGCCCTGGAGTCCTTCGACCGCCGCTTCCCCGGCTTCCGCAGCGAGACCCACGGCGTGACCCTCGACGAGGACACGGGCGACTACCTGATCGAGTGCCTGATCCAGGGCGCGGGGCAGCTGCCGGGGCACTCGCCTGCCGGTTGAGGGCCTGTTGGGTCGTCAGCCCGCACCCGGTCCGGTCGACTGCGAGACCGGCCAGGACCGAGTCGGGACCGGACCGAGGCGAGGGCCGGCCAGTGCCCTAATCATGTTGACCGCACGGGGCAGGCGGTGCTGGAGTCGGCACGTGGACAGCATCCCCGCCAACCGGCGGCTCTGGAACCGGATCAGCAGCGCCTACCAGCACAAGCACGACCCGCGAATCGGCGCCACACCCCGGCTGTGGGGGATGTACTCCATCCCCGACGCGCACCTGGACGCCCTGGGCGACGTCACCGGCAAGCGAGTCCTCGAACTCGGCTGCGGCGCCGGCCAGTGGTCCAGGGCGCTCGCCGCCGAGGGTGCCACGGTGGTCGGGCTCGACCTGTCCGAAGCCCAACTCGGCGCGGCGGCCCGCGCGATGGGAGCGGCCCGCTACCCGCTCGTGCAAGGCGCCGCCGAACAACTCCCCTTCGCCGCCGACAGCTTCGACCTGGTGTTCTGCGACTTCGGCGGGCTCAGCTGGGCGCCCCCGCACCTGGCCGTCCCGCAGGCCGCACGCGTATTGCGCCGAGGCGGGCGCCTGGTGTTCAACGTCGCCAGCCCCTGGTTCGAAGCCTGCTACGACGAAGCCGCCGGCCGCGTGACCACGACGCTGCAGCGGGACTACTTCGGGCTGAACACCATCGCCGAAGACGACGGCGCGACCAGCTATCAGCTCACCTACGGCGACTGGGTAAGAGTCCTGCGCGGCGCGGGTCTCGTCATCGACGACCTCATCGAGCCGCGGCCCGGACCCGGAACGCCCAACGGCTACAACGAAACCGACCCACCCGACTGGGCACACCGCTGGCCGGCGGAACTGCTCTGGACCACCCACAAACCGTAAGTTCCGCCGCGCCGAGACGACCTCAAGTCCCAAGCCGGAGGAACGCCGCGGGGCGGCGGCCCGGATCCGAAGGCGCCCCCGGCCCGCGCAACACCATGCTTGGCCGACGGCCGACGGCCGTCGCGCGATCGGGACGAGCTTCCAGCAGCCCGGCGCGTCCACGGTCGGCTCGGCCCGGCAGGGAGTGACCAGGGCGATCGGAACGCGTGAGAAGAGATCCACCGCGGCACGGTGGCGGCGTACGCGCGGAGCGGACAGGCCGGATCGCACACCGTCCGGGAGGACCGTGGGCGGCGGGCGGCGGGGCCGCCCGGTCGTCACCGCGCCCCCGTGGAGGAAGAATGTCTTCCGGAGGCGGCGCACACGGCTCCCGGGAGGTGGCATGAGCACTTCGACTGAATCCAGGGTGTCCGGCCTGGAGGTCCGGTCCATCGACTACGTCCCGCTGGACGAGCGGCACGGCAAGCTCTGGCACCTGGGTCCGCTGTGGTTCATGTCCAACGCCCAGATCGCCACCCTGGCGGTGGGACTCATCAGCATCACCGAGGGCGGCAACCTCCTCTGGTCGCTGCTGGCCATCGTCGCCGGCACCGTCGTCGGCACCTTCTTCATGGCCTTCCACTCGGCGCAGGGCCCCCAGCTGGGCCTGCCGCAGATGATCCAGTCGCGGCCCCAGTTCGGCTACGTCGGCGCCCTGCTGGTGTGGCTGTTCGCCTATGTGCAGTACGCCGGCTTCAACGTCTTCAACAGTGTCCTCGCCGCCGACTCCCTCCACCACACGCTGCACGGCGGCGTCAAACTGTGGGTGGTCGTCGTCACGGTCGTCGCGCTCGTCATCGCCTTGGTCGGCTACGACGTCATCCACAAGGCCGAGCGGGTCCTGACCTACACCTTCCTGATCATCTTCGGGATCTTCACCGTCGGTGTCCTGGTCACCCTGCACTATCCGGCCGGATCCTTCGATCTCGGCGCCTTCAAGTGGACGCCGTTCCTCGCTCAGTTCGGCGTGGTCGCCGGCTACCAGATCAGCTGGGCCATCTACGTCTCGGACTACTCGCGCTATCTCCCGCCGGACGTGACCGTCCGCAAGACCTTCTACTGGACCTACTTCGGCTCCGCGCTCGGCGGCATCTGGCTGATGGTGCTCGGCACGCTGCTCGCCGCCTGGGCCGGCAAGGACTTCGAGACCATCGCGTCGATCAACGCCGCAGGCGACAAGGTGTTCAGCGGATTCGGCGCGATCGTCCTGCTCTTCGCCGCGCTCGGCCTGGTGTCCGTCATGGCCCTGAACATGTACGGCGGTTCGCTGACCCTCATCAGCGCCATCGACTCGTTCCGGCGGGTGCGTCCCACACTGGCCGTACGACTGCTGACCATCGGCCTGACCGCGGCGCTCTCCCTGATCGGCGCCCTGTCGGCGACCTCGAACTTCCTTGCGAACTTCAACAACTTCCTGCTGCTGGTGCTCTACCTGTTCATCCCGTGGACCGCGGTGAACCTCATGGACTACTACGTGGTCCGGCGCGGGCACTACGCCATCGCCGAGATCTTCAAGCCGCACGGCATCTACGGCCGTTGGGGCTGGCACGGCATCATCGCGTACCTGGTCGGCTTCGCCGTCATGATTCCCTTCTTCTCCGTCGGCACCCTGTACGTCGGCCCCGCGGCCCACGCGCTCGGCGGAGCGGACATCTCCCTGTTCATCGGGCTGCCGGTGTCCGCGCTGCTGTACTGGTGGCTGACGCGCTCGATCGACGTGGCGGCCGAGACACGCCTCGCCGAGGCGGAGGCCCAGGAACTGGAGACCGCCGCGCACGAGCACCGCGAGCCGTGAGCTGACCCGCCCGGGAAGGTGCCGGGTGCCCGAGGGTGGGGGATTCTGTAGGGGTGTGGGGTGTCACAGCCCGTCGGATTCCGGCGGCCTACGCGGTCGCGGGCCGCAGGGCCGTACGCGTCACGCTGGTCGCCGCGGCCGGGTTCTACCTCTTCCGTTACGGTCTCGGACGCCCCGTCGCGGCCACCTACGCGCTGTTCGCCGCCGTGGCCCTGGGCGGACTCTCACGGATCCCCGGCACCGGACGGCAGCGCGCGGCGACGATGGTCCGCGCGCTGCCGGTGTGCTGGCTGCTGGTGATCGTCGGCACCTACCTCTCGGTACGGACCTGGAGCGCGGTCGTCGGCATGCTGCTGGTCGGCTTCACCCTGGCCTTCGCCGCTGTCGGCGGTCCGCGTCCGGCGGGAGCGGCGCCGGGTCTGCAACTGCTCTACATGTTGCCGTCCTTCCCCCCGTACGATCCCGGCTCGCTCGCCGAGCGGCTGGTCGGGACGACGACCGGCCTGGTGCTCCTCGTCCTCGCCGAAGCGCTGATCTTTCCCGAGCCGCGCCCGCCGTCGTACCGGGAGCGGGCCGCCGACGCCGCCCGGACCGCCGCCCACTGCGCGACGCTCCTCACCACACCCCCGTACGCCCTGGGCGACGACGACTTCCGGACGGCGCAACAGACCGGCCAAGGGCTGCGACCGCTCACCGTGCCGGAGGCGGAGCGGCCGGCGGGGCCCGAGGTGCGCGACCGCGCCCTCACCCACACCGGGCTGGCCACCCGCACGCTGCTCAGCCGGCTGGCGCTGCTGCCCGCCGCGCCGGGCACCCCGCCGGGTCCCGAGGTCAGCGCCGTACTGACGGCGGTGACGGGCCTCGCCACCGCCACCGGCGCCTGCCTGCGAGGCGGGCCGTCCCCCGTGACGCCCCACGAGAACCTCGCGGCCGCCCGCGCGCGCCTGTCCGCCCTGTCCTCGGGCGTGTCCGCCCACGCCGACGGCGCGCACCCCGCCCCCGGCGCCGCATCGGCCGCCGGGTTCCCCGCCGCCGTGCTCCGCCGGCACGCCGCCGTGCTGGAGATCGCCGATGCCGCGCTGGCCATGGGCGCGGCGGCCGATCTGGCGGTGCACGGCCGGCACGCCTCGGTGGAGGTGGCGCCGGGGCGCTTCTGGTACGCCACGGCCGGCCCACCGGTCCTGTGGTGGCACCGGCTGCGCGGCCACGCCGGGCGACGCTCGGTCTTCTTCCAGAACGCGGTGCGCCTGGCCCTGGCGCTGACGGCGGCCCGGCTCGTGGCCGGGGTGGACACCCTGCCCCACGGCTTCTGGGCCACGCTCGCGACACTCACCCTCACCCGCACCACCATGGACGAGACCTGGAGCACCATCCGCGTCGCGCTCACCGGAACGCTCGCCGGGGCCCTGCTGACCGCCGGGGTGCTGACCCTGGGCGGAACGGACACCACGGTGTACGCCGCCGTGCTGCCGGTGTGGATGCTGTTCGCCTTCACGGTCGGGCCGGTCAAGGGCGTCGGCTGGGCGCAGGGGCTGTTCACCGTGCTCGTGGCGCTGGTCTTCGCCCAGCTCGCCCCGCCGACCTGGCACCTGGCGGAGGTCAGGATGCTGGACGTCCTGGTCGGCAGCGCCATCGGCGCCGTCTTCGGACTGCTGGCCTGGCCGCGCGGCGCCCACGACGAGCTGCGCCGCACGGCCGCCGAACTACTGCGCAGGGCGGCCGAGATCGTGGTGGCCACCGGCGCCACCGTCGCCGGCGGGCCGACGGCGGGCGGTGGCGCGACGCCGGGCCCCCCGGCCGTCCCGGGCCACCGGTCGCTGCAGAACGCGGTCGTCCTCGCGGAGTCCGCCTACGCGCAGTACCAGAGCGAGTCGACGCCGTTCGGCGGCGCGGCACGCCGTAGGACGCCGCCCCGGATGGACTGGCAGGCGACCCTCATCGCCGGGCACCACACCCTGTGGGGTTCCGAACGCCTGCTGGAGCCGCCCCGGAGCCGGCTCGGCCCCGCGGCGGCCACGTCCGTCGGGGCACTGGGGGAGCGGGTGGCCGGGCGGATGCTGCTGCTCTCGGCGGCCCTCGACCCCGGCGACGACACCCCGACGGCCCCGCCGCCGATGCTCGATCCGGCGCTCGCGGAGTTCGCGGTGGAACCGCCCGGCGCGCCCCGGCTGTACTACGCCACCGTGTCCTGGCTGGACTCACTGCTGACCGATCTGGCCCGCATCGCACAGAGCGACCCGGCACCTCGGGCCCGCCCGGAGCCGACACCCGCCCCCGACTGACCGCTAGCCCTCCGGTCTCCGGCTCCCCGGCGTGCCGTCACGTCCACAGGTCCTGACTCTCGCACACCCGCGCACTCATGTTCCGTTCCATCATCCGCAGTGCCGCGTCCGCGAGATCATCGTGGATGTGTGCCACAGCGTCCCTGGGGACGGTCACGTCGAGGTGGCGGATGTGGGCGTCGAGTGCCGAGTAGAGCACGCACTGCTCGGTCACCTGGCCGCACAGCACCACCTCCTGGATCCCTTGCTGGTGGAGCAGATACTCGAGAGGTGTCTCGAAGAAGATCGAGTGGCGGGCTTTCAGCACGAACAGGGAGTCCTCGTCGGGCCGCAGGGGCTCCACCAGGTCGGCATGGGGTCCGGCCAGCGCGTGCTCCAGCAGCTCCCCGTGGTGTGAACGCCACTCGCCGAAGTTGTCGTTGACATAGATCACCGGTATCCCGTGCTCCCGTGCGCGCCGCAGCAGCCGGGTCACCACCGGCACCGTCTTGCGCACCGTGGGGATCAGCAGGTCGGCGTCCTCGTGGTCGTATGAGTTGATCATGTCGATGACGATCAGCGCGGTCTTGCTCATACCGTCCAGGGTTCCACCGATCTACCAGTCCTGCTCGGCGGTCATCTTGGCCGGGGCCAGGACGTCCACGTGGCCGTGGTCGCCGTAGGCGGTGCGGCGCCACTGGGCGAACGCCTTTGCGGTGCGCCCCAGTTCGGCGTCCTCCCACACTCCGTAGTCGACGTGGACGACCGCTGCGCTGCGGGCGTCGGCGGTGGTCGTGCGGGTGGTGACGCTGGTCACGTGCGGGGCGATGGCGGCGTCCGCCTTGGGGGCCTTGGTGGTGAGATAGGTGCGGAACGCGTGCAGCGGGGAGTCCCCGCGGTGCGGACCGGACGACCCCGGCGCGGGCGGGGTGGACGTCTTCTTCCCCGCGTGGTCCGTGCCGCAGGAGACGAGGGTGAGGCCGAGGCAGACGAGTGCCGCGGCGACGGGTACGAACCGAGTGGTGATCTTCATAGGTGGGCCCCTTTCGGAGGGTGAGAGGGGAACACGACGGACGAGGTTGCGCACCCTCGCCGCCGGGCGTGTCGCCTCGGGAGCACCGGCAAGCACCGGCAAGCACCGGCAAGCACCGGCAAGCACCGGCGTCGGCAGGGGAGCGGTCCCCTGTTCGCCACGGCCGGTCAGGCCGAGCCGATCTCCCGCAGGAAGCCGAAGGCCCGCTGCAGGGGCGCCGGGCCCTTGTCCGGGAGGCCGGACGCGCGGCGGGCCCGGCGGGTGCGCAGGACGGCACGCACCGCCGAGAGCGCGGCGCACGCGATGACGGCCGCCTGGAGATCGGCGTCCGGCGTGTCGGGGTCCAGCCTGTCGCGCACCAGGAGCGTCAGCCGCTCCTCGAAGTCGGAGAAGGCCTGGACGAGACGCGCCGTGACGACGTTCTCGATGTCGTCCAAGGGGTGGCCGAGAGCCGTCAGGGTGGAGGCGGCGAACGGCTGCGCCGCCTGCGACAGGGCGTTGCACACGGCGTCCAGGGGCTCCTCGTCCGCCGGACGGGCGGCCAGGGCGCTCTCGACGTAGGCGAAGATCTCGACGCCGTCCGGCAGCAGCAGCGCTTCCTTGCTCTCGAAGTAGCGGAAGAACGTGCGCGCCGAGACGTTCGCGTACGCGGCGATGTCCGCGACCGTCGTGCTCTCGAAGCCGCGCTCCTCGAACAGGCGGGCGGCCCCTTCCAGCAGCAGGCGGCGCGTCTCCTCCTTCTTGCGTTCGCGCAGTCCGGCGGGGGCGCTCTCACTCGGCATGGCGGAAGCCTCCGGCATCGTGTCGTGACTGTCAATCGACACCCCTGCCAGGTTCCCGGGCACGCCGGAGGGCGCCCCGACATCGTCGCCCCAGCAAAGCATCATGACTGCCAATTGTCATGCATGCCAGTTTGTCTCTACAGTTCGTGTCACTCGTGACAGTTTCCTCTGGAGGTCCCGGTGCTCCCCACCCCGCTCGCGCCGTCCGGCCCTACCCCCTCGGAGAGCCCCGCCCAAGCGCGCGGTGCGCTCGGCCGTCTGGGCGCCCGCTGCGCCCGGCGCCCGGTCGTGGTCATCGGCGCCTGGCTGCTGATCCTCGCGGCGGCGCTCACCGGGCGGCACCTCGTGGCACCCACCTTCAGCGACGAGGTCAGCCTGCCCGGCACCGCCTCGCACACCGGCGCCGACCTCCTCGCGCGATCCATGCCCGCGGCGGGACGGCCCAACGGCAAGGTCGTCTTCCACAGCACCACCGGCACCGTGGCCGACCAGCGGTCGGCACTCGACCGGACCCTGTCGAAGCTGCGCGACCTGCCGCACGCCACCGCCGCCTCGCAGCTCGTGACCAGCGACGACGGACGCACCGCCTACACCACCGTCTCCTTCGACCGGCAGCCGAAGAGCCTCGGCCACGACTACACCGGGCGGCTCGACACGGCGACGCAGCCCGCCCGGGCGGCGGGACTGGGCGTCGCCTACGGCGGCGATCTCGACCAGGTGGTCCGGGAACCGGCCGACGACACACTGAGCGAGGGCGTGGGCGTCGTCACCGCCCTCGTCATCCTGCTGCTCGCCTTCGGCAGCGTGCTTGCCGCGCTGCTGCCCCTGGCCACCGCGCTGATCAGCGTCGGAGTGGGCCTCGGCATCGTGGGCGTCGTCGCCGCCACCCTCTCCTTCGCGACCTCCGCCACGACCCTGGCCGGCATGATCGGCCTGGGTGTCGGCATCGACTACGCCCTGTTCCTGACCACACGCTTCCGCCAGGACCTGATCGAGGGCCGTGACCCCGTCGAGGCCGCCGCCCGCACGGCCCACACCAGCGGACGCGCGGTCCTCATCGCCGCGCTGACCGTGGCGGTGGCCATGCTGAGCCTGTACGCCTGCGGACTGACGTTCATCGGCAAGATCGGCCTCGCCGCGACGTTCGCCGTCGTCGTGACCGCCGGTGCCGCCCTCACCCTCGTCCCCGCCGCCCTGGGCCTCGTCGGCCGGCGCATGGACAGCGTGCGGGTGCGCCGCCCGGTCGCCGAGAGCGCCGGAGCGCGGGACGGCTGGCAACGGTACGCACAACGTGTCGCCGGGCGGCCGTGGACCTTCCTGGCCGTCGGTCTCGCCGTCCTCGCCGTGTGCTCCGCGCCCCTGCTGTCGATGCGCCTCGGCCACGTCGACGCCGGAGCCGACCGGCCGGGCAGCAGCACCCGCACCGCCTACGACTGGATCGCGCACGCCGAGGGGGAGGGCTTCGGAGCGGGCGCCAACGGCCCGGTCATCGCCGTGGTCGACGTCAGCGGGGCGCACCCCTCCCCGGACCGGGTGGCGCACGACGTGACCGCGGCCCTCCAGGGCACCCACGGCATCGCTTCCTTCACCCCGGTCCGGGCGAGCGAGGACGGCAGGGTCCTGGTCACCACGATCACCCCGGCCACCGGCCCGCAGGACGCCGCGACCGGCACACTGCTCGACACCCTCTCCGGCCGCACCCTGCCCGAGGCCCTCGACGGCACGGGCGCCCGGGCCTGGCTCACCGGCAGCGTGGCGGGCCAGGCGGACTTCCGGGCCACGGTCGGCGACCGGCTGCCGATCGTCATCGGCATCGTCCTGGTCCTCGCCTTCCTGCTGCTCATGACGGTCTTCCGCAGCGTGCTGATCCCCCTCAAGGCCGTCGTCCTCAACCTCCTCACCACGGCCGCCTCCTACGGCGTCCTGGTCGCCGTGTTCCAGTGGGGCTGGGGCGGCACACTGCTGGGGCTGTCGGAGCCGGTGCCCATCGAGTCGTACGTCCCGATGATGATGTTCGCCATCGTCTTCGGGCTGTCCATGGACTACGAGATCTTCCTGCTGTCCCGGATCGCCGAAGCCTGGCACCGCACCGCCGACAACCGGCTCGCCGTCGGCGAGGGACTGTCCAGGACCGCTCGCGTGATCTCCGCCGCGGCCTTCATCATGACCGCGGTGTTCCTGTCCTTCACCGCCTCACCGACCGTGGTGGTGAAGATGCTCGCCCTGGGCCTGGCCGTCAGCGTGATCCTGGACGCCACGGTGGTCCGTCTGGTCCTGGTGCCGTCCGCCATGTTCCTGCTGGGCCGGAGCAACTGGTGGCTGCCCCGACGGCTGGACCGCCTCCTGCCCCACGTGCACGCCTGACCGCCCCACCCGCCGACGCCCGTGTACCGACGATCCGGAGCCGAAGACCACGTGACATCCAACCGCCGCAACAAGACACGCCTCCTCGTCTCGCTCGCCGCGGCCCTGGCCGCACTGGTGTGCTCGACCGACCTCCTGGTGGAGCACCGGACCGAGGGGCGGATCGCCGCCCGAGCGGCACAGCGGCTCGACCCGCGCGGGCCGGTCCACGCCGACCTCACCACCCCGCTCGCGGGACTGCGCACCCTCGGCGGCGACGTCGGCGACGTGGAGGTGACGGCCCGGGGCGTACGCCGTCAGCATGCCGTGATGGACGTGAGCGTCCACCTCAGGGGGGTCACGACGGACGGCGACAGCGCCGGCGGCAGCGGGACCGCCACCATCGGGTACGACCAGGTGACCCGGCGGCTCGGCTCGACGGGCGACGGTCTCACCGCCAGGGGCCAGGACGGCGACCTCGTCCTCGGCGGGAGCGTCGGCCGCCTGGGGCTGCCGGTCACCGTGCGGTGCGAGGTGTCGACGACGGCGGACTCCTTCACCGTCACGCCCACCACCGTGAACGTCCTCGGCCGACAGGTGGCGGTCGACGACCTCGCCGCACTGCCATCCGCCTCCGCGCTGCGGCAGCGACTCGAGCCCCGGACCGTACCGGTCACCGGTCTGCCCCGCGGCGTCCGCCTGACCTCGGCACACGCCGCGGCCGACGGCCTCGTCCTGGCCTTCTCGATCGCCGCCGGGCCGACTCCGGGCGCGGGAAGGGGAGCCGTCTGACCCGCCGTACGGAGGGCGGCGACCGGGCGGGCACCGGGCGCCGATCGAGAAGGGAATCAACGGGGCCGTTCCCCGGTTTCACCAGCAGCATCCCGAGCGGTCGCCGGCAGGCCGCCCGGGAGCCGGTAATAGGCTGGATGACCGTGGAACCGGCGCGTTGAGGAAGGCGCCGGGCCCGAACACGAGGGAGCGACCGATGACAGTGGGAACAGAGCGAGCCGTACTGGCGGGCGGTTGCTTCTGGGGCATGCAGGACCTGATCCGCAAGCAGCCCGGCGTCGTGGCCACGCGCGTCGGCTACAGCGGCGGCGACACCCCGAACGCCACGTACCGCAACCACGGCGACCACGCCGAGGCCATCGAGATCCGGTTCGATCCCACGGCCACGAGCTACCGCGCCATCCTTGAGTTCTTCTTCCAGATCCACGACCCGACCACGCGCGACCGCCAGGGCAACGACGTCGGGCGCAGCTACCGGTCCGCGATCTACTACACCGACGAGGAGCAGCACCGCGTCGCCGTGGACACCATCGCGGATGTCGAGGCGAGCGGACTGTGGCCGGGGAAGGTGGTCACGGAGGTCGAGCCCGTCGGTGAGTTCTGGGTGGCCGAACCGGAGCACCAGGACTATCTGGAGCGCTACCCCAGCGGCTACACCTGCCACTTCCCGCGCCCCGGCTGGAAGCTGCCGCGCCGGGCCTCGTCCACGACGAACTGAGCCCGGCACGGCAGACGTCCGCCCGGCCCGGCTCAGGGCCGTGGCGCCGCTCCCTCGTCCACGGGCAGCGCGACGTGCTCGTCCGGCGAGCGCGTCCCGGCGCCGCGGCGCCCGGAGCCGGTACCGTCGCCGAGAGTCGAACCGGCGCCGGTGTCGCGGGCCTTGGCCGGTAGCCGTCCCGGACGCGTTCGGTGCAGCGCCAGGTGCAGCACCGGTATGAGCACGAAGGTGACCGCCGCGCTGTGCCACAGCAGTGTGTCCAGCCGGCCCGCCGCGAGATAGGCGCCGGCCGCTACCGCGGCCAACGCGCACACACCGCGGTCCACGATGCTCTCCACCGACAGCAGCGTGGCCCGCGGGGCGTCGGCCGGTATCGCGTCGTTGACGAGCTTGCGCTGCACCGGGTACACGAACCCGGTGATCCCGGCGAACGCGCACAACAGCCCGACGACGGCCCAGGGCCCGCCGACGGCGGTGCCCGCCAGCGTGGCGGCGAGCGCCACGCTCAACAAGGACACCCACACCGCGGGCGGCAGCCGGCGCCCCAGCCACTGCGGGCGGGCCGAGGCCACCGCCTCGGCGACCGTCATCGCGGCCAGCACACTGCCGTGCGTGCTCTCCTTGATCCCGTGCTCCAGGAGCACCGGCTGGAACAGATTGACCTGGCAGATCCGGGACAGCGTGAACACCGCCACCCCCTGCACCATCAGCAGCACCAGCCATGGCGAGGAGCGCAGGGCACGCCAGGCGGCGCTCGTGTCACGCAGCAGCGTCCCGCTGCGCCGCGCGCGGGCGCCCCGCCGGGAGTCCGCGTCGGCGCCGGCGATCCGTGGCAGGGCCAGGGCGCAGCCGAGCGAACCGGCCGCACTCGCCGCACTGAGCACGTACGGCGTCTGCGGGGCCAGCACCATCAGCGGGCCGACGAGCGGCCAGCACACCACCTTCGCGGCGAGCCCGAGGGCACGCGCCGTACCCTCGGCCCGCAGATAGTGGGCGTCCGCCCCCTCGGCACGCAGCCCGTCGTAGAGATAGGCGCTCGCCGCACCGGACGTCAGGGACCGCCCGGCGGCGATGGCGAGGAAGTGCACGAGGAAGCCCGTGTACGACGGCGCCAGCACCGGCGCCATGTTGGCCGCCGTCATGACCACCGCGCCCGCGCGCAGACAGTTGCGGGCACCGATCCGGTCGGCGATCACGCCCGTCGGTATCTCGAACAGGCAGAAGGCGATGTAGTAGATGCTCTGGATGCCGAAGATCTGGCCGTCGGACAGGCCCGCGTCCCGCTGGTAGGCGTAGAAGACGGGCATCCACCACAGCAGGTTGAACAGCAGCTGGAACCCGTTGTTGAGGCGGATCAGGCGCCGCGCCGCCGCGGACGGCACCGGCCCGGGGGACGGGGAGCGCAGGACGGACATGGGGCGCCTCACCGGGCGTAGGGCCGGACCTGGACGAGGTGGAAGGCCCCCTCCGCGGTCATGAGCCACTCGATGTCCAGGGCCTCGTCCGGGTCCTGCGCGCTGAAGTGCGACTGCAACAGCCGCCCCACCAGGGCCAGTCGGGCCAGCGACGCGCGGGTGGCGGCCGGGAGGTCCTCGCCCGAGGAGCCGACGTCGACCGTGCGCCCGCCGCCCTCGACGGTGTTGTAGAGGTACTGGTGCGGCAGGACGGTGCCGTCGACCACCCGCTCGGGCGAGCCGGGCGAGCAGTTGAGGTACACGTTGCGGAAGTCCTCGCGCCGGGTCGGATTGCAGGTCACCAGGACCCCCCCGAGGTCCGCCGGCACGTACTCCTGGATGATCACGCCCATGTAGGTGTCGTCCAGGGAGATGCCCACCTGGTGCCGCAGACGTACGCTGCGCGGCGACAGCAGCGACGCCCACACCTGCCGTACGGCGTCCATGAGCTGCTCGGCGCCGCGCACCGTGGTGACCGAGTCGTAGATCCCGGCGGCGGAGAAGCCCGGCAGGTCCTCGGCGTTGGAGGAGGAGCGCACGACCAGGCGGCGCCCGTCGGCCAGCAGCCCCGCGACCGACCCGGTGACGGCCCGCGCCACTTCCTCGGGCATCGGTGTGGCGCGCATCAGGTTCTGCAGGCTCAGGGACAGGGAGTCGATCACGTCGAAGGCCTCGAGTTCGAGGGCCATCTTCAGCTTGCCTATGCCCTGTTGCAGCGCGGGTGACGAGGTCAGGAAGAGATGGTGCAGCCGGAAGGGCAGGGCCACGCCCTCGGGCGCCCGGACCGTCTCCGCCACGCGTTCGGCCGCCACCGTCCGCAGTCGCGACGGTGACGCGTCCGTCTCCTCCAGCCGCGCGGCCAGGTGACCGAGCAGATCGGGCCGCGGTGGCCGGGGACGGGTGTAGAACGTCGTCAGGTCGGCCGTGCGGCTGTCCAGGACATGGTGCAGTTCTCCGAGATGGGCCGCCTTGGTGCCGTAGCCGTCGCGGTCGGCGCGCCGCAGCCGGTGCAGCGCGAGGACCGGGGCGTCCTCCAGCAGCGGGGTCTCGATGCGGATGCGCTGCTGATGCCAGGCGGGCCTGCGCAGAGCCGGTGCGCGCGACAGCCGCTCCAGGGTGATGGCGTCCTCCCGCACCCGGTAGCGCACCCACGCGCCGTCCAGGCCGTCCCGCTCCACCAGGGCGTCGAGGTCGCGGACGATGGCGTTCGGGATGCCCCAGCCCGAGGCCAGGACGTTGGTGTGGGACAGCGGTGTGGTGGGGACCGTGTTGATGAACCCGGCGATACGCGGCACGTCGTCGGGCAGACAGGGCATCGCGACGATGTCCGACCAACCGAGCTCCGCGGCGGCGCGCTCGTACTCCGCCGTGCTGCGGAACCAGCGCAGCCGACCCTCCGCCTCACCCGGGTTGAGGCAGGTCCGCGTCCGGTTGCCGAACAGCTCGTGGCTGAGGATGCGCGGCACACGCACCGCGCTGACCGAGGCCAGCTCGTGCTCCTGGCCGTGGTTGGCGGGCTTCAGCAGCAACGGCAGGCGCCCGTCCACGCGTCCGCGCACATAGAGGTAGAACTCCTCCAGCAGCGCACCGTGCATGGTGTCCGCCTCGGTCGTCTCCAGCACCAGGAAGGGCCGTTCGGTGCCGTCCGGATCCTCGTCGGTGTGCAGGGACAACACGCCCAGCAGGAAGCGGCGTTCGGGATCCATGTACACGGACGCGTTGAACGCGTCCAGGCGCGCGTCGAGTTCGTCCAGGCCGAGACCGAGGATCCGGGTCGCGATGTAGTTGACGTGGAAGGGATGCACCCGGGTGTCGAGCAGATGCCAGGTCCCCTCGGCGCGGTCCACCACGACCTTGAGGTAGGGGTGCCCGGCCAGCACCCCCGACAGGGCGCGGAACAGCGGCAGCGACAGATTGGCACCGACGACGGTCCGGTCACCCGAGGCGTCCGGCACGCCCGTCTCGTCCAGTGTGAGTGTCATGCCCGGACCTCCTCGGTGACGTCCGTGGGCAGGATGCGCGGCAGGGCGTCCACCAGGGCGGTGAAGTCGTGGATCACGGCCTCGGGCCGGTCGGCGGACAACAGGCACAGCCCCGCCATGGTGTTGGCGCCGGCCGCCGGGTCGTACACCGGCACGGGGGCGCCGTCCGGCAGCGAGCTCTCCCGGACGACGGACAGGGTGCTGCCCGCGCCGACCGGCGCGGACCGGACGACGGCCGCGGAGTCCCACCGGTGGCGCCGCCGCCAGGGGGTACCGTCCCCGTGCACGGCGAGGACCACCAGCGATCCGGCCGCGCCCTCGGCGTCCGAGGGCGTCAACGCCCGGGCGGGCCAGTCGGGAAGACCGCCCAGCAGCTGGTCGGTGAACATGCCGATCAGGTCGAGCCCGAACACCTCCTCGATCTGCGGCACCGTCATCGCGCCGCCGAACCGGGCCGCCGTCTCGATCACCCACATACGGCCGTCCGCGCCCAGCTTGATCTCCGTGTGCGTGCCGCAGTCCTCCAGCCCCAGGGCGTCCACGGAACGCCGGGCCAGCTCCACGATCTCCGCCTGGGCCCGGGCCCCGACCGCGGCCGGGGTGATGCCGGCCCGCTCGGTGAACGGGGCGACCGTCGGCATCCGTCCGCTCAGACAGACCGGACGGAAGACGCCGCCGGTGACCACACCCTCGACGCTGACGTAGTCACCCCAGCCGGATCCCTCGAACCACTCCTCGGCGCATCCGCTGACGATCTCCTCGACGATGAAGTCCTCGCCCGCACCGGCCACGTGCAGCTCGGCGAACCCGAGCAGGGCCGACTCCGCCATCACCGCGCGCGACCGCTCCCAGGCGCCCCGCACCTCATCGGGTGCCTCGATGACCTGGTGCGCGGTCGAACCGGCGCTCCAGGCGGCCTTCAGCAATAACGGGAACGACAACTGCTGTGCCGCACGCTCCAGTTCGGCGAGGCTCGTGACGGACCGGAACCGGGGCTGCGATATGCCCCGGCGCTCCCAGGCCGCGCGCATCAGCCGCTTGTCACGGGCGAGCGCGGCGGCGGGCCCGGCTCCCCGCAGCCCGAGCCGCCGGGACGCCTCGGCGACCGCGACCACCGCGTACTCCGAGAAGGTGACGACCGCGTCCGCGCCCACTTCCCGGGCCCGGCCGGTGATGAGATCGACGAGGTCGCCGGCCCCGGTGTCCGGGACCGTGACGACCGAGGCACATCGCCGTCCGGCGACCGCCGCCACACCGGCGGGCAGTTCGCTGAGTGCCAGCAGGTGCACCGCGGCCCGCGCGGCCACCCGCGTCAGGGCGTACCCCGCGGGGGGACCGCCCTTGGCATGCACGTACAGCACCTTGCTCACGAATACCCAACTCCTCTGATTCTCGGATCGATCGGCCGCGGAGACACGCTCCGCCGTGCCCTTCAAGCGAACCAGCCGCGTCTCCCGTCCGGGGGCATCGCATGCGTCGACGGCTCAGGCAAATGCCCAAGTGGTGCCTGCCGTCGCCGTCATGTGAAGGTCCGGTGATGCGCTAGTGCCCGTCGGGTGCGGAGGACGCGGGGCCGGACCGACCCGCATGGCCGCCGCGCTACGGGAAACGCATGATGTGTTACTTAAAGTAATGTGGTGCGGAATTAAAGGAGTTGGGCCATGAACGAGTCCGATTTCAAGGCTTTGCTCGCGCCCCTGCCGGTGACCTGGTGGGAGGCCGACGGCGGACTGGGAGTGGTCGACAGCGGGGGCGGCGCGTTCGAGGACGAGCGCACCGCCCGCCGCTTCCTGGAGGCACTCCGGGCCGAGCACGGCGGCCCGTCGGCGCCCTGGGACGCCGGCCCCTACCAGGCGTCCTTCGAGGGCCGGACCTTCGACGTGCACTGGCCGGACCCCCACGAAGACCCGGACGGGCACGGCAGCAGGGGAGTGGCGATCGAGGTGACGGGCCGTCCGGACGACAGTCCCTACGCCTCGTTCGCCGACCTCACCCCGGCCGCCGCCTTCGTACGGGACGCGGGCGGCCGCTATCTGTGGGCCAACCACGCCTACGCCCACCTGTACGGCACCACCCGCGAGGCGGTGATCGGCCGCCACCTCGCCGACCTCGACGGCCCGGACGACGTCACCCGGTTCCTCGCCCTGGACCAGGAGGTCCTCACCCGTGGCAGATCCGTCCGGCACACCCTGGCCTACCGGCGCTCCGACGGATCCCCCGGGCAGGCCGCCGGCTACCGCTTCCCCGTCCGCTGGGGCACCGGGCGCTGTGTGGCCGGCATCTACGTCGACGTCACGGACTACACCCGGGTACTGGACCAACGGCGGCGTGCCGAGGAGGACCTGCGGGCCCTGCGGGACCACAGCGGCCTGCCCTGCGCCCGGCTCCGCCCGGACGGCAGGGTGGGCGAGGTGGGCACCGCCGTCGCCGAACTCCTGCGCGTCCGCCTCTCCGACCTCATCGGGCTGCCGGCCGACAGCCTGCTGGCGCGCACACCCGAGCGGAGGGCGCTGCACCGGATCTGGGCCGATCTCGTCGGCGGCCGGCGCAGAAGCGCCCGCGCCTCCGTCGTCCTCGTCGACGGCGACCACTGGCAGCGCCGGGCGCGGGTGCATCTGAGCACCGTGTGCGGCACCGCGGACGGGGTGTCCAGCGTGTGGGCGGTCATCACCCACCTGGGCCTGCGGCATGCGGCACAGCCGCCCCTGACCGCCGCCCAGGTGCGCATACTCGCCCTGCTGGCGGCGGGCTGCAGCAACGCGGACATCGCCGGCACGCTGCACCTGTCGCGGCAGGCGGTGGACTACCACCTCAGCCGTCTGCGCGACCTCCTCGGCGCCGCCACGCGCCCGGCCCTGGTCGCGCGGGCCTACGTACTGGGCATCCTCTCCCCGCAGACCTGGCCCCCGCGCTCCGACACGGCGGCGCATCCGCTCAGCCCGGTCTGACGACTCACGCCCGCGCGAGCGGGGCGGGAGAGGGGGCGCTCGGCGGACCAGCACGCGGCGGCAAACCGCCCATGAGCCCCTTCGACCGAACTTCACGACGGCCATGAACGGACAAAGTCCTCGTCGTGAGGTGGGGAACCGTCCGCAAGACGGGCTCGCCTCCTGCGACCCGGGAGTGTCAGGATGACGGCATGGAGTGGGAGTCCAGGACGGTCGTGCACGTACAGCGGCACAGTCGCGTCTTCGAGGTCGCGGTGCGCGGTGAGATCGATTACGACGAGTCGGACCTGCTGGAAGCGGCCTGGGCCGAAGCGGACGAGGCCGCACTGCCGGCCACGGTGGTGGATCTCTCCGGTCTGACCTTCGGCGACAGCCAACTGCTCCGCGCACTCCTCGACGCGCGGCGGCGCCACGCCGCGAGCGGCCGCGCGTTCGTCATCTTCGGCCCGCTCCACGACAGCGTCACCCGGCTGTTCGCCGTCAGCGGCACCCTGAGCCACTTCACCATCACCGAGTCCCGCGACGCGGCACTGCGCTCCGTGGGCATCTGAGGCCGGCGAGCGGGAGGAGCACCCACCGTCCGCCGGCGACCGGCCCCGCTCACCGCGCCGGAAATTCTCGCGCATGGAGGAGGGGGCAGGGGGTATACGCGGTCGAGTGAACCTAGTGAAGACGGCTTTCACGGCGTCCGACGCCCGCTCCGACGCCGGATGGGCGACGGACCCCGACCCGCTGTGGGTCACCGCGGCGTTCGACGGCGGTACGTGCCGCATCGGTGAGGCACGTCGACAGGCCACGCGGTTCCTCGCCCACGCGCGGGCGGAACACGGCCTGCCGGTGTCGGCCCGGGCGTCCGACCTCACCCAGCTGGTGGTGAGCGAACTGGTCACCAACGCCCTCAAGTACGCCCCCGGACCGATCCTGATGGATCTGCGGATCACCGGCGACCTGGTGGAGGTGACGGTGTGGGACTCCGACCCCGTGCTGCCGATGGCCCGGGCCGCCGAACCCGGCCGTGTGGGCCAGCACGGCCTGGAGATCGTCATGGCCGTGGTCGAGTCGTTCGAGGCGCGGCGTGAGCCGGTGGGCAAGAGGATCACCGCCCGCATCGCCCTCACGGGTGACGAACCGGACGGCCGCCCCGGACACCGGAGCGGGTGAAGCGGACGTCCGCGTTCTGGACCAGGCCGGCCTCGGCAACCGGTGCGAGCCCCACATACACGGGCGCCCGCACCCGGTACTCGCGGCGCGGTGCCCTCCCGCCCACCTCGCCCCCGGACCGGACACCCGCGCATGACGGACCATTCCTCGAACGAACTCAGACTCCGCATCACCGGAGAACCGGCCTCGTGGACCGTGCACATCGTCGGTGAACTCGACTACGACACCAGCGACGCACTGGTGGACGCCGTGGCCGCACACCTCGAACGGCATCCGGAGCCCGGCGTCGTAAGGCTGGACTTCCGCGACCTGACCTGGGTCGACTCCTCGGGTCTCTCGGCGCTGATCATGATTCACCGGCATACCAGTGCCATCGGCGCCGACCTGTACCTGGACCACCGCCCCGAGCTGCTCGACCACCGGCTCCGCCTCACCAACCTCCTCGCCCACCTCACCGCGCCCGCGGCCGGCGACGGTGTCCTCGGGCCCGAGGCGGACGGTGACGCCCGGGCAGGCGTCACCTGATCCAGGTCGAGCGTCACCCCTGATCACGGGCCGAGGCCCGGTCCGTCGGGCGGGTGCGAGGTGCGCCACAGGCACCGCGGATGGGCCCGTGTTCGGGGTATCCGGAGTCCGGAGCCAGCAGCCGGTCGCGCACATCGCCGCCGGCCGGCGAAAGGAACTGGGATGGACCGGTCGACGCAGGCCGTTGCGCACGCCGGTCGCCGTCCGGCGGAAGCGGCGGTGCCGCATGGGAGGGGTCAGGCGGTCCGCCTGCCCGAACCCTGTGTGTCGTCGTGTATCCGCGAGGCCGCCATGGCGCAGAACGACTCCAGTCCCTCCGCGAGCGCCCCCCGCTTCGCCGCGGGCATCAGATCGAGGACGGCCTGCAGTTCCGCCTCCCGGCGAGCCCGCAGATCGGCGAGGTACGCGCGCCCGCGGCCGCTCAGGCGCAGGCGCACCTCACGCCGGTCGTCCGGGCTGTTCTCCCGCTCCACGAAACCGGCGGCCTGCAGCCTGTCGAACAGCCGGCTGGTCGCCGGCGGGGTCGAGGCCAGGGACGCGGCGAGGGTCCGCAGATTGATGCCGTCCTGGTGCTCCAGGATGTGCAGCAGGCGTAGCTGGGACGCGGAGGCCGGAGCGGTGGAAGCCCGGCCCCACAGGACTTCCAGCAGCTCAGCGGCCGTCGAGGTCACGCGTGCGATCTCGACGGGCTCCGGACGGCGGTGGAAGGCAGTCACAGTCACACTCTCGCAGGCACTGGGGTGCCTGCCAGCGTACTAGCTGCGCGCGCCGGTCAGGGGCGAGAGTCGCGACCGGCCCGATCAACGAGGAGAATCGGTCTCAGGAGTACCGGGGCCGACACATTGTCCGGCGAAAGATTGGTTCAATTCCCGTCGTGAAGAGATTCGTCGCCGCTGTGCGCGCCCTGCGTACAGCGGCCCCCCACGAGTTGCTCGACACCGTCCGCAGAGTACTGGTCGAACAGTACGCTGCGGACACGGTCGAGCTTTTCATGGCCGACTACGGCCTGACCGTGCTGCAGCCGGTGTCCGCGCTGCCGCACACGCTGGAACCCGTGTCCGTGCACAACAGCCCCCAAGGACGTGCGTTCGGCTCGCAGGAGTGCCATCTGGAGACCGGCCGGGACGGCCGGGCGTGTCTGCACCTGCCGGTCAGCGTGCGGGGCGACCGGCTCGGTGTGCTGTCCGTGGGTCTCCCCGGAAGCGACGAGGCCCGCCTGCACGAGGCTGAACTGTGCGAGATCGCCGAGGTACTGGGCCACGAGGTGCTGGTGGCCGAGCGCGACACCGACCTCTATCTCCAGGCGCGGCGCAAGTCCCGGCTCACCCTGGCCGCCGAGATGCAGTGGCAGCTCCTGCCCGGCCGCTCCTGCACCCGTCCCGAGTACGACCTGGGCGCCCAGCTGGAGCCGGCGTACGCCGTGCACGGGGACAACTTCGACTGGTCGGTGACCTCCGACAACCTGATGCTCTACGTCACCAACGGCATGGGCGAGGGCATAGAGGCCTCCCTGCTGACGAACCTCGCCATCAACGCCCTGCGCAACGCGCGGCGGGCCGGCCTGCCGATCGCCGACCAGGCCGCCCTGGCCGACCAGGCCGTCTACGCCCACTACCGGGGCCGCTGCCATCTGTCCGTGCTGATGTTCGACTTCGACCTGAGTACCGGCCGGGTGAGCGTCGTGGACGCCGGCTCCCCCCGGGTGCTGCGGCTGCGGGGCGGCGCCCTGGAGCACATCGTCCTCGACGCACAGCTGCCCCTGGGCATGTTCGAGGAGACCGACTACGTCACGCAGGAATTCCAGGTCGAGCCCGGCGACCGGCTCGTCTTCGTCAGCGACGGTGTGCACGCGGTGGCCTCACCCCTCGGGGAGGCCTACGGTGACATGGCCCTGGCCCGGGCCATCCAGTCCACCCGTCTGCTGCCCGCGGCCGAGGTGCCGCGCTCCATCCTGCGCGAGCTGACCGGCCACCGGGGCGATGCCATGCCCGACGACGACGCTCTCGTGGTCTGCCTCGACTGGCGTGGCCGGCCGGCCGGTAGCTAAGCGGTCCGCTCCGCGCAACGGATCGCCCCGAGCGCCGGCGGCGGCGATCCGTGGGCGACGCTCCGCAGACGCTGCTCCGGAGACCGCCCTGTCCCAGACGACGTGGGGGGGGGGGGGGCGCGCCCGCGGGCGCGCCCCCCCCCCCCCCCACCCCCCCCCGGGGGGGGGGGGGGGCCGGGCCCCCCCCCCCCCCGGGCCCCCCCCCCCCCCCCCGGGGGGGGGCCCCCCCCCCCCCCCCCCCCCCCCCCCCCCCCCACCACCCCTACCGCCCGGGCGGTCGTCAGGTGCGCTCGGCCCGGACGACCATGGCGTACGAGCCCAGCCCGACCAGGCGGTCTCCCGCGATGTCCCCGAGGGCCGTGTACACGGTGAGGATCCGTCCCGACACGGGGTCGAAGGCGACGTCCTTCACGGTGCCGTGCTCCATGCCGTGCTCGGTCAGGACCCGGCTGCCGATGGCCTCCCGATGCTCGGGAAGGTGAGCGGCGCCCGACTCCGCGACACCTTGGGAGCGCACGATCACCGCGTCCCGGCCCAGCGCCTGAACCGAGCCCCAGGCGATGGCAGTGGCGTCCTTCGGCGCACCGGCCAGACGCAGACAGGCGATGCCGCGCGTGTGCGTGTCGATGGTCAGGTCTTTCACGGTGCCCAGGGTCGCCGCCTCGTCGGCGGTGATCACCCGAAGGCCCTTCGCCTGCGTGAACAGCATCATGCGAGGCCTCCCTTGCCGTACGAGGGGGAATCCGCAGGACCCGGAGTGCCCCGAGTGCCCGCTGCGCCTGGATTGCCCGAGGGGTCCGAGAGATCCGAGGGATTCGGGGATTCCGTCTGCCGATGGGTGTGCGCCTGGAACGCCTCCACCTGGGCGCCGAAGGTGGGCAGGTCCTCGGCGACGAAATGCCTCGCCCCCGCCGGCACCACCATGGCCTCGCCGGAGACGGCCAGTGTCTGCCCGCGCGGGATGAACACCTTGCGCCGCCGGGGGTCGAGGTTCTCGTTGGCGGCGATCTCGAAGCCGACGACGCGTCCGCTCGTGCCCGCCTCGACGACCACGTCGCGTACCGTGCCCACCTCGGTTCCCTCTTCGGTGATCACCGGCGCGTCGATCACCCGGCCATGAGCGGTCCCGCCCGATTCCACGATCGCGCCCCGGTCCTCGAACACCGCCTCGCTCGGGATCATCACCGCCGAGGGCCCCACGGCGTGCACCCCGGAGAACGGCAGACTCTGCTTCAACGGCCCGGCCAGCAGACCCCGTCCGCTGAGGGTGAAGCCGGTGATCCGGCCGGCCCGCGCGTCGAACACCGTGTCCTTGATCTGGGCCACGGCGTCGCCGGCGAGGGTCACCACCACCCGCTTGGTCAGCTCCGAGGCGAGCATCAGGGTGATCAACGCGACCCTCCCCGCCCGGACCGACGTCCTGCGCGTACCGCGATCACCGTTCCGGCGCGGCGCCTGGCCTGAACGACCAGCGTCGCCGCGACGACCAGTCCGACCACCGCGACAAGGAAGATCACCCAGATCCACCACATGTTTGCCGACCTCCTCTTGGCCCTGCCTCCGTCCCTTCCGGTTGCCCCCGGGGCGGCCACGACAAGCCTGCCGCTACCAGCCGGTCAGCAGCAGGTGATTGAGGAGCAGCGCGAGGACCGCCTGCGCCGCGAGCCAGGCGCGGGCGCCGGACAGGAACGCGCACGCCGGCAGCAGCCACAGGGCGAACGGCAGCCAGATGCGTTCCGTCTCCGCCTTGCTCATCCCGGACAGATCGGCGGCGATCAGCGCCAGCAGGGCGGCCGACACGAGGACGGCCAGACGGAACCGTGCCGCCGGAGCCGGAGCCGGAGCCGGAGCCGGAGCCGGAGTGGTCGCGGTCGCCGCCTCCTCCTGAGCGTCCGCCGCATTCTCCGCGTCCGCCGCATCCTCCGCCTTCCTCCCACGCCGGCGCAGCAGTTCCCCCGCCGTCCGCCGCAGCCCCGCCGCCGTCGCCGGGCCGGTGATGAGCACGGTGCAGGCGAGGTTGGCCCACACCCAGTAGCCGTAGGGACGGATGCCGCCCACCCCCTGGTAGTAGCGGATCACCAACAGGCGGTACGCCTCCCACCAGTTGAAGCCCACGAGGGCCAGCACGAGCGGCCACACGGCCAGTCCGGCGAGCAGCGGCAGCAGCAGGAGGGGCCGGCGCCGGGGTCCGTACCGGCCGAGCCCGAGTACCGCGACCGCGATCAGCGCGAAGAGCGTGAGGCCGTAGGAGAGGTAGCAGGTCAGTCCGAACAGCAGGCCGGAACCGGCCGCCCACCACAGGGACCGGCCGGTGACGGCGAGGGCGAGCAGGGCCACCGCCCACGCGGCGACGGCCGCGAAGTAGCCGTCGGCGGACGTGCCCTGCCACACGGCGGCGGGCGCCAGCACCAGGAAGGGCGCGGCCCGCCGCGCCAGCTCCTCTCCGGCAAGGGCCCGGACCGCGATCAGCACGGCCACGCACCCGGTCGCGCCGACGGTGATGCACCACATCCCGGCCCAGCCGCCACCGTGCAGCCCCACCCGGTCGAGCAGGACGAACGTCACGGTGGCCAGCGGCGGATGGCCGGCGACGTGCGCGGGCCAGTACCCGGGAGGGCCACTGACGATGTGCTGGTCGAAGTCGCGCAGGGCGGCCGGGATGTCGTGGAAGCGGCCGATCACGCGCAGATACTCGTTGTGACTGGTGAGTTTCTCGGCCACACCCTGCTGCCAGCCGTCGACCAGCGCGAGGGAGAGGATCCACGCCAGCGCGGCCGCCCACGCGGTCGGCAGCAGTGTGCGCCAGGACAGCCGGGCGGCGAGGGCCGGCCCGTACCCGACCGCGGCCACGGCCACGGCCAGGGCGGCCGGAGTGCCGGGGCCGACGTGCGGATCCCACTCGGCCAGGACCGGCGGCCAGTGCACGAAGAGGGTGTGGCGGGTGTCCTCGATGTGGCGGCCGATCAGCACCGCCAGCGACACGAGCAGGGCTGCGGCGCCGACGGCGTGGAGATCGCGGCGGAGGGTGCGGGTCACGCGCAAACGCTAGGCCGCAGGAGCGGCGACGGACCGCCGTCCGGGCCGGACGTCAGCGTTTCGTCATGGGTCACATACCCGTTCACGGGGTTCTCCCCGCCTACGGTCGGGACATGCGCGACCATCTCCGGCTCCCCACCTCTCCCGGCTTCTGGCGCAGCCCGCTGCGCGGCCCGTGGCTCACCTCCGTGCTCGGCCTCGTCCTCCTCGTCGGTGTCACCGTCCTGTTCGTGACCGGCCTGGTGTCGTACGCCGCCTACAACCCGGGACTGTCCCCGGTGAACGACACCACGCCCGACAAGGGCGTCCTCGGTTTCTACCTCTTCGCCTGGCCGACCGACCCCGTGTGGCTCTACCGACTCACCCAGGGCGTGCACGTCACCCTCGGCGTCACCCTGATCCCCGTCCTGCTCGCCAAGCTGTGGTCGGTGGTGCCCAGGCTGTTCACGCTGCCGCCGGCCCGCTCGGTCGCGCACGCGCTGGAACGGGTCTCGCTGCTGCTGCTCGTCGGCGGCGGCCTGTTCGAGTTCACCACCGGGGTGCTCAACGTCCAGCTGGACTACGTCTTCCCCGGCTCCTTCTATCCGCTGCACTTCTACGGCGCCTGGGTGTTCTTCGCCGCCTTCGTGGCCCACGCGGCGCTCAAGGCACCGGCCGCGGTACGCACGGTCCGGCGCCATTCGGCCGAGGCGACCGAGACGACTCGGCCGGCCGAGGCGGCCGAGCTGGTCGAGGACGACCTGGTCTCCCCCCGCCCCGCGCCGCCCACCGTCTCGCGGCGCGGCGCGCTCGGGATGGTCGGCGGCGCTTCGCTGCTGCTGTTCCTGACCACCGTCGGACAGAGTCTGGGCGGCCCCTTCCGCCGTACGGCCCTGCTCGCGCCGCACGGCACGGCCGACCCTGGCGGCGGCCCCAACGGCTTCCAGATCAACAAGACGGCCGGTTACGCCGGGATCACCCCGGCCGACACCCACGCGGACGCCTGGCGGCTCGTCGTCGGCGGCCGCACCGGAACCGTCCGCCTCACCCGCGCCGACCTGCTGGGGCTTCCGCTCCACAGCTCGTCGCTGCCCATCGCCTGCGTGGAGGGCTGGTCGACCGCCGACCAGTGGTGGCGCGGGGTACGACTGCGCGACCTCGCGGCGCTCGTCGGCCATGACGGTGACCCGCCGGACGTCTTGGTGGAGTCCCTGCAACGCCACGGTGCCTTCCGTCGCGCCGCGCTGCGCGCCAACCAGGTGGCCGACCCGCGCTCCCTGCTCGCCCTCCAGGTCAACGGCGAGGACCTGTCGCCCGACCACGGCTACCCGGCGCGGATCATCGTGCCCGCCGCCCCCGGTGTGCTGAACACCAAGTGGGTGGCGCGACTGACCTTCGGAGACCTGTGATGCCCCGTCGACTTCCGCCCCTCGGCAGCCCGCTCCAACTGCTGCTGCTCGCCTGCTCCTTCGCCCTCGCCGGCTACGCGGCCGTAAGGCTGCTCGCCGGGGACTGGTTCGGCGTCGCCCTGTGGATCGTGGGCGCCGCGCTGCTGCACGACCTGGTGCTGCTGCCGCTGTACAGCGTGGCCGACCGGGCGGTCACCCACGGTCTCGACACGGCCGGGCGGCGCGACCTGACCCCGTACGTCCGGGTACCGGCCGCGCTGTCCCTGCTGCTCCTGCTGGTGTGGTTCCCGCTGATCAGCGGCATGGTGAGCGAGCGCTACCGGGCGGCGACCGGGCTGTCCCCGGACGGCTTCCTCGCCCGCTGGCTGCTGATCACCGCCGTACTCTTCGGCGGCTCGGCACTGCTGCTCGCGCTCCGGGCACGCAAGGCGGCGAAACACCGGCCGCCGGTCTCCCACTGAGTCACGGCCCGCAGGCCGGCCCCGCTCGCGTACCGCAGCAGGGCCGGCGTGCCCAGACGGGCCCAGGCGAAGGGCCGGCCGGTGCCACGGGCGCCGTCGACGACGTCGACGACCTGGACGTGCGCGCGTTCGTCGACGTCCACGGGCAGGGTCTCGGCGATCAGCAGCCCACCGGGCCGCAACAGGTGGGCCACCCGCTCCAGCAGGGCGGCCGGGTCGCCGCCGATGCCGATGTTGCCGTCCATGAGCAGCACGGTGTCCCAGCGGCCCTCGCCGGGCAGCGGCTCGAAGACCGAACGGTGCAGTGCCCGCCCGTCTCCGCGCTCCCGGCCCCGCTCGCACCGGGCCGAGCCCAGACGGTCGGCGGTGTGCTCGACGGCGGCGTCGCTGACGTCGATGCCGAGCACGGTCCGGCCCCGGGCGGCGAGTTCCGCCACCAGCCGGCCCGGCCCGCAGCCGACGTCGAGGACGGCGCCCTCACAGCGGTCCAGCACTTCCCGGTCGACCGGATCGGCCCGCGCGCACCAGCGCTCCACCTCCAGCGGCAGCAACCAGCCGTCGGCCCGGCGCAGGAACAACGGGCCCCGGCCGCTGCGCAGCGCGCTGGTGTACGGGTCCGCGGCCGCCCAGGCGAGCCGGGTGGTGGGCGGGCCACTCATCACCTGCCGGTCCATGTGCGGCCGGCCGCCCGTCGCCTGGGGGCCGAGGGACGACGTGCCGCTGCTCGTCGAGGGGCGGCCGACGCGCGACGCGCCGCTCATCGGCTCGTGGCCGAGGTGTGGCGTGCCAGGCACGCGGCGAATCGGCCGTGCGGGGCGAGAGCGGCCACGGCACGGGCGTCGGCGGCGACGTCGACGTCCCGCAGCCGGGGCAGTTCACGCACCCGCAGCCCGGCGGCGACCAGACGCGCCCGCTGCGCGGCCCCGGTCAGGGGCGTCGACATGGGCACACCGCGCAGCAGTTCCGGATCGGGTTCGGCCAGACCCAGCGCCCAGAACCCGCCGTCCTCCGCCGGGCCGAGACACGCCTCACCGGCCGCCAGGTCGACCGTGAGCAGCTCGGGGGTCACCTGCGGGGTGTCCATGCCGATCAGCAGGGCCGGTCCGCGACAGTGCGCGAAGGCGTCCGCCAACCGCTCGTCCAGGCTGCCCGGGCACTGCGGCACGACCTCGAAGCCGGGCGGCAGCCACGGCCCCGGGGCCCCGTCCAGGACGAGGACGCGGCGGGACGCCGGCGCAGCCGCCACGGCGTACAGAGTGTCGGCGAGAGCCGCCCGCGCCAGATCCGCCGCCTCCCGCGGGCTGAAGGGCGGGGTGAGCCGTGTCTTGACCCGTCCGGGGCGAGGCTCCTTGGCGATGACGAGAAGTGTGGTCACCGTAGCGCCCTCCGCTCGGCCGGGGCGGCGTGCGAAGCCGGTGCCTCGGCCAGGACGCGGCTCATGTCCCGGACCGCCTGCCAGGTGCCCCGCCAGGTGCCCGTCACCTTCGAGGCGCCGGTGCGCGGCAGATAGGGCACGTCGTGTTCGGTGACGCGCCACCCGGCGTCGGCCGCGCGCACGACCATCTGCAGCGGATAGCCGCTGCGCCGGTCGGTCAGGCCCAGCGCGAGGAGTGCCTCGCGGCGCGCGGCCCGCAGCGGTCCGAGGTCGTGCAGGCGCAGGCCGGTGCGACGGCTCAGCATCCGGGCCAGTACGAGGTTTCCGGCCCGGGCGTGTGCCGGCCAGGCACCCCGGCCGCGCGGGCGACGGCGGCCGAGGACCAGATCCGCCACGCCCCGGCGGACCTCGCCGACGAAGGGCACGAGCAGTCCTGGGTCGAGGGAGGCGTCGCAGTCGCAGAAGCACACGATGTCCGCGGTGGCCGCGGTCAGCCCGGCATGGCAGGCGGCGCCGAAGCCGCGCCGCGGCTCGCGCACCACCGTGGCGCCGAGTGCGCGGGCGATCCCGGCGGAGCCGTCGGTGGAACCGTTGTCGACGACGATGGCGCGCCAGCCGGCCGGGATCCGGGCGAGCACCCAGGGCAGGGCCTCGGCCTCGTTCAGGCAGGGGAGCACCACGTCGATCCGTGATGAAGTGGTCGTCACGGTCTCACCCTACGAACCGGAATCGGACATAAAGGGTGGGAGCTTCTTACGAAACGCGGACGCCGTACCCACCGGTCCGGCACCGGGCAGTGGGCGGTGCGAGGCTGGGGGCATGCAAGAGCCCTACGACTCCCACCGGGCCGAAGCCGCCGACGGGGCGGCCCGGGTGCTGGTCGTCGACGACGATCCCACCGTCGCCGAGGTCGTCACCGGATACCTGCACCGCGCCGGCTATGTCGTCGACCGTGCCGACGACGGCCCGACGGCCCTCACCCGCGCCGCGGCGCACCGGCCCGACCTCGTGGTGCTGGACCTGATGCTGCCCGGCATGGACGGTCTGGAGGTCTGCCGGCGGATGCGCGACCGCGGACCCGTACCGGTCATCATGCTCACCGCCCGCGGCGACGAGGACGACCGCATCCTGGGCCTGGAGGTGGGTGCCGACGACTATGTCACCAAGCCCTTCAGTCCCCGCGAACTCGTCCTGCGGGTGGAGTCGGTGCTGCGCCGCAGCCGTCCCGCCGCCCCGGGCCCCCGGCTGGCGGCGGCGGGTCTGCGCGTCGACGTCGAGGGTCGCCGGGCCACCAAGGAGGGCGTTGAACTGGCGCTCACCCTGCGGGAGTTCGACCTGCTCGCCTTCTTCATGCGGCATCCGGGCCGGGCGTTCGCCCGCGAGGACCTGATGCGCGAGGTCTGGGGGTGGGACTTCGGCGACCTGTCGACCGTCACCGTCCATGTCCGCCGGCTGCGCGGCAAGGTCGAGGACGACCCGGCCCGCCCCCGTCTGATCCAGACGGTGTGGGGCGTCGGCTACCGCTTCGAACCCACCGGGGCGGTGGACTGAACATGCGCGACACCCTCCTCATCGCCCTGTACGCCTTCGCCGGCGCCGCCGCCAGCGGCCTCGCCGGAGCGGGTGTGCTGCGGCTGATCCGGCGCCGCTCGCTCACCGCCTCGCTCACCGTGGTCGCGGCCGTCGGGGTCGTGGCGATGCTCGCCGGCACCCTCGCCGTCGCCTGGGCGATGTTCCTGTCCCCGCACGACCTGTCCGTCGTCACGACCGTCGTCGCGATGGCGACCGTCGTCTCGCTGGCCACCGCGCTGCTGCTCGGCCGCTGGGTCGTCGCCCGCAGCCATGAACTCGCCGAGGCCGCACGCCACTTCGGTGACGGCGGGGAGTTCGCCGCCCCGGCGGCGCCGGCCACCGCCGAACTGGCCGCGCTCAGCCGCCAGTTGGCCGCTACCAGCGCCAGACTCGCCGCGTCGCGGGAGCGGGAGAGGGCGTTGGAGACGTCCAGGCGTGAGCTGGTCGCGTGGATCTCGCACGACCTGCGCACCCCGCTGGCCGGCCTGCGGGCCATGTCCGAGGCGCTGGAGGACGGCGTGGCCGCCGATCCCGCCCGCTATCTCCGGCAGATGCGCACCGAGGTCGAGCGGCTCAACGACATGGTCGGCGATCTGTTCGAACTCTCCCGCATCCACGCCGGCACCCTTCCGCTGAGCCCCTCCCGGATCTCGCTGTACGACCTGGTCGGCGACGCGCTCGCGGGCGCCGACCCGCTCGCCCGGCAACAAGGGGTACGGCTCGTGGGCGACCGGGTCGAGCCGCTGCCCGTGGAGGTGGACGGCAAGGAGATGAGCCGGGTGCTCGGCAACCTGCTGGTCAACGCCATCCGCCGGACCCCGCCCGACGGCACGGTGGCGGTCGCGGCGGAACGCACCGACGAGGGCGTGACGCTGTCCGTCACCGACGGTTGCGGGGGCATTCCCGAGGAGGACCTCTCGCGCGTCTTCGACACCGGCTGGCGCGGCACCGACGCCCGGACACCCCCGGCCGGCGCCGGCCTGGGCCTCGCCATCGTGCGGGGCATCGTGGAGGCCCACCGGGGCCGGGCCACCGTCCGTAACATCCCCGGCGGCTGCCGCTTCGAGGTGACCCTCCCGGCGGCCCCCTGAGCCCCAGGGCGGCCGCCGCCCACCGCACATGTCCCGTCCCGGTCCGCGGCGGGCCCCCGCCGCGGACCCGGGTGCGCCGCCGCCCCGGTCCGCGCGGCATCACGCCCCCCGCGGTCCCTCTTCCTGGGCGAACTCACGCATGCCTGCTGTGAAGGTGACGCGTGGGCGCCAGCCGAGGGCGGCTCTCAGGCGGGTCGAGTCGGCGGTGATGTGGCGTACGTCGCCGAGCCGGTACTCACCGGTGACGACGGGGCGCGGGCCGCCGCACGCGACGGCCAGCTCCGCCGCCATCTCGCCGACCGTGCGGGGCTCACCGCTGCCCGTGTTGTACGCCGTGAGGGCGCCCGGCGCGGCCGGTGCCTCCAGCGCCGCCACGTTCGCCGCGGCCACGTCCCGCACATGTACGAAATCCCGCCTCTGCAACCCGTCCTCGAACACCCGGGGCGCCTCGCCCCGGGCAAGCGCGGAGCGGAAGAGGGAGGCGACCCCGGCGTAGGGGGTGTCGCGGGGCATCCGGGGTCCGTACACGTTGTGGTAGCGCAAGGCCACCGCCGACCCGCCCGTGCAGCGCGCCCACACGGCGGACAGGTGCTCCTGCGCCAGCTTGGTGGTCGCGTACACGTTGCGGGGATCGGCGGGGGCGTCCTCACCGACCAGACCGGGCGCCAGGTCCAGCCCGCACCGGGGGCACCGCGGCTCGAACGCGCCCGCTTCGAGGTCGGTCACGGCCCGCGGCCCGGGCCGTACGACACCGTGCGCCCGGCACTCGTACCGCCCCTCCCCGTAGACGACCATCGACCCGGCCAGCACGAGGCGCCGCACCCCCGCGTCCGCCATGGCGGCGAGCAGCACGGCCGTGCCCAGATCGTTGCGCGAGACGTACTCCGCCGCGTCGGCGACACCGTTGCCGAGCCCGACCATCGCCGCCTGATGGCAGACGGCGTCCACCCCGGCCAGCGCCGCGGCGACCGCGTCGGTGTCCCGCACGTCCGCTGCGGGGTCCTCCCCGACGTCGAAGACGAGCGGCTCGTGACCGCCCTCCCGCAGTGCCTCGACGACATGGGACCCGATGAACCCGGCACCGCCGGTGACCAGTACGCGCATGCGCCTCACGCTAGAGCGGCACGGGGCCCGTCCACCGCCATCCGGCCGCCGCGTCACCGGACCGTAAGACCTGCTCCGGGCCCGACGGGGGCACAGCGGTCGCCGAGCAGGGAGCCCCAGTGCTAGAAAAGGGACATGAGCGGACGTTCCCGCCGGACAAGGGCGAGAGCGGCGCCGCCTCCCGGCACCCGGCGGCCACCCGGTCCGTCCCGTCGGCAAGGGCCCCGGTCGGCACTCGGACGCCGCTTTTCGCCGTCCCTGAGCGTCCGCACTCTGGCCGCGCAGGTCTTCCTCCTCCAGGCCCTCATCGTGCTGGTCCTGGTCGCGGTGGCGGCCGCCGCCCTGGTCGTCCAGGGCCGCTACGACGCCGAGCGCGACGCCAGGGAGCGCTCGCTGGCCGCGGCGGAGGCGTTCGCCCACGCGCCCGGCACGGAACTCGCCGTGAGCCCGCAGAAACCGACCGCGGCGCTGCAGGCGTCGGTGGAGCAGGCGGGGAAGGCCGCGGGCGTCGATTTCATCAGCGTGCTCGACCGCCACGGCGTCCGGCTCGCCGACTCCGACCCCGCTCTGATCGGCAAGAAGGCCCAAGGCGTCGGCCGGGCCGCCGCGGGGGAGACGTTCACGGAGTCGTTCCGCGGCAAGCCGTCCGGAGCCGTGCGCTCGGTCGTACCCGTGCTGGACGCCAGCAGGCGCGTGACCGGCATGGTCAGCGCCGGGATCCGGTACGCCAACGTGGCCGGCGTACTCGACCAGCAACTGCCGATGCTGTTCGGAGCGGCCGCGGGCGCGCTCCTGGTGGCCACCGGCGGCACGGCCCTCGTCAGCCGGCGGCTGCTGCGGCAGACCCACGGGCTCGGCCCGGCCGAGATGACCCGGATGTACGAACACCAGGACGCCGTGCTGCACGCGGTGCGCGAGGGCGTCCTGATCATCGACGGTGACGGATGCGTACTGCTCGCCAACGACGAGGCACGGCGGCTGCTGGACCTCCCCCCGGACGCCGACCGGCGGCGCGTGACGGACCTGGGGCTGGGCCCCGGTCCGACCCACCTGCTGTTGTCGGACGAAGCCGCCACCGACGAGGTGGTGCACGCGGGGGGCCGACTGCTGGCGGTGAACACCCGGATCATCGCGTCCTCCGCCGGCGGACTGGTCGCCACCTTCCGCGACACGACCGAGCTCAGGGCCCTGACCGGACAGGCCGAGCTGGCACGGGGCCGGTTGTCCTTCCTGTACGAGGCCGGAATGCGGATCGGCACCACACTCGACATGCGGCGCACGGCCGAGGAACTCGCCGAGGTCGCGGTCCCGCGCATGGCCGACATCGTCACCGTGGAACTCCTCGACCTGGTGCTGCGCGGCGAGGAGCCCACCGGCGCGGTACGCCAGATGCGGCGCACCGCGCTGGTCGCCGCCCGCCCTGGGCACCCCCTGCAACCGGTCGGAGACCTGATCCGGTTCGTCATGTCGGACACACCCATGACGGCGGCGCTGCGCCGCGGCACGGCTGTCCTGGTGCCGGACCTGCACACCGCCCAGGACTGGCGCGCCCAGGACCCCGAGGGGGCCTTGGAGGCCCTGGACTACGGCATCCACTCCTTGATCACCGTGCCGCTGCGCGCCCGCGGGGTGGTCCTCGGCATGGTCAACTTCTGGCGCGGCGCGGACTCTCCCCGGTTCGAGGCGGAAGACGTCGCCGTGGCCGAGGAACTCGTGGCCCGGGCGGCCGTCGCGATCGACAACGCGCGCCGCTACTCCCGCGAGCACGCGATGGCCGTGAGCCTGCAGCGCAACCTGCTGCCCCGCAACCTCCCGGAACAGGACGCCCTGGAGATCGCCTCACGCTATCTGTCGGCGCAGTCCGGGGTGGGCGGCGACTGGTTCGACGTCATCCCGTTGCCCGGTTTCCGGATCGCCCTCGTCGTCGGCGACATCGTCGGTCACGGCCTGCAGGCGGCGGTGACCATGGGACGGCTGCGGACGGCCGTGCTGAACTTCTCCTCCCTGGACCTGCCCCCGGACGAACTGCTCGGGCACCTCGACGAGATGGTGACGCGGCTCGACAACCAGACGGCCCCCACAGACGAGGACCGCGCGCCGCTGACCGGGGCGACCTGCCTCTACGCCATCTACGACCCGGTGAACGGACATTGCGCCCTCGCCCGCGCCGGGCACCTCGCGCCCGCCGTGGTCGATCCCGAGGGGAACGTGACCTTTCCCGACCTCCCACTGGCCCCGCCCCTCGGAGTGGGCGGCCACCCCTTCGCCACCGGTGAACTGGAGCTGGCGCAGGGCAGCTGGCTCGTCCTGTTCACCGACGGCCTGATCGAGAACAGCGGACGGGACATCGACGAGGGCCTGGAGCTGCTGCGGTCCACCGTCGCCCACTCCGGCGCGACACCGGAGGAGACCTGCCGGGCCGTCGTGGAGACGATGCTGCCCGAACACCCCGGCGACGACGTGGCACTGCTGGTCGCCCGGACCCGGCTGCTCGATCCGTCCAGGGTCGCGACCTGGGACGTCCCGTCCGAGCCGACGGCCGTGTCCCGCACGCGCCAGGAGGTGAGCCGGCGGCTCGTCGAATGGGGGCTGGAGGACAAGACGTTCGCCACGGAACTGATCCTCAGCGAACTGCTCACCAACGCCATCCGCTACGGCGCCCCGCCCGTGCGCGTCAGGCTGCTGCTGGGCGCCACCCTCGTGTGTGAGGTGTCGGACGGCAGCAACACCTCACCGCGCCTGCGGCGCGCGGCCGGCACGGACGAAGGCGGCCGGGGCCTGTTCCTCGTCTCCCAGTTCGCGACCAGCTGGGGCACCCGCTACGCAGCGCAGGGCAAGGTGATCTGGGCCGAACAGACCCTGGACGCCACCGCGGAACCCGACGTGCTCGCCCTGTTCGACGAGGCGGCTCTCTGACCCGGTCGCGGCCCGGGACTCAGGGGAGCCGGTCTCCCGCCGCGTTCGAGGGCCGGATGTTCTGGTTGAGCCGGAACATGTTGGTGGGGTCGTACCTGTCCTTGACCCGCACGAGCCGTTCGCGCACCTCGTCGGGGTAGGCGGCCCGCACCTTGTCCTCGGCGGCTTCACCGGTGAAGTTGACGTACACGGTTCCGCCGCCGTGCCGCGCGATCTCCGCGCGGGTCTCGCGGGCCCAGGCCACATGTGTCTCGAAACCCGCCGCGTCGGCCGATCGCGCGACCACGTTGCACAGCACGCTCGCATCCCGCTGACTGAAGGCGGAGGCCGCGGCCGGCACGCGGGCGAACGCACCACCCAACTGGTGCAGATGCAGCTCGCTGAAGGGCGTGGGCGTCGTCAGATGGCGGCGCAGCACGGCGTCGAGCGCCTCGTCGGACGGCTCGATGAAGGCCGACGTGAAGTAGTTGTGGGCACCGGCCGCCCACAGCGGGTCGAGCATGGACTGCATCCCCGTGTACGGAACGGGGCCCATGACGTCGGCGATCGGTGTGCCCAGGGTCCGCAGCGGGCCGACGGCGGCCTCGCCGGTGGCCGGGTCACCCGCGTACATCCCGGCCAGCACCGCGACGCGGGTGCCGTGGACCTCCGGGGGCAGGAAGGGCACGGGAGGCGCCGTGGTCAGGTTGACGAGTGTCGTCAGCTCGTCGGGCATGTCCCCGATCCGCTCACGCCACCCCGTGATCACCTGCCGGGCCTGTTCCAGGGGGTAGACGATCAGGCCGGCCAGGACCTGCGGTCCCACCGGGTGCAGCCGGTACTCGAACGAGGTCACGATCCCGAAGTTGCCGCCGCCACCTCGCAGCGCCCAGAACAGTTCGGCGTGTTCGTGCGGATCCGCGCGCACCACCCGGCCGTCCGCGGTGACGACCTCGACGGCCGTCACGTTGTCCGAGGCCAGACCGTGGCGGCGGAGCAGCCAGCCCACTCCGCCGCCGAGCGTGAATCCGGCGATCCCGGTCGTGGAGATCAGCCCACCGGTCACGGCGAGGCCGAACGCCTGGGTCTCATGATCGAGTTCTCCCCAGGTCAGACCGGCCTGCGCGACCACCCGGCGCCGCACGGGATCGACGACGGCGCCCTTCATGGCCGACAGGTCGATGACGATGCCGTCGTCGCAGGTCGAGAACCCGGCGATGCTGTGGGCCCCGCCGCGCACGGCGACGAGCAGGTCCTGGCTGCGCGCGAACTCGACGGCGCGGATGACGTCCGCGGTCCCGGCGCACCGCACGACCAGCGCCGGGTGTTTGTCGTGGGCGGCGTTCCAGACGGCACGGGCCTGGTCGTAGCCCGGGTCGTCGGGACGGACGACGGTGCCGCGCAGGCCCGCCTCCAGCTCGGCGACGGTCGCGTCCCCGAGGATGCCCTTCGCCGTGTCGATCGACATGATCGGCTCCTTGGTGTGAGTGGCGTGCACCGACATCCGTGACGGTAGGCGCGGCCGCTTAGCACTCACTCAGCAGCCGCGTATCAGGCGGGTCCGCCGCCCATCGTGCGCCGCAGGACGGCCGGGCCCCGGACGTCGCCCAGCCGGGCGAAGAGGTCACCAGCACACGCCGCCGCGGCCCTCGCCTGCTCGCGCGCGCCCGCCTGCCGCTGCTGCCACGCCAGCAGCAGGGCGACCCAGCCGGCGGCCGAGGTCGATCCCGCGACGTGTTCCAGGCGCCGGGCCCGGGCCAGGAGGGTGCGCGCCCGTTCCGTGTCACCGGCGGCCCGGGCGACCAGCCCGAGGTGGAGCAGGCTGTTGGTGACGCCGGGGATGTCGTCGGCCTCCTCGAAATCCGCGAGGACGCCCGCGAGGGCCGCCTCCGCGCCGGCGGTGTCCCCGCCGGCCAGCCGGAGCAGGCCCAGGCAACCGCGGGTGATGCCCTCCTCGCGGCGGTCCCCGAGCCGTCGCCTGAGCGCCAGAGCCGCGTCCAGGCATGTGCGCGCCCCGTCGAGGTCGCCGTGCCCGCGACGGATGTTGCCCAGGACATTGAGGGCCAGCGACTCGCCGTGCGGGTCGTCGAGCGCGCGGAACCGGTCCACGGCGTCTTCGGCCGCCGCGGTGGCGGCGGCGGTGTCGCCGTCGAGTCGGCTCGCCCACGCGAGATTCGCCAGCAGATAGCCACGGGCCCGGGACGTCCCGACCGTACGGCCGGCGAGCACCGTCTCCTCGAAGAACAGCGACACCGGGTCCCCGCCGTCCTCCACCGAGTAACCCGGCGTCATCACCGGGAAGAACGGACCTCGCTCCACGCCGACCGCTTCCAGCAGCCGCAGGCCCTCCGCACAGGCCTTCCGGGCCATCGCGCCCTCGCCGCGGCAGACCGCCCACACGCCGTCCAGATGCGCCGCGACGGCGAGCACCGACGGTTCGCCCGCCTCTCGGGCCAGGACGCGGGCCCGGTCCAGGGCGGCACGCGCGCCGTCCCAGGAGCCGCGCATCCAGAGCAGGACCGCCTGCTGGCAGTGGACGTACGCCAGCGCCGCCGGATCCGGCCGGCGCCGGTGGATGCCGACGATCTGCTCGGCGATCTCCTCCAGCTCGGACCCGTCCCCGAGCCGGATCGCCAGCACGGCCCGTCCCATCAGGGCCCTGGCCCGTTCGGGGGAGGACTCCGGCGCGGCGGCCAGGGTGTCGTCCAGCCATCGCCGGCCCTCGGCCAGGCGGCCGCGCTCGGGCCAGTACGACCGCAGGGCGACGGCCAGCCGCAAGGCGCTCTCCGGTTCGTGGCGCAGCAGGGAGCGCAGTGCGGCGCGGAGGTTGCCGTAGTCGGCCTCCAATTCCAGGGACGCCGCCCCCGACACCCCGGTGGGCTGTTCGCGGTCCCGGGCCTCGGCGAGCGCCAGGTAGAAACGCCGGTGCCCCGCCTCGGCGGCCGCCAGTTCCCCGGCGGCCCGCAGACGCTCCGCCGCGTACTGCCGGACCGTCTCCAGCAGCCGGTAGCGGACCTCGTCCCGCCGGGGCTCCACTCCCACCAGGGACTTGTCGGCCAGCCGGCCGAGCAGGTCCAGCACCGGTGTGCCGCGCGGGCCGTCCCCGCCCACCTCCTCGGCCGCGGCGAGGGAGAAACCGCCCGCGAAGACCGCGAGCCGGCGAAACAGCCGCCGTTCCTCCTCGTCGAGCAGCCGATGGCTCCACTCCAGCGTGGCCAGGAGGGTCTCCTGCCGGGTCGCACCGCGTCGGCTGCCCCGCCCGAGCAGCGACAGGGTGTCGTCGAGACGGTCGGCGATCTGCCGCGGGGCCAGCACGCTCACCCGGGCCGCCGCGAGCTCCAGGGCCAGCGGCATGCCGTCGAGCCGGAAGCAGATCTGCGCGACGGCGGCCGCGTTCTCGCTGGTGAGCCGGAACCCCGGGGCCACGTCGGCGGCCCGCTCCACGAACAGCCGGACCGAGGCGAAGCGGCCCAGTTCCGGCACGGACGGCAGCCGGCGCGGGTCCGGCAGGCTCAGCGAGGGCACCCGGAACGTCCGTTCCCCGTACGAGCGCAGCGCCTCCCGGCTGGTCGCGAGGACGAGGACGCCCGGACAGCGGGCGACTACCTGCGACGCCAGCGCGGCGCACGCGTCGATCAGATGCTCGCAATTGTCCAGTACCAGCAGGGCCTCCCGGTCGCCGAGCCGAGCGAGCAGGGCCTCCCGGCCGCCACCGAACGCCGGAAGACGCAGTTCCAGGGCCGCCGCGACCGCCTCGGTCAGCAGGTCGGGTTCCGCCAGCCCGGCGAGGTCCACGAAGCAGGCCCCGTCCCGGAAGTCGCCGCCCCGACGGGCCGCCACGCCCAGTGCGAGCCGGGTCTTGCCACAGCCGCCGGCGCCGGTGAGCGTGACCAGCCCGCCCCGCGCGAGCAACTCCTCCACCTCGGCCGTCTCGCGCTCCCGGCCGATCAGCTCCGTCGCCGGAACGGGCAACCGGCGCAGTGGGGTTCTCGCCCGCGGCTCCGGGGCCTCGACCGACTCGGCCAGCAGCGCACGGTAGAGGCCACGGGTGTGCGGGTCCGGGTCGGCGCCGGTGTCCTCGCGCACCGCGTCCCGCAGACGCTCGTAGTCGGCCAGCGCCTCCCGGGCTCTGCCGGCGCCGGCCAGCACCCGCATCAGGGCCCGGTGCCCGGGCTCGTGCAGCGGGTCCTCGGCGACCAGTGCCCGCAGCACCTCGACGGCCTCGTCCGCGTGGTCGTCTCGCTCCAGCGCCTCGCCCAGTCCCAGCCGCAGCGTCGCGCACCGCGTCCGCAGTTCCCCGGCCGCCTCGCTCACCCAGGGCTCGTAGCGGTCCTCCGGCAGGAGTCCCGGCCCGGCCAGGGCGAGCGCCGCCCGGTAGTCGACGCTCGCCCCGCCCGCGCAGGCCCGCCGGGCCGTGTCGTCGAACACGTCCAGGTCGATCAGGACACCACCGTCGGGGCCGAGCAGCACCATGTCGTCGCGGAGGACGACGAACTCGCCCACGGCTCCGGCGGTGGCCAGCGCGCGCCGCGCCGCGTGCAGCACCTGGTGCAGGTTGTTGGCCGCGGCCGTCCGGTCGAGGTCCGGCCACAGAACGTCGTAGACCCGCTCGCGGTGCATACGGTGGCCGGGCGCAAGGGAGAGCAGCTTCAGCAGGCTCCGGGCCTTGCGCAGGCGCCACACCCCGGCGGCCACCGGGCGGTCGTCGACCGCCACGGCGAAGCCGCCGAGAAGCCGGATGCGTACCTGCTCGGCCATGGCTGCCCTCAGGAGCAGGCTACCGCCGGGGACACGGCACCGCCCCAGATGCATGATCATGGTCGCTGCGGAAGGATCGGGAGCGGGGTAGCGCCTGTTCCGGTTCGTGCGACGGAGCATTGCCATGGAATCACCACGCTTTCCGTACCGCTCGCAGAGCTCTGTGGACTCAAGGGCGAGTAGCACCACCACGCCCCGGGCGGCCGCCGACTGGGGCCTGTTGCTCCTGCGACTGACCTTCGGACTGTTCATGGCGGCGCACGGGGCCCAGAAACTCTTCGGCATCTTCGGCGGCTCCGGTCTGACCGCGACCGGCCGCGCCTTCGGCGGGCTCGGCTTCCACCCGGGAAAGGTCTTCGCCCTGATAGGCGGCCTGTCCGAATTCCTCGGCGGCCTCGGTCTGGCCCTCGGACTGCTGACTCCGCTGGCGGCCGCCGCCCTGATCGGCGTGATGATCAACGCCATGGTGACCGTCACCGCCGGCCACGGACTGTGGGACGAGCACGGCGGTGTGGAGTACAACGTCTGCATCGCCGTGGTCGCGCTGGCCGTCGCCGCCATCGGCCCTGGCCGCCTCGCGGTCGACCGGTTCTTCCCCTGGGGCAGGGGCGGTTGGGCCGAGGCGGCGGTCGCCCTCGGACTGGGCGGCATCGGCGCCGCGATCACGCTGGCGCTGTGAACACCTCCACGGCAGACACCGCGGGGAACCCGGTCCAGGGCTGCCCCCTCGCGGCCCTCCGGGCGCGGCGCGGGCGGTCGCCACGCCGGCGCCGCGCCCATGTGTCGTCGCCGGTGGGCTGGAAACCCGGCCCGGTATGACAGCACCCGACCGGCAGGACACGTCCCGGACCGACCGGCAGGTCGTCGACCGGCTGGTGCCCGTCTGGCTCGCGGAGACGGAGCGCCACGATCCCGACGCCGCCCGCCGGGCCCGGCAGGGTTGGCGCGACGGCTCGCTGTCCGATGACGCCGCGCAGGACCTGGCCACCTGGGTGACGGCACGGGTCACGGACACCGGCTTCAACGACGACGAGGGACCGTGGATCCACGGCCCCGCCCGGATCACCCCGGCGGACAAGGAATGCGTGCACCGGTGGTTGGCGGCCCAGGGCCACCGCGTGTGAAGCGGTACGGCCCCGGGCCACGCGCCGGCACCGGGGTCAGGGGTACGACACCACCGTGGAGGGCGTCGTGGACGTGCCCGAGGTCGGTGCCCCCGTGTCGTTGATCACGTGCTCGTACTGGCCGTTGCCACCGAGCGAGACCACCAGCAGGTCGTGGAACTTCACGCCCGGCCGGTTCGGGGCGGCGAAGCCGTGGTGCTGCACGATCGAAGGGGCGACGTTGTAGTAGCAGTAACTGCCAAGACCCCAGCCCTCGTGCACGGTGACTCCGTCGCCCACCTTGTAGGCCGCGTACCCCTTGACCGAGCCGTTCTGGATGGCGGCCTGGTTCGGGGCGTCGTACGCCTTCTCGTTCTGGAAGAAGATCGTGCGGCCGCGCTGGCCGTTCCACTGCACGTCGTACTTGTTGAAGTGCTCCACGAACAGGCCGGTGCACAGCACGTCGTCGCCGTTGACCACGACGCCGTAGTCGGCGCGGTTGGTGTCCCAGCCGACCCCGGTGCCGTGATCGGCGCGCCAGACCCAGGTGTGGTCGACGATGGTGTGCCGGCTGTTGATGACCATGCTGGTGGTCGCCTTGCCCGCGCCCGCGCCACCGATGCGCACGAAGACGTCCTGCACGGTGGTGGGGTTGGCGGAGTGGTCCGTCGTGGAGCCGGCCGGGCCGACCTCCAGCAGTGTCGGGGAGTTGACCGGACCCGCGTCGATGAGGAAACCGGCCAGCCGCACCCCGTCCACGTCGGCGACCTTCAGCACTGTGGACCCGTTGTCCGGTACGAGGGTCGCGTAACCGAGCCCGAGGACCACGGTGTTGGCCCGGTCGACCTGGAGCGGCCGGTCCACGTGGTAGATGCCCGGCGTCAGCAGCAGGTGCAGCCCCTGGGCCAGCGCCTGGTTGAGGGTCGCCGCGCTGACCCCCGGCTTGGCGACGTAGAACTGCGACAGCGGCAGGGAGGTCCCCCGCGGCGTGCCGGATCCCCAGCTGACACCGCGCGCGTTCGTCCGCTTCTCCGGCAGGAAGACCCGGAACTCGCTGCCGCTGACGTACAGGAACGGCTTCTCGCGCGAGACCGGAGTGGTGTCGAGCGTGGTGTACGGCGGGTTGGGGAAGCTCTGTGCCGGGGCGCCCTGGACGCCGGAGAACACCATGTTCCACACGCCGTTGACCCAGCCGCCGACGACACTGTCGCGGGTGTACCACTGCTGTTGCGAGTACGGCCCGACCTGACCGTCGATACGGCTGTCCGCGATGTAGCCGCCACTCGCCCAACCGTAGCCGTTCGGGGCGAGGTTGAGGCCACCGCGCACATGCATACGACGGAAGGGCGCCGCCTGGGCCACCGCCCACCGGTTGGTGCCGTTGGCGGGCACCAGGGCCAGGTTCTCCGCCGAACGCCAGAAGTTCTGCGTGGCGTTGCCGTTGAACCAGCCCGCGTCGACCGTGACGTCACCGTTGATCGTCGTGTCGTCGGGGGACAGGCCGAGGCCCGCGATGGAGGTGTAGAAGCCGATCTGGGCGTTCAGGCCGCTGTAGGTACCGGGCTTGAACAGCAGGGCGTACCGGCCGGTGCCGAACTGCGCCGACTCCTGCTGGTGGAAGACCTGGTCCAGCTTGGCCTGGATGCCGGGCGTGTTGGGGTCGAACACGAGCACGTTCGGGCCGAGGTCGCCTCCGCCGGGCAGGGCGGCGGCTGCCTTCCGCGCCGAGGTGGCCGCCCGGGCGGGCGTGGCCACACCGGCGAGCACGGGCGCCGCGGCCGCGGCCGCCGCCGCGCCGAGCACGGTTCGGCGGCCGACGGGGGCGGAGGAAGGGGAGGCGGGGGAGGTGGGGGAGGAGGGGGGCATGCGCGGCTCTCCTTGTTCAGGAAATGAACGAAGTGGGGCGGGGGAGCGCTCTCTCGACGTCGGATGCTTCATCGGCCTGAACGACGCGTCAAGTGTTACGGCCGAATTTCCCTGCCCCGCGCCTGAGTTACGGGCATATTGCCTGCCCTGTCTTCGAGAAGTGAGCGACAGGCTCCGCTGATCCTTTGGTCGTCTCCCTTGACACCCTCCCGTCGCCGCCCCAACACTCCAGCGATGGGAGAGCGCTCTCCCACACTGAGACCCACCCCCGCAAGGCCCAACTCCGTACGACCCCCACCCCTCCCTCCGAGGAGCCCCCATGTCACGGAGATCGAAACTCCTCTCGGGCGCGCTGGTCACCTCCGCCGTCGTGCTGGCCTCGTTCGGCGTCACGACCGTGTCGGCGTCGTCCACGCCCCGGTCCGCCGATGAAGCCGTGCACGCCGGCCACACCATGGCGCTGTCGACCGCCGCCTCGCCCGAGGACCCCGACGGTGACGGATACATCCCCGCCGTCCCACCCGTCACCGGCGTCACCCCGTCCACGCAGAACCCGCCGCACCGCTACTTCCACGAGTTCCAGGCCAACTGCGCGGTCAGCCACACCAAGCCCGACGACCCGATCGTCTACCCGCAGCAGCCGGGCAAGTCCCACGACCACACGTTCATGGGCAACACCACCACCAACGCCGGCAGCACGACCGCCTCACTGAGCGCGGGCGGCACCACATGCAAGGCGCCGGGAGACCTGTCGGGCTACTGGATGCCCACCCTCTACAACGGCGACCGGCGGATCCTGCCCGTCGGCCCGCAGGTCATCTACTACAAGGCCGGCGTCACCGACTACACCAGCGTCCGGCCCTTCCCCAAGGGCCTGAGGTTCGTCGTCGGCAACCCCATGCAGAGCGCCGACGACTTCCGTCACCACCCCGGCTTCGTCGAGGGCTGGGAGTGCGGCGACAGCTACTTCAACACCGAGTTCCCGGCGACCTGCCCAAACCGGGCCGACGTCCAGCTCAACATCCGCTTCCAGGCCCCCAGTTGCTGGGACGGCAAGTACCTGGACACCCCCGACCACAAGAGCCACATGGCCTACCCCGTGGTCAAGCCCGGCACCAACGACAACATGTGCCCCGCCGACCACCCGGTGGCGCTGCCCATGATCGAGTTCAAGATGGCGTTCCCGGTCAACGGGGACATGTCGCAGGTGCGGCTGGCCAGCGGCTCGGGACACAGCTTCCACTACGACTTCTTCAACGCCTGGGACGCCCCCACCCTCAAGGCGCTGGTCGACCACTGCATCGTCGGCGGACTCCAGTGCGACGCGCGCGGCTACGACGAGACCCACCCCGAGGCGGGCGCCGCACTCGACGCCGACTACCGCCTGCCCTAGGGCTCGTCGTCACATTCCCGTCTGTCCCGCCCTTCGGGCGACGACATGAAGGTGACGACAGTCCCTGGCACCCCTCCGCACCCACACGCATCGTCGCCCGCACCCCACACGGAGAACCCATCACCATGACCCCACCACCACGCACCCGCGTGCGCCGCCTCGCCGCTCCCCTCACCGCCGGAGCACTGGCCGTCGGCGCCCTCACCGTCCTGCCGCCCATACAGGCCCACGCGGCCGGCAGCGTCGTCAAGGTCGCCGGAAGCCAGGGCAACTGGCAGCTCACCGTGGACGGACAGCCGTACCAGATCAAGGGCCTGACCTGGGGCCCCTCCATAGCCGATGCCGAGAGGTATCTGCCCGACCTGCACTCCATGGGCGTCAACACCATCCGCACCTGGGGCACCGACGCCTCCAGCAAGCCGTTGTTCGACTCCGCCGCCGCGCACGGCATCAAGGTCATCGCCGGTTTCTGGCTGCAGCCCGGCGGCGGCCCCGGCAGCGGCGGCTGCGTCGACTACGTGACCGACACCGCCTACAAGACCCAGATGCTGGACGAGTTCCCCAAGTGGGTGCAGACCTACAAGGACAACCCCGGTGTCCTCATGTGGGACGTCGGCAACGAGTCGGTGCTCGGGCTCCAGAACTGCTACAGCGGAGCCGAGCTGGAGCGGCAGCGCGACGCCTACACCACCTTCGTCAACGACGTCACCAGGAAGATCCACTCCGTCGACCCCAACCACCCGGTCACCTCCACGGACGCCTGGGTCGGCGCCTGGCCGTACTTCAAGAAGAACGCACCCGACCTCGACCTGTACGCCGTCAACTCCTACAACGCCGTCTGCGATGTGAAGTCGGCCTGGGAGCAGGGCGGTTACACCAAGCCCTACATCGTCACCGAGACGGGACCGGCCGGCGAGTGGGAGGTGCCCGACGACGCCAACGGCGTCCCGCTGGAGCCGAGCGACCGGGCGAAGGCCGACGGGTACACCCGGGCCTGGGGCTGCGTCACCGGACACAAGGGCGTCGCCCTCGGCGCCACCATGTTCCACTACGGCACCGAGTACGACTTCGGCGGCATCTGGTTCAACCTGCTGCCCGCGGGCCAGAAACGGCTGTCGTACTACGCGGTGAAGAGGGCCTACGGCGGGGACACCTCGCACGACGACACCCCGCCCGTCATCTCCGACCTGAGCGTCGAGGGCGACCCGGGCAAGGTGCCGGCCGGCCGGGACCTGACGCTCGCGGTCAAGGCCACCGACCCGGACGGGGACGCGCTGTCCTACGAGGTCCTCGACAACAGCATGTACATCGACCAGAGCAAGAACCTCGCCTCACTGCCCTTCACCAACCTCGGCGGCGGCCGCCTCAAGGTCACCGCGCCCGACCGGCCGGGGGTCTGGAAGGTCTATGTGAAGTTGACCGACGGGCACGGCAACGTCGGCGTCGAGACCCGGTCCGTCCGGGTGGTGCCGCCCACCCCGAGCGGCACGAACATCGCCCGCGGCAAACCGGCCACCGCCTCGTCGTTCCAGGCGAGTTACGGCGACTGCCCGTGCACCGCGGCCAACGCGGTCGACGGCGACCAGAACACCCGCTGGGCCAGCGACTGGAGCGACCCCCAGTGGATCCAGGTCGACCTCGGCACCCGCACCGCCTTCCGCCACGTCCAACTGCTGTGGGAGGCCTCCTACGCGAAGGCCTACACGGTGCGCACCTCCGACGACGGGCAGAACTGGCGGACCGTGCGCACCGTGACGGACGGCAACGGCGGCGTCGACGACCTCGACGTCACCGGTAGCGGCCGCTACGTCCGGATCGAGGGTACGGCCCGCGGCACGGGCTACGGCTACTCGCTGTACGAGTTCGGCGTCTACAACTGACCCGAGCGACCGGCGACAACAGGAGGTGGGGATGGCCGACGAGGACGAACTCGACCGGCTGCTCGACAAACTGACCCTACGGGCCAGGGTACGGCTGGTCACCGGCGCCACGACCTGGCGCACGACAGCGGAACCAGACCTCGGACTGAGGCAGTTGGTGCTGTCCGACGGACCGGCCGGGGTGCGCGGGGAGGGCTGGGACGAGCGGGACACCTCCGTCCTGCTGCCCTCGGCCTCCGCGCTCGCCGCGAGCTGGGACGAACGCCTGGTCGAGGAAGTCGGCGGCCTCCTCGCCTCGGAGGCCCGGCGCAAGGGTGTGCACGTCGTCCTCGCCCCCCACCTCAATCTGCACCGCACCCCCCTGGCCGGCCGGCACTTCGAGTGCTTCTCGGAGGACCCGTTGCTGACCGGCCGGATGGGGGCCGCCCTGGTCCGGGGCATCCAGACACATGGCGTCGCCGCGACCGCCAAGCACTTCGTGGCGAACGACGCCGAGACCGACCGGCTGACCGTCGACGTGCGGATCGACGAGCGGACGCTGCGCGAGGTCCATCTCGCGCCGTTCGAGGCGGCGGTGGCCGCCGGCGTCCGGCTGGTGATGGCCGGGTACAACCAGGTGAACGGCACCACCATGACCGCCCACTCCCTGTTGACCACACCTCTGAAGGACGAATGGGGTTTCGACGGCGTCGTCGTCTCCGACTGGGGCGCCGTACGCGGCACCCGCGACACCGCACGCGCCGGACTCGACCTGCAGATGCCGGGACCCGCCGAGGAATGGGGCGATTCCCTGGTGCGGGCCGTGGAGGCGGGTGAGGTCGAGGAGTCGGCGGTGGACGACAAGGTGCGCCGGCTGCTGCGGCTGGCCACCTGGAGCGGCGTGCTCGGCAGACCGCACCCCGCCACCCGACCCCCGCTGCGGTCCCGGCGGGCACGGGCCCTGGCCCGGCGGGCCGCCGCGGCCGGCACCGTCCTGCTGGCCAACCGGGGCGTCCTGCCCCTGGACCCGGGGCGCCTGCGCACGGTCGCCGTCATCGGCGCGCCCGCCGCCCGCACCCGCACCCAGGGCGGCGGCAGTGCCGGGGTCTTCCCCCAGGACGAGGTGTCGCTCCTGGACGGAATCCGGGCGGGCCTGCGCGGCCGGGCCCGGATCGTCCACGTCCCCGGGCCCGCCCCGGAGGGGCCGCCGCCACCCCTGGACATGGTCCTCTGCTCCGACCCGATCACCACCGCCCCCGGCGTGCGCTTGCGGATACTCGACGCCTCCGGAGCCGAACTGCACGCCGAACACCGCCGTGGCGGACGCCAGTTGGAGCCACCCTTGCCGCCCGGAGCGCACACGGTGGAGATCAGCGCACACCTGCACCCACGGACCTCCGGCACCTGGCGCATCGGCCTCGCCGGGTTCGGCCGCCTCGGCATCGACCTCGATGGACGCCCCCTCCTGGACGGCGAGTTCACCACCCCGACGGACGATCCCGCCGTCATCCATGTGAGCCCGCCCACCCAGACCGTCACCACCCGGCTGACCGCCGGTACCACTGCGCTGCTCGTCGCCCGTCGCGAACTCGCCCCCGGCACCGGCCGGGCCACCGTCGTCGGGGCCGCACCCGACGGCCCTGGCCGCACCGAATCCCTGGCCGCCGCGTCCCGGGCGGCCCGCGAGGCCGACGCGGCCGTAGTGGTCGTCGGCACCGGCGAACAGGACGAGGCCGAGGGCCGCGACCGTCCGCACCTCGCGCTCGGCCCGGACCAGGACGCCCTGGTCCGGGCCGTCGCCCGGGCCAATCCGCACACCGTGGCCGTCGTCAACAGCGGCGGCCCCGTGGAACTGCCCTGGCGGGACGAGGTCGGCGCACTGCTGCTGGCCTGGTTCCCCGGCCAGGAGGCGGGCGGCGGCCTGGCCGACGTACTCCTCGGCCGGACCGAGCCGGGCGGACGGCTGCCCACCACCTGGCCCGCCCGGCTCACCGACGCCCCCGTCACCCGCACCCGGCCGGAGGCCGGCCGCCTGACCTACGACGAGGGCGTGCACATCGGCCACCGTGGCTGGCTGCGCGCGCGACGCGCCCCCGCCTACTGGTTCGGGCACGGACTGGGCTACACGACCTGGGACTACGAGGAGCTGACCGGGCCACCCGAGACACCGGCCGGCGAGGACCTCACCGTAGGCGTGCGCCTGCGCAACACCGGAAACCGCGCCGGCCGGGAAGTCGTCCAGGTCTATCTCCACCGCCCCGGACCCACCTCCGTCGACTACCCCGAGCGCTGGCTCGCCGGCTGGACGGCGGTGCACGCGGAGCCCGGTGGGACGGTCGTCGCACGGGTATGTGTCCCGGCCCGGAGCCTGTGCCACTGGGACGTCCACGCGGGCGGCTGGCGTACCGAACCGGGGCCGTGCCAGGTCCTGGCCGGCCGCTCGGCGGGCGAGCTGCCCCTGACCCTGGAGGTCCGTGTGCGCGACCGGACCTGAGGGCCGCCCCCGCGGGGCCGCAACCTCGCGGAGAGCGCTCTATCCTCGCGCGCCGCCCGGCCGTTAGGGTGCGGGGCATGAGCAGACAGGCCCCCACGCTGGAGGACGTCGCCCGGGAGGCCGGGGTCTCCCGGGCCACCGTGTCCCGGGTCGTCAACGGCGTCCGCAACGTGGACCCGGCGATCCAGGAATCGGTCCGCCGGGCCATCGAGCGAACCGGTTACGCACCCAACCGGGCCGCCCGCTCCCTGGTCACCCGGCGGGCCGAGACCGTGGCGCTCGTGGTGTCCGGCGCCGGGGACACCTCGGACGGCGCCCAGGCCGCCTTCGCCGCCCGGGTGTTCGCCGACCCCTTCTTCGGACGGGTGGTCGCAGGCATCGTCGGATTCCTGCGGCCGCGCTCGGTGCATCCGGTGCTGATGTTCGCCGAGTCGCCCGAGTCCCGCCGGGAGGTACTGACGTATCTGCGCCAGGGGCGAGCCGACGGCGCGCTGGTGGTCTCCAGCCACGCCGACGACCCGCTGCCCGCGCTCCTCGCCGAGGCCCGGCTTCCCGCGGTGCTCTTCGCCCGCCCCTCCCGCCCGGTCCCGCTCAGCTACGTGGACCTGGACCACCGGCGCGGCGGCCGGCTCGCCGCCGAGCACCTGCTCGCCCGGGGCTGCCACCGGCCGGCCACCATCACCGGACCACTGGCGGTCGCCGCGAGCCAGGACCGGCTGGCCGGTTTCCGCGACACCCTCGCCCGGCACGGCCACCCCCACGTCCCCGTCGCCGAGGGCGGCTTCACCCTGGACAGCGGGGTCGCCGCCATGACCGACCTGCTGGCCGAACGCCCGCTCCTGGACGCCGTGTTCGCGGCCAACGACCTGATGGCCCAGGGCGCCTGCCAGGTTCTGCGGGAACACGGCCGGCGCATCCCCGAGGACGTGGCGGTCGTCGGCTTCGACGACTCCTCCGCCGCCCTCACCTGCCGCCCCCAGCTCACCACCGTCCGCCAGCCCGTGGAGGACATGGCGGCCGAGATGGCCCGCCTCCTCGACGCACACATCCACGGCGCGCGCACCGAACCCACGCTGAGCATGTTCGGCCCGGAGCTGGTGGTGCGGGAGTCGGCCTGACGGCCCGCGCCCACGCACGCCTGGCGCGCCGGCCCCCTCCCGTAACCTGGGCTCGTGCCGCCCTCCCGCCCCCGTCAAGTCGCCGTCATCGTCCTCGAAGGTGCGAAGCCGCTCGACGTCGGCATCCCGGCGCAGGTGTTCACCACACGCGCGAGCATGCCCTACGAGGTGCGTGTGTGCGGTGCGGCACCGGGGCTCGTGACCGGCGGTGACGGGCTGTCGTACCACGTGGCGCACGGCCTGGAGGCACTCGACTGGGCCGACATCGTCTTCGTCCCCGGCTACCGCTTCCCCGACCGCGACGACCCGCCGCGCAGCGTCGTCGACGCGCTGGTCGCCGCCCACACCCGGGGAGCGCGGCTCGCCGCCATCTCCACCGGTGCCTTCGCGCTCGCCGCGACCGGCCTGCTGGACGGCAGACGCGCCACCACCCACTGGCACTACACCCGCGTCTTCGCGGCTCGGCACCCGCGCGTCAAGGTCGACGAGAACGTGCTCTTCGTCGACCAGGGCAGCGTACTGACGTCCGCCGGCGCGGCCTCCGGCATCGACCTGTGTCTGCACATCCTGCGCCGCGATCTCGGCGTCGCCGCCTCCCACCACGCGGCCCGCCGACTCGTCGCCGCCCCCTACCGCAGCGGCGGACAGGCGCAGTACGTACCGCGCAGCGTGCCCGAACCGCTCGGTGAACGGTTCGCCGCCACTCGCGAGTGGGCCCTGCGCCGGCTCGACGAGCCGCTCAGCCTCGACACCCTCGCCCGGCACGCGGCGGTCTCGCCCCGCACCTTCTCCCGGCGCTTCGCCGAGGACACCGGCTACACCCCGATGCAGTGGGTGATGCGCGCCCGCATCGACATGGCCCGTGAGCTGCTGGAACGCTCCGAGCGCAGTGTCGAGCGGATCGCCAACGACGTCGGCCTCGGCACCGGCGCCAATCTGCGCTCGCACTTCCAGCGCATCCTCGGCACCACCCCCAGCGAGTACCGGCGCACCTTCGCCGGCGGCGAGTAACCCCCGATCCGGCGCACGGGCACGCGCACGGCCCTGCTGGCGTGATCCTTGCGAACCATGGCGCTCCCGCCACGGCCACGCGCCGATCCCGCGCGCCACGCTGGTCACGGACGAAAGGGAGACCACTCATGACCCGCATCGCCGTCAACGGATTCGGCCGCATCGGCCGCAACGTGCTGCGCGCCCTGCTCGAACGCTCCAGCGATCTGGAGATCGTCGCCGTCAACGACCTCACCGAACCCGCCACGCTGGCCCGCCTGCTCGCCTACGACAGCACGGCCGGGCGGCTCGGCCGCCCGGTGACCGCCGACGGCGACTTCCTCGTCGTCGACGGCCACCGCATCCGGGTGCTCGCCGAGCGCGAACCGGCGCGGCTGCCGTGGGCCGAACTCGGCGTCGACGTCGTGCTGGAGGCGACCGGCCGCTTCACCTCGGCCAAGGCCGCCCGGGCACACCTCGACGCGGGCGCGCGGAAGGTGCTCGTGAGCGCGCCCTCCGACGGCGCCGACGTGACCCTCGCCTTCGGGGTCAACACCTCCGCCTACGACCCGGCCGCGCACACGATCGTCTCGAACGCCTCCTGCACGACCAACGCGCTCGCCCCGCTGGCGTCGGTCCTCGACGACCTCGCCGGGATCGAGCACGGCTTCATGACGACCGTGCACGCCTACACCCAGGAGCAGAACCTGCAGGACGGCCCCCACCGCGACGCGCGCCGGGCCCGTGCCGCCGCCGTCAACATCGTGCCGACCACGACGGGCGCGGCGAAGGCCATCGGCCTCGTGCTGCCGCAGCTCGACGGCCGACTGTCCGGCGACTCCATCCGGGTACCGGTCCCGGTGGGCTCGATCGTCGAACTCAACACGACGGTCTCGCGCGACGTGACCCGCGATCAGGTGCTCGCGGCCTACCGCGACGCCGCACACGGGCCGCTCGCCGGCATCCTCGAATACGCGGACGACGCGCTCGTCTCCTCCGACATCACCGGCAACCCGGCCTCGTCGATCTTCGACTCGGAACTCACCCGCGTCGACGGCCGGCACATCAAGGTCGTCGCCTGGTACGACAACGAGTGGGGCTTCTCCAACCGCGTGGTGGACACACTCGGACTGCTGGCCTCCAGCTGAGACCCGGGAAGCGCCGGCGCGGCCGGAAAAGCAGGGTTAACTGCGGGTTTGGTCACGGATATCGCGTCAACCGGCACTGTATGGACCGGTCGATACGAGAGACAGAACGCAAGTACGCGGCCCCCGCGGCCGACGACATCTCATGGCTGCCCGAACTGACCGAGGTGGACCAGGTCGCGGAGATCGCGGAGGGCGGCGTGCAGGAACTCGACGCCGTCTACTACGACACCGAAGACCTGCGACTGACCCGCACCGGCGCGTCCCTGCGGCGTAGGACGGGCGGCACGGACGCCGGCTGGCATCTGAAGCTTCCTCTCGGAGGCGACAGCCGGGACGAGATCCGGGCTCCACTGGCGTCACCCGAGGTCCCCGAGGAGTTGCGGACACTCGCCCTCTCGCGCACCCGCGGGGCGGCGCTGCGGCCGGTGGTGCGCATCCGCTCCACCCGCTCGCTGCGCCATCTGCTCGACGCCCGGGGCACGTTGCTGGCGGAGGTGAGCCTGGACGCGGTGCGTGCCGACGCGCTGCTCCACGGCGACGGGCATGCGGTGTGGACGGAGATGGAGGTCGAAGTGGCCGCCGGCGCGGACCCCGCGCTCCTGGACGACGTCGAGAAGGTGCTGCGCGCGAACGGCGTGGGCCGGGCGTCCGGTCCGTCGAAGGTGGCCCGCGCGCTGACGGAGACCACGTCCGCGCCGACGGACCGGCCGGACGCGCGCGCCGCGGCCGCCCCGGGATCGGCCGGCGACCACGTGCTGGCCTACGTGGACCGGCTGACCGGCGCCCTCACGGACCTCGATCCGGCCGTCCGCCGCGGCACACCCGACGCCGTGCACCGGATGCGTACCACGGTCCGCCGCCTGCGCGGCTGCCTGCGCTCCTACCGCTCCGTCCTGGACCGCGAGGTCACCTACCCCGTCCGGCGGGAGCTGAGGTGGCTCGCCGGTGAACTCGGCGCGGAGCGAGACCACGAGGTGCTCCGGGAGCGGCTCACCTCGGGGGTGCGCGCACTTCCCGGCGAGCTGGTCCTCGGCCCGGTCGCCGCGCGGCTGCAGGCCTGGGACGCGGCGCGCGGTGCCGAAGGCCGCCGACGCACCCTCGACGCCCTCGCCTCACCCCGCTATCTGGAGCTGCTGGACAGGCTCAGGCTCCTGACCGACGAGCCACCGCTGCGCGCCAAGGCCACCGGCCGGCCGGAGAAGGTCCTGGCGAAGGCGTTGACGAAGGAGTACGACCGGCTCGCCCGGCGCATGGACCGGGCGCTCGGCATGCCCTCCGGGTCCGAGCGTGACGCCGCGATCCACCACGCCCGCAAGGCGGCCAAGCGGGTCCGGTACGCCGCGGAGGTGGCCCGTCCGGCCCTCGGCAAGCCCGCGCGGCGGCTGGGCAAGCGGGTCAGGGCCGTACAGCGCGAGAGCGGTGACCAGCACGACACGGTCGTGGCCCGGGCCGCCCTGCGCCGACTGGCCGTCGCGGCGCACGCGGCGGGCGAGCCCGGCTTCACCTGGGGACTGCTGCACGGTCGGGAGACGGCCACCGCCGACTTCCGGGAGCACCGGCTGCCCAAGGCGTGGTCCCTGGCCCGTGCGGCGTCCCGGCACAAGGCTCTTAACCGCTGACGAGACATCAGCCCACGTCTTCCTGACGCGAGTTGCGAGGGCCACGCTCCGATTCTCCCCCGAAAGGCCCATCGAGCTCGCGCCCTTCGCCGGTTCGCCGGGACGGACCGCCACACTTGACGGACGCCCGCATCCAGTCGCCCGTGAAGGGAACCCGTCCGACCATGCATATCGATCTGACAGGACGCACCGCCCTCGTCACCGGCTCCACCCAGGGCATCGGTGCCGCCATCGCCGTCGGCCTGGCCCGGGCCGGCGCCCGGGTGGGCGTCAACGGCCGCGACGAGAAACGGCTGGCCGAAGCCGTCGAGTCACTGGCCGAGCAGGCGCCCGGCGCCGACCTGGTGCCGGTGGCGGCCGACGTCTCCACCGACGAGGGCGCGCACCGGGTGGTGGAGGCGCTGCCGGGGGTGGACATCCTCGTCAACAACCTTGGCATCTTCGGCGCCGCCGATCCGCTGGAGCTCAGCGACGACGAGTGGCGGCGCTACTTCGAGGTGAACGTCCTCGCCGGGGTCCGGCTGACCCGGCTGTACCTGCCGGGCATGATCGAACGCGGCTGGGGCCGCGTCCAGTACATCGCCAGCGACTCGGCCGTCGTCATTCCCGCCGAGATGATCCAGTACGGCATGTCCAAGACGGCGCTGCTGGCGGTGAGCCGCGGCTTCGCCAAGAAGGCGGCGGGCACCGGGGTGACGGTCAATTCCGTGATCGCGGGCCCGACGCACACCGGCGGCGTGGAGGACTTCGTGTACGAACTCGTCGACCGGGACCTGCCCTGGGACGAGGCGCAACGGGCGTTCATGCGCGAACACCGCCCGCAGTCCCTGCTGCAGCGGCTGATCGAGCCGGAGGAGATCGCCCACATGGTCGTCTACCTCAGTTCCGAACAGGCCTCGGCGACGACGGGGGGAGCCCTGCGCGTCGACGGCGGATACGTCGACGCGATCCTGCCCTGACCTCCCCACCGGTCGCCACGCCCTGTCCCCTTCTGGTGGCCGACGCGCACAACGGAGTCGACGGGCCGCCGGGCCTCAGCCGGCGGTCATGGCCTCCAGCATGGCCTCGGCGGTCGCCGCCGCGTCATAGTCCTCGCCCACCCCGGGCACCAGGATGATGTCGCCGGCGATGTGACGGGAGCGCAGCGGGGCGATCTCCTGGTAGGCGTCCGAGTCCCACCAGGCCCGTGCCCGCTCGATCGACGGGAAGACGATCACGACGACGTGCCCGGGCCAGCTGCCCTCCTTGACCTCGTGCGGATTGCCGTGCACCAGGAAGCGACCGCCGTACGGTGCGAACGTGCCGGTGATGCGCGCGATGTACTCGGCGATCTCCGGGTGCGGGGCGGCTTCCTGGAGGTGGGCTATCGCATAGGCGGACATGGCGTCCCTTCCGGCCGGTCGGTTCCTGACGCCCACGATCCTGCCATCGCGGCACCCCGCGAGCGATGACCTTCGAGGTAATGGACCGGAGCCTCAGCCCCCCAGCACGCCCCCGGGAACGATCGACTGGAGCGAGGTGGCCGGATGTCCCACCTCCAGCGAACCGAGGAGCCCCTCCAGGAGAGGCGCCCCGGGGACGCCGGCGGACGGACCGGGGACACCGGTGGACGGGCCGGGGCCCTGGGCGGCTTCGGCGGCGGGCGCGGCGGCCAGGAGGGCGGCGGCCAGGACGATGGCAAACGCGAGTTTCTTGATCATGTCCGGCCTAACGACCGATGCCCGAAAGGGCAACGCCCACCGCTGGGCCGACCGGGGGTACCGAGACCCGCCGCCCGGAACCGGCCACCCACACCCGTCGCACGCCCGCCCCCATCAGCGCGGCCGGGTTCCCGCGCGCCGTTCCATGCCCCGCCGCGGCCGGTCGTCACGCCTCCGACCTGCTGTGATGTGCCCCACCTCCTCTTGTCGCGGCCGGGAACGCCTCCCTACGTTCGGTCGTATGTCCCCCCACGACCGAACCCCTTCCCCCGAGCTGGTCGACTTCTCCGTCGACCTCACCCGACACGAGATGGACCGCCGGGCCCACGTCCTCGACGCACTCGGCCCGCACTGGGACCCCGTCGAGGCGCTGCGTGCCGAGGAGGCGGCGTACGACCTGCTCTACTCCGGCCTCGACGCGGAGCAGCGGCGGCTCTACGACGACCTCGTCGCGGCCGGTGTCCTGCCGCGCCGCGGGGACGGCCGTGCTGCCGCTTGACCCCCAGGCGGACATCGGCCGCCGCGCCTGGGTGAACTGCCCGAACTGCGCGGACGGCCGGGACTGCCCCACCTGCGCCCGGCACCGCGTATGCGGCGACCACTGGCGCTACCTCCTCGCCACCACCGGCGGCCGCCTCCACCTGCAGTGCCCCTCGTGCGCGCACGTCTGGGACCACGAGAGCGGCTTCGGCGCCCACCGCACCGGCTGACCACACCGCGCCGGTCCGGCCGTGCGCGTATGCCCGGGCCGACGTGCCGGTGCGGTGGTTGCGCCCGCGACGGCCGGTGGTCACGGTGGACCGGTGACTCTCGTTCCGGGACTGCTGTGGCGGTGCGGACCGGTGAACCGCGCCCTGGGCGCCGGTCTCGCCGCCGGCGTCTTCTCCGGCGCCCTCGTCCTCCTCGAGTCGGGCTCCTGGGCGGCCGCGACCGTGGTGCTGGTGGTCCTCGGCCTGCTCTTCGGCGCCCGGGTGCCGCGCCGGATGGGCCGGCTCTGGCCCGCGGGCCTGCGGCTGGCCCCCGACGATCGCGCGACGGTGGTACGGGCCACCCGGCGGGGTGAGGCCCCCGAGGAGCCCCGGCTGGCGCCCGCGGTCGCCGAGTACGCCGCCGCCCTGCGCCGCGGGGCCGAGGAGGACCGGTCACACCGCTGGATCATCCCGCTCGTCACCGTGGCGGCGGTCGCTCTCGCCGTGTACGACACCCTGGCCGGCTCGTTCGGCGAAATGCTGGTCTCCTGGCTGGTGGTCGCGCTCTTCCTGGGCGAGCTGCTGTGGTGGCCCCGCGCCCGAGCCCGGCTGCTGGCCCGGACCGACCGGGCCGAGGCGTCCACCCGCCGTACGGACCCGGGCCGCGCCCCGGACAGCACACCCTGACCCGGTACGGCCGCCCGGCACACGGCCGTACGACGCTCAGCGCGGGCCGCAGCCGGGAAGCGGCTGCTCCGCCCAGATCGTCTTGCCCGTGGCTGTGTACCGGGTGCCCCAGCGCTGGGAGACCTGCGCGACCAGGAACAGGCCCCGTCCGCCCTCGTCGGTGCTCTGGGCGCGGCGCAGGTGCGGGGAGGTGTTGCTGGTGTCCGACACCTCGCAGATCAGGGACCGCTCATGGACCAGGCGCAGGCCCAGCGGGCCGGCGGCGTGCGTGATGGCGTTGGTGACCAGCTCGCTCACGATCAGCTCGGTGGTGAAGCCCAGGTCCTGCAGCCCCCACTCGGCCAGCTGGCACGCCGTCTTCTCCCGGGCCTCGTGCACCGCTCGGGGATCGGCGGGCACCTCCCACGAGGCCACCCGGTCGGGGGTCAGGGCACGGGTCCGGGCGATGAGGAAGGCGACGTCGTCACGCGGATGGTCCGGCAGCAGGATGCGGACCATCGTGTCGCAGATCTCCTCCAGCGGCCGGTCGGGGTGGGCCAGGGCGAAGCAGAGCCGCTCGAAACCGACGTCGACATCGCGGTCCGAGGCCTCGATCAGACCGTCGGTGTACAGGGCGACGACACTGCCCTCCTCCAGTTCGATCTCGGCGGACTCGAAGGGCAGTCCGCCCAGTCCGAGCGGTGGGCCGGCCGGGATGTCGGGCAGTTCGACGGGCTCGCTGAGATGGGCGATGGCGGGGGTGGGGTGCCCGGCGCGGGCCACGTTCAGTTTCCGCGAGATCGGGTCGTAGACGGCGTAGACGCAGGTCGCGCCGATCACCATCGGATTGTCCGAGGCGGCCTCCGCCTCGTCCGCCTGCCGCAGGACGAGATCGTCGACGTGGGCGAGCAGCTCGTCGGGGGGAAGGTCCAGGTCGGCGAGGGTCTGCACGGCCGCGCGCAGCCGGCCCATGCTGGCGGCGGCGTGGATGCCGTGTCCGACGACGTCCCCCACCACCAGGGCGACCCGGGCCCCCGACAGCGGGATGACGTCGAACCAGTCGCCGCCGACACCGGCCTCGGCGTCGGTCGGCAGATAGCGGTAGGCCACGTCGACGGCACAGTGATCGGGCAGGTCCGGCGGGAGCAGACTGGTCTGCAGGGCGAGGGCGGCGTTGTGCTCGCGGACGAAACGGCGGGCGTTGTCCACGCAGACCGCCGCGCGGGCCACCAGCTCCTCCACGAGCAGCAGGTCGTCCTCGTCGAACGCATCCGGGTTCTCCCAGCGCAGCAGTGTGACCACCCCCATGGTCGCGCCCCGCGCCCTCAGGGGTACCACCAGATGCGTGTGCACGCCGAGCTGCACCAGTTTGTCCAGGCGCCGCTCGTCCCCGGTGAGCCACCAGGTCGTGGTGTCCAGCACCGGATCGCGGATCGGCCGGCCCGTCGTCAGACAGCGCCGTTGCGGGGACTTGGCCGAGTACCCGGGGGCCTCCCCGACCGGGACGAGTGCCTCCGGCAGATCCTTGCGGACGGACAGGTGCGCCGCCCGCCGCAGCGTGCCGTGGGCGACCGGCCCGGGCGCGAGGTCCTTGGCCCCGAGGACACCCTGGAAGAGGTCGATCGCGACGAAGTCGGCGAGCCGCGGCACCAGCACCTCGGCCAGTTCCTGCACGGTGCGATCGAGGTCCAGGGTGGTGCCGATGCGCTGTGCCGCCTCGTTGACCAGGGCGAGCCGCTCACGTGCCCGGTCCTGGGCGGTCACCTCGACCGCCGTGTGGCACACCCCGAGCGTCCTGCCCCCGAGGTCGCGCAGCGGAAACGACGAGCGCAGCCGGAGATGGCCCTGCGCGTTGCGACGGGACAGCCCCGGCGGAGGCGTCACATGCTCCAGGGCCGGTGTGACCTGCCCCCACATCAGCACCTGGCGCGCCTGCCAGTCCACGGCGGGCGGCACCTCTCCCGGCCGGAGCGAAGCGGCGGTGCCGTCGACGCCGTTGCCGTGCGGCAGTCCCTCCATCGCCGCCAGCACCCGGTTCACCCACCGGAACCGCAACTCGGTGTCGAGGACCCCGATCCCGATCGGGGACTCCTCCAGCAGACCGCGCATCACCGCCTGGTCCAGCTCCCACTCCCGCGAGGAGACGACGTCACAGGCGACGACGAGCCAGCCCGAGCCCTGCTCCGCGCGCAGGGGGCAGCCCCGAGCGGCCAGCCGGACGCGCCGGCCCGTCCGGTGTCGCAGGGTGATCAGGCCCTCCCAGCCGTCCCTGACGCGCCGGGCCCCGGCCAGCGCGGACGCGGGGGAGTCCTCGGCCGCCAGGACGGCCGTCGCCGGTCGTCCCAGCACCTCGGCCGCCGGATAACCGAGCAGGGCCTGTGCCTTGGCGCTCCAGAACCGGATCGTGCCATGCCCGTCCACCAGGGCGACGGCGGCCGACGTGATGTCGAACGGATCGCCCCGGCGGTCGTTCGCCGTGTGTCTGAGCGCCATGGTCTCGGCCCCATCCGCGGGCGGGTTTCCTTGCACCACGGTCTCACATGGCCCCCGGCGTGTCCTCGCGCCGCCGGCCGCCCGCACCGGTCAGCGGTTCCGTTCGACGGGCACCTGGAGGCGAAGCTCCCAGCCGCCGTCGGCCGTCGGCCCGGACGTGACGGTGCCGCCGAGGAGTTCGGCGCGCTGGCCCAGACCGGCGAGGCCGTGGTGGGCGCTGGGCAGCGGGAGCGGGGGCCGGGTGGGGGCGGTGTTGGTGATCGTGGCGTGCACGACGCCGTCCTTGCTGACCAGACGGACGGTGGCCGTGGCGCCCGGGGCGTGTTTGCGGACGTTGGTCAGGGCCTCCTGGACGGTGCGGTACACCGCCCGCTGGACCGTGGGCGGCAGGTCCTCGGGCAGGTCCGTCTTCAGCTCGGCCTCGATGCCGCTGCCCGCGACCAGGCGTTGCAGATCGGCGAGGGAGGGCTGGGGAGTCAATTCCGTGGGACGGCTGCCGGACGCCCGCAGCACACTGACCATGTGTCGCAGCTCGTCCAGCGTCTGCACGCTCAGACGCCGGATCGAGGCCGCGGCCTGTCTGGTGTCCTCGTCCCGGCTGCCGACCTGGAGCACACCGGCCTGTACGGCGATCAGGCTGACCTGGTGGGACACCACGTCGTGCATCTCCCGGGCCAGCTGCGCGCGCTCCTTCGCCAGGACGCTCTGCGCGGTCAGCAGCCGCTCCGACTCGCGGGCCGCGGTGATCTCGGTGAGCCGCAGCGACAGCTCGCGGCGGGCCTGGACGAGCTGGCCGAGGAAGACGGGAGCGGCCGCCGTCGCGAGGCTGTAGCCGAAGTGGACGATGTTGCGGGTCCCGGCGAGTTCGTCCGTGCGCAGGGTGGACCAGGGCCAGGGCAGGAAGTCGGTGACCGCGTACACCAGGGCGCAGCCGCCCAGCAGGACACGGTGACGGCTGAGCGAGGAGAGCGTGTACAGCGCCGCCACGGGGGCCACGACCGAATCCGTGATCATGGCGGCCGGGATCGTGAGCAGAAAGGTCAGCAGCGGCCGGCGGCGTCGCATGACGAGGGCGAGGGCGGCGACCAGGGCGACGACCGGGGCCACCGGGGGTTCGTGGAAACCGACGTTGATCCACACGTCGATCAGCGCGACGGCCACCAGGGCGGCGTCGAGCAGTGGCGTGGGCGTCCACCGGGAGGTCATGGGGTGTCCTCGTCGTGCGGCGGCCCGAGCAGTCCGGCGCGCTCGGCGATCAGGACGGCCTGCACCCGGCTGCCGACCTCCAGCTTGTTGAGCACCGCGCTGACATGGCCTTTGACGGTGCCCGTACTCAGGTTCATCCGTCGTCCGATGTCCGTGTTGCCCAGCCCGGTGGCCATGAGGACGAGGACCTCCCGCTCGCGGTCGGTGAGCCGGTCGGTGAGCCGGGTGGCGGGTTCGCGTCCGCCCTTGTCGAGATAGCCGTCCACCACCGTGCGGGTGACCTTCGACGACAGCACCGTCCCGCCTTCGGCGAGGGCCCGTACCAGGTGCGGGAGTTGTTCGGGGTCGGTGTCCTTGAGCAGGAAGCCGGCGGCACCGGAGCGCAGCGCGGCCGTCACGTACTCGTCGGCGTCGAACGTCGTGAGCATGGCCACCACCGGAGGGTCCGGCATGCGGCGCAGCTCGCCCAGGACCGTGAGCCCGTCCACGTCCGGCATCCGGATGTCCAGCAGGACGATGTCCGGCTGTGCCTCGTGCACCGTGCGCACCGCCTGGCTGCCCGGAACCGCCGCCACGACCTCGATGTCGTCCGCCGCGCTGAGGATGTGCGTGAAGCCACCCCGGATCAGGGCCTCGTCGTCGACCACCAGTACCCGGATCACGTGTGCTCCGCTCCTCGCATGCCCGCTTCGATGCGTACCACGCCGGGAGCCGGGGCGCGAGCGGACAGGGGCCGTTTCCGCCGATCGGCCCCACGGTCCGGATCGGCCGGTGCGGCTCCGGCCGGTCGGCGCGGGCGCCCCCGGAAAGCCACCCGGCGGGCCGCGCCGGACGCGCGGCGGCCCCTTGTGCGCATGCCCCGGACGCGGCGCCGCCCGCCCCCACCGAGGCACCGCCCGCGCGGGAGATGGCTCCGTCGCGGGAGCCACGGCAGTCGCCGGAGGCCCAGTGCCGTCGCGGTCCGGCCGGTGCGCCCTCGACGGGACGGCTGATTCACCCCGGCCGCCTGGCTGCTGGTCGCGGCGCCCCACAGCCAGACGACCTTCTCCATCGTCGGCAACACCGGTGTGGCCCTCGCCGTGGTGGCGGGGTGCCTGGCCGTCGCCGCCGGGTGCCGCGTACGACTCGGTGCAGGACATGGGCGGACAGGGGCATCGCGCCCCCGCCGCCAGGGGGGTGAGGCCACATCGTCGGCCTGTGGCTGCTCGTCGGCGTCTGCCACGTCGGGGTGGTTGACGGTGACTCGATGTCGGTGCCGCCGGTGCTCTTCGCCGTCATCGCGGCCACCGCTCTGTCGGCGACCGCCTGGCGCCACCGCTTCCGGCGCGGGCCCCTGGAACAGGCGCTCGACCTCGCGACCCGGCCCGCCCGCCACGTTCGCTGAAGCCGAAGCGGCGCGCCTCGGCCTCGGCGGGCTGTCGAGGGACGGAGGGACGGTCAGGCGCTGCGGCGTACGCGCAACGGCGCGTAGACGAGCAGGGCCGTGAGGAACGCCACGGGGTAGGCGAGGTCGGCGCCGTGCAGCGCCCGGGCGACCGGGCCCACGTACAGGCTGGTGCTCATGAACGGCACCGACACGGCGAAACCGGCGACGAACGCGGCGGGGGCCGGCCACCACGGCCGCCGCGGCCCCGCCGTCTCCGCCGCCAGGTCGACGGGGCGGCCGCCGCGGGCCCGGGCGCGCACCACCCAGTCGACGACCACGATCGCGACGAACGCGGGAATCCAGTACCCGACGAACAGCAGCACGTTCTGGAAGCGGGCGGTGGTGTCGGCCGCGTGCATCCACAGCACGAGCGGAAAACCGAGGGCCGCGGCGAGCGCGGCCGCGACCGGCCGGGGCAGTCGCACCCCCATGGTCTGCAGCGCCAGCGATCCGCTGTAATCGTTCATGGCGTTGCTGCACAGCGCCGCGAGAGCGATCGTGAGGAGCCCGAACGCGCCGAGCGCGCCACCGCCGAGCAGTGTGTCGACGCCGCGGGCGGTCTGGTCGGTGAACTGCGCGGCTCCCCACAGGCCGAGCGCCTGCACCGCCACGAAGGACACGCTGACACCCAGCAGGGTGTACCAGAACATCCGCGCACGGGACGCCGTCCGGGGCAGATAGCGGCTGAAGTCGCTGGCGTACGGGGCCCACGACAGGGCGAGGCTCAGCGCGATGGTGCAGGTCAGGACGAAGGCGCCCGCCCGGTCGGCGCCGTGCACGGTCGCGGCCGTCGCGGGGTGGGTGCCGTGCAGGAGCTTCACCGCCAGGCCGGCGAGCGAGGCGGCGAGCGCGAACGTCATCACCGTCTGCAACCGGTGGATCGCCTCGTACCCGAGCACGCCCAGCGCCCCCTGGGCCGCCAGCATCACCAGGACACCCGCCCAGAACGGCCAGCCGCACAACTGGGCCAGCGCCTCCCCGCCGAACAGGCCGATCAGCGCGTCCCAGGCGATGGAGGACAGCCACTGCAGAGCGCCCGGCAGGGCGACGGCCCGCCCGAAGGCCAGCCGGGCGAGCGGCAGTTGACCTGCCCCGGTCTGGCTGCCCCAGGTCCCCAGGTAGGCGGTGGGCGCCGCGCCGAGCAGCGTGCCGAGCACCACGGCGACGAACGCGGTGGCGAAGTCCAGGCCGAGCGCCGCGCCGACGGTGCCGGTGAACACGCCCGTCATGGTCAGGTTGGGGGCGAACCATACGGTGAACAGCCGGCGGGGGCTGCCGTAGCGCGCGTCCTCGGGCACCGGGGTGATGCCCCGCGCCTCCACCCGCAGATCCCCGGGAGCCGTCGGCATCCGCCCCTCGAAGACCCGCTGCGACGCGGCGACGGCCGCCTTCTCATGGGCATACGGCAACGACATGCGACATCCCTCCGCCAGTCCTAACTGGTTCAGGTTCGACGGGTGTGATCTCAGCCCCCGTGCGGGGGCACCCCGTGTCCAGGTACGGCGGCCAGAATAGCCCCCCACCGGTGGCCGATACCCCCCGGGCGGGGGAGCGAGCGGGGGCCGAGGCGGTCCGACCCCGCCCCCACCGCCCGACCGGCCCACCGGAGGGACGCCGCGCGGCATCCCTCCGGCGGCACCCCTGTCAGCTTCCCCCCAGGTCCGGCCGCAGGCCGGTCACCAGCTCGCGGGGCAGGCCGTGGGTGTCATGGAGGTGGTGGAAGTCCTCCTCACGCAGCGGACCCCGGAACCGGGGCCGGGCGAGGACCTTCCGGCCCCGCTCCAGCAGTCGCCCGAACCGGCGTTCCTCCTCCAGCAACAACCGGCGTACGTCGCCGGGTTCGCCGCTCTGCCGGAAGTGGTCCAGGGTGTGCGACACCAGCTCCAGCGGCAGGTCTCCCAGGCTGCGCGAGGGGTCGTCCCGCCACAGCACGGTGAGCACCCGGCGCACCAGGCGGCGCAGTACGTAGCCCTGCCCGGTGGCGGCCGGGCGCACCCGGTCGCCGATCACCACGACGGCCGAGCGCAGATGGTCGTAGACCAGGCGGAGCGAGGGCTCGTCCAGGGGCCACAGGTCCGGCACAAGGCGGCGCCAGGGGTCGAAGACGTCGCACTCGAACACCGACGACCTGCCCTGGAGAAGCGAGGCCAGCCGCTCCAGGCCGAGCCCGGTGTCGACGTTGCGCCGGGGAAGCGGCACGAGGGAGCCGTCCTCGAGCCGGCGGTAGCGCATCATCACGTGGTTCCACACCTCCACCCAGCGCTCGTCGCGGGTCGGCGTCGACCGGGGCGGGGTGTCACCGCTCCACAGGAAGATCTCCGAGTCGGGCCCGCACGGGCCGACCGGCCCGTTGGACCACCAGTTGGCGTCCACGGTCGGTTCCACGGGGACGCCGAGCTCCTGCCACACCCGCAGGGAGTCGGTGTCCGGCCCGGTCCGGTCGTCACCGCCGTGCACGGTGGCGTGCAGCAGCCCGGGATCGATCCCCAGCCCCTCGGTGAGCAGTCCGTAGCCCCAGTCGAGACTCGTCGAGCCGTCGTAGTCGCCCAATGACCAGGTGCCGAGCATCTCGAAGACGGTCAGATGGGTGGCGTCGCCGACCTCCTCCAGGTCCGTGGTGCGCAGACAGCGCTGCACATTGACCAGCCGCGTGCCCAGCGGGTGCGGCCGGCCCTCCAGATACGGGGTGAGCGGATGCATGCCGGCGGTGGTGAACAGCACGGGGCCGCCGGGCGGTGGCAGCAGCGTGGAACCGGTGATCCGGCGGTGGCCGTGCTCCTCGAAGTACTCGACGAACGTGCGCTGGATGTGCTCCGTGTCCATGGGGGTGACTCCTTCGCGTCGTGGCGGGGAGGCACCGGAAACGGGAGACCACGTGGTCGTCACACCGGGGCGAGGAAGCGGGAACGACGGGACGTCACACCACCACCGGCGGCCGTTTCCGGTCGCCGGTGGGAAGAGTGAAGGTCAGGCGGCGGCAACCGGCGAGCTGGTCGCTCGCGCGGTGGTGACGGTGTCTCGGCCGGTGACGTTCATGGGGCCGACCTTAACCCACCCCGCCCGTTGCGGCACCGGGATTTCCGGCAGGCCGAACCCGCCGCCGCTCGGTGCCCGCGCCGACCGCCTCAGCGACCCCGGCGACGCCCTTTGGCTCCGCGCCGGACGCGCGTCACGCCGTAGACCAGGTCGACGACGAGGACGATGGCGCCGATGACCAGCAGATAGAACAGGCCGTGGACGACGAAGCCGATGATGCCCAGGACCACGGCCACGAGGATCAGAAACAGGAACAGGCTCATCGGATCTCCCGGTCTCCCGGCTGCTGCCGCGTCTCAGCGGCGGGCGAGGCGCCGTTCGCCGCCCGCACCCACCGTGTAGTCCAGTTCGTAGTGGGCGAAGACGCCCGGCTCCTCCTCGGCGGCCAGCTCGCCGTCGGTGTCGATCGCCGGGGCCTTCTTGACCACGTCCTTGCCGTGGGCGACCTTCAGATAACCCGGACCGACCGTGGCGCCGAACAGGGGGACGAACGCCAGTCGGCGCCGGGTCGGCAGGCCCATGGTCACCGTCGCGAACGAGGGCTGGTCGGTGGCCGTGTCCACATAGACCGCCTCCAGGACGCCGATCTTGTGACCTTCCCGGTCCACCACGTCGTGGCCCCGCCATTCGCGGATGTCGCTTGCCTCGAACATCATGACCTCCTCCAGCGGGGTACCCCCGGTGGCCCCACCGATGTCACCGCCCCGCTCGCGCGTCCGGTGTCTTCAGTCGTCGAGGGGGTCGTGGCCCCAGTTCATCAGCGAGTGCCGCCATCGGCTGTCCCGCACGTCTCCCGACGGACGCTGCGCGAGGTGGCGGTGGACATAGCCGGTGACCTTGCGCATGTGGGCGTAGTCCGAGTCGGACAGGTCGCTCTTGTTCTTCCGCAGGATGGCGACGATGGTGCGCCCCGAGGCATGCCCGGTCGACTCGCCGTCGCCGTCCTTCTTCTGCCCCGCCGCCCGCGACTCGTCGGTCTCCAGCCAGTTTTCCAGGGCGGACGGTGACATGTTGACGACTTCCCGGAAGGTGTCCCAGGTTTCCCGTCGCTCGTCGTCGGTCGTCGCCTCGGCCACTCCCGTCACCCCTTCTCCTAGATTTGTCCCCGCCTCCTGGATTTGTCCCCGGATGCGAAACGCCTCTCCTACCCTGCGGGAGCGCCGCGAGGTCCGCACGCGGGGAGCACGGCGGCTACCCGTACGGCCGCCCTCCGCATGCGTCCCGGCGCGGCCGGGGCGCATGGTGGCGCCATGCCCCACGTGATCGTGTACCCGCCCGCGGCGGACGGTGGCCGCAGGGTCCGGGTCGGCCAGTGCTTCGCGGGGATGGCGTACACGGTCATCGACGTCGTCGAGTTCCTGCGCGCGAGCGGCCTGGAGGACGTCGAACCGGAGGACGTGTCGGGCGCCGAGTGGATCGAGTGGCGGGGCGGCGGTCCGGAGGCCTGGAGGCGCTGAGCGCCTCGGCACGCAGGCTCGGTGGCCGGCACGGGGTGACCGGATCCGCGAGGGCGGTGCGCCGGAACGGGGTGCCCGGACCCGCGGGGGCGGTGCGCCGGTCCGGGTCCCGACTGGCGGTGCCCGGTCCGGACATGACTGCTTCGTCCGCCGATGCACCGGCTTCGCACCCGGCCCTGTGACCAACCCCGCTGTCCCGCGTGCCGGAACTGGTCCCCGGGCGGGCCCGTGGCATCGGATACTCGTTTCCGTCCATGATCGGCAGCCCGGCGGTTGCCGTACCGCGCCCGTCCCGGAAGGCAGCCCAGCGTGTTCCACGAAACCCCGATCTTCAACCGCCTCGTCTCGGAGCGTGGTGACGTCCCGGCCCAGGCCCGTGGTGAAGCCGACCGCGTGCGTCATCAGCTGGCGCAGGTCCTGCCGTCCGCGCCCTGGCCCGTCGCCGAGGTGCCCCGGCAGCGCGCTCACGCTCCCGGCGGGAACTACCCGCCCGCCCTCGCGTGAGGCGAACGGATCGGCAGCGTGGGAGAAACGGACAGGCCGTGTGACGGGAGCGGATCGGCCGGGTGAGTCGACGGTGTGCCCGCGACTCACCGACTGCCCGGCAGGCGACGGGCATTGTGGCCGATCAGCTCGCGCCAAGTGGTCCCTTCCGGCTACGGGGCCTCGTCGATCGAGGCGACCTGGGCCAGGACGGCGGCGCAGGGAGTCCAGCAGACACCGCTTCCGTGCAGCAGCCGCCGAGTGCCGAAGGCCCGTGCACAAGCGGGCAGTTGATCGGGCAAGGGGGTGCCCGCCATGTCGTATCGGAACGCGCCCGGTTCCTCTCGGACGGCGATGTCGGGGGCGCCGGGCGATGTCGGCGGCATCGCGCCGAACACCTCCAACCGCTGGACGAACAGGGACAGTTCGCCGGCACCGTGCGTGAAGATCCGCCGGATCCCGGGGTGGTGGACCGTGACGCCGGCCGGCACCAGACCCGAGATCGACCTCCTGGCATCCGGGCGGCGAGGTCGGATGGACGAAGACGACCGCACCGCGCCGGTCGGGTTCCGCCCAGAGGGGAGCCAGGCGCGCGTCGCCGAGGTGGACATCGTGGACGTTGGTCTCCACCGCCGGCCCGTCCGCGCCCGGGACGTCCAGGGTGTACGCCTGAAGGCGACCCGTACAGCGTCCGGCCCTGGAGGCAACGCGTCGACTCCGGCATGCGAGGCGTCGTCAGTAGCGCAGGGCCGTTCCCACCGTCGCGCGCACCTCACCGGTCAGCATGCGGTTGCCGCGCGCGGTGCCGTTCCGGGAAGCGCCGGCCGGCACGTCCCTGTGCGTCACCACGACCACGTCCAGCAGATTGCCGCCCTTGTCCCTGAATTCCCCCCGCACCGCGAAGGGCTTCGCGGATCCGGCGGAGTTCCTGGCGCTCACCTCGGCCTCGGCCTTGCCGTCGCCACCGAGGGTGGCGGCACCGAGCGTCACGTCGTCCTTGGCGTCGACCCCGCCCTTGACCTCGGCGAGCCTGCGCCTGGCCTCCGCCCGGGCCGAGTCCAGCGCCTCGGTTCCCCGGGACGCGAGGGAGGAGGCCGCCGACGCCGCCTTTCCGGCGGTGTCCGACGGGCTCCCGGAGTCGGAGCACCCGACCGCCGCGACCCGGACGACCAGGGCCGGCACCGCACCCGCCGCGCCTCGTGTCCAGTGCCCTGCCATGGCGTGCCTCCGGCGACCCGGCAACGATCCGGCTCCGACCTCCTCGGCGAGGCCTGTCCCTCTCAGTGAACGGGCAGGGGCAGTGGCGCGCACACTGGGCGGGGGTGCGTGGCCTCGGGGAGAGGACCACGGGGCCTGGCCCAGGAGGCGGAGGGCGCGGCGCGGCCCGGAGGGCCTCGGCGGCATGGTCGTGCCCCTCGGCCGCGGGCGGGCGCACTGGCGGAAACCCGCCCCGTCCCGGGACATCGGTCGCGTCCCGGGCGTTTACGACGGCCCCACAGGGTCACGCGACGTGTCGGGACCGAGAGGCTTCCGCCCGGAGCGGCTCCGTTGTGCCCGCGGTACGAGCGGGGCAGCGGCCCGGGAAGGGTGCCCCTCGCCCCGCCGGCGGCGCGTCCGCACGCGGGTCGACCGGCACGGGTACGTCACGCTGCACGACGAAAGGCAGACTCATGACGGAGATCCAACCCGCCACCACCACCGATTCCGGCGCCCCGGTGGAGAGTGACGAACACTCGCTCACCGTAGGCCCCGGCGGACCGATCCTGCTCCAGGACGCCTACCTCATCGAGCAGATGGCCCAGTTCAACCGGGAGCGGATCCCTGAGCGCCAGCCGCACGCCAAGGGAAGCGGCGCCTTCGGCTACTTCGAGGTCACGGACGACGTCAGCGCGTACACGAAGGCGGCGGTCTTCCAGCCCGGTACCCGCACCGACCTGGTCACCCGCTTCTCGACCGTCGCCGGGGAGCGGGGCAGCCCGGACACCTGGCGCGACCCGCGCGGCTTCGCGGTGAAGTTCTACACCAGCGAAGGCAACTACGACATGGTCGGCAACAACACGCCGGTGTTCTTCGTCAAGGACCCGATGAAGTTCCAGCACTTCATCCGCTCCCAGAAGCGGCGCGCCGACAACAACCTGCGCGACCACGACATGCAGTGGGACTTCTGGACCCTCTCCCCGGAGTCCGCGCACCAGGTCACCTGGTTGATGGGCGACCGTGGCATCCCGCGGTCCTGGCGCCACATGAACGGCTACACCTCGCACACCTACATGTGGATCAACGCCGCAGGTGAGCGGTTCTGGGTGAAGTACCACTTCAAGACCGACCAGGGCATCGAGTTCTTCACCCAGCACGAGGGCGACCAGATGGCCGCGGCCGACACGGACTACCACACCCGTGACCTCTTCGAGCACATCCGGGACGGCGACTACCCCAGCTGGACCCTGTACGTCCAGGTGATGCCGTACGAGGAAGCCGCGGGCTACCGGTTCAACCCGTTCGACCTCACCAAGGTGTGGCCGCACGGAGACTATCCGCTCATCCGCGTCGGCCGCATGACGCTCGACCGCAACCCCACCGACAACCACGCCCAGATCGAGCAGGCGGCGTTCCAGCCCAACAACCTGGTGCCCGGCATCGGACCGAGCCCGGACCGCATGCTGCTGGCCCGACTGTTTTCCTACGCCGACGCCCACCGCTACCGCATCGGCGCCAACTACCAGCAACTGCCCGTGAACGCACCCGTCGTCGACGTCCACACGTATTCCAAGGACGGGGCGATGGCCTACCGGAACACCACCGACCCGGTCTACGCCCCGAACAGCAAGGGCGGCCCCGCGGCCGACACCGAGCGCTACGGAACCCCGCCCAGCTGGGCGGCCGACGGCGAGATCACCCGTGCGGCCTACGTCTCCCACCCGGAGGACGACGACTGGGGACAGGCCGGCACCATGGTCCGCGAGGTCCTGGACGACGCCGCACGCGACCGCCTGGTCGACAACGTCGTCGGTCACCTCCTCAACGGCGTCACCAAGCCGGTCCTCGAGCGGGCCTTCGAGTACTGGAGCAACATCGACAAGACGATCGGCGAACGCATCGCCCAGGGCGTGCGGGCCAAGGCCGACGAGATGGACCCCAAGGCCGACGAACAGGGCAACCCCGCACGCCGCACCATGCAGGCCAAGGCGTGAGAAGCCCCGGGGCGACGGCCTGAGGCGCGCCGGGGACGTACGATCCGAAGCCCCGCCGGAGCACTCCGGCGGGGCTTCCGCACGCCACGGCCGGCGACCCGTCCGTCACTGAGCGGGACAGCGGGGTCCAGAGACAGGCCCTGACTGCCGGGACGGCGGACGGGGGCGGATCGCCGGGTATCGTTACCCCGCCCGCATCCCCGGCCGCCGATTCGCGCTCGAGTCGCAGACCGGCACTTTCGCGGCGCGAAGCGCACCGTATGCTGAGCGCTGAGGTGTGCGGATGGTCGTGTCACCGATGCGTACCCGGTGTCGCAGGGGCCCGGCTGGGTAGAGGGAGGTCGAGCAAAGGGGTGGGAGAAGCCGACCTGATGAACCCGGAGCCGCTCGGTGAGTCCGTCACCGGCCCCGCCGCTGAACCGCCCGGCATGGCCGTCGCCCTCGACGCGGACGGGGGCTGCATAGCCGAGGCCCGTCGCCTCGCCGTGAGCTTTCTCGCCGGGGTGCGGACCGAACAGGGACTCGCCGTCACGGAACGCGTCATCGGCTTGGCCCAACTCGTCGTGAGCGAGCTGGTCACCAACGCCTACAAGTACGCGCCGGGACCCGTCCTGATGAAGCTGCGCCTGGTGGAAGGCGCCGTGGAGATAGAGGTCTGGGACAGCGGTCCGGCGCTGCCCGCCCCCAGAGCGGCCGACCCGGAGCGTGTCGGCCAGCACGGCCTGGAGATCGTGAAGGCCGTCGCGGAGAAGCTCGTCGTGCGTCAGGAGGCGGTCGGGAAGGCGGTCACCGCCGTCATCCCCCTGCACGGAAACGGAATCTCCGGCGACTCCGCCCGGCCGTAGACGCGGCTGTCTCGCGCGACCGCGGGCAAACGCGCGCGTGGGCGGGGGGGGGCCCCCCCCCCCGCCGGGGGGGGGGGGGGGGCGGGGGCGGGCGGCCGCCCCGCGGGGGGGGGGGGGGGGGCGGGGGGCGCCCCCCCCCCCCCCCCCGCCCCGGCCGCCCCCCCCCCCCCCCCCCCGCCCCCCCCCCCCCCCCCCCCCCCCCCCCGGGGCGGGGGGGGCCCCCCCCCCCCCCCCCCCGCGGCCGGTCACTCCTTCGGGGGCTTGACGGCGATGTCGAGGTAGAAGGCGTCGATGCTGCGCACGGCCGCCTCGAACTCCTCGAGGTTGACGGGCTTGGTGACGTAGGCGTTGGCGTGGTGGTGGTACGCGCCGGTGACGTCGTCGGGAGCGGCGGACGTGGTCAGTACGACGACCGGGATGGTCCGCAGGTCGGCGTCCTCCTTGACCACGGCGAGGAACTCCCGCCCGTTCATGCGCGGCATGTTGAGGTCGAGCACGATCAGGTCGGGGCGCTCGTTGTTCTCGTCGCGCAGGTAGTCCAGGGCCGCGATGCCGTCGGGGACCTGGGTGAGGTTACGGGCGCCCCGCTCCGAGAGGGCGTCCTGGATGAGCATCGCGTCGGCGACGTCGTCCTCGACCAGCAGCACGTCGTAGGGGCGGGTTGCGGCGGCAGCCATGATCACGAGCTCCGGGGGGTGGGGTGGGACGACGGGTGGGATGTGCTGCTGGTGATCAGCCCCGGCCAGCGGCGCCGGGCTCCTTGCCGGCTGATGCTCATGGCCTGGCCGATCTCGGGATAGCCGGCACCGCTCTCGGCGGCGGTGTGGGCCGCCTGGTCCTCCAGACGCCGGACGGCCAGCTTGACGTCGTTGAGGATCCGCAGACGGACGAGCGCCCCTCTTCGGGCGTCACCGGCCGCGTCCGGCAGATCTTCAGGCGAGTGCACGCTGCTGTGCGCGAGGCGCCGTGTGAGCTCGTCGACCGCCTGGGTCACGAGCGCGGCCGTCTCCGCGGGCGAGCGGGAAACGGAAGGTGGACCAGGCATGCGGCCACCCTATGGGGTCGGCCGGAGCTGGGACAACATGCGTTGTCGGGCCCTGGGTACAGTGTGGTTGCCGCGCGCCCCGGACGTGGCCCACAACCGAGCGAGGGTCCCGAACCACGATGAACACCAAGCCGCCCCCCAGCAAGGGTGCGTTTACCGACTGGACCACCCGACGGTGGCTGCGGGCGGGGGTCAGCACCACCCTGGTCGTCCTGGCGGTCCTGGGTTCCCTGGGCGGCTGGGCCATGTGGCGCACGACACAACTGACGAGCGAGCTGGTGGACAAGCGCTCTCCCGCGCTGATCGAGTCGATGCGGCTCGAGGAGGCCCTCGTCAACCAGGAGACCGGAATCCGCGGTTACGGCCTGTCCGGCCGTAAGGAGTTCCTCCAGCCCTACACCCAGGGGGAGCGAGACGAGAAGGTCGCGCTCGGGCGCCTGGGGACGCTGGTGGAGGGTGACAGCCGGGCCCGCGCCGACCTGGCCGACGTCGAGAGACTGGCCGGTGCCTGGCAGCGGCTCATAGCCCGGCCCGTCTCGAGCGCCTCCGCCCAGGACGCGGTGAGAATCGCGGCACAGCGGGCGGACGACGGCAAGTCGGCGTTCGACGCGATGCGGCGCACGATGGCACGCCAGCAATCCCACCTGCAGAGCGAGCGCACGACGGCCACCCGCGAACTGCGCCGGGCGGTGACCCTGCGGAACTGGGTGTTCGCGATCATCGCCGTCGTCATCCTGCTGGTGGCGGTACTCGTCTTCGAGGGCCTGCGGCGCGGTATCACCGCCCCGCTCAGCCGGCTGGGCTCGGCCGCCCGCGAGGTGGCGCAGGGCCGCTTCGACCGCTCCCTCGCCGGCAGCGGCCCCGCCGACCTGCGGCGACTGGCCTCGGACGTGGACTCCATGCGGCAGCGGCTGGTGGAGGAGCTGGAGTTCACCGAGGCGTCCCGCACCTTGCTGAACGAGCAGGCGGAGGACCTGAAGCGGTCCAACACGGAGCTGGAGCAGTTCGCCTACGTCGCCTCGCACGACCTGCAGGAACCGCTGCGGAAGGTGTCCAGCTTCACGCAGCTGCTGCAACGCCGCTACGGCGGTCAGCTGGACGACCGCGCCGACCAGTACATCGCCTTCGCCGTCGACGGCGCCAACCGTATGCAGAACCTCATCAACGACCTGCTGGCGTTCTCCCGGGTCGGCCGGGTGCACAACGACCACCAGACGGTCGACCTGGAAGCGGTACTGGACACGACCCTGGATAATCTCAGCGTGACCGTCGAGGAGACCGGCGCCGAGATCACCCACGACACACTGCCCACGGTCGTCGGCGACAAGACGCAGCTGGGCATGCTCTGGCAGAACCTGCTGTCGAACGCAATCAAGTTCCGCGACCCCGAACGGTCGCCGCACGTCCATATCAGCGTGGTGCGCGAGGGCGACGAGTGGGAGTTCGCGATCGGCGACAACGGCATCGGCATCGCCCCGGAGTTCCAGGAGAAGGTCTTCGTCCTCTTCCAGCGGCTGCACACCAAGGACGCCTATCCGGGTACCGGCATCGGCCTGGCGATGTGCAAGAAGGTCGTGGAGTTCCACGGCGGCAGGATCAGGATCGACCCCGACTACAAGTTGGGTACCCGCGTCCTCTTCACCCTTCCCGTGGCCGACTCCGCGCCCGCGGACCCGGAGAGAAAGACCCAGCCGTGACCGATCAGGCAGTGGGTCGCACCGGTGAGTTCCGCATCCTCCTGGTGGAGGACGACGACGGAGACGCCCTCCTCGTCGAAGAGCTGCTCTACGACACCGACCTGCCGCATACCCTCGCCCGCTGCCGCACGGCCGCCGAGGCGCGCAGGGCGCTCGCCTCGGCCCCCGTCGACTGCGTCCTGCTCGACCTGCACCTTCCCGACGCGTCCGGGCTGGAGACGGTCCAGGCGATCCAGGCGGACACCCATCCCGCCATCATCGTCCTGACCGGACTGGACGAGCCCCGTGCCGGAGTCGAGGCCCTCGCCGCCGGCGCCCAGGACTACCTGGTCAAGGGCAAGGTCGAACCGGACCTGATGCAGCGTGCCGTCCGGTACGCGGTCGAGCGCAAGCAGGCCGAGCGCGCCAACGCCGCCCTCCAGCTCGGGCGGTTGCGCGCCGAGGAGAACGCCCGTCTGGAGCGCGGTCTGCTGCCCGAGCCGCTGCTGTCCTCCGCTGCCGTCACCGCCTCCAGCCGTTACTACCCCGGCCGGGCCCAGGCGCTGCTCGGCGGTGACTTCCTCGACGTCGTCCAGACCGACGACGGCCAGGTCCACGCCGTCATCGGCGACGTCAGCGGACACGGACCCGACGCGGCCGCGCTCGGCGTCTGCCTCCGCATCGCCTGGCGGGCGCTGACGCTCGGCGGCCATCGCGACCAGCAGCTGCTCCACCTGCTGGAGCAGATACACATCGCCGAGCGCGCCAACAGCGACCTGTTCACCACCTGCACGCTCATCACCCTGGACCCGGACGCGGCCACCCTCACTCTCCACCTGGCCGGCCATCACGAGCCCCTCCTCATCACCCCCGACGGCACCCAGGAGGTCGCCGCGGCCCACGGGGTCGCCCTCGGTATCGCCCCCGGGCTCGGCAAATGGCCCGCCACCACGCTCGCCCTGCCCACTCGGGGCGCCCTCGTCGCCTACACCGACGGCCTCATCGAGGGCTTCGCGGACACCACGGGCACCCGGCTCGGGCTGGAGGGGCTGCTGCGCATCATCAACACGATCCACACGCCCGACCCCGGCACCCACCTCGACCGACTCATCGCGAGCACCCGCACCCTCAACGCCGACCGGCACACCGACGACCTGGCCGTCCTGCGCCTGGACTGGAACACCGGCACCCTCGGCCACACGGCGAGCGCCTGGCGCACGGCACCGCAGCCGTAAGTCGCGGAAGCGCGCGGAGTCGACAAGCGGCCACCCCCTGTGAACAAGCGCTTAGTAAGCTGGCGGGAAGCGCAGGTCCCCAGCGACGAGGAGAGACAGCCATGCGGGTGTCCGAAGCCGATGCCTTCTACGAGCGCGAGAGCCACGACCGCTTTCTCCCCACCGCCAACACACGGGGCCCGTGGGATGCCGCCTCCCAGCACGCCGGGCCTCCGGCCGCGCTGCTCGGCCTGGCCGTGGAACAGCGCCCGGGTGGGCGACCGGACCTGCGCGTCGCCCGGCTCACCTACGAGATCGTGCGCCCCGTACCCATACGGCCGCTGACCGTCTCCACCCGTGTGCTGCGGGCCGGGCGCAGCGTGGAACTCGTGCGGGTGGGTCTGACACCCGACGGCGGTGACGAGGTGATGCGGGCGACCGTACTGCTGATGAGGACCGTGCCGGACTCGGTACCGACGGTGTCGCCGGGCCCCCAGGTGCCCGGCCCCGGGGCCGTACCCCCGAAGGCGTTCTTCCCCGTCCCGTGGGACCAGGGCTATCACACCGCGATGGAGGTGCGCTTCGCCGCCGGATCGTTCCTGGAGCCCGGCCCGGCCACGGCCTGGATGCGGATGCGGGTCCCCCTGGTCGCCGGCGAGGCGGTCACACCCCTCAGCCGGGTACTGACCGCCGCCGACTCGGGCAACGGAGTCGGTTCCGCCCTGGATTTCCACCGCTATGTCTTCGTCAACGCCGACCTCACCGTCAGCCTGCACCGCCACCCCGAGGGCGAGTGGGTCTGCCTGGACGCGCGGACGATGGTGGACGGCGCGGGCATCGGCCTCGCGGAGTCGGCCCTGCACGACGAGAAGGGCCCAATCGGCCGGGGTACCCAGACCCTCTACGTCACCGCACGCGACTGAGACGGCCTCCGGTGCCACCCACACGATCGCGGCCTCGCGCAGTACCCCGGGGATTTCGGTCCGGCCGGGTGGCGGGGCCGTGTCGGCCGGTCGGCCGGGTGGGTTTGGACATCTGGCGGCTGGTGCGGCGGCGGGGCCGTCACCGACCCTGAAGCAACGAGCGCGACGTGGCGGCCGCGGTACCACCCACCACGGGTACGGGCCGCGCCCCCGCTTCCTCGGCGCAACTGATCGAGTAACCGGCGCATGGTCTCGTACCATCAGGGTCATGCCGGGCAAGAAGGAGGTCGCCCTCATGACGATCCGCCTCACGTTCCTGTGCGCGCCCGGCGGCGACGCCACCGTGGACCCGTTCCTCGGCGACGCCCCTCTGAGTGAGCGCGGCCTCCACAGCGCGGGTGCCGCCGGAGCGGCGCTTTCGTCCCATGGGCCCGCCGTGCGGGCCCCCTCGATCCGCTGCGCGCAGACCGCCGACGCCCTGGGGCTGCCGGCGGTGCCCGAACCCGCGTTGCGCGATCTCGATCTCGGCGCATGGCGAGGCCGTACCCGCGCCGATGTCGCCGCCACCGACCCCCACGGATTCTCCGCCTGGCTCACGGACCCGGACGCCGCGCCGCACGGCGGTGAGTCCGTACGACAGCTCTGCCGCCGGACGGCGGACTGGCTGGGCTGCGCGAGGGCCGAAGCGGACCACACGCCCGCCGTCACCGAGGCGGCCGTCGTCCGGGCCGCGCTCGTCCATGCTCTGGCCCTGCCGACACGCGCCTTCTGGCATCTCGCCGTGCCGCCCCTCTGCGCGATCGTCCTCACCCGCCAGAGTGACCGCTGGGACGTCCGGCTCGGCTACGCCACACACCGCGAGCCCCAGCGTTGGTTCCTCCGGGACCAGCGACACTCGACCGCGCCGACGGTGATCGGTCCGCGCCGCCCCGTCGGGGTCGTGGCCGACGACCGGTTCCCTCCCGCGGAACGATCCTCACCGGCGGCCTGACCCCCGACCGGCCGAGTCATCTCCCACCGGCCACCCGATCCCCATCTCGGCCAACCGCCCCCCTGTTCCACCATCGGAGCACCGACGAGCCCGCCCTCGTCGGTGCTCAATGCCGTGCGTCCACGTCCTCGACGAGACCGAGGCCCGCGACCGCGACCGCGACTTCGGACCGTGGAGCGGGGATCCGGGCTCAGGTGTCGAGGTGGTTTCGGTCGCCCATCACCACCACGGGGTGCCGCGCGGGGTCGAGGGTGCGCAGCAGCGTCGTCATCCCGGCCTCCGGGACGGTGACGCAGGCCGAGGTGCCGTCGCCGTGGTCCACGTGCAGCCATATCCCGCCGCCCCGTTCCACGCCCTCGGGCCGGTTCCAGTCGTAGGGCGGGGCGCCTTTGAGACGGTTGTAGTTGATGGCGATGACGTAGTCGAAGTCGTGGTCGTGGGCCTCGTCGTCGGCGACCACGGACGCGAAGGCGTGGTCGTCGTACCAGTACGGCAGCCGGCTGCCCGGGTTGCGCAGCGCCCCTCCCGCGTCCGTCAGGGTGAACACCCCGACCGGGCTGCGTTCGTCGTCCATGTAATGGTCCGTCGTCCAGCCCAGCCTGCCGTTGTGCGCGGGCCAACTGCCCGTCTGCACCCAGGTCGTGCCCGCCTTCTCGTAGAGCACGACGACACTCTCGGGCGAGTCCCGCTGTTCGCCGTAGACGACGACCGCCTGACGGGTACCGGCCGGTACCCGGTTCCACATCCGCTCGCCGACGCCCGGAAGAGGCGACCGGGGGGCGGGGCTCGGGGAGCCCGCCGCGCCCGGGTTGTTGTTTCCGGGAGCACCGCCGCGACTCGTCCGCTCGCTGGTGTCACCGCACGCCGTGGTCCCCGCGAGCAGGACGCCACAGACGAGAGCCGCGGATATGGCGTGGCGCGCACCGCCGCGCCGTGTCGGCCGAAGGATGGACCGGGTCACTGAAGATGTCCGCATGATCAGGATCATGTGGCGGGGCGGACCCGGCGTGCATCCGCACGAGGGCATCCGGCCTACAGGGAAACCCGATCCGAGGCATGGGAAGGGGCGGTCTCGTCCGGGACCGCCCCCTGGGCGGCGCGGCTGTGGCGCGGTCGGTGCCGGCCGACGTCCGGGTCAGCGCAGGCCCAGCGCCTCGCGGATGGTGGTGAACAGGTCGGTCTGGTCGGTGACTCCGAGGACGCGGTAGGCCTGCGGCCCCTGGGCGGCGATGCGGACCTCGGTGCCGGTGTGCTCCTGGGCGTGGCCGGGGGTGTTGGTCGAGTAGTTCACCTTGAGCTGCTGCCCCTCGTTGGTGACGAGGGTGGAGGACAGCCCGGGCGGGGTGGCCTCCAGCGGCACGATCTGGCTGGTGTGTCCGTGGTCGGCCGTGGTGACCACGAGGGTGTCGGGGTGCTTGGCGGCGTACGCCCGGGCGACCTTCACCGCGCGGTCGAAGGCCGCGGTCTCGCCGATCTGACCGCAGGGGTCTGCGGCGTGGTCCTGCTTGTCGATCGAGGCGCCCTCGATCTGCAGGAAGAAACCCTGCCCGGAGTGGTTCCGCCGCTGCTTGGCCTCCAGCAGTTGGATCGCCTTGCCGGCGGAGTCAGCGAGGGACGGCGTCGACTTGGGGCGGCCCGGGTTGGAGGTGACACACCGCTGCGGGCCCGTGCCGCCCACAGCGGCGCCCTTGCCCGTCCACTCGGTGGGCACGTTGCCGGGGGCGAAGAGGCCGAGGACCGGACGGCCGGGCTTGGCCTTGCTCAGGGACGCGGCGTCGGTGACGACCTGGTAGCCGACCTTGCGGGCCTGCTGGGTGACCGTGAGGTTCTTGTACTTTCCGGCCGTGACCTTCTGGTCGAAGCGCTGCCTGCCGCCGCCGAGGAGGACGTCGACCTTGTGGTCGACCTCCTGCTCGGCGATCGAGCCCGGACCTCCCGCGGCGAGGGTGTCGGCGGGGCACTTGGCCATGTCGGCCGGCCCCTGGCAGGAGCGGTCGGTGGCGTGGGAGGCGAGGACGGCGGGCGTGGCGTCGGTGAGTTCGGCGGTGGTGACGTCGCCGGTGGCGTAGCCGCTCTTCCGCGTGAGTTCCAGGAGGGTGCGCACCGGCTTGTCGGTGCCGGGCGTCTTGGAGATGCGCCCGTTCACCGTCTTCACCCCGGTCGCCCAGCCGGTGCCGCTGGCTGCGGAGTCGGTGACGTAGTCGGGGGTGCCGTCGGCGTGCACCGCGTAGGTGGTGTAGGCGCCGGTGAGCGGGAACCTGTCCATGTTCAGGCGGCCCTTCGCACCAACGGTGTAGTCGCGGGCGAGGGTGATCTCCGAATCGCCCATGCCGTCAATTGATGAGGAGGATGACGTTCTTCGCCTTTCCACTCCGGATCGCGTCCTTCGCCTGCTGCGCGTTGTCGAAGGCCCCGACAGCGGTGGTGGCGGCCACGGTGGCGCTGGCGGCCACCAGGGTCACGGCGACGGCGAGGCGACGGCGGATGGATCCGGGCATGGATGCGACTCCTTGATCGGTCGGTGTTGGTCCGGTGACCAACGCGTGACAGATGCTCAGGTGCCGGCAAAGGCTACGTAAATGATCGGTCGTGTTGTCGTATCGGGCACATGACGCGCGCGAGATCGACGCCGAACGCATCACCGGCCGACACGGTTGGAGCCGCCGGGCCGCTCCGGTCACAGGTCGCCTGGCGGTCCGGTGCGCAGACCGTTGCGTTGGGCTGGGTGTCAGGACCGGACAAGGTGACGGCGCGGGTGTGCGCCGACCCCGCCGTTGAGCCGTCAGTGTGCCAGCAGGGCGTCCAGCTCGGCTGCGAAGAGTTGTGCGGGGTCGAAGCCCATCCCCTCGAAATGGCCCGCGACCTCCAGCGACAGGACCCCGTGCAGCCGGGTCCAGAACGTCAGGGCCCGATGGAGGGCCGCGGGCGAGGCGGGATGGCCCGCCGCCCACTCCCGGTGATCGGCGAGGTGGTCGTCCAACGGCGTCGGGGGACCGTCCGCCGGCAGCGCGGCGCAGGCGTCGAGGATCATCGCCATGATCTCGGAGGCGATCGCGGTGATGTCGTCGGGCGCGTGGTAACCCGGGACGGGGGTGCCGTAGACGAGGAAGTACCGGTGGGGATCGTCCAGCGCCCAACGGCGCAGGGCGTGTGCCAGGGGGGCCAGTGCGGGGCCGGATCCGGCGGCCGCGTGGACGGCGTCGGCGAGACTTCGATAGGCGTCCCTGATGAGCTGGGTGATCAGCTCGTCCCGGCTGGCGAAGTAGCGGTACAGCGCGGGTCCGCTCATCCCCATGCGCTTGGCGATCGCGTTGAGGGAGAGCGCCGACGCCCCCGCCGCAGCGATCTGCTCCCACGCCCGCTCCATGATCTCCGCGCGCACCTGGGCGCGGTAGCGCTCGCGCGGAGTCTTGCTGTCTCGTGCCTCCGCCATGTCCTGCCGCCCCTCGTCCTCATAACCACTATGTCCTGAAGCTTGAGTTAGAGGCTATCACTCAAGTTATTGACACCTGCGAGTCGTGTCGGTTAGAACTTATAACGAAAGCGGGAGCCAGTAACCAACGTGGTGGAGGTCGTCATGAACACCGAAGGACTCGTCGAGGTCGTCCTGCCCGGCAAGGTGGAGCCGGAGGGGCTCCGGATCCGTCACGGAGCGATCCCCGCGCCGGGCCCAGGCCAGGTGGTGGTCCGCGTCGAGGCCACCGGCGTCTCCTTCGCCGAACAGCAGATGCGCCGGGGCCGCTACTACGACCAGCCGCCGTTCCCGTTCGTCCCCGGCTACGACCTGGTCGGCACGGTGCGCACCACCGGCGAGGGTGTCGCCCCGGGCCTGTCCGGCACCCGGGTGGCCGCACTCGTCAAGACCGGCGGCTGGGCCAGCCACGTGATCGTCGACGCGGCGGACCTGGTGGAGGTACCCGACGGCGTCGGCGCGGCGGAGGCGGAGACCCTGGTGGTCAACGGCATCACCGCCTGGCAGATGCTGCACCGCACGGCGCGCGTTCGCCCGGGCCAGACCATCCTGGTGCACGGCGCCAACGGCGGGGTCGGCTCTGTCCTCGTCCAGCTGGCCCGGGCCGCGGGTGTGAAGGTCATCGGAACGGCGTCCAGTCGTCACCACGACGCCCTGCGGGCCCGCGGGGTCGTCCCCGTCGACTACCGCACCGAGAACGTCCCCGCACGGGTCCGCGAACTCGCCCCCGGCGGTGTGGACGCCGTGTTCGACCACATCGGCGGCGCGAGCGTCGTCGCCTCCTGGGGACTCCTCGCGCCCGGCGGCACGCTCGTCGCCTACGGCAGCGCCTCCACCCGGGACGACGAGGGCTCCAAGCAGTGGCCCGTCCTCAAGCTGCTCGGCCGGGTGTGGCTCTGGAACAGCCTGCCCAACCGCCGCCACGCGTACTTCTTCAACGTCTGGGCCGGGCGTGCCCTGTCCAGGAACCGCTTCCGTGCCCGGCTGCGCTCCGACCTCGCCCAGGTCTTCGAGGCCCTCCAGCGCGGGGAGGTCGTCGCCCAGATCGCCGCCAGCCTGCCGCTCACCAGCGCCGCCGAGGCCCTGCGCCTGGCCGAGTCCGGCACCGTCGCGGGAAAGGTCGTCCTGACCCCGTGACGCATCGACCGCCCGCGGCCACCAGTCGCAAACCCTCGCCTCGCCTCCTCTCCAGCCCGGCCCTGACCTCGGGTAGGCACGTCGGCCCCGTGCGGCGTCGCCTCGACCAACACCTGCCCGCTGCGCCGGACGTCGGTGACCGCGGCCCGCGGTTCGTCACCGTCGACCGTTCCGGACCAGGTCGTGGCCGGCGGCTCGGCGGCTCGGCGGCTCGGCGGAGACAAGGGTCCTGCCGAGAGCCGGCAGCGGTGAGGGTGAGCTTCTCACGAGCCGCCTCTGCCGGCCGCCCTCCGCCGCCCGCCCTCCGTCGGCCGCCGTGCCGTCCGCCCTCGGCGGTCCGGGGCCGTCAGTCGCTCGACATCGAGCTGTCGTCGTCCTTCTCGGGAACGTAGTCGGTGCCGCTGTCCTCCTTGTACGTCAGGACCGGAGACCACTTCGTGGCCAGGTCGGCCCACGACGCGGCGGCCTCCACCGCCGAACCCGCCCCGGCGATCCCCACCAGGCGCTTGTACAGCGCGTCCAGCTGCGAGCTGTAGCCGCGCCCCAGTTCGGCGAAGTGCGTGATGACGGCGAACTCCTGGGCGGGCTCGCTCAGCGCGGAGAGTTCACGGGTGCCCTTGATCCACTCGATGAGGGCCGTGGCCTGACCCGCGCCACCGTCCGTCCCGGCGGCCAGTGTCGCCGCCAGGGCGACGTACCGCTTGGGCCGGCCGCGCCGTACGACCGGGTCGTACGCCTGGAAGCCACGGGTGATCTTTATTCTCGCGGTGGCGAGCTGTCCGTTGATCGCGTCGGCGATCCGCGTCCGCGCGCCGGCCGCGGCGGCCGTGTCCGGCTCCAGCCACACATAGGCGTGCCACAGCCTGCCGAGATACGCCAGTTGGTTGGCGCTGCCCGACTTCAACGTCAGAGCCTCGCCCAGTTCGGTCGTGAGCGGCATGTACGGTCCCCCTCATCCCCCTCGCGGCGCCGACCGGCGCCCGTACGCAGAGTTGCCGACCGACTGCGTATGGTCAAGGGCGCAATCGGGGTGGACGCGCGCCTACGGGCCGGTGTGGGGACGGGTGGTGGACAGGTAGGAACTCCAGTCGGCGCGTCCGCCGGCGCCCAGGACCCCTACGGCGGCCGCCAGTTCATCGCGCGGGCGGGACTTCAGCTCGTGCCGGGTGAGCCGGGCGACGAGCGTCGGGAAGAGCGGCCGGAGTGGCTGGCACCAGCGCAGCCACGGTGGTGCGTAGATCTGATGGGCACGGCGGGTGATGCCGCGGGTGAGCCAGTCGGCGACCTGGGCGGGGGTGTGCACCCGGCGGGCGAAGGAGGGCTGGTTGCGGCGCAGGGCTTGCAGGACGGGGTGGTCGTCGATGCCGGCGACCATGTCGGTGCCCGTCCAGTGGAGGTAGGCGATACCGACGGCGACGCCATCGGGTTCGACCTCGCCGCGCAACGCCAGTGCGAAGGATTCCGCACCGGCTTTGGAGGCGCAGTAAGCACTCATCATGGGTGCGGAGCCGAAGGCGGCCGTGGAGGCGATCTCGAGGAAGTAGCCGCGGGTTCGGGCGAGTTGCGGGAGGAAGGCTCTGGCGGTGTTGGCGGCGCCGACCAGGTTGACGTCGATGACCCGCTGCCAGAGTTCGGCCTCGGTGCTGACGAAGGGGCCACCGGCGGCGATGCCGGCGTTGGCGACGACCACACTCGCCGGGCCCAGCTCGGTCACCACCTGGTGAGCCGCGTTCGAGAGGGCGTCGCGGTCGGTGACATCGGCCTCGACACAGATGCTCCGGTTCGGCAGGGAGGCGGCCGCCCGGCAGAGCGTCTCCCGTTCGCGCCCGAGCAGCGCGACGGACATTCCGGCAGCGGACAGGCGTCGGGCCAGGGCCTCGCCCACTCCGCGCGCGGCCCCGGTCACGACCGCGACGCGGCCGCGCAGTGGCGTGCCGGGGAAGGAGCGGGGTCCGACGGCACCCTCGGGGTCACGCATGACGTCCTCGCTTTCGCCGGCCACCGGAGGCACTGCCCTAACCGCTATATCCAAATACAAGGCTTATGTCCGAAAACTCTGAACCATCCGGCCGCGCCTCGCAAGGAGTGGCGGCGCGCGCAAGACGCTTTTACGGCGGAACCAGCCGCGTCGCGGTGCCGGTGCGGCGGTCGGGCCGGGAGGCGGTGGGGGAGTGGGGCCGCCGGGGTGCGCGGGCGGGATCGGGGAGGCCGATCGAGGGTCCGGGAACCGACCGCCCGGAACCGAGCGCCCCGGAGTTGTGCGCCCGGATGTGCGCCCGCGCGCCTCCGTGTGCTGCTGCGGGAAGGGTGCCCCCGGGCCGGTATTCCCTCGACCATGAACTGCCGCCGCAGGGCGGGCAGCGGGCATTCGTGATCCGGCGCCGACCGGAGCGGGGACTGTACGGCACGTACGACCACGGCTCGGCTCGGCGCCACGGGCGGCCCGGCTTGGCGCGCCGATGCCGGGTCAGTCGCCGTGTGCACCAAGGGCATCGGGGACAACGGTCACTACGGGGGGAACCATGGGACGACGCTGGCTGGTCACCGGATGCTCCTCCGGACTCGGACACGCATTGGCCACCGCGGCGGCACGGGCCGGCGACGAACTCGCGGTCACCGCCCGCAAGACCGCCGACCTCGCAGAGCTGGCCGCCGCCTGGCCGGGCCGCGTCATCCCGATACCGCTCGAACTGCGGGACGCCACCTCCTGCGAGGCGGCCGTGCGCACCGCGGCCGACCGCCTCGGGGGTATCGACATCCTCGTGAACAACGCCGCCGTCGGACTGTTCGGCGCGGTCGAGGAGGTCTCCGACACCGAGTTGCGCGACCAACTGGAGATCCTCGTCGTCGGCCCCTGGCGGCTCACCCGTCTCGTACTGCCGTTGATGCGGGCCCAGGGACACGGCCACATCCTCAACGTCTCCTCCGTGGTCGGCCGGATCGCCTTCCCGGGCATGGCGGCCTACGGCGCCGGAAAGCACGCCCTCGAAGGAATGAGCCAGGCACTGGCCCTAGAGGCCGCCCCCCACCACATCCGCGTCACCGTGCTCGAACCGGGCATGTACGCCACGCGCTACGGCACGTCCATGACCCAGGCGCGCCACCGGGTCCCCGCCTACGACGCGACCAACCGCGAGATGCTCGAAGGCACCCGTGGCCTCGCGGACAACCCGGAGACCGGTCGCCCCGAGGACTTCGCGGCGGCGGTCCTGGATATCGTGGCAGCCGACGCCCCCACGCCCCTGCGCGTTCCGGTCGGCGACGACGCGTACGGCTATCTGGACCTGGCCGGGCAGGCGGACCGAGAGGAGTACGCGGCGGCCCGACTCCTCTTACAGGGGCCGCCCCCACTCTGACGGAGATCACCCGACTGTCCGCCGTCGTCCACGACGAACACCATGCGGAACACCGACCACGGCCAGGCGCGACGGCGACACGGACCACCCCGTATCTAGCCGATCAAACGGCGGCGCCAGTCGAGAGGGGTGACGGTGATGGCCCTGGTCGGGTCGTGGTCCCACTCGGTGTGGAGACCGGCCGATTCGAGGGCGGCCACGATCTCGTGGCCGATGGCAGTAGTCGTCTCGGGTGAGCCGTCGAAGCCGCCGTAGAGGAGCGTCAACCCCTGGCCGGCCGCGGCGGAGTCGGTGCACTGGGTGTGGAAGTAGACGAAGCCGCGGGCGCCGGGATCACTCTCGGCGCCGATCTCGGCCTGGCCGCAGTTACGACAACAGGTGAAGTTCTCGCGGGCGGTGATGCCGGAACCCCGCAGCGCCTCGAACGCGCGCGTGAGCCGCTCGGGATCCGTCTCACCCTGCCATTCGGCCTGTTCCGCGACGCGCTCCAGCCACATCCGGTCCGCGAGCGCGATCGCCTGCTCGCGCGAGACGGGGCGACTGTCCTTGGTGACGAGGCACTCCTCGGCCACTTCGGCCAGTTCGGCGCGGGTGGCGTAGCCACCGACCAGCACCTCACGGACGCGACGCTCCAACTCCTTCCGGTTCTCTTCGTCGAGGTCCAGGGGCGGCACGTCCACGACGGGCCCCATGTCCACCTGCGACCACGCCAACCCGGCGTCCCAGCCCGACTCCTGACGGGCCCAGCCGGTCAGCGCGGCGATGACGGCCTCGGGGGTGTCGAGCAGCACCTGGAAGTGCCGGTCGGCGGTGCCGTCGCGGTGTTCCAGGGTGTAGTCACCACCGGTCTCGTGCCAGACCTGGGCGAACGAGTCCGGGAGATCCGGTATGCGTTGGAGCACCAGGAACCGGTCACCGTCACGTCCGATCTGCCGGACCAGCTCGGCCAACTCCTCGGCGGCCACACGGACCCGCCGCGGCTCCCGGTTCTCCGTCTTCACCACGATCTCGAGCATGCGAAAACAGTGACACACCCCACTGACAACGGACCTCGGGGCAGACGTCGGCCGTCGGACGGGGGGAGAGAGACGACGCACGACGCACGACGGGCGACGCACGACGGACCTTCGCGGCCGGGACGCCGACCGGGAAGCGAGCCGTTCGGCCGGGAGGGGACCGTCAGTGGGCCTGGCGCGCCGTGCTGTGCAGGTGTTCCAGGGCGTCGAGGACGACGGTGTGCCGGTGCCACGACAGCCAACGGCCGACGGTGGTGGCGGCGCTGTGCAGGGCGTCACGTTGGACGGGAGTGAAGTCGTCGCTGAGGGGGCGGGAATGGTGCGTGGAGATCACCCCGAGGAGGGCGCCCCGGTCGTCGACCACGGGAACGCTGTGGCAGGCACGGCTGCCCGCGCGCAGGATGACCCGCCGGGATTCGGGGTCGAAGACGGCGGCGGTGGCGACATCGCGCACGGTGATCTGTTGCCGGTCCTTGGCGGCTTGCGCGCACGCGGTGGTGGAGTCGTCGACGAAGGCGAAGAAGTCGGTGAACTGGCGGTCGAGCCCAGTGTGCTTCTCCAACCGCAACAGACCGCGCTCCACGAGCTGCGCGTTGCCCATGGTGGTCTCGGCGATGCTCAGCACACGCTTGAGACCGGCGCCCAGGACCGAACCCTGGGTGGCGGTGAATCCACTCTGGTCGGGTGGGCGGATCTCGGTGAGCGGGGGAGGGCTGGTACGGGCACGCCGGGGGAACCAGGCGGTGGCATGGCGGTCGGGGCCCGGGACACGGATGACCGCGTCGGCAAGGGTGTGCAGCTTGATGTTGTGCTGTTGCGAGCTGCGCCGTAGCAGCTCGAACCCCGTGTCCAGGGAGGTCAGCCGGTAGCGCTCTTTGAGGATGCCCTGAGCGGCGGAGACGGGGGAGTGGGCGTGCAGCCGGTTGCGCAGGGCCAGGTTGTCGTTCCGCAGGTGGCGTACGCCGCCCGGATCGGCGGCCGTCTCCCGGGGGGAAGGTGTATGGCTCCCGGATTCTTCCCGGCTCATTGCGACCGCCTCTTTCGCCAGGTAGCAGAGTTCGTCCCCCGTGGAGGACGCACGTGACGTGTGACGTGCCTACTTCCCAAGCACCGGCCCGAGCCTACCCCCAGCCCAGGACGGCACGTCGAACATGCACGCGTGCCCCTGATCATGTGAAAGAAACGCGTATTTTATGTGCTTGTAGAGCTGGAGTAAGGGCATTCGAGGGTCAGGAGGTTGATAACGATGGTTCCCCTGCTTCTGGTACTTCTTCTGGCCCTGATCCTCTTCGGTGCGGGCTTCGCACTGAAGGCACTGTGGTGGATCGCGGTGATCGTGCTCATCGTGTGGCTGCTGGGCTTCGTCGTCCGGTCCGCCGACAGCGGTGGCCGAAAGGGCCGCTGGTACCGCTGGTAAGTACACGCGACCGGCGGTACATGGGACATGGCTTGCGTCCTGGTGCTCATGCCACGGCACATGCGATGACACACGCGTGACACATGTCACCTGCGGTGGCTTCGAGCAGGGCCCGGCCAAGACGGCCGGGCCCTGCTCGTGTGATGAGCTCCACGAGCGGAACCCGCACCCCCCGTACCCTCGGGAGCCGGCTCCCCTCGGGGCCCGCCTGCCTGCCAGGCCCGGCTCACCTAGGGATCAGCCGGCGAAGGTGATGACGAGCGCGGTGAGGTCGAGGGCATACGCGGCCAGGGTCAGGGCCGCCCGCGCGAGACGCATACCCCTCTGCCGCTGCCGGGGACTTGCGGTGAGGCAGTAGCAGCTCTCTTGAGCACGCCAGTAGGGAGAGTCCAGCCAGTACGAGCCCAGGAGACGGACGGTTCCGGAGAGGCGGGGTTCGTCATGCACGTGCGGGCCAACGTCCGGCGGGCGGGCCGGGTTGCGGCGATGACCTCGGTCGGCACCGGACCGTGATCTCGCATAGCCGCCCGGCATCTGCCGCCGCGCCGCCCGAGAGCGCACGGTCAGCGGGAGCCGTAGCGGCCCCGGATGGCGGTGGTGGCGAAGAATCCGGTCGCGGCGGCGGTGATGAGCGCGCAAAGGGCGAAAAAGAGCGAGTTTCGGTACATCGAACGGCCTTTCTCGAGTCATCAGGGATGCCTGGACAACGGCGACACCCGCGGTTTCGGCTCGCCCCCGACGCAGGTGCAACCCACATGGACGCGGCCGCTCGTGGCAGTACGCCATTCGGGTGACGGCCAGGGGAGGGCGGAGTGGGGTCGAGGGGTGCGGGCCCGCGCCCGGCGATCCGCCTGGACCCCCTGGGGTTCGGCCGGGGCCCGCTGGGGTTCGTCCGGGGCTCGCTGAGGCTCAGCCCGGACCGGCTCCGGCTCCGGCGCATATGAGGCTATCCGTGGGCTTGGGGGGCGTTTTCGGTTGGAGTGGATGCCGCATCCGGGTAGAGGTCGAGGGACGGCGTCACCAGAGTCAAGGTGACGCCGAATCAGGCTTGCCGGTTACGACCGGCGCGAGAAGGAGACGTTGGATGGCCAACGGTGTCGTGAAGTGGTTCAACGCGGAGAAGGGCTTTGGTTTCATCGCCCAGGACGGCGGACCCGACGTGTTCGCCCATTACAGCAACATCACCGGTAACGGATACCGCGAACTCCTCGAGGGCGAGACGGTCACCTTCGACGTCGCACAGGGGCAGAAGGGGCCGCAGGCCGAGAACATCATCCGCCGCTGAGACCGATTGTGGCCGCGCCGGTCCTGTCGTGTAGTGTGACGGTACCGACGCGGGGTGGAGCAGCTCGGTAGCTCGCTGGGCTCATAACCCAGAGGTCGCAGGTTCAAATCCTGTCCCCGCTACCAGACGAGGGGCCCGGCAATCGCCGGGCCCTTCGGCGTTTCCTCGGCCGGCACTGACGTCGGCACACGACGAGACGCGTTCGGCGACAGGGGTGACGTAGCCCACCGAGTCGTGGTCCGGTGTTCGGCGGGTGACGCCTGACGACCCGGTCGGTGATCCGGAACCTCAGGGGGCGGAGCGAGAACCGGCTCACCGGGCTGGCTACCGTTGCCCCTCGTCAGCTCACCGCACCCACCTGGAGGAGCCCCCGTGTCCGTCCCCCTCGGCGAGGACGTGCTGGCGCTGCTGCGCCGCCCCAGCACCTGTTACATCGCGACCACGATGCCCGACGGTTCGCCCCAGCTCACCCAGACGTGGGTCGACGCCGACGGCGAGCACGTCCTGATCAACAGCGTGGAGTCACACCAGAAGACCCGGAACATCGCGCGCGACCCCCGGGTGGCCGTCGCGATCGCCGACCCCGCGGACCCCTTCTCCTACGTTCAGATCCGGGGCCGAGTGGTGCGTGTGACCACCGAAGGAGCGGTCGACCACATCGAGGCACTCGCGCAGAGGTACCTCGGTGGGCCCTACCCGTGGTTCGGCGGCCGCGACCAGGTCCGAGTGATCTACGTGATCCAGCCCGAACGGATCAGCAGCCCCCGTGGCTGACGGCTGCCCCGCCGGCCTCATCGGGCAGAACGAGGGGGCGCAGGGGTACGAGGTGACAGGGGGCGTCCCAGGGGCATGCCCATGGCCAACCGCAGTTGCGGTGTGAAGAGGCGGACCACATCTTCCCGGCTCATCGAGCCGAGAGGCTCGAGCCGCAGCAGATAGCGCGTGGTGATCAGCCCCGCCATCACACAGGAGAAGGCCACAGCGCGTCTGTGTGCGTGCGCCCCGCCGACGAGTTCGGAGATCTGTTCCACGATCTCGCCCTCCAGTGCCTCCTTGACCAGAGCTGCCACGGCATCGTCCCCGATAGCGTCCTTGAACATGGCGATGAGGGCGGCACTGGACCGCGGGGCTTCCCACGCCTCGGTGAGCTGCCACAGGGCCCGTTCGGGGAAGGAGTCCATGTCGCCTTCCGCAAGCAGCCGGGACAGCAGTTCGGCGGGGTTGGCGGACAGGGCGAGCGCGGCCCCGAACAGGCCCTTCTTCGAGCCGAAGTAGTAGCTGAGCAGGGCGAGGTCGACGTCGGCCTCGGCGGCGATCGACCGCATGGTCACCGAACGGTAGCCGTCCCGCAGAAACCGCTGCCGGGCGACGGCCAGGATCTTGCGCCGTGTGTCGGGCCGTCCCGGCCTGCGCCCGCGCTTCGGTACTTCGCTCATCACACTCGAAATGCTAGTTCCGGCCCCCTCTGGGCTCCGGCCGTCTCCGGCACCCCTGCCGGCCCACGCGGGGCGAACGCCCAACCGTCGACCGTGATCCTTCCGCTCCCGCCGGTCACTTCGGCAGATCGGCGGAGAGGAAGGGAGCAAGGAGCGCGAACAACGCGTCGGGGCGGTCGAGGGGGATGATGTGGCCGCAGTCCTGGAGATGATGTCCGACCAGGTCGTCGGCGACTGCCCGGAGTTGGTGTTCGAGCCCGGTGCCGACGGGGTGGGAGCCGACGGCCATGGTGGGCATCGTCAGCCGAGCCGTCGCGACGGCATCCTGTATCTGCTGTGCGCTGGTGGGCAGGGCCCGGTAGTAGGAGAACGCGCAGCGCAGGGCCTCGCTCCCGGTGAACGCCTGGACGAAGGCCGCACGGATGTCGTCGGGCACTCCTCGCCCGAGCGTCCCCGAGTCGAGGAACCAGTCGATGTACGCGGCCTCGTTGCCGGTCAGGACGGTCTCGGCGAGGCCGGGTACGGCGTGGAAGCCGAACCACCACGGCGCCCCGCCCACGACGACGTGCTCTGCTCCGGGAAGACGGCCGAGTACTGCCTCCATCACGACCAGGCGCCGGACGAGACCGGGGCGGCGCAGCGCGAGCAGGACGGCGGGGGCGGTGCCCGCGTCGATGCCGACCACTGCTGCCGAGGGCTCGCCGAGCGCGTCGAGCAGGCCTTCGGCGTCGGTCGCGAGGGTGCCCGCGTCGTACCCCTCCGCGGCTCGTGTACTGGCACCGAAGCCCCGCAGGTCCGGGGCGATGACCCGGTACTGCCCGGCCAGTCGGCCCATGACGCCGCTCCAGAGTTGCCAGGTGTGCGGGAAGCCGTGCAGCAGGAGAACCGCAGGTCCGTCCCCGGCGATGGCGACGTTGAGTTGTACCCCGTTCGTCGCGATGCGGCGCAGTTGGTGTGCGGTGGTGGGCATGATGGTCCTCCGGCTGGTTACCATTGGTGACCACCAAACGATAGGTAAGTGACCGACCGCCGCCTAGACGGCACTTTCAGGGAAGGTGGTGAGCCACAGGTGACCACCCGAGGAGCCCGGGCCGGCGGTCGCGGGGTGCGCGGCGATCTGTTCGACCCCCGGTGCCCGACGCGGCAGTTGCTGGATCGCATCGGTACGAAGTGGACGTCCATGGCCGTCAAGACGCTCGCCGATGCCGCACCGGACGAGGTGCGCTTCGCGGAGCTGAGACGCCGGATGCCCGGCGTCTCGCAGAAGATGCTGTCCGTGACGCTGCGCAGCCTGACCCGTGACGGGCTGGTGGCGCGCCGGGTGGAACCGACCGTGCCGCCGCGGGTCTTCTACCGGCTCACCGGACTCGGGCTGTCTCTGGAGGCCGCGCTCGCGGGACTGCGGACCTGGGCGGAGGAGCACATGACCGAGATCGACCGCGCCAACGAGGCCGCCGACCAGGCGGCCGACGAGGGATAGGCGGGGCGGTTCCGCGCTCGGTATCGGTGGCTCGGTACTCGACTTAGCCGGAGCCGTCGGCCCGGGAACGGTCCGGGATCCTGTCCTCGGCGAGACGAGGCCGGTCGTCCGCCGACGCCGTACCCCACGCTTCATGGACAGCTCCAAGCGGACGTGTTGGCCCGCCCAGTGCTACGGCGAGGTGGGCGGGTGCGGTGAGCGGAGCACGAGCAGGGTGATCTCGCTGGGGGCGAAGACGCGGAACGGCGGCCCCCAGAAGCCGGTGCCGCGGCTGGTGTAGAGGAGGGTGCGGGTGCCGTGGCGGCTGAGGCCGGCGAGGGCGGGCTGGTCGAGGCGGACCAGGTGGTGGAAGGGCCAGATCTGGCCGCCGTGGGTGTGGCCGGAGAGTTGGAGGTCGATGCCGTCGGCTGCCGCCCGGTCGACGAACTTGGGCTGGTGTGCCAGGAGCAGGACGGGCAGGTCGGGGTCGGCGCCGTGCAAGGCTCCGGCGAGGTGCGCGCGGTGGCCTGCCAGGCCGGAGGACTCGGCGGTGACGTCGTCCACGCCGGCGACCACGAGGGTGTCGCCTCCGCGTTCGAGCAGCAGATGGCGGTTGCGCAGCGGCTCCCAGCCCAGCTCGTCCATCAGGTCGACCCAGCCCTGGGCCTCGCTGTAGTACTCGTGGTTGCCGGTGACGTACACGCGGGCCCGGGTGGCCCGCACGGTACCGAGCGGGAGGGCCTGGGCGCGGCGGTGTTCGGCCGTGCCGTCCGCGATGTCGCCGGTGTGGCAGACCAGGTCGGCTTCCAGGGTGTTCACCGTCTCGCATACCCGCGCCGACCAGCGAGCGCGATCGAGTGGGCCGTAATGGGTGTCCGTGATCAGGACGACACGGAGACCGTCCAACCCGGCGCCCAACCGCGGCAGTTGCACGTCGAGTCGGCGCACGCGCGGTACGCGGCGGACCTCGGCATACCCCCAGGCGAGCAGTACGGCGGTTACGCCGAGGACGGCCCAAGTGACGATTCGGGCCCGGTCCTGACTCTCGCCGACGCCGGCCACGGTCAGGGCGAGCCGCAACAGGACGCCGATCAGAACGGACCAGCTGAACAGGACCCAACTGGCGCCCAGCATGGTGTCGCCGACGATAGCCGCCCGGTCCTGCCCGCGCCGGCCGTGGCCTCGCGCCATCGCGAGCGGCATACCGATGAGGCCCAGGGTGAACAGGGCCGTGCCGGCCAGCGTGACGGGCAGCGGCCAGTGCTGGCCGCTGTACAGGAGCACCCAGCAGGGCACGGCCCACAGCAGGACGGGCGCGATCAGGGGGATGTAGCGCATCAGGCGGTGCAGTCGGCTCTCCCGCGGTGTTCGCGTCTCACCCTCGGTGGGCCGGGTGTCGCTGGTGTCGGTCACGCTTCCCCTTCCTGGCCGGGCTGCCGTCTCGCGCACTGTATCCGGTCGCCCTCGGGCCGGCCGGACCGGCGTTCATGGGCGCGGCCCCGAGGGGAGGGGTTCTCCGCGGGACGGCTGCTCCACCTCGGGTCCAGCGCGTCGAACCTCGGCTTGGCATGGCGTCGATGACATCCCGCACGTAGTCCTCGCCGCGACCGTCACCTACGAGGAGCCCCGACATGGAGCCCCGACATCGCCGGGATGTTAATTCATCAGACGAGCCCTCCTACGCCTGTGCGAGGGAAGTGGAGGCCTCCGAGGCCGGGCCGGTAAAACACCTGAACTCGCGCGTGCACCTCGCTTTATCACCGCCTGACTCGGACGGCGTCCCTGCGCAACGAGTGGTGGAATCCCGGCCCGCTTATTTCATCAGCGTGGCGTGGACGACTCCACTCCGGCCACTGTGGCGCCGATCGCCCGAGCTGCCGGGTTCGGGCCGGTGAAAGAAGGAACAGCATGTCCTTGTCCGCAGCCGCCGCATCGCGACCGGCGGCGCGTCACAGCCTGGTGCTCGTCGTCACCTGCCTCGCTCTGGGCAGCGTGGTCGCGGCCATGGCCTCCCTCAACGTGGCCCTTCCGGACCTCGCCAGAGACACCCATGCCACGCAGACGAACCTGTCGTGGATAGTCGACGCCTACAGTCTCGTCTTCGCCGCGCTGCTGCTGCCGGCAGGCGCCATCGGTGACCGGTTCGGCCGCCGCAGGGCGCTGAGCGCCGGGCTCGCCGTCTTCGGCGCCGGATCGGCGGCGGCCGTCTTCACCACGGACCCGTCCACGCTGATCGTCCTGCGCGGAGTTCTCGGTGTGGGTGCCGCGCTGGTGATGCCGGCCACGTTGTCCACGATCACCAGCACCTTCCCCCGCGCCCAGCGGGCCCGCGCGGTCAGTGTGTGGGCCGCCGTGGCCGGCGGCAGCGCCCTGCTTGGTGTCTTCGCCACCGGAGCCCTGCTGGAGCAGTGGTCCTGGCGCTCGGTGTTCTGGCTCAACGTGGCGCTGGCCGTCGTTGCGCTCGCGGGAACCCTGCGCTACGTCCCCGAGTCGGCCGAAGCACATCAGCCACGGCTGGACGTGACAGGCGCGCTCCTGGCCGTCACCGGACTGGTCGCCCTGGTGTACTCGGTGATCGAAGCGCCCACCCGCGGCTGGGCCGCCCCGGCCACCCTCGGCGGCATAGGCCTCGGTCTGGTCGTGCTCGCCGGATTCGTGCTCCACGAGCTGCGCCGCGAGCACCCACTACTGGATCCACGCCTGTTCCGCGAGCCTCACTTCGCCGCGGGCTCGCTGTCGATCATGCTGCAGTTCTTCGTCTTCTTCGGCTTCATCTTCGTGATGATGCAGTACCTGCAGCTGGTACGCGGCGACAGCGCCCTGATGGCCGCTACGTCCATGATTCCCATGGCACTTGCCATGGTGCCCTGCTCCCGGCTCACGCCTCACCTGGTGGCTCGCTTCGGCTTTCGCGGACCCTGGACCATCGGACTGGTGGCGGTCGCCGGGGCGATGGGCGTCCTGTCCCGAGTCGAGGCGGACAGCCCGTACTGGCTGATCGCCGCCGGACTCGTCCCTCTCGGAGCGGGCATGGGCCTGGCGATGACTCCCGCTACCACGGCGATCATGGATGCGCTGCCGCGCTCCCTTCAGAGTGTCGGATCGGCGATGAACGACCTGTCCCGCGAACTCGGCGGCGCCCTGGGCATCGCCGTCCTCGGCAGCATGCTCAGCGCCTCCTACCGCAGCCACCTCCACCTCGTCCACGCACCGCGACCCGTCGTCGAGACGGCCCGCTCCTCCCTGGCCGCCGCCCACGCCATCGGCGGCCCGGTCGCCCGGCAGGCCCGAAGTGCCTTCGTCGACGGCATGCACACCGCCCTCCTCGGCGGCGCGGCTGCCGCGGCCCTGGCCGCCGTCGCCGTCGCCCTGCTCATCCGCGCGGACCGCGGCCACCCTCAGCCGACAGACCAGGCGACCACCACCGCCCAAGAGCCCGTATCGCACCTGCACACCTGACGGGCCATCAAACCCGTAAGGCGGTCAAACCCGGGAGGCGGCGCGCCCCGGCCGGCGCCGGCTTCCCCTTCCCCCGGTCGGTGCCGCCACGGCGGCTGCGGCTCTCCGCCGCATCTTGGGGGAAGTGCGTGGGCCTACGGGGGGCCTGGCTGGAGGCAAGTGGGCCGATGGCCCGCGTCGGCGCGGTCCCTGTCTCGCCGACGGAGTCGCCGAGGACTCGGAACTCGACTCCGAGGCTCAGGTGGGGTCGCCTGACGGTTCGTCACCCGACTTGGCGTCACCACTTATCGCCTCCTCGGGCGGGCGGAAGCAGGCGATGACCGTCTTGCCTCGGGGACACGGGCGCGCCTCCCACTCGTCCGCCAGGGCGGAGACGAGGAGCATCCCACGGCCGCCGAGACGATCCGCGCTGGGCGTTCGAGGCGTCGGAAGTTCGCTGGAGGAGTCGTGGACGGCGATGTGCAGACATCGGTTGTCCCACATCAGGATCAGCTGCGCGTTGCTGTGCGCGTGAGTATGAGCATTGGTGACCAACTCCGAGACGGTCAGCAGGACGGCATCCACCGTCTCGGGAGTACTGGTGGTCCAACCCAGGAGCTCCAGGTGCTCGCGCGCCCAGTCACGCGCCGATTTCACTTCACTGTTCAATGGCAGCGAGCGTGCCCAGCCCACTGCTCGGAGCGACGATCCGTCCACTTCGAGACCTTTCCCGAGCTGCTCTGACAGTGATGATGTTCGTGGTGACGCCGCGGCGGGTCTGACTCGTGCTCTGACTGACGCTCCGGCTGTCCTGTTTGGGATTTGTCGGCCTTGCCCGGCGTCACCATGCACGCGGCCGGACGGGCGCTTGTGACTTCATAGGAGCTTGGTCCAGAAGCCCCGTCACTGTCTTGTCCACCCGCCCGACCGGCGCGTGCCGCCCTCGGAACGGACTCGCTAGGACGGACATCACCAGCATGACGCATGACGGCCCGGAGATCACCGGCGGAGTCGACACCCACGGCCTGACCCACCACGCCTCTGTGGTCGACCAGGTCGGCCGCCACCTGGCCGATCGTGAGTTCCCCGCGACCATCCGCGGCTACCGGGACCTGCTGGAGTGGATGCGCTCGCACGGCACGCTCGTCGCGGTGGGGGTGGAGGGCACCGGCGCCTACGGAGCCGAACTCGCCCGGGTGCTGACCGCCGCCGGGGTCACCGTCGTCGACGTGGACCGCCCGGACCGCAAGACCCGGCGGATGAAGGGCAAGTCCGACCCGATCGACGCCTACGCGGCCGCGACGGCCGTGCTCTCCGGTCGGGCCACCGGCATCCCGAAGAGCAGGGACGGCGTGGTCGAATCGGTCCGCGTCCTGCGAACCGCCCGCCGCAGCGCGGTCAAGGCCCGTACCCAGGCGATGAACCAGATACGCGGCCTGCTGGTGTCCGCGCCGGCGATGCTGCGCGAGCAGTTCTCCGCCCTGGACCGGGCCGCACTGATACGGACTCTGGCCCGGCTCAGGCCCGGTGATGATCTGTCCCGCCCGCTGGCGGCCACGCGGGCGGCCCTGCGCCGCCTGGCCCGACGCCACCAGGCGATGGACACCGAGATCGCCGAGCTGGACGCGGAGATCGCACCCCTGATCAAGCAGGCCGCCCCCGCGTTGCTGGAACTGTTCGGCGTTGGCCCCGAGACCGCGGGCCAGCTGCTGGCCTCGGCCGGTGACAACCCCGAGCGGATGCGCTCGGAGGCGGCGTTTGCGAACCTCGCGGGGGTCGCCCCGATCCCTGCATCGTCCGGCCGCACGCACCGCCACCGCCTCAACCGTGGCGGCGACCGGGCCGCGAACAACGCCCTGCACACCATCGTGCTCGTGCGCATGCGCTTCGACGAACGCACCCGCACCTACGTCGAACGGCGCACCAAGCAAGGGATGTCGAAGAAGGACATCATGCGCTGCCTCAAGCGGTTCGTCGCCCGCGAGATCTACCGCGCACTGACCAGCACACCAACCGAACAAACCCCTCAAACCAGCCTTGCTCCTGCGGCTTGACAGCTATAGGAGCATCCCTGAGCAGGTACCCCGTAGCCGGGCCGACAGTGGTCCTTCGTCCATCCCGGCGCACCGCGATCGCGCCGGCTGAGCCGTTCCAGCGACGCTCTGCACCCCGTTACGGCACCCCGGCGACGGGTGGCGTACATGCCTCCCAGAGCGTTGGTGAGTACGGATACTCAGGACCCTGGCCCCGTGCGGCTCTAGCGTGAGGCCGACCGGTGAATGCAGAGGTGTAGGAGGGGTTCATGGAGACAGACGGGTTCGGGTCGGCGATCGGACGGGCCAGACAGATCGGATCCGGGCGGCGCTGTAAGGGAGGCGTGACGGTGGCTACGGCCGTCCTCGCAGCCGTGGCACTCAGCGCCTGCGGCGCGCAGCGCGCGACGACGGGCGCGGTCGGCGAGACAACGACCGACGCGAGTACGCCCGTTGCGGTCACACCCCGTGCAAGCACGCCCGGCGCGACCACGGCGGCGGCGCCCACGACCCCCCCGAGCGCGTCCGCAGGTTCCCCGTATGTCGAGCCGGGAGCCGGTGAAGGGGCCCCGCATTACCGTGAGAACAACGGCTTCCGGATCTCGGGCGGGATGTCCACCGCGAGCGCCAAGGACGCACGGCGGGAGGCCGACCGCATCGAGCCGGTACTCAGGAGGCTGTGGCGGCAGGGCACATGGGATCCGAAGACGGTCCGTGCCGCGCTGCTCAAGCTCGGTTACCGGGAGGAGGGTTCGGCCTCCAGCGGCGACTCGCTCGGCGGGACACTGCGGGTCGAGGCGATGAATTCGCGCTTCGAGAACGGCCGGGAGGTCCGGCCCGAGGGAGCGCTGGTGGGCTTGCGCGTCCACGACGACGCCTGCGTCACCGCGTTCGTGCAGAAGACCAACTATCAGGTGTCGACCAACGGCCCTTATCCGGAGACGGGTTGCTTCGAGCCGCCGGCCGGTCATTGACGGTCGATCGCGCTTTTCCCGCAGCCTCTTCTACGACCGGCACCGAAACCCTTGAGGGGCCTGGGGTCGCAGGCAACTTCCCCTGTGCGCACCGCCGTTCACGTTTCATCCACTGCCGGTGGCGGATAGTGAAGTTTCCGCGAACATCACTTTCGGGCACTGACATGCGCACGACATAGATGTAACTCTGTCTTCACCCGTCGTACGAGCACCACAAGCACCACACGTACGACGAGCGCAACGCACCACAACCTCCACAACCGTTCTGGTCGGCCCCACACCGACCGGACGTCTTCCCCCCACTGAAGGAGCTTGTGTGACCCCCCGCTTTACGCGTCACCAGCACACCATTTCGGCGATCACCACTGCCATCGCCGCCGGTGCCCTCCTGGGCACCGCGCTCACCGCAACGGCCACGGCGCAGTCGGCCGCCGCGAAACCCCTCGCGGCCGCCCCGACCACGCTGTCCGCCGCTGCCCGTACCGCCCTGGTCGACAAGGCGCGGGCCGGTGCCGCCGAGACGGCACGGCACATAGGCCTCGGTGCCAAGGAGAAGCTGGTCGTCAAGGACGTCGTCAAGGACGCCGACGGCACCGTGCACACCCGCTACGAGCGCACCTATGCCGGGCTGCCGGTGCTCGGCGGCGACCTGGTCGTCCACACCGCGAAGTCCGGGAAGACCGAGGGCGTCACCAAGGCGGCCAAGTCCGCGATCAAGGTGGCCTCCCTCAAGCCGCAGATCAGCGCCGCCAAGGCCGAGAAGCAGGCGGTGTCCGCCGCCAGAACCCTCGGCTCGGCGAAGTCCACCGCCGACGGCGCCCGCAAGGTGATCTGGGCCGGCTCCGGCAAGCCCGTCCTCGCCTACGAGACGGTCGTCGGCGGCCTCCAGGACGACGGCACCCCCAACCAGCTGCACGTCGTCACCGACGCCGCCACCGGCAAGAAGCTCTTCGAGTACCAGGGCATCGAGACGGGAGTCGGCAAGACCAAGTACAGCGGCGAGGTGAACCTGACGACGGCTCAGTCCGGCTCGTCGTACACCCTCACCGACGCCACCCGGGGCGGTCACAAGACCTACAACCTGGCCCATGGGACCTCGGGCACCGGCACGCTGTTCTCGCAGTCCAGTGACACCTGGGGCGACGGCAGCGTCTCGAACGCGGGGACCGCGGCCGCCGACGCGGCCTACGGGGCGCAGGAGACCTGGGACTTCTACAAGAACACCTTCAATCGCAGCGGCATCAAGAACAACGGGGTGGGCGCCTACAGCCGCGTCCACTACGGCAACGCGTACGTGAACGCGTTCTGGGACGACAGCTGCTTCTGCATGACCTACGGCGACGGCTCCGGCGACTCCGACCCGCTGACCTCGCTGGACGTGGCCGGTCACGAGATGAGCCATGGCGTCACCTCCAACACCGCGGGCCTGAACTACTCGGGCGAGTCCGGTGGGCTGAACGAGGCGACCAGCGACATCTTCGGCACCGGCGTGGAGTTCTACGCCGACAACTCCACCGACGTCGGTGACTACCTCATCGGTGAGAAGATCGACATCAACGGCGACGGCAGCCCGCTGCGCTACATGGACAAGCCCAGCAAGGACGGCGGCTCGGCGGACTCCTGGTCCTCCGGTGTGGGCAACCTGGACGTCCACTACTCGTCCGGTGTCGCCAACCACTTCTTCTACCTGCTGTCCGAGGGCAGCGGCGCGAAGACGATCAACGGGGTGAACTACGACTCGCCGACCCAGGACGGCTCCACGGTCACGGGTATCGGCCGGGACAAGGCGCTGCAGATCTGGTACAAGGCGCTGACGACGTACTTCACCTCCACGACCGACTACGCGGACGCCCGCAAGGGCACTCTCTCCGCGGCCGGTGACCTCTACGGCGCCGACAGCACCGAATACAAGGCGGTGGCGGCGGCCTGGTCCGCTGTCAACGTCAAGTGACACCAGCCTGAGGTAGGGGTGGCACCGGGGCACCTCCGGCGCCGCCTCGCCTAGCTGACGAAGTCGAAGGGCCCGGCGACGTCCGGGCCCTTCCACGTTCTCGGCCCCGACGCGGGGCACCACGGCCGCCCTCCATTTCCTTCGATCTCACCGAAGCCGCCAACCCGACGGAGCCGGTTGCGGAGTTCCGTACGGGGAACCCGAAGAGACAACCGCCCCAGTAGGGGCCGTGGGTACCGTTCGGCGTCTCGGACGGAGACCGACGAATGACATTTTCGGTCATTTTCAATCACCGGTATTGATCATGTTCGTATGGCGGACGCCGGGCCACCGTAATGATCGTCGCGCCAATTGAAGCCGTCCCTCCTTCAAATCGAAGATCCACCTGCTACGGTCGGTGAGGAAAAACAGCAAACCTGCGGGGGCAGGTGTCGGCGGGGGGAGCGTCATGGCTGACATTCGCGAGTTCTTCAACGGCTTAGCCGGTTCACCGAAGCGCACCGAGAACCGCAGGAAGGTGTTGCTCGCCATCGCGATCAAGGCCGACACCCAGGTCGGCATCGCGCGCCGAACCATGCTGTCCCCGGCAACGGTGAACACCTCGGTGCGGGAACTCGAAAAGGAAGGCATCGTGAGCAGCGCCCGGACGGACGGCGGGCGCGCCGGCAAGGCCTGCCTCCTCTCCACGGATTCGGTGGGGGTGGGAGTGCATCTCGGGTTCAACCACGTCACGGTGGTCGCGCGTCGCCTCGACAAGGACTTCGACACGGTCGCGACCCGCGTGAACGCGGAAGGGGTCGGCAGAGGCTGGAACCGCGCCAGGCCCGACGTCCAGGACATGATCCGCGACGCGGTCAGGGAGACCGGCTGCTCCCTGCGCGAGGTCTTCTCACTGGGCATCGCCGTCCCCCGGATGATCGACCCCCGCACCAACGAGTTCACCGAACCCGTCCTCCACCCCTGGCGCTCCGGGGACAACCCGGCGCGGGACCTGGGAAATTCGCTGAACGTCCCCGCCTACATCGACAACGACGCCAACCTGGGCGCACTCGCGGAGCAGACCTACGGCACCCGCGAACACGCCGAGACCGTGATCTACGTGAAGGTGTCCACCGGCGTCGGAGCCGGCATCATCGTCCACAACCTCCTGCTGCGAGGGCGTCGGGGGATGGCCGGGGAGATCGGACACCTCACCGTGGATCCCGACGGTGCGATGTGCCAGTGCGGCGGGCGCGGCTGCCTGGAGACCGTGATCGGGGCAGAGGCGCTAGTGCAGCAGGTACGGGTGGCCCGCCCCAGGTCGGGCGCGGCGGACTTCGAGCACCTGGAGGACGTCATCCGGGCCGCCAAGGAGAACGACCCGGTCTGCCGGCGGGTGATCCATGACGCGGGACGGTCCCTGGGCCGCTTCCTCGCCCAGTTGTGCAACCTCTTCAACCCGGACGTCGTGGTCGTGGGCGGTCAGCTGACGGAGTGTGCCCTGCTCCTCGAAGGCTGCCGGGAGACGCTGCCTCGCTTCGCGCTCCCCGGCGCCGTGGCCGAGAGCTCCGGCTTCGCCCTGGAACTGAGCGAACTGAAGACGAAGGCCGAGGCACAGGGCGCCCTCGTCCTGGGCCTGCGCGGCCAGGAGAGCCCGCCCGCCGCCGGCTGACGGCCAAGCGCCCGGCATCGACGTCGTACACGAGGACGCCGTACGACGGTTCCCGGGCGGCTCGTGACGCCGTACGGCGCGGCACTTGAACTCGGCCACGCGTTCTCCGTGCCCGATTTCTTCGAATGAAAGAGACCGGACGTGCTTTCCCCTGACGCCGGTTCGAATGATTGCACGCCTTTCGTCGAGCTGGGAATGCGGTGCCGCCACGTAGTCGGTGTCGGGCCGGGCCACGCCGGTCGACAGCCTGTGCGGAATGGGTAAAACCCCTGGCCGGCCACGAATAGCGGCCTTTCCGGATAGCAACTGCGTGAGGGGCGCGCCTGACTACACTGCGGGGGTGCACCGGTGGCCGGAAAGGCCGAGGAGGCCACCGATGTCCCGTTTTTCGATCCGCGGCAGTTGTGCCCTTGACCAGAGGTGGCCCGATGACATACGACGCATTCCCCAAACGCCCGTCCGCGCTCGCGCCGGATGACGGCCAGAGAGCGCATTTCGACGGGTCTCCCGCCCTCGGCGAAGACAACGCCTATGTGCCCCCGACAGTCGTCGATCTCGGACACGTACGCGACGTGACACTGGGCAGTTCCCCTAGCGGCAACGCCGATGCCAACGCGCAGTACTACTGGTAGGGGCCTTTCGTGACCGTCATGTCCACCGCCCCGGTGAGCGCGGGCAAGCTCGCGTTGCGATTGCCGCCCGGCCCGGCAATCGCCGGACTGTGGCCACCCGAGAGCGAGTTGCCGGCCCCCGCGTCCGAAGTGTGGCCGGCCGAGCCTCGACTCTGGTCCTGGGGTGCTTGGTACGACGGTGAACTGCGCACCGTCGCTTGCCCGCAGGCTCGTATCCTCGCAGTGGGCCAGTGTCTGGCCGACCCCGGGCGAATGCGAGCGGACTTGGCGCGCTCGGTGCGCGACGGTGACTGGGAGAGGACCACCAGATGGCCGGGGGCCTACCTGCTGCTGGTGCTGGAGAACGGCGGCCGCCTCACCGCCTACACCGACCTGGCCGGACAGTTCCCGCTCTACTACGCGCGCCATGGCGACCGTACGATCGTCTCCACGCTGGCGACGGCGGTCGCGGCGCTGGCGGGACGACGCGAGGACATCGACGCCCTGGCACTCGCCGCGCACATCGTCTGCCCCGGCGTGCCCGAACTCACCTCGGACCGGACCGCGTTCGCGGCGGTGCGCCGACTGGGTCCCGGGGAGGCACTGCGCATCGACCCCGCCACGAACACCCCCACACGGTGGACCTACGCCTCGCCCGGACCCGACGGTGACATGGACGGCGACGCGAGCTTCGACGAGAGCGCGGGCCTCCTGCGTGCCTCCCTGACCCAGGCCGTCGCGCTGCGCACCCGCGGCGCAAGCCGGATCACCAGCGACTTCAGCGGGGGCATGGACTCCACCTCGCTGGCCTTCCTCACCGCGGACGCGGCCCGCACACCGCTGGACGCCTTCGTCTACCACCATCCGACAGCCCCTGCGGGCGACCTGGAACACGCCCTGCGGTACGCCGCCGACACGACCGCGATCCGCCTCCACGTCACCCGGGGCAGCGACGCGACACTGCCGTACGCCGACCTGAAGGCACGGGGAACGGCAGACCAGCCCGACCCGGCCACCGCGGCCGTCGCCCGGCTCCGACTGCGCCTCGCCGACATCGCGAGCGGGGGATACGGCGTCCATCTGACGGGGGAGGGTGGCGACGCCCTGCTCGGCGCACCGCCCGCACATCTCGGCGAGGTGCCGGGGGCAGGGGGGCCGCGTCGGCTCGCCCAGGACGCGATGGCCTTCGGCAGACTGCGCCGTGTCTCGCCCGCCCGGGTCGCCCACCTCGCGTTGCGGCTGGCCCGCACTCCACTGGACCGGGCGCTACGGGACCTGGCCGCGCAGCTCGAGCGGCCGCTACCGCGCCCGCCTCAGTGGCTGGACGCTATCGCCTGGTGGCCACCCCCTGGTGTGGAGGCCACGTGGCTGACCGCGCGGGCTCGCCGGGACCTCGCCGAGTTGGCCGCGGAACGCGCCGCACACGCGCGCCGTGACGGACCGGGGCCGGGCCCCGGCACTCGCGCGGCGCTGTGCGAACTACGGAACTCCGCAGCCGTGCATCGCCAACTGGCGGACATGGCACGCCCATTCGGAGTGTGGGCACAAGCGCCCTTCCTCGACGGCGACGTCGTACGGGCGTGCATGAGCCTGCCGGTGCCGCGGAAAGCGGATCCGTTCACCGTCAAGCCGCTCCTGCGAGCCGCACTGGCCGGCGCGGTTCCCGACGCGGTGCTGAACCGACGTACCAAGGGGGACTACGCCGCCGAGGGCTACCTCGGCGTCCGCCGAGCCGCGACCGACCTCCGCGCACGCCTCGCCCGGTCCCCGCTGGCCGACCTCGGCGTCGTCGAGCCCACGCGGATCGTCGCCGCACTGGACGGTGCCGTGAACGGCCTGGCCGCTCCCTTCCCGGCTCTCGACCGCCTTCTGGGGACGGATGTGTGGTTGGAGAGATGTCTCGTGAGCGGAGAGGCACGATGAACCGGCTGGAGGTGCCCGGCTACGTCCGGGAGAGTGCCGCGGAACACACCGGGAGCGTATTGCTGGACGCTCGCTCGGGCCGGTGCTTCGCCATGAACCCCATGGCGCGGATCCTGTGGCACGAGTGGCGTCAACACCGGGACTTCGAGGCCGGGGTGAGCGTGCTGGCACGTCGCTTCCCCGAGCACGGCGACGACCGGATCCGTCAGGACGCGCGGCAGCTCGCCGAAGCTCTGGTCAGCCGTGGGCTGCTCGCCACAGTGGCGCCGACCGGCGAACCGCCCGCTCCTTCATACGGCATCCTCGACGACACCCGGATGGATGTGTCGTATCGTGCCGTCGACGCGGCGTGCAGCGGCGTGGACTTGAGGCTCAGCGGCGTGGACATGAGGCTCGGCGGTGTCGACCCGATGCCCGTGCGCGTCGGGGCGGAGGTCACCATGGCGGCGGATCCTGAACCTCGGTCATCCCCAACCGGGCGGCCACCCACCCGACATGACCTCGTCGCCGGACTACTCGGGCTCCTGCTCGCACTGCTGCTCATCCGCCTGCCGTTCCGGACCCTGCTGAGGGTGGTGGACTGGACCGAACACCGTTGGTGCCGGCGGGAGGCGACCGTCGAACACGGCGAGGCGGCCCTGGGCGCCGTACGGCGCGCCGCCGCCCTCTACCCGGGACGCGCCGCCTGCCTGGAAGACTCGCTTGCCTCGCTCATGACGCTGGCGCTGCGCGGACGCCGGGCGGTGTGGTGCATCGGGACGGCCGTCGACCCGTGCCGTTTCCACGCCTGGATCGAGACGCGGGGAATTCCGATCACGGCGCCGGACGAACAGGGCGTCGAGGGCTTCCGCAGAATCCTGTGTGTCTGACGCCTTCATCTGATCCGCCTGACGACATCTGATTTCCACCGGTGACGGAGCAGCCCCTCCGCTTCTTCGATTCGTAAGGATCTCGGCCGCTTCGGGCAGTGCTACCGGGCGGTTCTAAGAATGGATGGGGAACGGGTAGGGCAAGCGCCTTCAATCGTCGCCGGTACTGCGCTAGCCTGGCAAGGCGAGAGGACGGCCGCCGGCCCCGGCAACCGTCCTCCCTGAGGGATCAGCACATCCCTCACATACGCGCGACCAGCGCGTCTATCGGCGTCGTGCCTCCGTACTCCTGCGAGAGCAGGGTCCAGAGCACGAGGACGACGACGATGATGACCATCCGTACGTGTTCCCGGCCCAGGGAAACCGAACAGCGGGTGGTCATCGTCATGTTGACTGCCATGATTTTCTTTACCTCCCTCCTGGAGAGGGTTCCGCGCCTCGCACCGGACTTCCCTGACGACGGCGCCAACTCCTGTCCGTATCTCAGTCTTCTCCGTAACGGGTATGAAATCAATCGTTGTTCGTGGGGCTTATGTGCGCCTTACCCCGGCTTGGATCCGAGGGCTTGTCGAAGCGACGGATTCAAATAAGGCCATTCCGGAGGGGAATGGGACCTGCGGCACGCGAAATCGTAAACGGCACACACCTTTTGGCGTGCCCTCACTACGCATGGGGCGGCGGCGTCGCGTCGGTGCCGCGGTGCGGTGGCCGCCTGGCTCGCTGCTGGTGCCGTCGGGGGAGCCCGGGCGCGTTGCCGGAGTCAAATCGAAGGAGCGGGACCGCCTGGCGTGCGCCCCGGGCCGTGAATGGACCGCGGGGTCGCCCGAGCGTGGCCCGTCCGCCGCTCCCGGGGGCGGGACATCGGGGCACGTGATATCGGTCACACTCTCCACCCGGAGGAGCCGGAGGACGGGGGGAGAGGCTGCTTCCGGGGTGGAGACGGTCGTGGCCGAGGGCTCGGCATGCCGGCCCGCTTACGCGTGGCCTGCGGGGAAACTCATCCGGAGGGAGCCGGGCAGATGCTCGAACGACGACTCCCGACCCAGGCAACCCACCGAGCGCAAGGAGCCCCTATGCGGACCGTCACCCTGAACAACGGGGTCGAGATGCCGATCCTCGGCTTCGGCGTCTACCAGATCCCGCCCGAGCAGACCGAGCAGGCCGTCGCCGACGCCCTCGCCGCCGGATACCGGTCCCTGGACACCGCGGCCGCCTACGGAAACGAGGAGGCCGTGGGCCGCGCGATCAAGAGCAGCGGGCTGGCGCGCGAGGAACTCTTCGTCACGACCAAGCTGTGGATCTCCGACGCCGGCGAGGACAGGGCCCGGCGCGCCTTCGACACCTCCCTGCGCAAGCTAGGCCTGGATTACCTCGACCTGTATCTGATCCACCAGCCGTACGGCGACGTCTACGGCTCCTGGCGTGCCATGGAGGGCCTCCACGGCGAGGGCCTCGTCCGGGCCATCGGAGTCTCCAACTTCCACCCGGACCGACTCGTGGACCTCATCGACCACAACGAGATCACTCCCGCGGTGAACCAGATCGAGACCCACCCGTTCTTCCAGCGCGCCACCGACCAGGAAGTCATGCGTGAGCGCGGGGTCCAGATCGAGTCGTGGGGCCCCTTCGCCGAGGGCCGCAACAACCTCTTCACCGACCCGGTGCTCGGCCGGATCGCCAACGCTCACGGCAAGTCCGTGGCGCAGGTCGTCCTGCGCTGGCTCATCCAGCGCGATGTCGTCGTGATCCCCAAGTCGGTACGCGCCGAGCGCATGGCGGAGAACCTCGACGTCTTCGACTTCGACCTCACCGATGACCAGATGGCGGCCATCGCCACCCTGGACACCGGGGCGTCGCTGTTCTTCGACCACCGCGACCCGGTCATGGCCAGTCGGCTCGGCACCGCCACCCTCGACGACTGACCGAGCCCGCGCGCTCGGCGGTGTCCGGCGGTCAAGGAGGTGAGGGAGCCGAACGTCCACGGACTCGAGTGCTGATAGCTTCGCGCCCGTGATCGTTTATCCGCTGTGGCATGTCGGCCACCAGAACGAGGCCGGCGACGACGGCTCCACCGTCCATGTCGAGGAGAGCGGCGTGTTCTGCGACGAGTCCGACGGCGACGACGTAAAGCTGCTCGGTATCTACTCAACGCTTGAACGGGTTGAAGAGCGTGTACGTCAGGCTCGGCTGCTGCCGGGCTTCCGTGATGAACCGGAGTGCTTCTACTTCGACGCCTGCGAACTCGACGTGGACGGCTGGACCGAGGGCTTCGTTCGAGTTCCGCCGGGCGAGTAGGCCCCCGGGCAGACTCCCAGAATGTCTTCTGCCGCGGAGGTAACCCTCCACTGCACGGCAGACCTCCTGGGTGCGAACCTGGACAGCGGGCCCCGAGACCGCCGGGCTCGAGCGGGCGGACCCCGGCCCCCGGCGACCGCCGCCACCCGAGCCCGCGCGACGAACCGCCCGGAGAACCGAGGTCTCACACCCCACGAGAGCGAGGCATGCGATGCGGGCCACCTATATGTACGAAGCCGGCGACGTACGGGTCCAGGACGCGCCGGACCCGGCGATCGAGCAGCCCACCGACGCGATCGTGCGCATCGTGCGTTCCTGCGTGTGCGGCAGCGATCTGCATCCCTACCACACCATGGCGGCCGCCGACGGGCCCGCGCCCATGGGCCACGAGTTCCTCGGCACGGTCGAGGAACTCGGCTCGGAGGTTTCCGGGCTGCGACGCGGCGACCTGGTCGTGGCGCCGTTCGCGTTCGCCGACAACACCTGCGAGTTCTGCCGCGAGGGCCTGCACACCTCCTGCCCCGACGGTGGCTTCTTCGCGAGCGACGCCGGGGGCGCCCAGGCCGAGGCCATCCGCGTCCCCCAGGCCCAGGGCACGCTGGTCAAGCTCCCGGGGGACGTCGACGACGGGCTGTTGCCCTCCCTGCTCACCCTGGCCGACGTCTACGGCACCGGCTACCACGCCGCCCACCAGGCCCGTGTCAGGCCGGGCGACTCGGTCACCGTCATCGGCGACGGAGCCGTCGGGCTGCTCGCCGTCCTGTCGGCCCGACAACTCGGCGCCGAGCGGATCATCCTCATGGGCCGGCACAAGGACCGCACCGACCTCGGACGCTTCTTCGGGGCCACCGACGTCATCGCCGAACGCGGCGAGGAAGGCATCACGAAGGTCCGCGATCTGACCGGCGGCCACGGCACCCGCGCCGTCCTGGAAGCCGTCGGCCACATGCCCGCCTACGAGATGGCCGTAGGCGCCGTCCGGCCAGGCGGCGTGATCAGCCGCGTCGGCGTCCCCCAGTACGAGGAAGCTCCCGTGGGCTTCGGCAGCCTCTTCGGCCCGAACGTCACCCTCACGGGCGGCCCGGCCCCGGTACGCGCGTACATGGAGGAGCTGCTGCCGGGCGTCCTGGACGGCACGGTGCAGCCGGGCCGCGTCTTCGACCGAACCCTCCCGCTGGAACAGATCCCCGAGGGCTACCGCGCCATGGACCAGCGCGAGGCCCTCAAGGTCCTCGTCACTCCCTGACGGCGAGGCCGGCCGGCTGCCGGGTGATGATGTTCAGCCGGTTCGCCGTGTTCATCAGGCAGATCAGGATCACCAGCGCGGTGAGCTGTTCGTCGTCGTAATGCTTGGCGGCGGTCGCCCACACCTCGTCGCCGACCCCGCCGGCCGCGTCCGCGACCCGGGTCCCCTCCTCCGCCAGCTCCAGCGCGGCACGCTCGGCGTCGCTGAACACCGTGGCCTCCCGCCACGCCGCGACCAGATGCGGCCGCACCGGGCTCTCGGTGGCAGCGAGCTCCCTGGCGTGCATGTCGATGCAGAGGGCGCAGCCGTTGATCTGGCTCACGCGCAGTGCCACCAGCTCTTGAGTCGTGGCCGGCAGTGGGGATTCCTTGAGCGCCTTGCCCACCGCCATGAAGTGCTTGATGGCCTTGCCGGCCGTCGGGCCGGCGAAGTAGTTCAGTCGCGCGTCCATGGGTCTCCTCCGTGGGGCGTCAGTGGCTGTAGCCGTACCCCTGAGACGAGATGACCCGTTCTCCTGTGACATCGCGCGCCGCACACGGGACTCGGCGGTACCTCTGCCTCTGCCTCTGCCCTGCCTCTGTTCTGCCCTTGCCGGCGCACCAGTGGGGAGCGCCGGCGGACGCCGTCGACTCAGACGAGTTCGGGCTGTGGTTCCGGTCGCCACGCCGGCACGGTCTTCGGTTCCCACAGTCTCGTGGTCCGTACATAGCCATGGATCACCGAGAGCATCGCCAGGATGAGAAGAGGCCCGAATACCCAGGGGTGTCCGGCCATCTCCGTCGCCAGATAACGGTAGGAAACCAGGAGCGCGGTGAAGACCGCCACGCCGTGAGCGACGAGTTGGAGCCCCGACCGATCCCAACCGCGTGCGTGTGAGCGCAGAGCCGCCTCGATGGTGAGCGCGAAAACCACACCGGCGATGAGATCCGTGCCGTAGTGGTATCCGAAGCCCAGCGTCGCGCCGAGCGTGGCTATCAGCCAGAACGTTCCCCCGATGCGCAGAGGCCGTGGGGCCCTGCGGGAATGCACGAAAATCGTGGTGGCCCACGCCGTGTGGAGGCTGGGCATGCAGTTGCGTGGGGTGATCAGGTCGAACGGCATGTGCTGCGGCGCGTCGGTCGGTGGCGTGCCCGGCCACAGGTCGGCCACCGCCCAGTGGCCGCCGTCGGTGCCGTAGGCGAAGATCGGGCCGACCACCGGGAAGATCATGTAGAAGGCGGGCCCGAGGAGGCCGATCACCAGGAAGGTGCGCACCAGATGGTGGTCGGGGAAGCGACGCTCGACCGCCACGTGCCGCAACTGGTACAGCGCGACGATCACCGCGGCCACGGCGAGCTGGATGTAGACGTAGTCGAGGACGTGGGCGCCGACCGGGCCGGTGGCCCTGACGATCCTCCCTGCCAGCCACGACGGGTCGCCCAGCGCGTGATCCGCGGTCGCCACGTACTGGTCGAGCACCGCCGGGCGGGTCTTCGACGTGATGAGCAACCAGGTGTCACCGGTCTTCCGGCCGGCCACCAGCAGCAGGGCCAGCCCGACGCCCTTCAGTAGCAGGACCCGTTCCCGGCCCGAGCGACGCGTGAGGGCGATGACCGCATACGCCAGGATCACCCACAGCGCGCCGTTGCCGAACATCATCTTGGCGTCGACCACCCAGCGCACCAGAAAGAAGACGACGTCGATACCGACCGCGGCACCAGCGGCGATCAACCGTTGCCGCCAGGTGAGGACCACCATCATCAACGCCATGCTGGCGTACAGCAGCGGCCCCGACTTGGGGGCGAATATCACCTCGCGCGCTTGATTGGTGATCGGGCCCGGCTGCCCGTAGTGACGCGCGGCGATCTCCAGCAGGATGAGAAACCCAAGGACCACCATGCCCGCCGCGGTCCACAGGATCGCCCGTGGTTGACGCCACGCGGCGAACATCGCTTTACAGTTTGTCCGCGAAAATGTCCGCGATGATGTAGATATCAATTGTTTTGGCCGATTTGCTAGATATTGGTCGAACGCAGTTGTTTACCGCTAAGAATTGGCTTGCAATTCCGGTGGAGGGCGGGTGGCTGGGGTGGTCCTCGTGTGATCGAACATGCTATCGGAGTGGTGCGGGCGGGGTCTGTCGGTCGGGCGGGACGGGGTGGTGGCGGGGTCCGGCGTTCGCCGGGGCCGTGAACCAAGACGTCGGCGCGGCCTCTCCGGTCACACTCGCGAGAGCCGACACACGGCACGGCGGCGAGAATTGACCGGTTCAGCCCCCTAAGCGGCAAAAGTTCCACCGGGGACACGCCCTTTGGTGCCCCTTGGGCTCACGCGACGTCAGTGGCCAAGCGAGGGCCGGGGTCGTCGTCGAGAGGGATGCGCGCGGTGATGCGTTTGCCGACAGGTTCCCGTCGTACGTCGACCGCCTGAGCGACGGCCATCACGATCTCCAGGCCGTGCTGGCCGAGGCGCCCGGGGTCCGCCGCCCTGGGGACGGGGAGAAGGGGATGGCTGTCCCAGACGGCGACCTCGACGGCTGCCGCGAGAACGCGCAGGCGCAGCAGGATGGGTCCGGGTGCGTACTTGCAGGCGTTGGTGACCAGCTCGCTGACGACCAGTTGGGTGAGTTCCACGACGCGCGTGGACACCGCGAGGTGCTCGGCGCGAGCGCGGGCGAGGAAGGCGGCTGCCAGGTGCCGGGCGTCGGCGATGCAGCTCCCGGAGCCTTCCAGCGCCAGGGAGGTCTCCATCGGGCCGGCTCCGGGACCCGGCTCCGGAGTCGTACTCGAACCGGGACCCGGCCCCGACTCCGGTGACCGCCCCAGCGCTGGAAGCGAACCCGGAGCACGAGCCTCGCCTGGAGTCGGCAGGCCGTTCGACTCGCCGTCGCGTGCTCCACTCATCGGCCCGCCTCGCCTTTGCCGCCCGTTCTCCGTCCACGCGTTTCACGGGGCGGGTACCACGCACGCCGGTACGGTACCCGTGGCAGGGCCATCCGGATGACCAGCCCGTACCATCGGGGGGCAGCGGCTCGTGAGAGTTGCTGGTCGAAGCAGTTCGAACCATTGAGGGAACGTGTGACCCACACCCATGAACCAGCAGAGTCGGCACGGCTGACCGTCACCCACGGCATGGTGGGGGAGGTCGATGTCGTGACCGTCTGTGGCGAGATCGACCACGACTGTGCCGGGCAGCTCCTCGAGGCGCTGACGGCCGACACCGCCGACGCCGGCGGCTCCCGCACCGTCGTGGACCTCAGCGGCGTCACCTTCATCGACTCCAGCGGTATCAACGCCCTCATCACCGCGCACCGCACCGCCGAGGGCGGCCTCAGCCTGGCCCGCCCCACCGCGTCCGTGCTGCGCGTGATCGAACTCGTCGGCCTTGACACCGTCATGGGCTGCTACTCCACCCTGGACGAGGCCCTGGCCGCCTGACAACGACTTGGCACCTCGTTGAACTGGCCTTTCTCCTCCGCCGGGCTCGCGTGGCGATATTTTGGTTGCCGTATTTTCCTGTCCAGGGGGCAGAAGACAACCAACTGGTATGGCCTTGGAAAGGGAGCGGCCCGACATGCCGGAGCGTGACGGCCACGAGAGCGAGACCGCCGCACTGCGGGAGCAGATCGAGCAGCTGAAAGAGGCGATCACCTCGCACGCTGTCATCGATCAGGCGATCGGCGTCGTGATCGCTTTCGGTGGCGTGGACGCCGAGACGGCGTGGGAGATCCTCAGGGAGATCTCGCAGCATGCCAACATCAAGCTGCGGGAGGTCGCCGCACAGGTGGTCCAGTGGCCGTGCTCCACCGAACTGCTCCCGGAGATCAGGGCCGCCCTGGACGTCGCCCTGAAGAGCAGGGAGACGCCCCACTCCCTGGTCTCGCGGCCACTCACGGAGAGCCCGGGCAACTTCTGACCGACCGGCTCCGCGTTCAGGCAGGACCCGAACGCGAGCGGGCTGTTGATACGAGGCGCCGTAGCGCGACGTGCACGGGTGGACCCCAGTTGAACTTGCCGGCAGGGCAGGCGATGGACGCGGCGGACGTGAACGCGGACGTCGCCGGACCGGCATGTGAGGTCGCTATCCGGAACGGTCCTCGATGAGCTGGGCGAGGCCGTCCAGGACGCGCCGCAGCCCGAAGTCGAAGGCGTGTTCGGGGTTGTACACCCCCTGGTGAGCCTCACCCGCGGCCTCGCCGACCCGTGCCGCGAGGGGGAACCGGGCAGGATCGAAGACCCTGGCCAGAAGTGGCGCGTTGGCGGCCCACCACTGCGCGTCGGACATGGCGCTGTCGCGGACGGCTGCCTGGGTGTCGAGGTCGGCGCGCGCTACGGACTGGACAAAGCCGAGCAGGAAGGTGAGGGCCGCGTCCATCTCGAGATCGTCGAGCCCGAGGCCGTCGAACGCGGTCAGTTCGTGTTCGTACTTGGCCATGAGCCCGGGACCGAGTGGCGGGCGTGTGGTGGGCAGGGTCGCCACCCAGGGGTGGCGCCTGTACAGATCGCGGTTCTCGCGTGCGACGGCCTCCACCCGTGTACGCCACGGGGCGGCTGTGTGATCGGTGCGCGGCATCTGCAGATAGGCGGCGTCCAGCATGAGGTCGAGCAGCTCTGCCTTGCCCGGGACGTACGTGTAGAGCGTCATCGGCGTGACGCCCAAGCGCTGGGCGACGCTGCGCATGGTCAGGGCCTCCAGCCCACCGGAGTCGGTGAGCTCGATGGCGGCCTGGACGACAGCGTCGACCGTCAAGCCCTGCTTGGGGCCGCGCCGGGGGCCCCCTTGTCCGGGCTCGCGCCACAGCAGTTCCAGGGTGCGGGCCGGGTCGTCCGCACCGCTTCGTTCCTTGGCCATGCGCTCCATTCTTTCCGCAATTCCCTGTCCTCCCGCCCCCTTACTCTGTACGGTGTACACAGTACAACGTACAGAGATCCAGCTCGAGCTCCGGAGAAGCCATGAAGATCACTTCCACCGCCGTCTCCTTGACCGTCGACGACGTCCCCGCCTCCGCCGAATTCCTGACCAGGCACTTCGGTTTCCAGGAAGCCATGGCGGCGGAAGGCTTCGCCTCCCTGGTCCGCGAGGACACCGTCAACGTGATCTTTCTCCAGCGCGGCATCGAGGTCCTGCCCGAGGGCGTCAGGGACCAGCACGCCGCGGGTGTGATCACCGCTTTCACCGTGGCCGACCTGGAGGCCGAGTACGAGCGACTGCAGAGCGAAGGCGTCCCCATCACCATGCCGCTGCGCGAAGAGCCGTGGGGAGAGCGCCTCTTTCAGGTCACCGACCCGAACGGTGTGATCCTCCAGCTCGTCGCCTGGGTCACACCCGACAACCAGTGACGGACTCGCGCTGCCGCCTTTCGACCCGGCCAAAAGGAGGACTTGAAGCCCAGGTCCGCCTGCCCCAGGGCCGGCTGTGGCCCGGAGTGCCTACGCTGACACCGCTACGGAAAGGCGGTGCCATGGACGCTGACTCCCGGACCAGGGCCGCGATCGAGGGGCATTGGCGGGCCTCGGAACGCGGGAAGACCGAAGCCGAGCACGCCATCTACGCCCCGGACGCGATCCTGGACTATCCGCAGTCAGGTGAGCGGTTCCGGGGCCGAGCAGCGATCTCGGCGCAACGCGGCGGTCACCCGGCCGACCGGCACTTCACCATCCAGCGGATCACCGGCCATGGGAATCTGTGGGTGAGCGAATGCGTCATCACCTACGACGGTGTGCCTTCGTACTCGGTGAGCATCATGGAATTCGCCGACCGGCACGTGGTGCACGAGACGCAGTACTTCGCCGACCCGTTTGGCGCGCCGACCTGGCGGGCCGCGCTCGCGGAGCCGATGCCGGGCCGGACCATTGCCGGAACCTGATGCTTGACCTCACTCGGGCGACCAGCTTGTTCTCCCAGCGCATCCGCCAGGCGGCGGAACCAGCGCGGGTGGGCGAACGCGCGCTGCTGGCCGAGCAGGGCGTGGAGGTACGACAGCGGAAGTCGGACGGGCGACTCGGGAGACCGCGAGGCCGCTCGGCGACCTGACCCGTTGTGCGCCGCGCCGCTCATCGACCGGCAGCGGCCGTCACCGTCGTCAGTTCCTCGCCGGTGAGTTCGGCGATGCGGTGCGGTGCGACGCCCGCGGCCAGCGCCCGCGTGAGCAGCTCGGCACGCCCTGCCGTGCAGGTCCGGTAGGCGAGGAGTTCGTTCTCGACCGTGGCGATGGATTCCGGAGCCGTACGGTGACGCAGCCGGCTCAGTTCCTCGTCGTTCAGCGGGACGGGCAGGCGCTCCGCGTGCTCGGGAATGGACTGCGTGGCTTCCGGCGGCACCACCCGCAGATGCGGGGAGGTCGCCGACGTACCTTGGGCGTCCAGCCACGCGCGCACCGCGGTGGTGTCCATGCAGGCCAGTTCGCCGACGGCGGTCGGTGGCACGCCCAGCGGCGCGGCCGGGTCCTCCACGAGAAACAGATAGGCGTCATCGGTCATCAGTGGCTCCTCATGACAGTTCAACGAGTCGACGACCTTGCGGTTACCCCGTCCACCTCGGCGTATCGCCCATGGACCCCATGGACCCCATGGACCCCATGGACCCCATGGCCGGCCGCGAGATCATGAGCGCGGTCACAGGAAGCGTCGTATCGGGGTGACGGCGGCTTCCTTGGCACGCTGAAGTACCGCCCGTCTTCTCCAGCGGGCGAGGTCGATGTCCACGCTGTGCTTCAGGTCCGCTTCGTAGTCCCGGTCCAGCGAGGCGGTGAACGCCTCGTCCAGGACCGCGAGCATGACCTCTTCGTCGTGGTCCATGGACCGGCGGTTGAAGTTGGTGGACCCGATGAGCGCGGCGACCGAGTCCACCGTGATGATCTTGGCGTGCATCATGGTGGGCTGGTACTGACGGATGTGCACGCCTGCCTGAAGCAGACGCGTGTAGTGCTGCTGACCGGCGAGCTGGCAGGCACGCTGGTCGGTGTGGGGGCCGGGCAGCAGGATCTCCACGCGCACTCCGCGGCGGGCGGTTCGGCACAGCAGGTCGACGAAATAGGCGTCGGGGGCGAAGTAGGCGGTGGCCAGGCGGAATCGCTCCTCGGCGGAGGTGAGCATGACCCGGATGAGGGTCTGCATGTCCTGCCAGCCGATGCTGGCGGAGCCGCGCACCACCTGCACGGTCGACGAGCCGGCCTGCTCATGCTCGGTGAACCGGTCGCTGTCGTCGAAGAGCTCGTCGTGGCACTCGGCCCAGTTCTGCGCGAACGCGGCGGCGATACCGTCCACGGCCGGACCGCGCACCTGGACATGGGTGTCGCGCCACTCGCCGGGATTGCGGGCGTCGCCGCACCACTCCTCCGCTATGCCGACACCGCCGGTGAACGCGGTGCCCTCGTCGACGATGAGGGCCTTACGGTGGCAGCGGTGGTTCTGCTTGAACGGCGACAGCCAGACGGGCTTGCGGAACCAGGCCACCTTCACTCCGGCCGAGTCCATGAGGTCCAGCAGTTCCCGCTCGATCTCCTTGGCGCCGAAGCCGTCGAGCAGCAGCCGTACCCGCACCCCCGCGCGGGCGCGCTCGGCGAGAGCGGCGGCGAAGTCGCGGGCGATCTGACCACGCCAGTACACGAACGTCATCATGTCGATCGTGTAGCGCGCCGAGCGGATCGCCCCCAGCATCGCCGGGAAGATCGCGTCCCCGTTGCGCAGGGGTATCAGTTCGTTGCCCTCGGTGGCGGCCACGCCGATCAGCCGCTCCAGACGGCGACGCAGCCGCTGCTTACGGGCTTCCGCGTCGGGAGCGGTCTCGGGCGCGGGGGCGGTCGGCATGCCGTCGAGGATCAAGCTGAACTCCCGTGGGGTCGAGAAGGCGGTCGGTGTGGGCTGCCGGACGAGCCCGAAGGAGCACGTGCCCGGCGGCCACCGCCTCACTCCCCGGATCTGCCTGGCCGACGTCGTCGGGCGGCGGCGCGTTGGCCGGACCAGTATGCCGGTTGGACCGGCGACGACGGTCGGCCCGGCGACGACGGTCGGCCCGGGCCGCGGGCGGATCGGTCATGTGGTTCCGGGTCGTGTCCTCGACGGGGATGCGGTGCGCGTCCTTCGCGCGGCAGCCGGAGGCGGTGTCGCCCTCGGCCTGCCCCGCCAGCCCGTTGTCCGGGCTGAGCGGCCCGAGTCGCATGAGCCCGAACGCGACGGCTTGGCGCGGGACATGTGTGGAGCGCGGGCCGGTCATCGGCGGTGCGATGCCGCGTGCCGAAGGCCGGCCCCGCTGCCCCGCGAGCCGAGCGGTGGGGCCGTTCTCGCGGGCGACACCACCCTGATCGCCGCTTCGCTGCGGGTCGCCCTGCACGGACTGGTGACCCTCGAAGGTCGGCTTCACGCCGTCCTGGGCGGCTGGTCGACTCCCGCCGCGTTCGCCGGACTTCGGCACGCCGACCGCACGCCGCGAGCGGTCCGCCGTAGACGTGACCGGCAGCGGGCCGAGAAGCCGTCCGCGAGCCGATGTCGCCGGGAGTTCGGAGGAAGAGAGGGTGGCCGGCCATCCCGGAGACCGGGACAGCGGCGGCCGGGGCCTTGCCGGACGCCCTCCGCGTCTGGTTGGGTACCGGCGCTACAGGCGTGCGGAGCCTGGCGGACCAAAGGAGCGCAGGCAGTGCACGCGAGGGTGGAGCAGGACGGCGCCGAGGGGCTGCCCGAAGGGCTTGGGCGGGCGATACGAGGGACGGCCGAGGACATCGCCGCGCTGTTGCGAAGCGCGTCGGACACGGGGCTGCCCGTGCCGGGATCGGATTGGACCGTCGGCGAGGCCGCCGCCCACCTGGCCCTGGCCAACGAACTGATGGCCGATCTTGCCGCAGGGCGAGAGCGCCCCTACGGCGACGGCACGCCCCAGAGCCTGGCCGCCGCCAACGCCCGTTCCCTCGCCGACTTCGACGAGCGCCGGGCGGAGCCACTGGCCAGGATGATCACGGACCAGGCCGAGGCCTTCCTCGACGCCGTCGCCCGGCCCCTCTCCGGCGAGGCCGCCGACGACCGCGTCCCGACCACGCCACTGGGTCCCATGCCGCGATCCGCGCTCGCCTCCTACCTGCTCACGCACATGCTGGGCCACGGATACGACCTCGCCCGTGCCCTGCGGCGCCCCCACATGATCGACCCGGCGCTGGTGAGCCTCTGCATGCCGTTCATGCTCTCGGTCATGCCGCGTGTCACCGCCAAGGCGACGACGGCCGGCCTCACCGCCCGTTACCGGATCCGGCTCCGCGGGGGCGAGGTGTTCGGTGTGTTCGTGGCCGACGGTGCCGTGGAGGTGACTCAGGGGCCGCCGCCGTACCGTGCGGACTGCACGATCCTCATCGAGCCGACGACGTTCCTGCTCATCGCGCTGGGCCGGCGCAATCCCTGGCGTGCCATGGCCGCGGGGCGAGTCCTCGCCTGGGGCCCCAGGCCATGGCTGGCTCCGCGCTTCCCCGCCGTGTTCACCGCGCCCTGAACGGTTTCCGGTGCCCTGGCTCGGGGCGACTCGCCACGCATGGGAGGCCGATAAAGCAAGAATGTTTTGCCGATATGTCCCGTGTTAGGATTATTCGCTACGGTATGTGCAGGAAAAGGGGCATTGTGGCGCCCGTGGTACCAGCCGTCATGAGCCCACGGAAAACGCATGCAGACCCGAGCGAGGACGAGAGGTCCCGCGATGGCGAAAACACCGAAGCAGCCCCCGGAAAGGGCGGGGGACCGTGCGTCCAAGGGTGAGCGCGAGATGCGCTGGGGGCCGTCCGTGAACGACGAATCGCAGCAGTCGAATCCCAGCGCCCACCGCTCCTTCCACCCGGACACCTACGCACCCGAGCCGGACCGGCCGCGCAAGACTCCGACCGAGGCGGAGAAGAAGGCGTCGGCAGAAGGCACGCCCTTGGAAAGCATGACCACGAGCGCGGAGGACCGCGGCAAGAAGTCCGAAGGCATGCACGACACCGGCCGCCGCGGAAAGTCCCGGCGTCCCAGCGGCGAGAAGGACGCCTCCGCTTTCACCGGCGTCAACCCGGACGATACGTCCGCGGCAGACGGAAGCCAGTAAGCCGGTCTCATCGGCGTCGCGAGCAGCGCTGTACGTTCGCTGAAACGGCCGGACGCCCGGCCGGAATCACAGTCGGCGATGGCCGCCGAGAGGTCCATCCCGCGGGCGGTCAAGGACGCCGATGTGGGCGGCGTACGGCGACGTGGTGTCGGAGTAGGCCGCCCTCGCGCCGGGCGAGGCGCGGGGATGACCCGCGCTCCTGCCGGTTACTTCGGGCCGCGCCTGAACGACGCCGTCGACCAGCGGTAGCCGAGTGCGGCCAGACCGATGGACCAGGCGAGCGCGAGCCACCCGTTGTGCCCGATCCCGGTGCCGAGCAACAGGCCGCGCAGGGTCTCGATGGCCGGCGTGAACGGCTGGTACTCGGCGATCGGCTGGAACCAGCCCGGCATCGCGTCGATCGGCGTGAACGCGCTGGAGATGAGCGGCAGCAGGATCAATGGCATCGCGCTGTTGCTGGCCGCCTCGGCGTTCGGGCTGGCCATGCCCATCCCTACCGCGATCCAGGTGAGCGCCAGCGCGAACAGCGCGAGCAGCCCGAACGCCGCCAGCCACTCCAGGGCCGTGGCGTGCGTGGAACGGAAGCCGATGGCCACCGCGACGGCGCCGACGAGGACCACGCTGGCGATCGACTGCACGACACTGCCTATGACGTGACCGACGAGGACGGAGCCACGATGGATCGCCATCGTGCGGAAGCGGGCCATGATGCCCTCGGACATGTCGGTGGCGACGGACACCGCGGCCCCGATCACGGTGCTGCCGATGGTCATCAGCAGGATGCCCGGGACGACGTAGGCGATGTACTCGGAGCGGTCGGCGCCGCCGCCGGCCATTCCCGCGCTCATGGTGTCGCCGAAGACATAGACGAAGAGCAGCAACAGCATGACCGGCGTGAGCAGCAGGTTCAGGGTGAGGGAGGGGTAGCGCCGGGCGTGCAGGAGGTTGCGGCGCAACATCGTCGAGCAATCGCGTACGGCGAGGGAGAGGGCGCTCATCGGACAGTCTCCTTGGGCTGGTCGTCCTGGCCGGGCACGCCGGCGCCGGTCAGGGCGAAGAACACGTCGTCGAGGTCGGGAGTGTGCACGGTCAGTTCGTCCGCCTCGATGCCGGCGGAGTCCAGCCGGTCGAGAACGAAGCGCAGCTCACGCTGGCTGCCACCACTGGGGATCTGCAGCGACAGCGACTCGTCGTCCCGGGTGACCTCCGGCAGGGCGAGGGCGGCGGACCGGTACGCGGTCGGGTCGGTGAAGCGGAGCCGGACGTGTCCGCCGGGGACCAGCCGCTTCAGCTCGTCGGCGCTGCCCTCGGCGACGATCCGGCCACCGTCGAGAACCGCGATGCGGTCGGCGAGTTCGTCGGCCTCGTCCAGGTACTGGGTGGTCAGGAACACGGTGGTGCCACCGGACACCTGCTCGCGGATGATCTGCCACATGGTGTGGCGGCTGCGTGGATCGAGGCCGGTGGTCGGCTCGTCGAGGAAGATCAGTCGTGGGGCGCCGACCAGGGTCATGGCGATGTCGAGGCGGCGTCTCGTTCCGCCGGAGTAGGTGGAGGCGGGTTTCCTGGCGGCCTCCACCAGGTCGAAGCGCTCCAGCAGTTCGGCCGTCATCCGCCGCCCCTCGGCTCGGGAGAGGTGGTGCAGGTCGGCCATCAGCAGCATGTTCTCCTCGCCGGTGATCAGGCCGTCCACGGCGGAGAACTGGCCGGTGACACCGATGGCGGCCCGTACGGCCCGCGCCTCGATGGTGAGGTCGTGCCCGGCGATCCGCGCCAGGCCGGCGTCGGCGGAGATCAGGGTGGACAGGATGCCGACCACCGTGGTCTTGCCCGCGCCGTTCGGCCCGAGCAGGGAGAAGACCGTGCCTTCCGGGACGGCCAGATCGACGCCGTCGAGGACGGTCTTGTCGCCATAGGACTTGCGCAGCCCGCTCGCCGCGATGGCCAGGTTGGTCATGGGACTGGCTCCTTTGAGGAGTTCGAAGGGCTTGAGACAGCCGAAGGGCGTGGGGGCGGAAGGGCTTGAGGGGCCCAAACGGCTTGAGGGGTTCGGAGGGGTTAGAGGCTGCGGGCCGTGATGTCGCCGTACGCGGTGGTCGCGTGGATGTCCAGGTCGGCGACGCCTCCGGGGTTCGTGAGCGCGTTGGTGATCCGGCCGTACGCGGTGCCGGCGTCGAGGGAGGCGGAGACCCCGTGGGCGGCTCCGACCGAGATGTCGCCCTGCTGGGTGCGCAGTGTGACGGTGCCGCGTACGGCTTCGGTGATGTGGAGGTCGCCCCGTTGGGTGCTGATGTCCGCCGGGCCGCCCAGGCGGCCGACCGAGACGTCACCGGCGGCGAGGGTGAGACGGGCGCTCGCGGTCTCATCGAGCTTGACCGTCCCCTGCGCGGCCTCGAAGGTGACATCGCCCAGCCGTCCCACGCCCCGGAGTTCGGCACTGGCCGCCATCGCGTCGATCGCGGAACCGGCCGGCAGTTGGACGGTCACCTCGACGGTTCCGGACGGCCCCAGGATCCGGTTCCTGACCGCCGGCACCTCGATCCGCAGGACGCCGTCGCCATCGTGATAGGTGACCTGGACCTGCTGCGCCGCCTTCACGTCACGGCCCTTGGAGGCGTCCGCGGGCAGGACCTCGACCGTGCTGTCGGTCCGGTCGGCGGCGATGAACCGGATGCGTCCCGCGGGAATGCCGAGAACGGCGGTGACCGGCGTGGGGGTGTCGAACTTCTGCATTGCGCGCTCCTCTGCTCCGTGTTTCTGACAGAGGAAACGCTACGTTGCGTTTTTATATTGAGCAACGACTTAATCCACCAACATGCTTGTTTCTGCAGGTCGTTGCGGGTAAATCATTGCAATGGGCCTGGATGTAACGCAACGCAAATGATCGTCCTCGTTGCAATGGACGTGGAGTGAACGCTAAGGGGGAGACCCATCCGGGCCAGGGCCCGGGCCCCCGAGGGCCGTCACAGGGGTCGCGCCGGGGCGGGTCCACTGCGGTACGGGGCGGCTGGTCGGGCGTTGGCCGGTTCGTTGCCACGGCCGGTCGTCGCGTAGGTGAGGAACGTAGGAGGGTTGGTTCGCGGAGGTCAGCAGTACGGGGGCTGGTTGGTCAAGGAAGCCGCCACCCGCATCCACACGCCGAACAACCGGTAGAGGCTGGGCAGAGTGCCCTGTGCCTGGACGGTCCGCGAGTCCGTCGAACGGACCCCCGGAATGCCCATGAGGGTGGAGGCCACCGAGGCCGACTGCCAGCGGACGGTGAGGGTGGGGGAGTCCGAAGGGGCCGCTGTAGCCGTTGTCGGCCCCCGTTGCGCGGCGAGCCCGGCATGGACCGCCTCCTCGATCGCCGTGCGTGCTACCTCGACCGGGCGCAGATCCGCCGCGAACCGGTCCCGCGCATGCTTCACGGCCACGGTGGTGACGGAGGCATCCCACTCCGCCATCTCCGCGCAAGCACAGTCGTCACCGGTGAGGACGACCACCGGAACACCGACGGCCGCCGCCGTGGCGTGGGCCAGGCCGATCTCACCCACCGGTCGGCCGTCCAGCCACATGTCCTCGATCTCGTGTCCCATGAAGCTGTGGCTCAGCACCCCGGGCGCCCCGGCCCTTGAGTGATAACAGACGCAGATCATGGCGTCGTGCTCGGGTGTGAGGCCCTCGAGCATGCCCATGTGCTTGGGCTTGCCGCGGATGAGGCGGGCAGCCGGATGCAAGGCCTCCGGTGGGATGTTGCGCATCGGCCCATGAGCGTCGTTGACGGTGATGTCGGTGGCCCCGGCCGCGATGGCGCCCCGGACAGCGGCGTTGACGTCCTCCGCCATCATCAGCCGTCCACGCTCGTAGTCCCGCCCACCGGGCTGGACATCCTCGGCGTCGACGAGTCCGGTGACGCCTTCCATGTCCGCGCTGATGTAGATCCGCACCGTGTCATCTCCTCGAGCTTGATCATCGGAGAGACGTCCCCGGTCCCGGCTGCGGTTCCCTCGCTGGGGTCATCACCCTATTGCGCTCGGGTGTCATATCCGTCCCCGATGCCGCGGCAGGCAACGATGGCGGGGTGTGGATGACGCGAGTTCGTCGTGCCGACGGTGCGCGCCACGCCGGCCCCACCGAGCGGCGGCCGGTGCGGCCCACCACCCGGGCGCGCTCCCTACGACGGGTCACGTGCAGCGGCGTCTCACGCCGAGCAGCGGCTGACCCCGCATTCGAGGGTCACGGACGGGAAGGCTAGGCCCAGGGAACCGCCGCCGATCGGACATGTGAGGGGAAAGCGTTGGTGCGAACCGGCCGAAGAGAGGCGCAGTTCAAGCATCCGCGCCACGAGCGCCGCGGTGAGGCGAGGTTGCCTGCCGTCGTGGCGACACTCGTCGCGATCTGTCTCTACCTGTTCCTGCCGCAACAGCTCCTTGTCGCGCCACGCTACGTGCTGCCCTCTCTGGAGCTACTGCTGCTGATCCCGGTGGTGGCCATCAACCCGAGGCGACTCACCCGGCAGACCCGCACCTTCCGGGTCCTGTCCCTGACCCTCGTGTTCCTCATCGCCGTGAGCAATCTGACCGCTCTGGCCTTCCTCATCCACGAACTGATCTACGCCGACGTCAAGGACGGCCGGTCTTTGCTGGTAGCGGCGCTACAGGTCTGGGTGACCAACATCATCGTCTTCGGGCTGGCCTTTTGGGAGCTCGACCGGGGTGGCCCCGTGCTGCGCACCCAGCTGCCGCGTGCCGAGCTGCCGCTGGCGGACTTCCGCTTCTCCCAGGACGAGAACGACGGCACGGTGGAGGAGGTGGCCGCCGGTTCCAGCATCAAGGCGGACTGGGTGCCGACCCTGAGCGACTACTTGTACGTCTCCGTGACGAACTCCACCGCGTTCAGCCCCACCGACACGATGCCACTGTCCACTCGCGCGAAACTACTGATGACCGTGGAGGGCGTTTCCGCCCTCCTGACATCACTGCTGGTCATCGCGCGCGCTGTGAGCATCCTCCACTGAGGGACGCGTGAGGCGGAGGTCCGCGTAACGGTTCCCGTGCCACCGCGGCCAGGTGGTGACGGCCCTGGATATCCTGCCCCTTTCCGACCAGGCCCAGGAGGTCGCTCACCATGAGCAGCGCCATGTCGCCCTTTCCCGACCGGATCGAGCTCAGGGGAGAGGGTCTCGTCCTGCGCGACTGGTCGGAAGCCGACGTGACCGTGATGCCGGAGCTGTTCGACCACCCCGACATCGCCTACTGGACGCCACTGGTCTCCCCCTTCGACGAAGCGGCCGCTCGCGCGCGACTGGCGCGGGACCGGCGGATGCGGGCCGAGGGCACGACCATCCTGCTGGCGATCACCGTCGACGGGGGAGCACCGCTCGGCGAGGTGATGCTGCGGCGCGCCGCCGAGGGAACCGAACTCGGATACGCGGTCGGCCCGGCGCACCGCGGTCAGGGGCTGGCCACGCGCGCGTTGCGGGTGATGGCCGCGTACGCCTTCGAGCAGTTGGGCGTGGAGCAGGTGATCCTGGAGCTGGAGGCCGAGAACGCCGCCAGCGTCGCCGTGGCCACCAAGGCGGGCTTCAGCCTGCTCGACGTACCTCTGATCAGAGGAGAGGAGAAGGGCCGCCCCTTCGCCCTGCAGACGTGGGGCCTGGATCGCCCCTGATCCTGGGGAGCGCGTGGCGGCGGATGGAGGTAGCTTGGGTCGTACTGGCTGCGTGACCGCTGTCGACGGCCGAGCAGGGGGCCCCGGTCCGTGGTCGATGTACCGGAAGGGGCTCCGCATGACAGTGCGGCCGGCGTCATCTCGTCGTGGCTCGAGAAGGATGGGCGCCCGGGCCCTGTGGCCCGTACCGTTGCTTACCCTGTCGCTGGCGGCCGCCGGCCTGGGTGCCGCCGACGTCTCGCACTCCGCGGTGATGGGACGGACACCCGCTTCCGCGGCCCGCGGTGCGGAGTGTGTGGACAAGGTGTACGGAGCCTTGACTGCGTCACAGCGGGTCGGTCAGCTCTTCATGGGCGGGGTCACGGCCTCGCAGCCGGATCAGGCGCGGGTGCGGTTGATGCGGCAGTACCACGTCGGCTCCGTGTTCCTGGGCGGCCGGAGCAAGTCGGGCACCAAGGCGACCAGGACCGTGGTGGACGGTCTGCAGGCGCAGGCCGACACCGTGACGGGGCATCGCGTGGGCCTGCTGGTGTCCACCGATCAGGAGGGCGGTCAGGTCCAGGTCCTGTCCGGCCCCGGGTTCTCGACCATGCCGAGCGGACTGGTCCAGGGGTCCTGGCCGACCTCGAAACTCCGCACCGAGGCCGCGGGTTGGGCACAGCAACTGAAGGCCGCCGGGGTGAACCTGAACCTCGCGCCCGTCGCCGACGTGGTCCCGGCCAGTCTCGGCAGGAGCAACGGTCCGATCGGCCGCTACGACCGCGAGTTCGGTCATACGGCGGCGACGGTGACTCCCCACAGCGACGCCTTCGCCGCCGGTTTCGGCCAGGCCGGAGTACTGGTCACCCTGAAGCACTTCCCGGGACTCGGCAACGTCCGCGGCAACACCGACACCACGGCGAACGTCGTGGACTCGGTCACGACGAGCACGAGTTCGAGCATCGGCCCGTTCGCCTCGGGGATCAAGGCGGGCGCTCCCTTCGTCATGATGTCCTCGGCCAGGTACACCAAGATCGACCCGAAGCGTCAGGCGGTGTTCTCCCCGACGGTGATCCAGGGGCTGCTCCGCAAGTCCCTGGGCTTCAAGGGCGTGGTGATCTCGGACGACCTCGGGAAGGCGGTGGCGGTCAAGGCCGTGAACCCGGCCGACCGCGCGGTGAACTTCCTGTCGGCCGGCGGGGACATGGTCCTGACCGTCGAGCCGAACACCATCCCGGCCATGGTCAAGGCCGTGCAGGCCCGCATGGCGCACAGTGCGGCCTTCCGGACGCAGGTGGACCAGAGCGTTCACCGCATCCTGACCGCGAAGCAGCGGGCCGGGTTGCTCTCCTGCGGCTGACCTGGGCGTTGTACTCCGCCCAACCGCGCAGGGCGTCGACGTGACGGCCGCCGGCGGCGCCGGTCTGTGGGGAACCGACGCCGCCGACGCGGCACCGCCACCGTGCTGAGGGCGTGACAGGGCACCCCCGTGACCCTGCCACGCCGTCCGGCACCGGGCCGGTCGAGCGACCGGGATCAATGATGCGCGGGTGCGTCGCCGGGTGTCCTTCGCACAGCGTCCACGTCGCTGTGCACACCGTCCACGGCTGTCCCGCGCAGCGACAGGTTCCGTAGCTCGCTGGGTGTGACGCCGTGGGCGGTACGGAAGGCCCGGGTGAAGTCACCGGCGCGGGTGTAGCCCCAACGGGCGGCGATGGTGTGGATCGGTGTGGTGAGCAGGTCCGGATCGCTCAGCTCGCGACGGGCGTTGGCCAGCCGCTGGTCACGGACGTACGACGTCACCGTCAACCCCTCGTCCTTGAACAGGCGGTAGAGATGGCTGCGGGAGATGTGGTGGGCCGCGGCGATCCGGGCGGGGGTCAGGTCCGGATCGCCCAGATGCCGCCGGATGAAGGACTTGACGCTCAGAAGCAGGGTGCGGGTGTGCGTCTCGGGCGTGAGGAGCGGCTCCGCGTCCAGGGCGTTCGCGAAGACGGCGGTGACCAGATCGGTGACGACCGTGCCCAGCCGATCGGCGTCCCCCGGCCGGTAGTTGGAGGTGTCCGCGGTCAGCTGGACGAGCAGCCCCGCGAGGAGCCCGCCCATGCCTTCGCGGCCCGATATCCGGCGTCCGACCACCCGGTCCGCCCGCCCGGCCGGAAGTCCCACCGCGGCACGCGGGATCTCCACCCCGACGATGGTGACCGGGTCGGGCCCGGTGGATATCTCGTACGACATGGACGAGCAGTTCACGTGGAAGTCGTCTTGCCGGTACCCCACCTGCTCCTTGCCCCAGCTCGCCGCGCCGTCGCCGTGCCGCAGCAGCGACAGGTGGAACACCTCCGGGTCGGACTGCCGCACGAGCCTGGGCGTCCGGTGGAACACCAGATGGTCGAAGGTCGCGGGCCACACCGTCACCTCGCCCAGCCCGAACACGCGCTGGAATCCCCGGTAGTCGGCGCTGCGTTGGCTGGTCAGGTGCATCGGCGCGTGAGTGCGTCCCAGTTGCTCCGACCACGCCTCGAAACGGTCGCCAGGCTGCAACTCGTGCGTGGTAAAGACGGTTTCGGGCAACACGACGACAGTCAACCACAACACGGCGAGCGCCTCGCGGGGAGCCGGCGTCCCCACAGGCCGCGTCCCCGCACGGCTGGGCCGTCAGTCCGGCGAGGTGTCAGTCGGGTCCGCCCAGCAGGATCCTCCACACCCGGGTGGCCACCTGGAGGTTGAGCCGGTCCTCGACGTCCGCGAGGTCGTTGCCGCTGATGTCGCGGATGCGCTGGAGCCGATAGCGCAGCGTGCTGCGGTGGATCGCGAGGGATTCGGCGGTCTCGTCGTAGTTGCCGCCACAGTCGAAGTACCGGGACAGGGTCTCCACCATGGACGTGTGGTGCCGGGAGTCGTACTCGATGAGCTGCCCGAGCCATTCGTGGACGAACGTCTCGATCTCCCGGAAGTTGTTGCCGGGCCCCAGGATGCGGTAGAGGCCGAGCTGCTCGAAGAACGTCGTGCCGTAGCGCTCGCGGGAGTGGCGGCGCACTTCCAGGGCACGCCGCGCCTCCTGGTAGTGGTGGGGGATGTCGCCCAGCGAGTCGCAGGAGCTGCTCACCCCGATCGTCCCGGACCGTGTCCCCGTCTCCCGGGCGAGCGTCTCGTAGAGCGCGCGGGCGTGCGGCCGGTCGCTGACGACCAGGACCACGTGGTCGGAACGCCGGGTCAGCAGCGAGTGCATGCCCACGGCGGAGGCCGCCCGGCCCACGGTCCGCGCGAACGAATCGTCCACCGTCCGGTTCGACCACTGCACCACGACGATGTAGTGGCTGCGGTGCAGGTCGTGTCCGACCGCCTCGGACCGGGCGTAGGCGCTCGCCTCGTCCGTCCCCGCCAGGAGATCGTCGACCAGCTCGCCGTGCAGCCTCAGCTCCACTTCCGCCAGATCGCGCAGGTGCGCCAGTTCGAGGGCGAGCGAGGTGGCGGCGTGCTCCAGCGCGAACACGGTGTGCTCGTCGGCCTCGCCCCGGGCATCGACCAGGGCCAGCACGCCCAGGATCTCGCCGTGCGGACGGACCAGTGTGATCAGCCGGTCCTTCATCCGCACCGGCCCGACCTCCCGGGCGACGGCGTTCAGCATCTCGTCCTGGCGCACGGGGTCCGGTTCGGGATAGGGATCGGGTCGGCTGGGGCCGGTCCAGGACCTCAGTCGGCCGAAGCGGTCCTCGACCAGCGCGGGGAGTCCGGTGAGCCCGTACAGTGCGCGGGTGACGGCTTCCTCGCCGCCGCTCGAGGCGGCGAGGTCGGCCATCAGCGTGTGAACGGCCCGCTGGTATCCCAGCTCGGCCACTACGGAGATCAGCTGCTGCTGGAGGCAGGTGCGCTCCTCCCGGAGCCGGTGCAGTTCCTCCGCGTCATCGCGGTGGCGGCGGTGTGCGAAGGCGACCGACAGAGCGGCAGCGGTATGTCGGACGATCATGGCGAGCAGGGAGCGCTCGGCCTCGGTGGGCTGCGAGCGGGACGTCACCACGAGGTAGCCGTGGAGTCTCTCGAGTCCGCGCAGCCCCAGGGCCCGGCCCCAGGGCCGGCCGGGGACGGTCACTGGACCGTCCTGCCCGGCCAGCTCCCGCACCCTGCGGTCCACGGCCAGGGCATGGACCCGCCCGTTCCGCGGGCTGGGGATCAGGTCGCCGTCCGCCTTGAGATATCCGGCCTCGGCGCTGTACGGCCCTGCGGCGCCTATGTGCTCCATGGCCAGGCGCAGGATCTCGCCTTCGTCCGGGGTGTCGAAGAGGACTCGGGAGAGCGCCGTCAGTTCGTGGAGGGCATGCTCGGCCGGCCTCGGAGCGGGTGGTTGGGGACCGCCCGGAACCACCGCGGGGTACCGCCCGGCGCTGTCCCGCGGAAGGCCGTCCTCCCGGTCGGAGCAGCTTAGGTGCGGGTCCTGCGCCCGGCTGCCGGCCATAGGATCACTCCTTTCTCCCCGAGTCCTCAGGGAGGTGAGCGGTGTACCGCGTACCCCCCTCGGGCCAGGTCATCCGAAATATTCGGATTCTTCCTCTCGTGCTGGTAGGGCGACCGGACCCGGGCATTTCTGACTCGCCAGGGGCAGGCGTGGGGACACTCGGCCCGCCACCCTGGGACGTGTTCGGAACAGTCCGTGCCCACCGGCAGGAAGGGCTTGGGCGATGACGGAGCAGCCTCGCAGGCCGGTCGCCTCGTGCAAGGAGTACCGGGAAGCCGAACGCGCCGTTGACTACCCCTGCGACCAGGGGTTTCCCGTCGCGAAGGTGGCGATCACCGGCCAGGACGTGCGCCTGGTCGAGCAGGTGACCGGCCGGCTGGACCACGGCAGGGCCGCCCTTCACGGGGCGGCCGGTGGCGCGCTCCCGGGTGCCCTGATCGGCCGGCTCTCCGGCCTGCTGAACCGGCTCGACCCCGTCGTCTCCGCCCTGCTCCTCGCCCTGTACGGGCTGATCGTCGGAGCGATCATCGGCGCGCTGTTCGGCATGCCGCTGCACGCCCTGCTCGGTCGCCGGGATTTCGCCTTCCTCCGCTCGATGCAGTCTCAGCCGGTACGAGGTCGTCGTGGACGAAGCGGTCGCCGACGAGGCCGCACGGCTGCTCGGCGGCCTGCGGCAGACCACCGACCGAGGCCCCACCCGTACGTGAACGATGTGATCCGGAGCGTCGGCGCGGCCCGCCGCGCCGGGAGGAGTTCCTCATGGCCAAGGCAGTAGGCATCGACCTGGGCACCACCAACTCGGTGATCGCCGTGTGGGAGGGCGGGGAGCCGTCCGTCGTGCCCAACAGCGAGGGCAACCGCACGACACCCTCCGTGGTGGCCTTCACCGACACCGGCGAACGCCTGGTGGGCCAGCTGGCCCGGCGCCAGGCGATCCTCAACCCCAAGGGCACCATCTACTCGGCCAAGCGGTTCATCGGCCGGCACTTCGACGAGGTCTCCGACGAGGCCAAGGCGGTGACGTACGACGTCGTCGAGGGCGAAAACGGGGCGGCCCGCTTCAAGGTGCGCGACAAGCTCTACGCGCCCGAGGAGATCAGCGCCCAGGTGCTGCGCAAACTCGCCGAGGACGCCTCCAAGCAGTTGGGGGAACGCGTCACGGAGGCGGTCATCACCGTGCCCGCCTACTTCAACGACGCCCAGCGCACCGCCACCAAGGACGCCGGACGCATCGCGGGCCTGGAGGTGCTGCGCATCATCAACGAGCCGACGGCGGCCGCCCTCGCCTACGGCATGGACAAGAAGGAGCACGAGACCGTCCTCGTCTTCGACCTGGGCGGCGGCACCTTCGACGTGAGCATCCTCGACGTGGGCGACGGGGTGGTGGAGGTGCGCTCCACCGCCGGCGACAGCCACCTGGGCGGCGACGACTTCGACCGCCGTCTGGTGGACTACCTCGCGGACGACTTCCAGAAGGACAACGGCATCGACCTGCGCAAGGATCCGCAGGCGCTGCAACGGCTGTTCGAGGCCGCGGAGAAGGCCAAGACCGAACTCAGTTCGGTGACCCAGACGCAGGTCAGCCTGCCGTTCATCACCGCCGACGCCTCGGGTCCCAAGCACCTCACCGACTCGATCATGCGGTCCACCTTCGAGCAGATCACCGCCGACCTGGTGGAACGCTGCCTGGGGCCGGTCCAGCAGGCCATGAGCGACGCCAAGGTCGGCGAGAGCGACATCGACGAGGTCATCCTCGTCGGTGGTTCCACCCGGATCCCCGCGGTCCAGGCCCTCGTGCGCCGGCTGACCGGCGGCAAGGAACCCAATATGAGCGTCAACCCCGACGAGGTCGTGGCCCTGGGCGCCGCGATCCAGGCCGGGGTGCTCAAGGGCGAGGTCAAGGACGTCCTGCTGCTCGACGTCACACCCCTGTCGCTGGGTGTGGAGACGCGCGGCGGAGTGATGACGAAGATCATCGAGCGGAACACCACCATCCCGGTGCGCCGCAGCGAGACCTTCTCCACCGCCGAGGACAACCAGCCGGCCGTCGATGTGGTGGTTCTGCAGGGCGAGCGCGAGCGGGCGGCCGACAACCGGGCACTCGGCCGGTTCCAGCTGACCGACATCCGGCCGGCCCCGCGGGGCGAACCACAGGTCGAGGTCACCTTCGACATCGACGCCAACGGCATCCTCAACGTCAAGGCCCGTGACAAGGACACCGACAAGGAGCAGGGCATCACCATCAGCGAGAGCTCGAACCTCGACCGGAGCGAGGTCGAACGCATGGTCCAGGAGGCCGAGCGCAACCAGGGCCAGGACCAGGCGCTCCGCGAGGCCGTCGACGCCCGCAACGAGCTCGACGCCGTCGCCTACCAGGTCGAGAAGCGCCTCGCCGAACTCGGCGACGCGGCGCCCGCGCACGAGAAGGCACGCGCCGAGATGCTCGTGTCCGACGCCCGGGCGGCGGTCAAGGAGGAGGCGGGCGTGGAGCGCGTGCGGTCCCTGACCTCCGAACTCCAGCAGATACTCGCCGGGCTGGCGGCCCACCAGGGCGGCGCGGGCGCGGACACCGGCGGTCCCGGTCAGGATGCCGCGTCCGGCGGCCCCACGAGTGGCGGTGACGGTGGCGACGATGTCATCGACGCCGAGTTCGACAAGGACTGAGGCGCGCCATGCCCAGCCACCCCCGGGAATCCGACCGGGCCGCGACGGGTCCGGTCGAACCGGCCCCGGAAGACGCCGTACGCCCTCCGCACGGGGATCTGCCCCAACCGGGCCCGCCGCCTCGGCCGGGAGCCGCGCACGACCAACCGGGACCCGACGCCGCCGGCCCCCCGCCTGCCGAGGACGAGTACACGACCGCTATCCAGGAACTGGAGGACCGCTGGCGGCGCGCGCTCGCCGACCTCGACAACCTACGCAAGCGGCACGCCAGGGAACTGGAGCGGGAACGGGCGGTCGAGCGGTCCCGCACGGCGGCCGCCTTCCTGCCCGTCCTCGACAACCTCGAACTCGCCCTGACGCACGCCGCTGCGGATCCGGGGGCACTCGTGGAGGGCATCCGAGCCGTACGCGACCAGGCGGTGAACGTGCTCGAACTGCTCGGCTACCCGCGGCACGCGGAGACCGGAGTCCCCTTCGACCCGGCCCGGCACGAGGTGGTCGGCGTCGTCCAGGACCCCGCCGTCGAACCGGGCACCGTCGTCGAGGTGCTGCGCCCCGGCTACGGGGACGGCGACCGGCAGCTCAGGCCGGCCGCGGTGACCGTCGCCAAGCGGGAGTGACCGGTCATGGCACGGGACTTCTACGAGGTGCTGGGCGTGTCGCGGACCGCGAGCCAGGACGAGATCCAGCAGGCGTACCGCAAGCTCGCCCGCAAGTACCACCCCGACGTCAACAAGGACCCGGGAGCGGAGGAACGCTTCAAGGATCTCAACGAGGCGTACAGCGTCCTGTCGGACCCGAAGACCCGGGCCCGCTACGACCGCTTCGGCGAGGACTTCCGCCAGATCCCCGAGGACTACGACGAACGGGTCGCGGCCGGAGCGGGCGGCGGCTTCCGCGCTCGCAGGACCGCGGGCGCGGGCGGCCCTCGTGTCCGGTACACCAGCGGCTTCGGCGACGGGTTCGGAGCGGAGGGCATCGACATCGACGACCTGTTCGGCTCCATGTTCGGTGCCGGCGGCGCCCCGGGCGGTGTCCCCGGAGCGGACCAGGAGGCCGAACTGCCGCTCACCGTCGAGGAGGCCTACCAAGGCGGCCGCCGCAGCGTCACGCTCGCCGGCCCCGCCGGGCAGCCGCGGCGGTACGAGGTCGACGTGCCGCCGGGCGTCACCGACGGCCAGCGCATCCGGCTGGCCGGCGAGGGCGGCCGGGGCCGCGGTGACGCCGCCGCGGGCGACCTGTACCTGCGGGTGCGTATCCAGCCCCACCCCCGGTTCCGGCTGGACGGCCGCGACGTGCACGTCCAAGTCCCGGTCACCCCCTGGGAGGCGGCCCTCGGGGCGACCGTGCCGGTGCCCACCCCCGGTGGCGGCACCGCCAAGGTCACGGTGCCCGCGGGCTCGTCCAGCGGCCGACGGCTGCGGCTGCGCGGCGAGGGCATGCCGAACCCGCGCGGCGCGAACGGCGACCTGTACGCCGAACTCCGCATCGTGGTACCGCCCACCCTCGGCGACCGGGAGCGTGAACTGTTCGAGGAGCTCGCGGCCACCTCCTCGTTCGACCCCAGGAGGACGCGATGAACGACCGACCCGCGGGAACGGCAGGTGTCGGCCGGACCGGCGGGGGCGACCAAGCGCTGCGAACGGGCGCCGGCGTCACCGCCTCGGCGACGGTCCGGTACGCGCTCGTGCCCGCCCCCAGGCTCACCCTGGACACCGTGGCCCGTCGCTCGGGCCTCCACCCCGATCTGGTCCGCCGGTTCGTCGCCCTCGGCCTGGTCGACGCCGAGCGCGACGCCGCGGGCCACCTGGTGTTCGACCCCACGGCCCCGGCGATCCTCGCCCGCGTCCAGCGGCTGCGCTACGGACTCTGCCTCAACTACGCATCCATCGGCCTGGTGCTCGACCTGCTCGACCGCATCAGCCTGCTCGAAGCCGCCCTGCGCGGCCGCGGCACGAGGAGGGAAACACCCCCATGGACATGAACCGTCTCACCCAGAAGTCCCAGGAAGCCCTCCAGGAGGCCCAGAGCGTGGCCGTCCGCATGGGACATACCGAGGTCGACGGGGAACACCTGCTGCTCGCGCTCCTCGATCAGGAGGACGGTCTGATTCCGCGGCTGCTGCGGCAGGCCGGCAGCGAGCCGGAGGAACTGCGTGCGGCCCTGCGCGAGGAACTCTCCCGCCGCCCCAAGGTCACCGGGCCCGGCGCGGCACCCGGCCAGGTCTTCGTCACCCAGCGCCTCAGCCGCCTGCTCGACACCGCCGAACGGGAGGCCAAACGCCTCAAGGACGAGTACGTGTCCGTGGAGCACCTCCTGCTCGCCCTGGCCGAGGAGGGCTCCTCGACCACCGCCGGGCGACTGCTGAAACAGGCCGGCGTCACCACGGACTCGTTCCTCGGCGCGCTCACCCAGGTCCGCGGCAACCAGCGCGTCACCTCCGCCAACCCCGAAGTGGCGTACGAGGCGCTGGAGAAGTACGGCCGCGACCTGGTCCTCGAGGCCCGGTCGGGGCGGCTGGACCCGGTCATCGGCCGGGACGCCGAGATCCGCCGCGTCACCCAGATCCTCAGCCGCAAATCCAAGAACAACCCCGTCCTCATCGGCGACCCCGGCGTCGGCAAGACCGCCATCGTCGAGGGCCTCGCCCAGCGCATCGTCCGCGGCGACGTGCCCGAAGGACTCCGCGACAAGATCGTGTTCGCCCTCGACATGGGCTCCCTGGTCGCCGGCGCCAAGTACCGCGGTGAGTTCGAGGAACGCCTCAAGGCCGTACTCAGCGAGGTGAAGGCCGCCCAGGGGAGCATCCTGCTCTTCGTCGACGAACTGCACACCGTCGTCGGCGCGGGCGCCGCGGAAGGGGCCATGGACGCTGGCAACATGCTCAAGCCGATGCTCGCCCGCGGCGAACTCCACATGATCGGCGCCACCACCCTCGACGAGTACCGCCAGTACATCGAGAAGGACGCCGCCCTCGAACGCCGCTTCCAGCAGGTCGTGGTCGACGAGCCGAGCGTGGAGGACACCATCTCCATCCTGCGCGGACTGCGCGAACGCCTGGAGGTCTTCCACGGCGTGAAGATCCAGGACACCGCGCTGGTCGCCGCGGCCACCCTCAGCCACCGCTACATCACCGACCGGTTCCTGCCCGACAAGGCCATCGACCTCGTCGACGAGGCGTGCGCCCGGCTGCGTACCGAGATCGACTCGATGCCCGCCGAACTTGACGAGATCACCCGCCGCGTCACCCGCCTGGAGATCGAGGAGGCGGCCCTGTCCAAGGAGACCGACCCCGCCAGCCAAGCCCGACTGGAGGAGCTGCGCAAGGAGTTGGCCGACCTGCGGGGCGAGGCCGACGCCAAACGCGCCCAGTGGGAGGCCGAACGGCAGGCGATCCGCCGCGTGCAGGAACTGCGCCAGGAACTGGAGCAGGTCCGCCACGAGGCGGAGGAGGCCGAACGCGCCTACGACCTCAACCGGGCCGCCGAACTGCGCTACGGCCGCCTCCAGGACCTGGAACGCCGACTCGCCGCGGAGGAGGAGCAACTGGCCGCCAAACAAGGGCAGGACCGGCTGCTGCGGGAGGTCGTCACCGAGGAGGAGATCGCCGAGATCGTCGCCGCCTGGACCGGCATCCCCGTCGCCCGTCTCCAGGAGGGCGAACGCGAGAAGCTGCTGCGCCTCGACGAGATCCTGCGCGAGCGGGTCATCGGCCAGGACGAGGCCGTCAAGCTCGTCGCCGACGCCATCATCCGCGCCCGCTCCGGCATCCGCGACCCGCGCCGGCCCATCGGCTCGTTCATCTTCCTCGGCCCCACCGGCGTCGGGAAGACCGAACTGGCCAAGACCCTCGCGGCGGCCCTGTTCGACTCCGAGGAGAACATGATCCGCCTCGACATGAGCGAGTACCAGGAGCGGCACACCGTCAGCCGGCTCATGGGCGCACCGCCCGGATACGTCGGCTACGAGGAGGGCGGCCAGCTCACCGAGGCCGTACGCCGCAAGCCGTACTCGGTCGTGCTGTTCGACGAGATCGAGAAGGCGCACACCGACGTCTTCAACACCCTGCTGCAGGTCCTCGACGACGGCCGCATCACCGACTCCCAGGGCCGCACCGTCGACTTCCGCAACACCGTGATCATCATGACGTCCAACATCGGCTCCGAGTACCTCCTCGACGGCGCCACCGCCGAGGGCGAGATCAAGCCGGACGCCCGCGCCCTGGTGATGGGCGAGCTGCGCGGGCACTTCCGCCCGGAGTTCCTCAACCGCGTCGACGACATCGTGCTGTTCAAGCCGCTCGGTGAGCGGCAGATCGAGCGGATCGTGGAGCTGCAGTTCGACGAGCTGCGCAAGCGGCTCGCCGAACGCCGCATCACCGTCGAACTCACGGAAGCTGCACGCGAGTTGATCGCCCACCAGGGTTACGACCCGGTGTACGGGGCACGGCCGCTGCGGCGCTACATCTCCCACGAGGTCGAGACACTGGTCGGGCGCGCCCTGCTGCGCGGCGACGTCCAGGACGGCGCGACGGTCCGCGTCGACGCCGAGAACGGAGAGCTGGTGGTGACCTACGACCGGCAGGAGGGCGCCGGGGAAGAGAGGGCCGCGTGAACACCACCCGGACCACGATGGTGACCTGCCCGAAATGCGGGCGGGACAACCGGATTCCGGTGGCCGCCGAGGGACGCCCCAGATGCGGCCACTGCAAGCAGCCCCTGCCCTGGATCGTCGACGCGGGCGACGACGACTTCGCCGAGGTCGCCGAAAACGCCACCCAGCCCGTCGTCGTCGACCTCTGGGCCACCTGGTGCGGACCCTGCCGCATGGTCAGCCCCGCCCTCGAACAGGTCGCCCGGGAGCTCGCCGGACAGATCAAGCTGGTCAAGGTCGACGTCGACCGGAACCCGCGGCTCAGCCGGCGGTTCGAGGTGCAGGCGGTGCCCACCCTGCTCGTCCTGGACCGGGGTGAGACGGTCGCCCGGCAGGCCGGCGCGGCACCCGCGAACGTCCTGCGCTCGTGGGTCGAGCAGGCGTTGTCCGGCCGGCACACCACCACGGGAGGGTGAACTCGACGGCCCGGCACCGCGAAGCGCCGTAGCGGGCCGCGGCCGAGCACTCCCGTCCATGGAAGGAGAACCCTGATGGTCACGATTCCCGACCCGCACCTGACGATGGTGCGCCCGGTGACGCCACGTACCCCCGAGGGCTGCGAGGAGTGCCTCAAGGAGCATTCCCCGTGGGTGCACCTGCGGCTCTGCCTCACCTGCGGGCACGTCGGCTGCTGCGACTCCTCGCCCCTCAAGCACGCCAGGCGGCACGCGGGCACCGTCGGGCACCCCATCGTCCAGTCCTTCCAGCCCGGAGAGGACTGGCGCTGGTGCTATGTCGACGAGGCCCCGGTCTGATGAGCACGGCCGAGCACGAGCACGACGCGGTCCGCGAGACACCGGACCAGTACGGGGCCTTCCCCCGCCTCTCACCGGAGCAGTTGCAGGACCTGAGCGCGCACGGTGAGCGCCGTAGGACCACCCCGGGCGAGGTGCTGTACCGCGAGGGCGAGCCGTTCCGGGAGTTCCTCGCGATCGTCAGCGGGACCGTCGAGATGCTCCAGGACTACGGCGGCCCCGAGGAGCGCACGGTGGCGGTGCACGGGCCCGGCAGGTTCCTGGGTGAACTCGGACTGCTGGAGGGCGAGGCGGCGTTCGACACCGCCGTCGTGCGCGAAGCGGGCGAGATCGTGGCCGTACCGGCGGAGCGGCAACGCGCCCTGGTCGACCGCGACCCCGTCCTCGGCGACCTGATCCTGCGCGCCTACCTGGGCCGCCGGTATCTGCTCATCGGCCTCGGCGCCGGCTTCCGGATCCTGGGGTCGTGCTATTCCCCCGACACGCTGCGGCTGCGTGAGTTCGCCGCCCGCAACCGGCTGCCCCACCGCTGGCTGGATCTGGAGAAGGACAAGGAGGCCGAGGCGCTGCTGTGCCGGTTCTCCATCCGTCCCGAGGAGACTCCGGTGGTCATCTGGCAGGGCGAGCGGGTGCTGCGCAATCCGAGCAACGCCGAACTCGCCCGGCTCATCGGGCTGCCCGCGCCCGCCCCCTCGCCCGAGGACGGGCGGTGCGACGTGATGGTGGTCGGCGCGGGCCCCGCCGGACTCGCCGCCGCCGTGTACGGCGCCTCCGACGGCCTCACCACGGTCACCGTCGACGCCGTGGCCACCGGAGGCCAGGCCGGTACCTCGTCCCGCATCGAGAACTACCTCGGCTTCCCGTCGGGCATCTCCGGAGGCGAACTCATCGAACGAGCGGTGCTCCAGGCCCACAAGTTCGGTGCCCGCCTCGTGGTGCCGGCCCAGATCAACGGCCTCACCCCGCAGGACGACGAGTACGAGGTCACCTTCACCGACGGGTCCCGGACGCGGGCGGGCGCCGTGGTGCTCGCCTCCGGCGTGTGGTACCGCAAGCTCGAGGTGCCCGGCATCGACCACCTGGAGGGCACCAGCGTCTACTACGCGGCCACGGTTCACGAGGCGAGCCTCTGCCAGGCGGATCCGGTCGCCGTCGTCGGCGGCGGGAACTCCGCCGGGCAGGCGGCACTGTTCCTCGCGAACCACGCGTCCAGGGTCCACCTCCTCGTCCGGGGCGGTGACCTCAACGCGGACATGTCGCGCTACCTGGTGGACCAGGTGGAACGGCACCCGAAGATCGAGGTGCTGCTCCACACCGAAGTGCGGGGCGTCCGCGGGGAGGAGAAGCTGGAGTCGCTGACGGTGGAGGACAACGCCAGTGGTGAGCGCCGGGAGCTGCCGGTCGCGGCACTGTTCGTGTTCATCGGGGCCCGGCCGCGCACGGACTGGCTCAGGGGCGTGCTGGCCCTGGACGAGAAGGGCTTCGTCCTCACCGGCGCCGACGCGCAGGCGGTGGCCGACGCGAGCCGGTGGTCCCCGCTCGGTCGCGGTCCCTTGCTGCTGGAGACCACCCTTCCCGGGGTCTTCGCCGCCGGCGATGTCAGGAGCGGTTCGGTCAAACGGGTGGCCTCGGCGTCGGGTGAGGGCGCCATGGCGATCCGCCTCGTGCACGAGCACCGGGAAAAGGCGGGCAACCTGGTCCGCACCGCGGGCCCCGAGGGGCCCCGGCCGGTGACGGGCCGACCCGTGTTCCAGGGCTGACCCTCCCCCTGACGGCCGCGTAGGCGACCCGACGCACCCATGTCGCCCTCTCTTCAACGCCTCGCGACCTCCGTCGGCCATCGGGTCCGGCCACGAGGACGACGCCGAGCCGCGGCCGACGCGACCCGGCAGGGCGTTCCGGCTAGGCTCGCACCGTGACGTGGCTGCGGGCCCTCGGGGAGGTCGTGCGATCCGGGCTCACGATCGAGGAGACGCGGCTGGAGCCCCTGCTCGCGCTGCGCACCGCCGCCGGGGTGGCGATCGTCATCGGGTCGACGCTGTGGCTGGTCTCCCCGGCGTACGCCGCGTCCGCCGCCCTCGGTGCCTTCTCCGCGGGTGGGGCCACCTTCCAGCGCACCTGGCGTCCCCGCAAGGTGATCGCGCTCGGCGCGGGCGCGGGTCTGGCGCTCAGCACCTTCGTGGGCTACCTGGCGGCGGGGCGACTCGTGACGTTCCTCCCCCTGCTGGCCGTATGGGCCTTCGCCGCGGGAATGGCGTGGGCCGTCGGATCGACCGCCGGGATCGTCGCGGCGACGACCGTCGGCAGCATGCTGGTGACCATCACGCTGCCCACCAGCGTCGGGCGAGCCCTGGAGCACGCCGGGGTCATCGCGCTCGGAGGTGTGGTGCAGGCCCTGCTGATCCTGCTGTTCCCGATCCGCCGTTGGGGGGCGCATCGTGACGCGCTCGCCGACGCCCTGGCCGCCGTGGCGGATTACGCCCGCCGGTTGCGGCATGACCCGACCGCCCCGTTCGACGCTGAGCCGTTGATGACGGCCCGGGACGCGGCCGCCGTGACACCGGCACAGGCCCGCACCCGGCCGTCCGTCCTCCACGGCCCCCGGGGACTGGCCGAGCGCATTCGGCCGGTCGTCGCCGCGCTCGCCGATCCGGACGTCGGCGCCCCGGCGGAGGGACCCGGGCGGGACCGCGCCCGGGAGTTGCTCGCCGCGGCCGCCGACGTCCTGGACGCGGCCGCCCGTTCGATTCGCCGCGGCACTCCCGCCGAGGTGCCGGCCGAAATCGCGGACGTCCTGCGCGTCGACGACGAGCACGAGGTGCTGACCGGCCCCGCGAGGCAGACCGCCGAGCGACTCGTGGAACTGCTCGGCGAGGCGTTGGAGATCGCCCGGAGTGGCGGCGCGCGCGAGGAGACGCCCACGCCGCCCGGCCCGGTGGGCGCCCGGTTCATGGTGCGCCCGACCATGTTCCGGCTGGTCCCGGTGGTCGTCCGGGCGGTCCGTTGCGAGCTCCGCCCGGACTCGCCCGTGTTCCGGCACGCCGTCCGTCTGGCGGTGGTGGCCACGCTCGGCTATCTGATCGCCGCCCGGCTGCCCCTGGGCCACGGCTACTGGGCGCCCGTCGCCTCGGTGATGGTGATGCGGCCTGACTTCCACCGGACGTACGCGCGCGCGGTGGCCCGTCTCGCCGGGACCCTCGCGGGGGTCGCGCTCGCCACCGGGATGGTGCGAGTCCTGGGGCCGGACGCGCAGGTGTTCGGGGCGCTGGCGGTGGTTTCGGCGGGGGTGTCGTACACGCTGGTCCGTACCGGCTACGCCTACACCCAGTGCTTCACCGCCGCGTACGTCGTCTTCCTGCTCGGCATGGGGGGCCAGACGTGGGAGCAGACGGTCCCGGAACGGGTGGTGCTCACCCTGCTCGGCGGGGTCCTCGCCATGCTGGCGTACGCCGTGTACCCCGCGTGGGAGACACCCCGGCTGCCGGGCCGGCTCGCGGACTGGCTCGCCGCCAACGGCCGCTACGCGGCCGCGGTGCTCCGCAACCACGCCGATCCGACCCCGCGGCACCGCGCCGACCTGCGTAGGGCACTGCTGGCGAGCAGGCAGGCACGTGCCGCCTGGCAGGAGACGTACGAGCGGGCGAGGCAGGAACCGGTCCGCCCCAGAGGCCTGACGTCGCGCGAGGCGGAGGACGCGCAGGAGGCGCTCGACAGCTTGAGCCGGGCGGCGATGCTCATGGAGGGCCACCTCCCGTGGACCGACAGCCGTTCCGTCCCCGAGGCGGAGCGGTTCGCCGAGGCACTGGAGGCGGACACCGCGCAGGCCGCGGCCGACGTGCGCGAGCACAGGAATCCGGACTGGGGGCGCGTGGAGGAGGCGCTCCGGGAGTGGGACGGCGCCGGTCGGGACCGGAGCTCGGTGGTGCGGCGCGAGGCGGAACTGCAGAAGCGGGCTCTGGAGGACCTCGCGACGGCCGTGAGCCGCACATCCCTGGAACGGGACGTCGGCTCCGCTCGCGAGGAGCGGCGGGTGCGAGCGGCCGAGGCGGCGGAAGGCGACGGCCGAGGACCCGAGCACCGGGAGAAGTAGTCGGGTGTCCGGCAGCCGGCCCGCGCGGACAGCCGTCCACGAGGTCGCGGGGGCCCGGCGTCGCGGGGCTGCCGGCGCAACTGCTCTCGCCCGGCGGCAGGTCCGTCGTCGGATGCCCGGGACGATGGCGAGGACCGCCTTCAGTGCCCCCGGGACGGGTCGAACACCGTGCGTGTGGCCGCCAGGTCGGCCGCCTCGCAGTGGGCCGACGGCTACCTGAACGCGCGGTGCACGGAAGTCGAGGCGTCCGAGGTCTTCGGGCAACCTCGTACCGCCGATACGTTCGGTGACGGCGCGAGCGTCCCTTATCGCGGCCGGGAGTGGGGACGCGCGGGAGGGATTGCGCTGCCCGTCACCGCGCCGAAACCCCAACATCGGACATAACCGGGCATCTCGCGTGGTGGACATCAGGAGTGCTCCGTTACGGCTCTCGAGGCCGCCCTTCTGTGGGCCGCGGTGACGACGTCGTTGATCCACGTCTCGTCGACCTGCCCTCCGGCGGCCTCCCGCAGGTGGTCCCAGAGGGACGAGCGGGTCCAGGTGATGAAGCGGCGGTGCGCGGTGGCCGGGGAGACCCCGAACCACGGCGGTAACTGCCGCCAGGTACACCCCGAGGTCAGCACGTAGACGACCGCGGTGAAGGTCTGTCTCTCGTCCAGCGGAGCCGTCCCACCCCCTTGCCGGCGCCCGGTGAAGCCAGGCAGCAGCGGCTCTACCAAGCTCCACATCGCGTCCGGTACCAGCCGTCGGGCCAGCTCGTATTTCATGGTGCCCCCCAATCCGCGCCGCGGATTCCCCAATCCGTGCGCCGGCCTAATGTGTTATCGGTGGAACCACGTGAGACGACCATTCACACGGCACCGGACCGAATCTGCGTTCGATGGCCGACTATGGACTTCCCGGGAGTACTTGTCCACCGCCACCGGCATCCATAACTGAACGTTTAATTCCCCTTCGTCGCGGGCTCCGACGGGCCTCCGGAGGCTGACAGGACGACCCCGTCCAGGCCGTTGACATGCCTGTCCCGCAGGATGTAAATCTGTCGAGCATCGAATCGGGGGTGTGAATGCGGATGTTGTGAACGAGGTCGTTCCGCCAAGCACCACGCAAGAAACGCAGACGTGTTCACGGTTCATTGTCCAGGTCATTCATTCATTGCGTGAGCGAATTCTCGGCGCGGATTCCCCGCGTTATCCATGGAGTTCCTTCTCGTCTTCTCCCATGAGCACCCGATACCTCGGGTACGCCGTCCGGAGCCCCGGCGGCGCTGTGCACCACGCAGAGAAGGAGATCCCCATGAAGAAGATCGCCGTGCGCAAGGCCGGGACCGTCCGTCTGACGTCCGCCGCCGCGTCCGCGTACTGCTGCGGCACCGGCAACGCCTGATCCCAGGCAGGTGCGCGTCGGGCCTCCGGGCCCGGCGCGCACCACACATCCGGTCGTGAACCAGTGAGGTGAGGCAGTGACGACAACGCCGTCCCGGAGTTTCGACGAACCTGTGCGGCTGCACCCCCTCACCTATCTGGAGGAGGGCGAAGAGGTCACCGTCGGCCGTGCCGACATCGACTCCTACGGCCTCTTCCCGCCTGACGGAGCCGAGTTGCTTCGCCGCTTGGAGGCCGGCACTCCGCCGAACGCCGCGGCGCGCTGGTACACCGAGCGGTACGGCGAGCAGGTGGACATGGCGGAGTTCCTCGAAGTCCTCGAAGAACTGGAACTCGTCGTCAAGGACGGCGAGCAGGTGGCCGCCCCGGCAGGCCCCGTGCGCTGGCAGCGGCTGGGCACCGCCGTCTTCTCTCCGGTCGCCTGGGTCGTCTACGGCCTGATCGTGCTCGCCGCCGTCGTCGTCATGGCCAGACGTCCCGAACTGGCGCCGCACTACCAGAACCTGTTCTTCACCCGCCGGTCGCTGGTGCTGCTCACCCTGGGCATCGTTCTCGGCCAGGTGCCGTGGATCCTGCTGCACGAGGCCGCTCACGCCCTCGCGGGGCGCCGCCTCGGACTCAACTCGACGCTGTCGATCAGCCGCCGTTTCTACTACGTGGTCTTCGTGACCGCACTGGACGGCCTGGTGGCCGTGCCCCGCCGCAAACGGTATCTGCCGATGCTCGCCGGAATGATCACCGACGTCCTCGTCATCTGCGGTCTGACCCTCGTGGCCGCGGCCCTGCGGGATGCGGGCGGCGCCACAGCCGTCGTGCATCGGCTGCTGCTGTCGATGGCCTTCGCCGTCGTACTGCGGCTCGTCTGGCAGTTCTACTTCTTCCTGCGCACCGACCTGTACTACCTGGCCATCACCGTGCTCGGCTGCAACGACCTGCAGACGACGGCCCGCCAGATGCTGCGCAACCGCCTGATGCGGCTGCTGCGCAAGCCCGAGCGCATGGTCGACGAGAGCGGCTGGGGCGAACGGGACCGCCAGATCGCGCGCTGGTACTCGTGGCTGATGGTGGCCGGCTACGTCTTCCTCACCGTCACCCTGCTGACCGCCGCCGTTCCCACCGCAATCCGACTGACCGAGGTCGCCGTGCACAAGCTCGGCAGCGACCTCTCCCCAGCCAACGCCGCCGACGTACTGACGTTCCTCGTGATCAACTTCTGGGAGCCGGTCTTCGCCGCCTATCTGGCGGTCCGCGCATGGCGGCGCCGTACACGCACCCCCGCCACCACCGCGAAGGAGACCGCACATGCAGCAGGCTGACCCCACGCCCGCCGCCCACCTCAGCGTCCAGGGCGGAACGAAGCGCGATCGGGCCGCAGTCGTGGACGGCCTCCCGCTACCGGCTCCGCTCATGCCCCCGGTCGACTCCCACCGCCGGCTGCGCGGCCCGTACACCGCGGCCGGCACCATCGCCCGGACGCTCGTCCCCGCCGTACTCGCGCTCGCCCCCGAACTGGTGCGCCGCCATGACATCGAACTGCTCTCTGTGGCACCTGAGTTGGCCGCCATCGTGCCCAACTCCCGCGCTACGCTGACCTCCATGGCGCTGCCCGCCGAGCGCACCCGCTTCTACGCCCGGCTGCGCACCCGGCGCATCGCCAACGGGCTGGTGGAATTCGTCCGCGACGCGCTGCCCGTACTGGGCCACCAGGGGGCACGCAGCCTGGTCGTGGAGAACGCCGAGCACGCCGAGACCACCGACGAGGAATTCCTCGCCGCGCTGGTGCGCCGCGTCGATCCCGGCGTGCTCACCGTCGTCCTGTGCGGCGCCGACGCCCCGGCCGCGGACGGCCCGCTGGCCCCCGCGCTCGACCAGCACACCAGCGGCGTGCCCGTCAGTCCGGCCGGCGTCGCGCCCGATCCGATCAGCCCGGACGAGGCAGCCTGGCGCTGGGTCGCCACCGAAGGGTTGCTCGACGGTCCCGACGGCGAGGCCGCCCGTACCGCCTACGAGGCGCTGCCCACCGTCCAGCGTGCCGTCCTCCACGACCGCCGGGCCGCCCAACTGCGCGAGTCGGGGGAGTTCTCGCTCACCCTGGGCGCTCTCCCGTACCACCTCGAGCGGGGCAGTGACGCGGAGGCCGCAGCCGTGGCCGTCCTGTGGTCCGCCTCGGACCACTGCCTCGTCAACGGTTTCTACACCGCCGTCGCCGACTACGGCCGACGCGGCCAGCGGCTGGTGAACGGCCGGGAGAACACCGCGCAATGGTGGAAGTTCGGAGTACAGCTCGGACTGGCCCTGTCCATGCTCGGCAGGACCAAGGAGGCCGAGGCGGTCTACGACGAGGCACGCCTGCTGTCGACCGACCCGGCCGTACACATGGCCTGCGCCTACTCCACCGCCATGCTGTACACACGCCACAACGACCCCGCCGACCGGGACGAGAAGAAGGCCAAGGCACTTCTCAACGGCGCCATCGCCACCGCCTCGTTGCTGCACGACAGGGTGGAACAGGCTTTCCAGAGCGCCTTCTACAAGAACGGCCGCGCCCTCGTGGAGGTCAACCTCGGCGACCCCCAGGAAGCCCTGCGGCTGGTCACCGAGTGCATCGACGATCTCGACCGGCGGCTGACCCCGGACGAACACCGGCTGCACCGCTCGGTGCTCAAGAACAACAGAGCCCGGGTGTACGCGGGTCTCGGCCGACTCGACGAAGCACTCGCCGACTACGCCGTCGTCATCCAGCAGGACCCCAACCACGCCGAGCACTACCTGGAGCGCGGCAACCTGCTGCGCCGGCTCGGCCGCGGTGAGGAGGCGCTCGCCGACTACTCGCGCGCACTCAGCCTGTCACCGCCGTTCCCGGAGATCTACTACAACCGCGGCGATCTACGGCTGACCGAGGGCGATGTGGCGGGAGCGCTCGCCGACTTCAGCTATGTCATCGAGCAGGATCCGCAGTTCGTGGACGCCTACGTCAACCGCGCGGGTATCCATCTCGAAGCCGGCAACACGGCCGCCGCGCTCGCCGACGCCCGCACCGGACTGCGGTTCGACGACGACAACGCCTATCTGCATACGGCCGTGGGCCAGGCGCTCGCCGAGGAAGGCGAACTCGGCGAGGCCGAAGCCGCCTACGACCGCGCCGTGGAGGCCGACCCCACGTTGGTGAGCGCCCTGTCCGGGCGGGCCGCGGTCCGCTACGAGGCGGGCAACCGGCGCGAGGCTCTCGACGACCTGTGCCGCGCCGTCGAACTCGCCCCCAAAGACGCCGCGTTGCGCTACAACCGTGCCTTCCTCTACCAGGAGGACGGTCGACGCCAGGAGGCTCTCGACGACCTCGAACTCGCCGCCGTGCTCGACCCGGAGGACGAGGAGATCGCCGCGGCGCTGGCCGCGTCGCGCGGCGGGCCGGACTCCGCGTGACCACGGTGCCGGGCACCGCGGTGACACCCCACGACCCCGTGGGCTCCGCGACACCGCGAGCCATCGATCCGGCCGGGCCCGGCGCGCGGGCGCTGCGCGACGTCCTCGGCCGGTACGCGACCGGAGTGACCGTGATCACCTGCGCCGGGCCGCTCGGCGACCCGGCCGGGGTGACCGTCAACTCCTTCACCTCGGTGTCGCTCGACCCGCCTCTCGTCCTGTGGTGTCTCGCACTGTCCTCCCGCAGCCGGCCCGCGTTCACGGCCGCCGAGCACTTCGCCGTCAACGTGCTCGCGGCCGACCAGCGTGACCTGGCGTCCCGCTTCGCCGGCCCCGGAGACCGGTTCGAGGGACTCACCACAAAACCCGGGCCGCACGGGGAGCCACTGCTGCCCGGTGCCGCGGCGACGCTGTGCTGCCGCCGCGTCCGCCTCGTCCCCGCCGGCGACCACCTGGTGGTACTGGGCGCCGTGGAGCACCACACCAGGAGCACGCGCCGCGCCCTCCTGTTCGCCGACGGCACCTATCACGACGGTCCGGTGCGTGCCTGGTAGGCCATCGCGGTACGCCGGGTACCGGCTCGCCGCCTTGCCGCCGGCGTGCCGGTGACCGCGGACATCCGAGCGAGGCATGAAGTGCCGTTTCAGCGGTGAACCGGTGCGGCCATACGGGTGGATCCAGCGAGGCGGCGATATCGGCGGCTCGGTCCGGCGGGCTACAAACCGAGCATGTTCACCAACCTCACCTGGGGACGCGGCCTGGCCGCGCTCGCCCTCGCAGCCCTGCCCGTGCTGGCCTCCTCCCCGCCCGCGGACGCGGTCGCCGACACGGCCAAGGCCACCCGGACCACGCAGGTCCAAGCGGCCGGCCAGCGCGCGGACTCCCGCTTCTACGCCACGTCCACCCTCTACAAGAACCAGGCCTGGACCTCGGGCAACGGGCGCACGGTCCTGCGCGTCCAGAGCGACGGCAACTTCGTTCTCTACAAGGACAATCGACCGGTCTGGCAGGCCCCGAACGTCTACCCCAAGGCCGACCGCGCCGTCTTCCAGGACGACGGCAACTTCGTGGTCTACGACCGCAACGGCAACCCCGTCTGGGCGGCCGGGACCTGGCACAAGGGCCACTACGTGGCCGTGCAGGACGACGGCAACGTAGTCGTCTACAACGCCGCCAACCAGCCCGTCTGGGCGACCAACACCGGCGACTGATCCCCGGCGGACCGGGTGCGCCGCCGCGCTCCCGGTCCGCCCGCATCGCACCGCCCCTGGCCCCCTTCCGCTCGAAGTGGGGCCAGGGGCGGCCGGGTTCAGCGAACCGTCACGTCGAAGACGGGCGAGGCCGTGCTGCCACTGACGATGCGCAGGTCGTTCCTGCCCTTGATGCCCAGCTTGACGCCCAGCGAGTAGGAGCCGCTCCGCGCGATGGGCGCGGAGGCGGGCAGGGTGACCCATTCGCCGTGCCGCTTCTGCTGGAGTGTCACCTTGCTGCCCGCCTGGAGCCCCGTCGTCTTGCCCGTGACCCGGAACAACTGCCAGGCGTCGACCGAGGACACGGACGGCTTGGCGGTGATGCCGGGCTTGGGAGCGGGGGTGCTGTGCGTGACGACCGCGGGAGAGGTGGTGTGCGCCGCCGGCGTGGCCGCCATGGCGGTGCCGGTGAGGGCGAGTGAAACCGAGCCGAGGACACCGACGACGGCGATGCGCAGGGGGAGCCGCTTCGAGACCATCACAACTATGTGCCTTTCCATGCCGAGAACTACGTTTCGCGTCAAAGGGCAGCTGAATGCCGATTGGCGTGGTCACTGGAAACGACGACACCGTGGAGCCCGGCGTTCATCAGCGGTTTGTCCCCGTCTTGTAACAGTGGCCCCGAGTGCCCGGCCCCGGCCCGATTCGTCTACACCACGAACGCGTTGACGCGGCCCGCGGCGATCTGCTTCTTGCCGCTGACAGCCTCCGCCACCGCGGGCTCCGGCGAGGAGGAGTTCAGGCTCCAGCGGTACCCGGCGAAGAGGGAGGTGTCCGGGTGGGCGTAGAACACCATGTGGCCGTAGCCGACGCCGTTCTTCTCGTCGTAGCCGACGTCGGGGCTGTCGGTGATCGTGGCCCGGGTGTCGGGGTAGGCGCGGTAGCGATCGATGCTGGACTGGCTGGTCAGGCTGGGGCCGCCGTGCGGGTTGCTGGTGCAGTCGACGATCTGGAAGAGATGCGGGACGACGCCGGGTATGCCGAGCTGGCTGTCCACGGAGGAGGCGTAGGTGCCGAGGTAGGCGCGGATCAGCACCGTGTGCCCGGTGTAGGGGGCGCTTCGGGTGTTGGGGTCGTAGTCCCAGGCGACGATGTCACCGGGGCGCAGGTTCACCGGCTTGGTCACGGGGTCGAAGTGCGGCACGTTCGCGGCGTTGCGGAAGCCCGCCTGGAGGTCCTCGGCCGTGGGTTGGGAGGACGAGGCCCGCGGGAGGCCGTCCTTACGCGGGAAGTACTGGTCGAAGTAGGCGCGGGTGGCCCAGCCGTAGGCCGTGTCGGTGCCATAGGTCCGCTGCAGCAGCAGCGTCATGAACGAGGAGCACTGCGAGAGGTTCTCGAACTCCTCGGGATGTCCCGGACGGCCCCACGTCACCGTGGTCTTGCCCAGGTCCTCCCCGGCCGCGTCGTACCGGTTGTGGTTCCACTGGTCGGATCTCAGCCGCAGATACTCCACCAGCGTCTCGGCCTCCAGCAGATGAGGCGGCTTGAGCGGGAAGAGCGCCGCGGTCGCCGGCTCCGCGGCGGCGGCCGGGGTCGACGGGGTGAGCGCCCCGGCGGAGGCGCCGAGGGCCAGACCGGCTCCGCCGGCCAGCAGACGGCGCCGGGAAGGACGGTACGAGGACGCGGGTGACGGCGTGACGGATGCGCTCATGGCGGCTCCTTGGCAGTGGGTGTGATCCAACGCCGCAGAACGCTACCTGCGGGATGGACTTCGGAGCGATGCCGGGGCCCTCAAATGCCGGGCAGCGAGGGAGAATGACACGAGATGCGGCGCATGGCACTCACCGGCCACGGCGGTCGCGGTCGCGCTCGTCCTCGCGCCGGGGGAGTGGTCGGGGTCCGAGGCGCCGGCACCGCCACGCCGGTCAGGCTGATGGCCGTACCCACGCCGAGCGGGGCGCCCGAGCCCGTGGCGCAGGCGCGGGCGGATGGAGGGGGAGGCGACGGGGCCGACGGCGCCACACCCGGCCGCCAGCCTCAGGACGAGACCGCCATGAATCCGTGCCGAGCGCGGAGACCGGGCTCGACGACGTGCGCCCATGCTCCCCTCCCCGCTGGTGCGACCGGCCGTGGCTGCATAGCGTGATCACATGACCACAGAAACGGCCCGGCCCGCTCTCGACGACCGGCGGTGGAAAGCACTCGGGGTCTGTCTGACGGCGGGATTCATCTCGCTGCTCGACGTCTCGATCGTGAACGTGGCGCTGCCTTCCATGGAGCGCGGTCTCGGTGCCTCGGAGGCCACCCAGTCCTGGGTGGTGTCCGGGTACGCCCTCGCCTTCGGGCTCGCGCTGGCGCCGGCGGGACGACTGGGCGACCTGCGAGGCCGCCGCCAGGCGTTGCTGTTCGGCCTCGCCCTGTTCACCGCCGCGTCCGTGGCGTGCGGCTTCGCCACCGGCCCCACCTGGCTGGTGGTGTGCCGGCTGATCCAGGGCGCGGCCGCCGGTGTGGTCGCACCGCAGACCTCGGGGCTGATCCAGCAGATGTTCCAGGGTGCCGAGCGCGCCCGGGCCTTCGGCTTCCACGGCAGTGTCGTCGCCGTGTCCACCGCGGCGGGCCCCCTCGCGGGCGGACTGCTGATCCAGGCGTTCGGCACGGACGACGGGTGGCGCTGGGTGTTCTTCGTCAACGTGCCCATCGGGCTGGCAGCCCTCTTCGCCGGGAACCGGCTGCTGCCCCGGCTCCCGGCGCCGAGCGACAGACGGGAGAAGTTCGATCCGTTCGGCGTACTGCTGCTCGGCGCGGGCGTGCTCGCGATGCTGCTGCCCTTGGTGCAGGAGCAGCAGTGGCAGGGCCGGGCGAAGTGGCTGCTCCTCCCGGTGGCCGCACTACTGCTCGGGGCCTTCTGGGTCTGGGAGAGGCTTCAGGGGCGCCTCGGGAGGGCACCGCTGGTCGACCTCGAACTGTTCTCCCTGCGCTCCTTCACGCTCGGCGCTCTGATCAGCCTCACGTTCTTCGCCGGTCTGACCACCCTCTTCTTCGTGCTGTCACTGTTCCTGCAGAACGGCGTCGGATACAGCGCGCTCGCCGCGGGGACGACCATCCTGCCGTTCGCGGCCGCCTCGGCGGTCGGTGCGGCCATCGGGGGGCGGCTGGTGACGCGCTACGGCCGCAGCCTGGTCGTCATCGGTCTGAGCGGCGTGGCCCTCGGCCTGCTCGGTGTCGTCATCGCCGTTCAACTGGCGCCCGGGGACGACGTGGGCTGGGCCATGGCGCTGCCCCTGTTCATCGCGGGGCTCGGGTCGGGCCTCACGGTCTCGCCCAACACGACCCTCACGCTCACGCTCGTTCCGGTACGACGTGCCGGGGCGGCCGGAGGGGTGCTGCAGACCGGCCAGCGCATCGGCTCGGCCGCAGGTATCGCCGTCGTCGGCTCCGTCTATTTCGCACACCTCGCCAACCACGGCCGCCCTACGACAGCCCTTCAACTCGGGCTGCTCACCGCCATGGCGATCATCGTCGTCGCCCTGCGCCTGGCGGTGGCCGACCTGCGGGAGCGCCGGGCCCATCCGGGGCGTGACGACCTCGCGGCGGCGGCGCCGCGGGGCGTCGGGGAGAGCGGGGCCGGCGAGAAGGCGGGCCGCGGGGCCTGAGGCGGGGCACCGGCGGCACCGGAGAAACACCCCGCCCCAAGCCAAGAGCCCCCGCCCAAGCCAAGAGCCCCCGCCCAAGCCGAATGCCCTGCCCAAACCAAATGCCCGGCCAAACCAAACGCCCTGACCCAAGCCAACTGTCACTCGTTCGCGGCTCAAGGCATCCGACGTGCTTCGAGCAGAGCCATCGAGATCTTCACCGCGGTCGAAATGGTCAGGGCCTGCATGAAGGGCATGCCCATGAGCCACAACGCCACCATCATGGCGGTGAGGACCAGGAACACCGGCAGCAGCATGGTTTCCCTGACGGCGGAACGCAGAACCCTCGAAAACGTTCGAGGCTGATCCGCCGTATCGCACGCACCGACCCGGACCTCTTCTTCGCCGACCTGCGGCATTGTCTGTCCTTCCGACGGACCCGTTTCCGCTAGCGAGCCTAGGCACGGCCGGATCGGGCTGCCACCGCTGCTACTCCGCACCGTCGAGACAAGGCCGGTGACGTGAACCTTTACGCCCGACCGGAGGCATGCGGGCGAGTTGCCGCGAGGCCACCCACCGACTCGGTCCTATTTTCCGGATATGAAAAGGAATCATGTTCGGTACGCCGCGTTCGTCGCCGTACTCCTCGGTGTGGGCCCCGGCGCCTTCCCGGCCGCCGCGGCACCGCGAACCCTGACGGTGCACCCGGGGGAGTCGATCCAGAAGGCGGTGAACGCGGCTCGCGCCGGTGACACGGTCCTCGTCCAGGCCGGCACGTACCACGAGAGCGTCACCGTCAAGACCTCCGGGCTGACGCTGCGCGGTGTCGGTCCCCGCACGGTGATCATGCCTCCCCGGCAGAAGGCCGTCCCGAGCGCCGGGAAGGCGATCGGCTGCGTGGAGGGCGGAAAGGGCATCTGCGTGGTCGGGCTCAGGAACAAGCCCGTCGCGAACGTGACCGTGTCCGACCTGACACTGACGGGCTTCTCCAGCGTCGGTCTGTGGTCCCTGGCCACCGACCGCCTGACCGTGCAGCGGGTCAGATCCGAGAAGAACGGCAAGTGGGGCATCTCGCAGGAGCACTCCACACGTGGTGTGTTCAGGAACAACATCGCCCGCGGCAACGGGGACGCCGGCCTGTACCTCGCCAACACGACGATGTCGGAGAAGGGGGCCACCGACAGCCGGGGCCTGGTCGTGGAGGGCAACGCCCTGGAGGACAACCGCAACGGTCTGACGATCCTGCGTCTGCGCAACCTGACGGTCCAGCGGAACCGCGTGACCGGCAACTGCGCCGGGGTGATGGTGATCGGCGACGAGAACAAGCCCCGTGCCGGCGCGCTCACCATCGGCGGCAACCGGGTGATCCGGAACAACAAGTACTGCGCCAAGACGGCGCGGCTGCCGTTCTTGCAGGGCTCGGGGATCGTGCTGGCCGGTGTGGAGAGCGCTCTGCTGACGCGCAACGTGGTCGCGGGCAACAGCGGCCGGTCCCCGCTGTCGGGCGGAGTCGTACTGTTCAAGAGTTTCGTCGGCGCGGTCAACGAGAAGAACCGCGTCGACGAGAACTGGCTCACCGCCAACGCCCCGGCCGACCTGGTCAATCAGAACGCCTCGAAGGGGAGCAACCTCTTCCGCGGCAACTTCTGCCGGGTCTCCATCCCCGCGGGACTGTGCTGAGCTGAACCCGTGCGTCGGCCGTGCGGCTTCGTGAGGCGAGCCGCACGGCCGACGCCTGACCGGACGAGCCGGGCGGCGCCGCCCCTTCCCGTCAGCCGCGAGGGGTACGAGGACGGTGCCGGGCGCGCTCAGGCCGGCGCGAGCGCGGGCAGGAGACGCAGGGCGTTACGGCGGTTGATGTGCCCGCGCTCGAGGTCGCTGAGGGCGGGATCCCTGTCCAGAGCCGGAGTTGTCACGTCGGCGACCACGCGGGTGGGGGTCGGCGGCCAGTCGCTGCCGTAGAGGATGCGGGAGGAACCCGCGGCGGCCAGCAGGGTGGGGGTGGCCGACGGCGACATGGGCGCGGCCGTGTCGTAGTAGAACCGGTGCAGGTAGTCGCGGACGCGGCCGGGGTCGACGGAGGGGACGAGCTGGCGCCCGAACACCTCGATCCGGCTGGCGATGTAGGGCAGGTACCCGCCGCCGTGCGGGAGGACGAACGTGAGCCGCGGGAAACGGTCAAGCGTGCCGTTCATGATCAGGCTCAGTGCGGCGCGGGTCGTGTCCATGAGGAAGTCGCACACGAACGGCGGCACGCCCTCGGGGGCGCCGGAGGAGTTCACCTGCATGGGGTGCGTGCTGATCACCGCGGCGCGCTCGTCGAGTTCCGCCATGATCGGGTCGAGCCCGGGGTCGCCCAGATACGTGTCGCCCGTGCTGGTGCGCGCGCTGACGCCCACCGCGCCGAGCTGGTCCATCCCGTGGGTGACGGACCAGCGCGAGAGTTCCGCGTCGTCGAGGAAGACGGGTGTGAAGAAGGCGAAACGGCCCGGGTGCCTGACGGTCAGGTCGCCGGCGGCCTCCAGGGCGACACGCGTGCTCTCCTTGCGAACCGCCGGGTCCCGGAAGCGTCCCAGCATGGCGACGGTGAGGACGCTGGTGCGGGTGCCGGTCCGGTCCATCAGGTCCAGGGCGGCGGATTCCTCCCACCGCGTCCACGGCGGCAGGTTGGCCGGGTCCACGATCCCGTTCTTCTCGGCCCACCGCACCCATTCGGGTGCGGTGTAGTGGTGGTGGACGTCTATTCGTTCGTGCCGGGCGTCGTCGGCGCTCGCCGCGGCGCGGAGGCCTATGTCGCCTGGTGCTTGCAGATCGGTCGTCTCGGCGGCGTGAGGCATGGAGGGGCTCCCTACGGTGGAACGGTTCGGGGGCGTCGGACAGCCGGGATCAACGGCTGAGGATGCCTTGCAGGACGTGCGTCAGCTCGTCCTCGGGGTTCGCGGGGAGGTCGCCGGAGCGCCAGGCCACCATCCCGTCGGGGCGCACGAGCACCGCGCCCTCGGGGGTGACGCCGTGGACGGCGGCCCAATCCTCGGCACCGGTGTCGATGGCGGTCGAGGTGTCGAGGTCGAAGTCGGGTCCGGCGCCGACGCGGTAGGACACCAGGGGGACGCCGAGCTTGGCCGCCGCGGCGTGGGCGGCCGACGGCCACGGCCCGTCCGCGAGGCCGCAGAGCAGGACGAAACACCGCTCGTAGAGGTCGACGGTCGACTTGGTCTCCCCGTTGTGCACGACGGTCATGTGCGGGGCCCGGGTGCCGGGGTCGGCCCGCAGGGTGAGCGTCTCCGGGATGGTCGGCGCGTCGGTGTCGGCGCCGGACACGGCAGTGGAGAGGTACCGGTAGCCGAGGGCCACCGTCATCAGGTCCGTGCTCTGGCCCGGGCCCTGCGCGGCGGTGTAACCGGGGTGCTGCTCGCGCGCGGCCTGCTCGATGGCACGTGCACTCGTGGCCAGGGCGACCGGGCGCCGCTCGTCCTCGTAGGTGTCCAGCAAGCTCTCTCCCGCCCAGCCGCGCAGTACGGCCATGATCTTCCAGGCGAGGTTGTGGGCGTCCTGGATGCCCGTGTTGGACCCGAAGGCGCCGGTGGGAGGCATCTCGTGGGCCGAGTCACCGATGAGGAAGACGCGTCCCTGCCGGTAACGGTCGGCGACCCGGTCCGCCGCGTGCCACGGGGCGCGTCCCGTGACCTCGACGTCCAGGTCCCGCACGCCGGCGGCGGCCCTGATGTGGTCGGCGATGCGCGTGTCGGTGAAGGACTCGAGCGTCTGGCCGCGCTCGGGGAACCACGGGACGTGGAAGACCCACTTCTCGTCGTTGTCGACGGGCAGCAGGACCCCTTCGCCCTCGGTCCCGTTCAGGTAGCACACGAGGAAGCGCTGATCACCAACCACCTGGCGCAGAAGCTTGCTGCGGAAGGTGACGCTGACGTTGTGGAACAGGTCGCCCCCGCCGCTCTGTCCGATGCCCAGCCGCTCGCGCACGGGACTGCGCGGCCCGTCGGCCGCCAGGAGGTAGGCGGCGCGCATCGCGTACGTCCGGCCGCTCTCCCGCTCGCGCAGTTCACACGTCACGCCGTTCCGGTCCTCGGCGAAGGAGATCAGCTCCGTGCCGAAGCGCACGTCCCCGCCCAGTGCGCGGGCGTGCGCCAGCAGGACCGGCTCCAGGTCGTTCTGGCTGCACGCGCATCGCCGGGTGGAGCACACGTCCGTCTCGGGGGCCCCGCCGGTGAGACGCGCCGACAGCCATCTGCTCTCACCGCCCGCCAGCTTGTCCGTCTGCATGATGCCGTGATTGCCGGACAGGATGGCCGCGGCCTTTCTGATGTCCGGTTCCACTCCGGCGGTGCGGAACAACTCCATGGTCCGCATGTTGTTCCCCCGGCCCCGGGGGTGTTCGGAAGTGGCGGCCCGGCGTTCGGCGACCATGTGGCTGACGCCCAGTCTTCCCAGGAACACCGACGCGGAAAGTCCGACAAGCGAACCGCCCACGATCAATACCGGCACCATTTCTTCGTCGCGCGTCTGCACGGCCCGTCCTCCTCCAGTGACCCAGCGGTGGTTCGGGCAGCAATTCGAACTCGTGGCGGCCCTGGACCGAACCTGTCACAGGCCCCGGGGGTCGGCAATCGAGCCTTCCCCCGGACGGCGCACTCGAATATTCCGCTTCCGTACCCTGCCGACGACATAGGCCCGCGTCAGGGTGAATCGCGTTTTCCCGTTCCGAGTGGCGTCAATGCATTCCAGCGTTCAGCCGACCCGTGCCACCCGTGGGAAGAGAAGAAGGGCCCTCGATGACTCAGATGCAGGAGCAGGAGACCGCGGACGAGACAGCCCGGGCAGTGGACGCGGCATCCCGTGGTTGCCCGGTGTACCGGGCCAACCCACACCCCCTCTATCGGCATCTGCGCGAGAACGCGCCCGTCTGCCGCATCACCCCGCCGCACGGTGTGGACTCGTACCTGATCACCCGGTTCGAGGACGCGAAGGCCGCGCTGGCCGACCCGCGGATCAGCAAGGACATGTACGCGGCCATCGACGCCTACCGGTCCATCTTCGGCGACTCCTCCATCGCCCTGGACGACAACATGCTCTTCGCCGACCCGCCGAAGCACACGCGGCTGCGCCGGCTCGTCAACCGTGCCTTCGTCCCGCGCCGTATCGACGCGCTGCGCCCACGGATCCAGGAGATCACCGACACGCTGCTCGACAAGTGCTCCACCCTGCAGCCCGTCGATCTGCTGTCGGCCTTCGCCTTCCCGCTGCCCCTCCAGGTGATCTGCGAACTCATCGGCGTCCCCGAGGAGGAGCGGCAGGAGGTCCAGCAGTGGTGCAGCGTCGTCGCCCGGACCGGTTTCAGCAAGAAGGACAAGGACCGCCTCGCCGAGGCGGAGAACACGCTTCGGGAGTACTTCGAGGTCCTGATCGCCCGTAAGCGCAAGGCCCCGGAGGACGATCTGCTCAGCGTCCTCATCCAGACGCGCGACGAGCAGGAGTCGCTGACGGACGGTGAGTTGCTGTCCACGCTGTGGGTGCTGCTGTTCGCGGGCCACAAGACGACCGCCTACCTCATCGGCAACGCCGTCTACACACTGCTCACGCATCCGGAGCAGCTCAAGCAGGTGGTCGACTCACCCGACCTGCTGCCGAACGCGATCGAGGAGATCATCCGCTTCGAGGGGTCGGTGGAGAACGCGACCTTCCGCCACGCGCTCGAGGACATCACCATCGCGGGGACGCTCATTCCCAAGGGCTCGCTGGTGCAGATCGCCGTCACCTCGGCCAACCGGGACGCCGCCGCTTTCGAGAGCCCGGACACCTTCGACATCACTCGGCCGGGCGTGCAGAGCAACCACCTGGGCTTCGGCACGGGGCCGCACTACTGCCTCGGCGCCCCACTGGCCAGGATGGAGATGCAGATCGCCCTGGCCTCGCTCTTCCGCCGCTTCCCGAAGCTTTCCCTGGCCCGGCCCGCGGACGAGGCCAAATGGCTCACTGTGCCCTTCCCCGCGTTCCGGGGCCTGACCGAACTGACCGTCGCGCTGGACCCCGCCGGCATTCTGGACGACTGGGCGTCCGGGATGATCGACGTCGCATGACCTGACGGGCCCGGCCGCGACCCCGGTGCGGCGTGCTGTCGTACGGCGGTCGCGGCGCCGGGGCCGCGGCGCTCGGTTCCCGGCTCAGGCGGCCAGGGTCTGTCCGGCCCTGGTCGCGGTGCGACGGTCAGCGCGCAGCCGGTCCAGGAGGGCGTCGGCGGCGGCGAGGGCCTGCTCCACCGACCGGGTGCCTGTCAGGGCGCACAGCGAGTCGGAGGTGTCTTGCAGCTCCCGGCTGGACTGGCCGCTGGGGTCGAGGTCGTGGCGGAACCGCGCATCGGCGAAACGGGCCAACACCGAGCGCAGTTCCTTCTCCGCGGGCAGCAGCACAGGTGACAACCTCTCTCCAGAGGCGGGCCGCCGTAGGTACCGGGCCCGCGTTTCCGCCAGGCAGCACGCACCCCTCGATAGCGCCACCATGGCGGCGGAGCGGTGCGTCCTGTGTCGGGTCGTGTGCCCCCGTCTGATCACCGTATGCCTCACCGGCCGAGGGGTCGCTCAGCCGACGGGCACGGCGTCCGTCGGGGAGGTGTGCCGGCTGGTGACGATCGGGTGGTCGACGGTGATGGTGCCGACCGGCTGGGACGATCAGGACATACCCGCTTGCCTGGCTCTCGGACCTCGTGCTCCAGGAGATGTCGTCCGCGCCGCAGCCCTGCCCGACCGGCCGCCGCTCACCGTTGCGGACCCACCCGTCTTCCGGCCGGTCCGGTGCGCTGCGACGCGCCTGCCGCATCGCAGCGCACCGGAGGGCCGTGCGGCCCCGCAAGCGAGGGGCCGGCGTGTGCCCTGCCTCGTCCTGCCTCTCGTCCGCGTCGGCCCGCCGTCGCCCGGCGGACCGGTGGTTACCGCGCGGTGACGTCCGAGGAGTACACCAGGGCGGTGCGGTGGTTGTACTGGATGGTGTACATGTTCTTGCCGCCGGTGACGACCCGGCCGGTGGAGGGGAAGTAGTCGTCGGTGGGGGCGGGTGCGGCGGTGGCGACATACGCCTGGCCGGCGGGGACGCTGTACATGCTCAGCGGCGTCTGGGTGGAGGGGGAGAGCCCGGCGGGGTATTCGTTCGCGTCCGGGTAGCTCGATCCGTACACCGCCACCGGCGAGGTCCCGGCGGCGCCGACCACCGTCACGTCGTGGGCGGGTGTGGTGTTGCAGCCGTGCGGGTTGAGGAACCAGACCTTCGTGCCGCCGTACCAGATGGCCGTCCAGTCACCCTGGCGGTCGGCGACGACGAACTGCTGCCCGGCCGCGGCCGTGCTGCCCCAGTCGTTGACGCGGTCGCTGCCGATGCCGTCCGGATGGACGGCCTGGTCGCCGAAGAGCGGCGCGGTGGCGCTGGGAGCGGTGCGCAGGTAGACGAAGTTGGAGGCCTGGGTCCGCTCGGTGCACTCGGGCGTCGCGCCGGTGGGGTCGTCGGACGGGCAGACCTGGACCGTCTGCTGGTTGCGGGTGTAGCCGGGGGTGATGGTGACCGCCGAGCCGACGGGGCCCACGCCGTGCCGGCCGCCCACCGGGGCGTGCAGCAGCCGCATGAAGCGCTCCCAGTCCCAGGACGGACCCGGGTCCCAGTGCATGCCGGACACCGTGGCCGAGTTGGGTCCGGGCACGTTGTCGTGCCCGAGGATGTGCTGCCGGTCCAGCGGGATGCCGAAACGGTCGGCCAGATAGCGGACGAGTTCCGCGCTGGTCTCGTACTCGGCCTCGGTGTACCAGGTGCCGCCCGCCGCGGCGTAGCCCTCGTGCTCGATGCCGATCGAGTGCAGATTCGTCGAGTAGTTGCCCGCCTGGAAGGAGATGTCCTTGGTGGGCACCATCTGTGTCACGGCCCCGTCCGACGAACGGATGACGTAGTGCGCCGATCCGCCGCCCGGCTTCTGGAAGGTGTTGATGGCGGCGTCGTAGGACGACTCGGTGTCGTGGATGACGATCGAGTCGATCCTGATCCCGTTGGCGGGGCGGTTGGAGACCTGACCGCCCGCCACCGCGGCCGGGAGGAAGGCGCAGTCGATGGTGGCGGGGCACTCGGTGCCGTCCGCTGTGGCCGTCTTTCTCAGACGCAGCACGGACAGTTGGCTGGTGGCCGGCCGGACGCCGGGGGAGGGCGGCAGGTTGATGTGCTGTCCGTCCCGGGTGGTTTCGTGCGCGCCCTTCTCGATGGTGGCGAACACCCGGTCGGCGAAGGCCCTTGCCGCGCGCTCCTCGGAGGAACCGCTGTAACGGGCCACGGCGGCATACCACTTGCCCGGATCCTTCGGGGTGCCGCCGACCGTGCCCTTCGCGTAGGAGGCGAGAAGGGCAGCGCCCGCGCGGATGTTGGCGGCCTCGTCGGCACGCAGTCGCCTCGCGGGCAGTCCCGTCAGCCTGGCGGCGGCCCGCAGGGTGTGCAGGGAGGGAGCGGAGGCCAGCTTGGCGAGGTCGGCACGGCCGACCGCGCCCGCGTCGCCCGTGGCCAGCATCCGGGCCGTCACGTCCGTCAGGTGCATGGGTCCGTAGCCGCCGCTGGTGCTGTGTTCCCCGGCGTGGGCGTCCCAGGCGGACTCGTGATAGGCCACGGCGAGCAGAACGGGCAGCGGGACGCCGTACTCCGCGGCGGCCTGCTCGAAGGTGTGCTGACGGCTGTCTGCCGCCGCCCGGTGTCCCGCCGCCTGGGCGGGCGGAGTGGTGGCCGCGACCCCAGCGGCCGCCAGCACGCCCGCCGCGAGGGTCAGTGACAGCCGCCTGCGCGGCTTGCGCTCATGCACGTGTGGTACCTGACTTCCTGCACCGATTCCGGACTTCGTGAGCCACCGGCAGGCGTTTCGAGACCGTACCGCGGTCCCTACGCGCTCAGTTGGGTAAACGGTGACCTGCACATGAGGTGACGGCCAACAGGCGTGTCGCGTTCCCCGATTCATGGATCTTGTGTACGCGGTAGCGCGCATCACCGTCGTGTGCCGCGCAGTTGGAGGACGTATGTCGCGTGGCGCCGGGGCCCCTGTTACCAATTGCGGACAGAACCCGATGAACTACGGCCGAGCAGACGTCATCTGACGGGGCGTAGCGAACAGCTGATCCGGCCGGCCCGCGGTAGCGCGCGCAGGTGCCGAATCCCGGGAATCATTGGGGGACTTCGATCATGACCACTCGCCGTACGGTCCGTACCGTCAGCGCCGTCCGTTCCGCCGCTCTGGTGGCCGTCGCCGCGGCCGCGGCGTTCTCGTTGGGTGCCTCGCAGAGCGGGGGCAAGGGCGCCGCCATCGGCTCGGAGATGAAGGTCGCGGGCTCGGCCACCACCGTCTCCACCGGCAACGGTGCCGCGCTCGGCGGTTCCGCGACCAGCACGGGCGTGTCCGAGGCCGACGGGCGGACCGAGGTGTCCGTCGTGCACAGCGCGACCGCGTCGTCCGTCAAGCCCGGGGTCGCGACCCCGGTCCGCACCCAGACCCTGGCGGACGGCAGCACGGCCAGGATCTACGAGCTCGGTGCGCAGCACTACCGCGCCCGGCTCGTCTACCGAGGCGCGGTCTACGCCACACTGGAGACGGGCCGGCACGACGCCGGTCTCGACGCCAACGACATGTTCGTCGTGCTCACGCTGGACGGCCAGGTCCACTCCTGGATGGGCGGCGGACACCAGGGACCTGGCACGTTCCACCTGGCGGGCGGCTGGACGGCCAAGGTCACGAGGACCGGTGACAACCGGTACCGCGCGCAGATCATCGGCCACGACGGCGTGGATGCCACGTTGGACGCGAACCAGCACGACGTCGGACTCGACGCCAACGGGGTGTACATCGTGCTCAGCGCGGCCGGTGTGCTCAGCGCCCACGAGTAGACACCGCTGCGGCATACTGGCGCCCCCAACGTGCAACAAAATGTTGAAGGAGGAGAAATTGGGAGCCAGTTTCAGGACGGTCACTGAGGTCGGAGCGGCGCATCTAGCCCAGGCGGAGACCCTTGGGCGCTCCTTCCAGGCGGCCATCGCGCCCGCCACCGTCAATTACGACTTCGGGCACATCCGCGACGCCGCCGCGAAGCTACCCGACAGCGACATCGTCAGAATGGTCCGCGGCTGGGGGCTCCAGGAGGAGGCGCCGATCCTGGTGATGGCGCTCTCCCTCAAGGAGGCGGTCCGCCAGGCGCTCCCACCCGAGGCGGCTCAGGCGGCGTTCTGGGACACCGTCGAACGTCACCTGGTAGAGGCATTCACGGGTCTCGCGGCACAGGAGGGCGAGCCGGGGCTGGTCTTCTACGAGGAGTCCCCGGACCGTACGAGCTACTACCGCGACCTCCTCTTCACCCTTCAGGACGAGGAAGCCGGCGAGTACCTGTACGCCGTCGCCTTCTGCGCCGACGTCACGATCGGCCTGGGCAAGTCCGAGGTGACGGCGCTGGGCCTCACCGACACCGCCCCGTTCACCGTCCGGCTCAACGCGATCGTCGTGCGTCAGAAACTCGCGAACGCGGTCTGAGTCATCCCACGACCACTCACGGTCCCGCCGTCCCGGGCCGGGTTGGACTCGAACGTAGAACGCAGTCAGGTCAGGGATTCCCGGAGGTAGACGGGTAGGGCCGGCCGGATAGCCGGGTCCTGTGCCCGTCCGTCGGTGGGGAGTTGGTCTGCCGTGATCGTCGACCGGCTCGCGGAGTCTGTGCCGCGAACGACGACGCGGAACGTTTCGCCGTGCCGTGCCGGGTTGCCCGCGAGGTAGCTGGCCAGGAGTGTCTGTCCCAGTTCCGTCGGGTCCGCGCCGGAGGTGGTGCGGCCGTGGCCCTTGCAGATCCATACCCGGCTGAACGGTTCGTACATCTGGATTTCCCACGTCAGGAGGACGGGCGTGGTCGTGTTGCTCGTGAGTGCGATCCTGCCCGCGCGGGGCGCGCGGTGATCCGGTACCGGCGGGTAGTGGCTTGAAGAGGCCCCTTGGCTGCCCGGTCATCCGGGCCGGGCTTATCGTCGGAGTGGTCTGCGAGCCAGGGCCGTAACGTCCGCCCGACCTGGCGGGTTGGCCTGGCATGAAGCGACGACCGTTGTGTGCGGTGGCCGTGGCGGCTGCCGTCATGGCCGCTACCGCCGCTGCCGCGGTTTCCGTCTCCCCGACCTGGGCATCCCCGCCGCGCGGGCCGGAGATGCCGGACTGCGACACCAGTGGCGCCGGTGCCCGGTTGCACACGACCGAGATGGTGGATCTGCGGGCCGGCCTTGGAGTGCGCAGTCGCTCGCTGGCGGTCCTCGCCGCGAACACCGAGTTCGACGCGGTGTGCTGGGGCATGACGTCGGACCACCTCTGGTGGGCCTACGGGCAGGTGGTGTCCGGTCGGCACGCGGGATTCCCGCATGGGCGGCGGGGCTGGGTCGGCGGCCGATTCCTCGCTGTCGGCCACCGGCACTGATCGACCTGCCCCGGTAGGACCTGCCCATGCCGTCGGCTCCGAGCCGGCCGGCCGGCTTGTAGCCGCCGATGGGCCTCGGGTCGTCCCTGTGCGGCGGCACGCGCAACCCTCGCACCCGCGCGCACACCGGCGAACGCGGTACCTGTCAGGCTGTGGAGCCCGGTCCAGGCGGAATGTGGACGGTCATGACGAGGTGACAGGTCTCGGTGCCCGAGCCGCGGTACGTATGGGGGGCGTCGGCGTCGAAGGTGGCGGTCTGCCCGGCTTCGACGGTGTGCTCGGTGTCGTCGACGACGAGGGTCATCCGTCCGGCGGTGACACTGACGGTCTCCACGACCCCCGCCTGGTGTGGATGGCTGGGGTACTCCTCGCCCGGTTGCAGTGTCCAGCGCCAGACCTCGACCGGTGCCGGCCCCGAGGTGGTCAGCATGAGCCGGGCCTCGCTGCCCTTCTCCCCGGACCACAGGGGCACGACGGCGTCGGCGGACACCACCCGGACCCGCCCTTCGGCCGCCCCCTCCAGCAGCGCGGACACCGAGACACCCAGGGTGTCGGCGAGGCGGACCAGAGTGGCGAAGTTCGGGTTGCCCTGCGCCTTCTCCAGCCCGACCAGGGCTCCCTTGCTGACCTTGGCGCGGCGGCCGAGTTCGTCCAGGGACAGCCCGGCGCGAGTGCGGGCCGCCCTGACGTTGTACGCGAGCGTCCGCAGCGCCGCGTCGGTTGCGGCCATCGGCTATCCCTCCAGGCAGGTTGACCGGGTCCGGCATGTGGACCAGTGCGCTGAACCATGCGGTCGTTCGGTTGACGACAGCCGGTCGGTGCACTGTACGGTGTGGTCGTTCCATTGATAGTAAGGGATGTCCCCGTGATCGCTCTGCTGCTGGCCCTGGGCAGCTCCCTGGCCTACGGATGCGCCGACTTCCTCGGCGGTCTCGGCGCCCGCAAGGCCCACGTCCTGCGCACCGTGATGATCGCCGCCCCGGCCTCGCTCACCGTCGAGCTGTTGCTGTGGCCCTTCGCCGGCGCGTCCTTCGCCTCGGCGACCCTCGCCTGGGGCGCGGCGTCCGGTGTCGCGTCGGCCGCCGCGTTCGCGCTGCTCTACCGCACCCTGGCGATCGGCCCGATGAACGTCCTTTCCCCCGTCACCGCGCTGGTCTCCGCCATGCTGCCGGTCGGCGTCGGTCTGGTGCAGGGCGAGCACCTGGGGGCGGCCGGGCTGATCGGCCTGCCGCTGGCACTGGCGGCGGTGGTGCTGGTCAGCGCCGGCCACGGCTCCGGTACCGCGCGTCCCTCGCGCACGGCCCTCCTGCTGGCCCTCGGCGCGGGGGCCGCCATCGCGCTGCAACTGGTCTGCCTGCACCAGGCACCCGCCGACAGTGGCGTCGGACCGCTGATCGTCGGCAGGGCCGTGTCCTCGGCGGTCACCCTGGCCGCGGCCGGGCTGATGTACCGCAGGCTGGGCGCGGAAAAGCCCGCGTACGCGATGTCGGCGACGGCCGGCGTACTGGACTCGGTGGCCAATGTGCTGTTCCTGCTCGCCGCCCGAGGCGGGGACCTGGCCGTCGTCGCCGTGATCACCGCCCTGTACCCGGCCGGTACCGTCCTCCTCGCCCGCGGTGTCCTCGCCGAGCGGATCCACCGGGGGCAGCTGATCGGCCTCGGAACCGCCGCGGTCGCCGTCGGTCTGCTCGCCCTCGCCTGACCCGGACCCCACCCGGAAGGAGCCCTGCCTTGTTCATCCAGCCCTGGGACGCCGCCCTGGACGACGCGGAGTGGCAGACCTGGATCGCCGACGGCCACGACTTCGGCCTGCTCAGCGTCAACGGCCTGCCCGGCCAGGCACCCCTCGTGGTGCCCACCCACTTCGCCGTCGACGGCACCGAACTGCTGATCCACCTCGCCCGCCCGAACCCGGTCTGGGAGACGATCGAGGCCGACCCGAACGTCACCTTCACCGTCACCGGCGACTACGCCTTCATCCCCGGCCCCTGGCGCGCCAAGCCCGACGTGCCACCCACGGACGGGATCCCCACCAGCTACTACGCGGCCGTCCAGTTCATCTGCCGGGCCACGATCGTCGACGACCCCGAGGCCAAGGCCGAGGTGCTGCGCCGCCAGATGGCCCACTTCCAGCCCGCCGGCGATCACGCCTCCCTCGACCCTGACCAGCCCCCCTACGGGCGCATGCTGCCCGGCATCCGGGGCCTGCGCCTGGACGTCACCGAGGTACGGGCCAAGTTCAAGTACGACGACCACAAACCCGTCGAACAACGCACCGGCATCGCCCGCCGGCTCACCGAGCGCGGCCAGGGCCTGGACGCGCCCACCGCGAAGCAGCAGATCCGCCGCCTGGACCGCATCGGCCCGTGGAAACCCTGACCCTCCGCCCTGCCCAGCACCCATCCCGAAACGGACCCACCTGATGACCACCTTCCGCATCAGCCCCGCCGTCGCCGACGCCTTCCCCGACACCCTCGTCGCCGTCGTCACCGCCACCGGCCTGCGCGGCCACGAGACCTGGCCCGCCACCGACGCCGCCTTGGCAGGCATGGAGCAGCAGGTCGCCGACGGCACCTGGCAGCCCGCCGACGACACCGACCCGCGTATCGAGTCATGGCACACGGCCTACCGCTCCTTCGGCACCAACCCCCGCCGCATCCGACCGAGCGTCGACGCCCTCGGCCGCCGCCTCGCGAAGAAGGGCGTCCTGCCGCGCATCAACCCGGCCGTCGACTCCTACAACGTCGTCTCCGTCCGCCACGGCCTGCCCGCCGGCGCCTTCGACCTGGACCACGTCACCGGGGACGTGGAGATCCGGTACGCGGACGGAAGCGAGACCTTCACCCCACTCGGTGAACCCGACACCATCGAGAACCCACAGCACGGCGAGATCATCTACCTGGACACCACCGGCGTGCTGACCCGGCACTGGAACCACCGCGACGCCCACCGCACCCGCGTCACCGAGGATTCCACCCGCGTCGCCTTCATGCTGGAAACCCTCCACGCCACCCGCGACGAGCGACTCCTCAAGACCGCGGCCGACGAACTGCAGGAACTGCTCGCCCCGCACGCAGGGCAGATCACGGTGCACTACCTCAGCCCCGACGCCTGACCGATCCCGGGCCTTCGCCCGACCCCGGACACCGAAGCGGACGTGGAACCCGCACGGCTACCGGAGCCGACGCCGACCACAGGGAAAGAACTCAGTCGTCGTCGCGCAATCTGCGCCAGATGCGGGTGCGGTGCAGCACGTAGAGGGAACCGAACAGCACCGCCGCCTGGAGTCCCACGGCGAGCAGCCAGAACTCGTCCCTGCTCTCCAGCTTCGCGGTCAGAAAATTGAAGTTCATGCCGAAGAACCCGGTGAGAAAGGACAGCGGCAGGAAGATCACCGACACGATGGCCAGCCGGTTGATCACGCCGTTCTGTTCGCCCGCGACCAGGGAGGAGTAGCTGGCGAAGGTCCGGCGGGCCGCGTCCTGGAGGGACTCGACGGTCGTGAGGGCCATGCGCGCCGCGTGCTGGAACTCCCGGGCGAGCCGCTGCCGGTCCTCCGGGAAGTGGGGGCTCAGCATCCGACGGGTGACGACCTCGTCCACCGCCTGGAGGTAGGGCAGCAGCGAGCGGTGCAGCAGAGCGGCACGGCGACGCACCTGCGCCAGCAGGTAGACCTGCTCGGGAGTCCGCTGCCGGAACATGTCGTCCTCCAGCTCCTCCACTTCCAGCAACGCCGCCACCGTGGCCCGGCGGAAGGTCGCAAGCGCCTCCTGGAGCAGCAGGAAGAGCATGGCCACGGCGTCGCGCGGCTTTTCCCGTCGCAGGTGCTCCGTGACCTCCGCCATCAGGGCCGTCGGGCCCCGGTGTGCCGTGACCAGGAACCGCTCGCTCGCCAGCACATGGACGTAGCCGATCTGGTCGCCGTCGGACACGGGCATCACCAGGCCGAGCACGCCTTCCAGCAGGTCGGCCCGGGTCGGCTCACCGGGTTGGCCGAACCAGTCCGCCTCCTCCGCCCCGAGACCGAGCAGCCGGGCCACCGGCTCGGTGGCCTCCGGCCCCTGGGCCGATTCCCGCACCGGCAGTTCGACGTCCACGAACAGACAGCGGGCCGTGGCCAGTAGCCTGCGCGCCTCCTCCACGTCGGTGCGCGTACCGACCCCCTCCGGCATCGACACCACCGTTACGATCATCGCCCTCACCGTCGGTCTCGTGGCCCACACCCCAGCCTGGGCTCGGCCCCGCGCCCGGCGCACTCGCTCGCGCTCATGTGCGTCGCCGGTCAACCCGAACGGGTGAGCAGGGGGAGCGGCGCCGTACGGGAGGGCGGAGGGCTCCGGCCTGCCGGGACGGTCGCGCCCCCTGGCCCACCGCGACCTCCGGGAACCGCTCGGCACCAGCGCGTGTGGTCGCCCGAGGTGACGCGGCTGCCACGAGGTGACGCGGCTGCCACACGCCGAGGCTCAGCGGGGCGGCCGGACGGGTCCTGGTCGGGCTGGACGAGGAGCAGGGCACGGTCGCTGCTCTCATCCCGGCACGGTCGGTCCGCTTCCCCGCGTCCGCGCGCTGAACTTCGGCCCCAGGCCGCACGCTGCGGCTCCAGGGCGAGAAGGGCACCCGATGGGTGGGCGCCTGCTCGCAGTCGCAGCCTGAACTCGAGCGGACCCTCTCGTCACCTTCGCCAGAACAGGTGGTGCTTCACGCCACTCGGGCTGGGCACGACCTCCAGGTGGAACCGGTCGCCCAGCTCTTCAGGGGACTCCCAGAGTCTCAGTCCGGACCCGAGCTCGATCGGCGAGACCGCCACATGCATGGTGTCGACGAGGTCGGCGTCAAGGAACTGCCGGATGGTAGTGACCCCGCCGCCCAGCCGTACGTCCTTGCCCTGCGCCGCCTCCCGCGCCCGTTCGAGGACGGTGGCCGGGTCACCGTCGACGAAGTGAAACGTGGTGTCGCCGAGCGTGAACGACGGACGCTCGTGGTGGGTCATGACGAACACCGGCGTGTGGAACGGGGGCTCGGCCCCCCACCAGCCGCGCCAATCGTGGTCCGGCCAGGGCCCGCGCTGGGGCCCGAACTTGTTGCGGCCCATGATCTCGGCACCCCCGGCATCCGTACGCATAGGCCAGCTCGCCGTGGCGCCGGCCCAGGCGAAGAGTCTCTCGGGACCGTCGAGGCCGAACGGCCGCTCGAGACTCTGGTGCTCACCGGCACCGATTCCGTCACTCGAGACGTTGAAGTTCATGACTCTCAGCAGTTGATCCATGTGTTCCCTCGTCAGATCCGGTACGTCATGACGTGCGGCGAGGTGCCTCACGTTATGACGTCGAACGAGACGTGGCCGGATCGACAGAGGCCCACAGCTTTTTTCGCTCGCGGGTTGGGATGGCCGGCAGGTATCAGAGCTGAGGGACAAATCGTCGCGCACGTCCCGGATTTGGCCGCCTGTTTGTCTGTCAAGTTGACTCGCCCGTCGTTCACGCGATGTGACGAAGGGCTGGTTACCGGCCGTGGGGTGGGGCAGACGTCGGGTGAAAGGCGGTGATGTTGTGGACGAGAGGATTCGTAGGTACTTCATTCGTGCCTTGCTGGCGGGGTTGCTGGCCGGAGCCGGTCTGGGTGTTGCTTCAGGGGGCCTCTTCGGTGCTCTGGTGGGCGCGGGGCTCGGCTTCGTCCTGGCCGTCGGCGGCGTCCTGTACTGGGGTGAGCACGGCGGTGCGCGCCGCCGTCATCTGCCAAGTGAACCGTCGCCAGGCCCCCTTGACGGTCAACGCCGCGTCACGGGGCGCCGGGTGCCCCACCAGAGGGCGCGTACGTCGACTGGCTGGCCGCACCCCAACTACTGACCTGGCGCCCGGCAAGCGCGTCGATCTTCAGCCGGCTCCCGATCCGTTTCCGGTCTGAGGACCGGCGGTGGGGGAGGAGGTGGAGACGCCGAGGGCGAGCAGGGCGGTGTCGTCGTCGAGGCCGTCGCCGAAGCCCTCGAGCAGACCGGTCAGGGCCTGGACGACGGCCTGCGGCGGTTCGCCGGCGAGGGGGGTGACGAACGTGCGGAGGCCGTCGTCGCCGTACAAGGTGGTGCGGTCCTTGCCGGTACGGGCTTCGGTCATCCGATCCGAGCGACCCGCGCCCACGTAGTCGAACAGCACGACCCGGTAGTCCTCGACCAGCGCAGGGCCGTCAGCCGCTACCTGTTCTGGTCGCAGCCGTACGGCACCGAATCGCCCCAGGCCCCACCCGCCACCTCCACAATGCTCCGGTGCCGTCGTCGCCGGTAGTGGAGGCAAGACCGGGGAAGCCCCTGAACAGCTCATCGCTACGGGGCTTCACGGGCCTCGCTGCCGACGTGGCCGAGTGACGCCGGGGCGCCCGCGCCTTCGTCCGTGGTGGGCTCATCGAGCGCAGCGTTCACCGTGGGGAAGATGGGGAACACCGTGTCGAGGCCGAGGAGGCGCCACACATGCTGATAGTCGTCGCTGAGGCCGGCAAGGCGCAGGGTGCCGGCGTGCTTCTCGAGCAGACGGGACACCATGATGATCATGCTGACGCCTGAGGAGTCCAGGTACTGCACTTCCGAGGCGTCCAGTACGAGGGTGCTGTAGCCCTGGTTGATCAAGTCCGCGCACTGGGCGCCGACGCCGACGGCGTTCTCGTAGTCCACCTGCGTCGGCAGCCGCGCGACCGTCGCATCCGCTTGCCCTGTCCGCGCCCTGAGCATGGAGAAACAGACTCCCATCGCAATCATTTCCGATCATGCCGTCCCGCAGGCACCGGCACGCTGTTCGTCGCCGTCGCGTCCCGGCGATACCCCCGCGCCTACCCCTGTGGCGGCCTTGGACACACCTGCCCTCTGACCCAGGCCCGGCGAGCGGGCGGTCCTCGCGGTGGATCGGTCGGCATGTCCGGCGGGCCCCTCGCTCGTGGCAAGGGGGGCACCGTGGCGCCGGGAGACGCGGTCGTGTGCCGCCAGGGGTGGGCGCGGGGCCTACTCGGGCAGCTCGGTGTGGAGGCGGATCGTGGTCCCTTCGTCCGGCGTGGACCGGACCTCGACAAGATCACAGAGCTGGTGTACGAGCCACAGACCACGTCCCCCCACCTGCGTGGCGGTCGGCATCGCGCGTCCGGTCAGCGGATCCTCGAGATAGCCGGAGTCGCGGAACTCACAGATGAGCCGCCGCTCCTCGCCCCATGTGCGCAGCACGCCCTGTCCGCCGCCGTGGCGGATGCTGTTGGTGGCCACCTCGGTCGCCGCCAGGTGCAGTTCGCGTAGACGCCGGCCGGCCAGACCGTGCTGTTCGGCGCAGGCGGCGATCTTCTCGCGCAGGGCGGGCAGGTCACCGCTGGTGTAGCGGAACTCGTCGTAGGGGTCACAGGGGTCGGTGAGCGGAACGAACGTGTACGGTGCCCGCGCGTCGTAGTCCTCGCACGGCACCGTCCGGCCGTCCGTGCGGATCTCAGGGTGGCAGCGTGCCATCTCGGTCAAGGCGGCTGTGTCGCCCGCGACGTCGTAGGGGCACAGCAGCCACCAGGCCGGGCCGTGGGCGAAGGCTCTGTTGAGCAGCCACTCGTGGTAGCGCAGTTCCTGGGACTCCGCGGGGCTGCGGACCTGGTCCCAGGGCGACTCGCCGATCCCGCGGACGGGCCGCCCTTCCGAAACGTGTTTCTGGATCCATTCCTGCCAGGCGGAGATGAGCCGGCCTGGATGATGGGCCACCCGGCCGGTGTCGACGTAACGCACCGTGTCGTCCTCACGGATCTCGGCGCGCAGCAGGGACGCCTTTTCCTGCGGGACCGCCACGACGACGGCCTCGTCACCGTCCAGCGCCTCTTGGATGAAACTCAAAGTGCCCGCGACGAACTCGTCGCTGCCGGAGTACGGGTACAGCTCATGGCGGTACCCCGTGCCCGTGTCGGGGGTGGGCGATGAGGAGGTCACGGGGCCATCACCACCGGAATGTCGGGGACGGCGAAGCCGGACAGCTTCCAGGCGAGCCGCACGGTCTCGTTGGTGCCTTGAAGGATGACCTTGCGATCCGGAAGGCACCTGGCGGCATCGGCCAGCGCGCTCATCCCGGAGGCGTCGAAGAACTCCAGGTCGTCGCAGAGCAGGCGCACCGTCGGCGTATGGGCGAGGAGGGTGCCCAGTATGGTGCCGAAGGTCACCGCGCCGTCGCTGTCGACGGTCCCGGTCACCGTCCAGCCTTCCTGCTCGGTCCGATACACCCGGAACGCGGGTGACACCGGACGGCTGCCCAGATGGTGGGGATGCACGCAGCTGATCTGTTGCAGGGTCGGGAGGTCCCAGTCGCCGTCGCTGTAGGCGCAGACCACCATGGCACCGGTGTCGGCGGCGAACTCCTCGAGATCGAGTTCGCTGCGCAACCACTCGCCGGTGCGCTTAGCGCGGTAGTCGGGCATGACGTGGTGCAGGACGCGAAGCGAGCGGAACCCCTCGCGGTCGGCAGTGGCCGCCTCCCGACGAACCGCGGAGAGGAGGGAGCCGTTCAACCGGGCAGGGTCCAGTACGAGCTGTGCGAACTCACTCGCCGCGTGTGGGGCGGGTCCGACGATCAGCACCTTGTCTCCGTGCAATGCCCCATCCGCGACGAAGGCCCGGCTACGGTCGATGGCATCGTCGCTCGGAGCCAACACCTGGCAGACATGATCGCCGGTGTCGACCTCGTCAAGGGTTGGCAGTACGCGCGGCGCTCTCATACTCCTCCCTCGCTCCCCCCTTACTTTACCGCCGTTGGCACCTCCTTCCGCGTGATCCACAGGGGTGTCAGCCTTCGCCGAACTGCGCGACAGGCTCGGTATGCCCAGGTCTACGGGCGTAGTCCGTGTGATCGACGAAGCGATTTCGCCATCACCCGGGAAAGGCCCGAGCCGGGCTGAGGGCTGGTGCCGGGTGAGGCAGCGCGGCCGAGTGCGGGGGTGGCGGTGTGAACAGCTCCCGGGCTCGCAGGATGGTGAGCAGCAGGTCGACCGCGGGGCTCGAGTCGCGGATGACGACAGTCTTGTTCTGGCCGAGGGCCCGTCGGCGCAGCTCCATCAGGATGCTGAGGCCGGCGCAGTCGCAGAAGTCGAGGCCGCTCAGGTCGAGGTCGAGGCCGTGGAACGAGTCGGAGAGAGCTTTGAGCATGCCGGCTCGCAGTGAGCGGTGGGAGTCGAGATCGAGTTCACCTCTGATCGTCACGCGCACTCGGCCCCCGTCCGCTTCGTACGTCGCGGTCGCCAGGCTGGACGGCAGCAGCCGGCTCTCGTCGGCCCCGCTGCCCCGGCCGGGGGAGCATGGCGCCGCGATGAGCCGGCGGCCGTGGGCAGAGGCTTGCATGATCCACTCCTGCGTCTGCTTGCCGATGTCTACAGCAACGTTGCCCCCGGAAGCCGGGAGGCGTCAACCAATACATGAAATGTTATACGTGTTTCCAGATGCATGAAGAACGGGTTGGTAAACTCGGGTCATGGATGGAGTGCCCGAGCCACACACCGGTTGGACGTTTCTGACGAACCATGCCCGCGTCCTTGCGGCCATCGCGGACAACCACAACGCCCGCATCCGCGACATCGCGGCGCACTGCAGGCTCACCGAACGCGCCGTGCAGAAGATCATCGCCGACCTCGAACAGGACGGTTACCTCTCCCACACGCGTGAGGGGCGCAGCAACACCTACCGAATCGACCCGACCAAGACTTTGCGCCATCCCACTGAAGCCGTGCTGGGCCTGACGGTGGCTTCCCTCCTCTCCGTGCTCGCGCAGGACGAGGCTCAGCGCACCGACCAGCCCAGCCAGCAGCACGTCACGGCCAACCGTTCCTAGGTGGATCGTGGCGGTCTTCTCGTAGCGGATGGCGATGCGTCAACCACCCCCGTTCGAGGCGGTTGACGCATCGCTCGACATGACCGCCCGACCTCCGTCGTCGCAGGTGTTCGAGGTGATCACGCCATCGTCCACCTCGGCGGGGGGGCTTCATCTGAGAGTGAAGATCCGACTGGACCTCGGTCAGTCGGGGCCTTCGGCGATGCGGAAGTCGCGCTCGACGCCGTCGGAGAGGGCGACCAGCGCCTCCTGGTAGGCCGCACTCTCGTGCGCCGAGACGGCCTGCTCGAAGCTGTCGAACTCGATCAGGACGGTGCGCTCGGCGATTCCGGCGTCATGCGCCACGACCCGACTGCCACGGGCGAGGATCCGACCGCCCCCGGCCTTGACGGCCGGACCGGCCAGCTTGTTGTAAGCAGCCGGCTTCTCGCGGTCTGAGATGGTGCGGTACACGCTGACCCAGTAGCCCTTGGGCATGGCACCTCCAGTGTGGGGATGCGTGCATCCGGCTTACGGGTTGGTCTCGGACGAGCGCCGCCGGGCGAGAGCGAGGCTTGCCAGCGTCGTGATGGCCATGGCGCCGATGCCGACCAGCGCCGCGGTGGTGTAGGCGCTGTCATGGGGGAAGAGGTGGCCCGGGCCGGTGCCCGCGGCGAGGATCAGGCCGCCGATGGCGCTGCCCAGGGAGTATCCGACGCTGCGGACGACGTAGTTGAAGCTCATGGCGCTCGACGTCTCGCTCCTGGGGGTGACGGCCAGGATGACGCCGGGCATCGCGGCCGAGAAGCCGCCGACGCCGAAGCCGAGCACTCCCATCGCCGCGAACAATTCGGCCAGGTCCGACCGGGCCGCCGCGAACAGGGCGAACCCGCCGCCGACCACGACGGCGCTGCCGGCCAGGAGCAGGGGGTCGGCGATCCGTGTCCGGACCCGCGGCGTGAGCTTGCCGGCGACGAACCCCAGCACCGAGAACGGGATGAGGACCAGCCCGGCGACGAAGGTCGTCAGCCCGAAGCCGTAGCCGGCGCCGTGCGGCGTCTGCACGTACCGGGTGACGAGCGTGAGCAGGAGGTACATGCCGATCCCACCGACGAACATGGCGAGGTTCGCCCCGGCGACCGCCGGGTGCCGCATCGCCCGCACGTCGACCAGGGGCGTCGTGCTGCGCAGCTCGATGACGGCCCAGACGCAGAGCAGCACCACCGCGACGACGGCGAGGCCCGCAGCCACGGCGAGGTGACGGGACCACAGATTCCGTTCGCCGGCGAGGAACAGCACCAGGAGCAGCGCAGCGGCCAGGACGACCGCCCCTGCCACGTCCACGTGGGCGGAGCGGCCTTCGGGGGCCTCGGGCATGGAGCGCCACGCCGTCAGGAGGGCGGCTGCTGTGACGACCAGGCCGAGGCCGTAGGCGGCCCGTACCCCGCCGAGTTCGGCGAGCAGTGCGGCCAGCGGGTAGCCGACGCCGGCCCCGATGACCGAGACCACCGAGATCAGGGCGATCACGGCCGGGCTGCGCTCCTCCGGGAGGTGGTCCCGGGCCACGCCCATCATCAGCGCCGTCAGCCCGAGGCCGACGCCCTGGGCCGCCCTGCCGGCCAGCAGCCAAGCGAACGGCAGCGGCAGCACGGTGAGCGCGCTGCCGGCGACGACGACCGTCAGCGTGGCGAGGATCGTGGCCCGCCGGTGCGGGCCGGCTCCCAGCCGGCCCAGGACCGGGGTGGCGACGGCGCCGCTGAGCAGCGTGATGGTCAGCGTCCACTGCGCGCTGCCGAGCGAGACGTGGAACGAGGTCGCCACGCTGGTGATGAGCGGCGTCCCGAGGCTGGCCACCGCCGCCACGACCAGAGCGATGAACATCAGGGCGGGGACCAGCAGCCGCGCCTCGGAACGCGCCACCGGGCACGCCTGCACCGCGACCCCGTCGACCGGCTGTCCGGTCACTGCTTACGCCCTTCGCGGTCCTGGCTTTCCAGCTCTGCCAGATGCTTCAGCGCCGGAAGGGCCGCCACCAGCGCGTCGACCTCGTCGCCGCTGAGCTTGCCGATCAACTGCTCGAACGCGTGGACGCCCGCCTGGCGCCGCGTCCGGACATAGGAGGCGCCGGCATCGGTCAGGCACACCAGCGTGACCCGCTTGTCGGACGCGTCGCCCCGCCGCTCGACCAGGCCGGACTCCTCCATCACCCGGACCAGGGCGGTCATCGCGGGCTGGGTGACGCCCTCGACCGCGGCCAGATCGGTGATGCGCCGCGGGCCGGTCCGGTCCAGGGTGGCCAGGGTTGCGGCGGAGGTCAGGCTCATGTCCCGGGGCAGGCGTCTCGCGGCCCTGGTGGCCAGGCCGTAGAGGGCTGCCCCGATGGCGGCGGACGGGCCGGGAGCGGTGTCTTGACGACTCATGCTCGAAGCATAGCGGTTTTATATTCATAGTTTATGTAAACGAGGGACTCGGGTTCCACATCGACCCGCGTCCACCTGCGCTGCAAAAGGCACGCGAGATGCGTGCTGTGTCGGGGGCGTGTACTGGCAAACACGGGGTAGAACAGGTGCGGCTCCCGTTGTCCGAGGAGCCGGAGACCGCCCGCGAGGGTGTGCTCCGAGGAATGAACGAAGGATCGATTGATGGCCAGCGGCACCGTGAAGTGGTTCAACGCAGAGAAGGGCTTCGGCTTCATCGCCCAGGACGGCGGAGGCCCGGATGTCTTCGCGCACTACTCCGAGATCCAGGGCAGCGGATACCGCGAACTCACCGAAGGCGAGCACGTCACCTTCGACATCGGACAGGGCCCCAAGGGGCCGCAGGCCCAGAACATCGTCCGCGGCTGACATACGTCTGAGCAGGCCCCAGTGAGGCGGCCGCCGTACCCGGCGGCCGCCTCACTGGGCCTTCGGCGCAGGAGCCCGGCCGGCTGCCCGGTACCACGGGAGGCGGCGTCGTCGATCGCCATACGCCCGGGTGCCCTCACGTGTTCGGCTTGGCCACGCTGATGTCGCCCAGAGCCGTACCCTCGCCCCGCTCGATGGCCATGTCGCCCAAGGAGACGATGCCGACAGGATCATCGCCTTCCACCACCGGAAGGCGCCGCACGGCGTGCTCACGCATGAGCTCGACGGCCCGGTCAAGGCTGTCGTCCGGGGTAACGGTCACCAGATCCTCACTGCCCGCCTGGACCACGGTCGTCTGCTCCGGATCCGCACCCTCCGCGAACACACGCACCACCAGGTCGCGGTCGCTTACCAGGCAGCGCAGGTGACCGTTTTCGGTCACCAGGACGGCGCCGACGTCCTCGTCGCGCATCAGCCGGGCTGCCGCCGCCGCTGACGCTTGTGGCTCCAGCGTCACCAGATCGCTGGTCATGACGTCACGCACATGCTGGGTCATGGGATCAGCCCCCTTCTCACTGGGGTGACGGTGTCTGTCGTCAGCCGAGTACCCATGTGGCGGCGAAGCCCTTGCCGGCCCCGTCCAGATCGCACCCACATCGCACCCCGATCGCACACGGAGGCGCGAATCGCACCGAATCGCCGGTCTACTCCTCGCCACGTCGACGCTCGAGACGCCCGGCCGCCGCGGATGTCCCGATCATTCGGGGGCACGGCGGCCGCATACCAGTACCCGTCGGCGGCAAGAGGGAAGAGATCACGGAGCAGCGGCGGGCCGGTCGTCAGGCCCGGGCTGTTCCACATCGTCGGAGAAGGGAGAACCACCATGTCGCAGGTAGAGGAGTCGATCGAGGTCGACGTCCCCGTCCGCACCGCCTACAACCAGTGGACGCAGTTCGAGGACTTCCCCAAGTTCATGGACGGGGTGGAGCGGATCGAGCAGCGAACGGATCGCCTCACCCACTGGAAGACGAAGATCGGTGGGGTGGAGCGGGAGTTCGACGCGGAGATCACCGAGCAGATTCCCGACGAGCGGGTCGCCTGGACGTCCATCGGCGGAGAGGCGAAGCAGGCTGGGGTCGTCACCTTCCACCGGCTGGACGAGAACCGCACCAAGGTCATGCTGCAGTTGGACTACGAGCCGGAAGGCCTGGCGGAGACCGTCGGTGACAAACTCGGCTTCGTCAAGCGTCAGGTCGCCGGCGACCTGAAGCGGTTCAAGGAGTTCATCGAGCAGCGCGGCGGCACCGAGACCGGCGCCTGGCGCGGCGAAGTCTGACCAACCTGCCTCCACGGCGCCGGGAGTGGCGCCTACCGCTCTGTGGCCTTGGCCCGTGTCACAGTGGGGGCGCCGACTTCGAGCGCCCCCACGGCGGAGCGCTGTACAGGCCTCCCGGGCGGTCTGGCTCCCCGCCCGGGACCCGCCGTTCTCGGCCGTCCCGCAGGAGGAGCGAGCGCCCAGCCCCTGCGTCATCACCTGCTTGTTCCGCCTTTCGCCGGAACTCGTCCCATACGGCGATGCCGCGACGGTCGGTACTCAGGCGGACTCAGGCGGCTGCGCCGTCAGCTCGAACCACACGGTCTTGCCGGTGGGCGTACGGGTGCCGCCCCAAGCCTCGGCGAGCAGATCGACCAGTTCCATGCCACGTCCGCCTTCCGCGTCGGTGTCGACGGTGCGGCGTACCGGGCCGTCCGAGTCGGTGTCCTCGACCTCGCAGCGCAGACGGCCGTCACGCACCTGCAGGTTGAGCCGCAGCGGGCCACGCGTGTGACGCAGGGCGTTGGTGACCAGCTCGCTGACCAGCAGCGCTGCGGTGTCGGCGATGTCCGTCAGATGCCAGTCGTCCAGTTGCCCGGTCACCAGTCCTCGGGCCTGGGCGGCCGAGGTCAACTCCCGCTTCAGGGGCCAGGAGGCATCCCAGGCGGTAGCGCGGCCGCGGGGCGCGTCGAGCGGTCGCAGGGGTTCGAGCACGCGTGACCAAAGGGCCCACTGCCGAGCGAGCCACGAGGGGGGAGCCGCCTTCGGGGGTTGCCCCTGCCTGTCGGCACGGTCTGCGCTGATGCTCCGGGTCCGCTGCTCGTTTCTGCGACGGAGCAGCCAGGCGAAACGTTCCCTGCGAGGAGCCTCGGCGAGGCCAATGGCTGGCGAGGCCATGAGAATCATTCCTTTCGGCCCGGCACCCCGCCGCGGGCTCCATTCATGAAGCACTTACTACACCTACGGTACATGTAGCGGGTGATACGGTAAAGATGTACCAATAAGTAACGAATCGGACAGCTGGTTCTCCGGTGCCCCGCCTGACCGGAACCGGGAGGCTTCTTCATGCCGCGCCCACCTGACCCGGCCAAACGGCGCGACCTGCTGGACCAGGTCCGCCACTATATGATCCGCAACGGCCTGGCCGACTTGTCGCTGCGGCCGCTGGCCCGAGCCCTGGGCACCAGCGACCGCATGCTGCTGTACTACTTCGGCACCAAGGAACGCCTGGTCGCCGACGCGCTCGCCCTGGACGAGAACCGACCGCTCTTGCGCGCTGCGGACCTGCTCGACACCCTGGGCCGTCCCGAAGATCCAGCGGGGGTCCGGCGGTTCATGGAGCAGGTGTGGCGGCTGTTCAACACGCCCGACCGGCGTGCGCTTCTGCCTCTCTCCCTTGAGGTGATGGCCGCCAGCCTGCTCCACCCCGACCGGTACGGGCCGCTCATGCACGACGTGATCACGGGGTGGACACGCATGCTGACCTCCGTGTTCCGTGACCTGGGCATGGCCGAGGCCAGAGCCCACACGGAGGCCACCCTCCTGGTGGACGCCACCTTCGGCCTGATCCTCGCACCTCTGGCCGACGGCGACTGGAACCGAGCCGAAGCGGCCTTCCAGTCCCTCCTCGATCGCCTCGAACCCGGCTGGCAGACGACGTAGCCGACGCCCCGAGCCGCGGACTGGTTTTCACTGTGCCGCCGGCGCGACGCGGACGGACTGAGTCCTGTGGCGTCCGAACCAGGGCGCGTATCGAGTCGTGATCAATCCGCGGATTCAACCCCGCCCTGAGTCTCTTATTCGGTAGATCATCTTGCGTGACGCGAGTGCAATTGACGGACGAAGAGTGGGAGTTCATCGGGCCCTACCTGCCGATCGGCGAGTACGGCCCGTATCCCGAGCGGCTGCGGCAGCAGTTCGAGGGCGTGATCTGGCGATTCAAGACCGGCGGGCAGTGGCGGGAGATGCTGCAGGAGTTCGGCGCCTGGTCCAACGTCTCCAAACGCTTCCACCAGTGGCGTGACGCCGACGTGTTCGAGGCCCTCTGTGGAGAAGGCCGCTGCCGAGGAGGAGAAGGCCAGGTCAAAGGGGGCAGCCGCGAAGAACAAAGCGGACGAGATGCCGAGGCGGAACCCGAGTGGGAGGAGCGACGACGCGTCCGGCGCCGCCGGAAGCTCCGTTTGAAGGCCGCTCTCCTGGGACGCTCGCGGGGCGGACAGACCAGCAAGATTCACGTCGCCGCCGACCGCAAGTGCCGCCCGCTGACGCTCCTCCTGACCGTGGGCCAGGCCGCTGACAGTCCCCAATTCATCCCCGTGCCCAAGAAGATCCGGGTCCGCGGCCCGGTCGGCCGACCCCGCACCCGGCCGGACGCGGTCGCCCGGGGCAAGGCCTACTCCTCCCGCGGCAACCGCGCCTACCTGTGCAAACGTCAGATCCAGGCGGTCATCCCGGAGAAGAAGGACCAGGCCGCCAACCGGAAGAAGAAGGGCAGCCGGGGTGGCCGTCCGATTGGTCACGACGCCGAGCTCTACAAGGCGAGAAACACTGTCGAGCGTCTGGTCAACAAGCTGAAAGCATGGCGCGGTCTCGCCACCCGCTATGACAAGACTCCCGAGAGTTACCTCGCTGGACTCCACCTGCGCGCCTCGATGATCTGGATCAAGGACCTCAGGCAGAGCACGTAGTCACCACTCGCTAATGCGTGCCCTGCGGTGCGTGCTGGATGATCTCGCGTGCTGCTCGGATGAGGGCGGCGTTTCCCAGGGCGGTGGCGCCGTCGGGGAGGTAGAGCACGTCTTCCAGGCCGACACGGGTATCCAGGCGGCGGGAGGCGGCAAGCCGCAGGATGGGCCACGCGGCGGTGTCTTCGCCATGCAAGAGAATCGGTGCGGCAGCCGAGGTGAGTTCATCCAGCAGGCCTGCTGCGGCGTCGAGTGCGTCCTGCGGGGTGGTCTCGGTGATCTCGGCGAGGATGCGCAGGACTTGGCGCGATCCGGGCCAGTCCAGGAACCGTCGTGCTGCGGGAGTGCCGGAGTAGATGCCGGCTTCGATGCCGATCCCCCGGTCCAGCAACGCCGCGGCGACATCGGTGGCGCCGTCCTCGTGCCAGTTCACGGAAGCGTGGTCGGGTAGCACGGTCCAGGCCCGGACCTGTGCGGCACGGGCATGGGGGTCCGCCGTGGCCCATGCGCCGGTGGTAACCCCAACCGGAATGCCTGGGACAGCATCCCGCACCGCGCTCACGGCGGCGGCGACGGCGGTGGCTTCCAGCGTGTCCTGACCGTCGCGGTCCTTGGGGTGCAGATGGACGTCCTCGGCGCCGGCGGAGACAGCCTCGCGGGCCGCCACCGCCAGCTCGTCAGCAGTCACCGGCAGATGGGAACACTCGGCACGGCTTCGAGCACCGTTTAGACAAACCTGCAGCATGGCGCCATCTTCTCAGGTCGCATCCCGGGTTCTCCCTGGCAGGCGACCGGACTCAGCCCGGGACCAGCTCCCGCCGATTGATCACGACTCGATACGCGCCCTAGGGGATCGCCACCGTGGGACCGTTGTCGCCGCTCAAGTTCTCGCCGAACAGCGCCTTCGCCGCCGGTGCCCCGATGTCCGTCGGGTTCAGCGCGACCGACTTCGAAGCCGTGACGCCGGAGGCGGAGCCACGCAACAGCCACGCCGCGCCGCCGTTCACGACGGAACCCAGGTTCTCGCCGGGTGCACCCGCGATGAGGTCCGCCTTGCCGTCACCGGTCACGTCGAGCAGACGTACCGACCCGCCGAACGCGTCACCGGACTCCGCGGCTCCCGGCACGCCCGCGGTGTCCTGGTTGAACGCCTGCGCGCCCTTGCCGGTGAGCCCGCCCTTGCTGCCCTTGAGCAGCACCACGGCGCCGGCTTTCGCCTTCGAGCCGATCGCCTCGCCGGGTACGCCGATGGCCAGGTCGGGATATCCGTCGCCGTTCACGTCGCCCGCGCTCAGCCGTCCACCGAAGTGGTCGCCCTTCTCGTTCACGCCGGGCACGCCCACCGTGTTCTGCGTGACTGTCTGCGTACGGCTCTGGCTGGGGCCGGACGGCGAACCGTAGTAGATCTTGACGGTGCCCGAGTCCTCCTCGTTCTCGGTGTCACCGTTGGGGAAGATCCGGGTGGCGAGGTCGGCGTAGCCGTCCTGGTCGAAGTCGGCGACGGCGGTTGTCGACGAGGAGGCCAGGCGTCGCGGGACGGTGGAGAGGCCGCCCTTGGTGCCGAGCCACAGTTTGCCGCCCTCGGCGTGGTTCTCGTAGACGTAGAAGCTCGCGAGGTCCTCGATGCCGTCGCCGTTGAAGTCGCCCGCTGCGGTCGAATCGATGAAGTTGTCCGTGCTGTACACCTGCACCTGCTGCTCGCGGGCGGGTACGCCGTCCCGGCGGAAGGGGCCGTAGAGCACGTCGTGGTAATCGTAATCCTCGCCGTTGCGCATGAACAGGTCCATGTGCCCGTCGCCGTTGAAGTCGCCCGCGGTGATGTCATCGCCGACCTGCGCGTTCGCCGGTGCGTTGACGCGGACGGCGCCCTGGCCGGAGATGCCGGTCTTCCGGCCCCACAGGACGATCACCGATCCGCTGACGTTGTTCTCCGGCCGGTAACCACGGGCGACCACCGCCAGGTCGGTCAGGCCGTCGCCATCCAGGTCACGGGAGACCATCGCGTAGCCGAAGGCCTGGTTGTCGCCGGACACTCCGGGCACACCTGGGGTGTCCTGGGTGATGACCCTGGTCCGCGCGCGGTCGAGGCCATGCGCCGAGCCGTAGCTGATCGTGATGTAGCCGGCCCAGGCATGGCCACCGACCTTCGCGCCGGGGGCCGCGACGGCGACGTCCTGGTAGCCGTCGCCGTCGAAGTCCTCGCGTACGGTGGTGGCGCCGCCCTTCGCGGATGCGGTGCCCGCGGCGATCGGCACGCCGAGTGATCCGATCAGGACGGCGGCTACGGCGGTCGATATGGCGGGTCGTCGGATGCCCACAGTTCCCCCTTGAAGCGCGAACGATGTCGAGACGCGTGCGTACGAATGGTGTTCACCTGCCAGACACGCGGAATCGGTTGATGGTTGCGCGCTGCACGGAGACTGTCGCCGCCTCTTTCCGCGCCGCCGGGCCGATACACCCCCTCACCGTGATCAACGCCAGGCACATCCCTGTGTCCGTCCTCTTGTCAACCGACATCGGTGGCGGCCCCGATGGCCGCCCCGCTTGACGATTGCTTTGTCCGCACTTGGCAGATCGGTGGTTGTGACGCCGATGACAGGTGTGAACATATTGGAGTTTGATCATGAGGCGGGGTTGAGTGGCCGCCCCGCGGCAGGGACTTGAGGGTGGACGAGCAAGCAACGGCGTCGGGTGCACACGACCGCACCGTGGCTGAGCGGCAAGCCGAACGGCAGGAGAACCCCGGCAGCGCGGCGATGGGCGCGGTGGCGCAGGCCTCGCACCGTTCGCGGTTGAGGGACATCGCCGAGCAGACGGTAATCGCCACCGGCCAATCGACCACCGGCCCGTCGACCACCGGCCAATCGAACATCGCCGCCCCGGTGGTGGAAGTCCCGGCGGACCGGACACCCGCCCAGCCACCAGCAGCCGGACCGCCCCCCGGCGGGGATCCCGCACGGATGAAGGCCCGGCAGCATCAACTCAGGGCCGAACTCGGTGAGTTCCGACGGTCGAGCGTCCTGGTGCCGGTGGACGCGCTGACCGGCGGCGGTGACCGGGAAGCACCCCTGACGGTGGATGTCGGCGGGATCCGCTGGATTCTCGCGTTCACCGGTGAGGCAGCGCTGGCACGGTATGCGGTGGCCAGGGGCGAAGCGGAACGGAATTGGCGCTACTGGCGTGTGTGGGGTGCCGCTCTGCTGGACGCGGCCGTACCCACGGTGGCCGAGTCGGGAATGCCCTGCGGGGTGTTGGTGGACGTGGCGGACGGCGAACACGGACGGGTGCTGCCGCCGGTGGTGGGAGTAGTGCCGGAGGGCGTCGCGGTGGACGGGCCGGTATCCGCCGGGTCGTTGTTCGATGGCACGGAGAAGGGCGAGTAATGGAGGCGATTCCCGGTGCGGGCGGTGGTGCCGTCGAGGGACACGATCACTCTCCCGCGGGCTCGGGCAGGGCTGCCGATCTGCGGCTCTTCGGCCTGGATCTGATCGCGGACGGCATCAACAAGGCCCTTGCGGAGCTGGGCAGTCTGGGCTTCACCGACAAGGTGGGCTGGTCGGGTGTGGGAAGGGGCTTCGACGACCTCGAGATGGACGGCATGACGATCGGTGACGACACCGTCGGGGCCGCCTTCCACACGTTCTGCGAACGCTGGCAATGGGGAGTACGGGCCCTGGTCGACGAGGGAAACGCGTTCGCGGCGGCGGTCGGCCTCTCCGCGGGGACGATGTACCAGACGGACCAGCTCGTGAAGAACTCCTTCAAGGTCGGGCTCAACTCCCTGGAAGGCAATCCGTACGCCTCCGAGCAGCAGATCGAGAACCAGAGCTGGAACCAACTGTCCACTCCGGCCTGGCTGCATCCGGACTACAGCGAGCAGTCGTTCCGCAACAGTGCCCATGCCTCGGAGCAGGTCGTCAAGGGAATGGCCCGCGACGTGGCGACATCGGAGACGCTTCCCGGCGTGGAGGCCGCGCCGATCGCTCTCGGCATGGACCAGGACGACTACAACGCAGCGGTGAACAAGGCACTCGGCCTGAAGCAGGAAGGGCGGGGCTGATGTCGGACTGGGGCAAGCTCGGTGGCGACCTGCTGAGCGGGGGCAAGAACCTCTACGATCACGCCAAGCGCGGCACCGGGCACCTGATCGACGAGGGAGCGGACCTCACCGGTGACGCACTCGACGAGGTCGGCGCGCACGGCGTGGCCCAGAAGGTGCGCCATGGTGGAGATAGGGCCGCCTCCTATCTCGGTGCGCACGTCGGCGAGCGGGAACTCGGGCCGGACGCCGAGCCGACCGATCTGATCCACGGCGCGCCGTCGACGATCCGGGAGAAGGCCAAACACCTGACCGCGTTCGCCACGGCCTTCGCGGAGGTCGGCGTCGGCATGAAGGCCGTCGACTCGGACGGCTGGAAGGGTGAGGCGGCGGACACCTTCCGGGAGAAGTTCGCGCTGCATCCCACCAAGTGGCTGCATGCGGGAGCAGCCTGTCAGGACGCGGCCGCGGCGCTGAACGGCCTGGCCGACACCGTGGAATGGGCCCAGGGACAGGCACGGGAAGCGATCCGCCTGTACAGGCAGGGCAAGTCCGCCTCGGACGCGCACCGCAAGACGGTCGAGTCGTACGAACTCAAGGTCGGCCTGGGCACCGACGACCCCGGACCGCGTCCCTCCGAGACGGATCCCGGCGAGCACACGATGCGGGAGGCGCAGGACATCCTTGACGCGGCCCGGCGCCAGCGGAACAAGATCGCCGGTGAGACCGAGACCAAGCTGAGGGCCGCCCTGCAGCACGCCCCGAAGGAGCCGCCGCCCCTTCAGCAGGTCAAGCTGGACGGCGCGGACCTCTTGTCGGCCGACTCCGTCCAAGCGGCGCATTTCCTGGCCGGAGCCGTCAAGGGGACCGCGGGCATCGTCGACTTCGCTCGCGGTCTCGACCCCATGGACCCGTACAACCTCACGCATCCGGCCGCCTTCCTGCAGAACAAGGTGGAACTGCTCGGCGGCGTCGTCTCCATGGCGACGCATCCCGACCGTGCCCTCCAATCGGCCTGGCAGTCGTTCAAGTCGGACCCGTCGCAGTTCTTCGGGGAACTGGTCCCCCAGGCCGCACTGGCCGTGGCGACGGACGGGGCCGGAGCGGCCGCGGAAGTGACCGGGGAGGGCGCGCTCGCCGCCGACAGCGCGGAGGCGGCCGCGGCGGAGGGCGGTGTCGCCGAGATCCCGGGTGCGGCCGAAAGCCACGCTCCGGTCGATGTGGAGTCCGGGGGTACGGACCCGGTCAACCTGGCCACCGGCACCATGTACCTGTCACAGACGGACGCCACGCTCCCCGGCGCCCTGCCGTTCGCGTTCAAGCGCCGGGCGGAGTCCGGCCTGACCTACGGGCGCTGGTTCGGCCCGTCGTGGGCGAGCACCCTCGATCAGCGACTGGACGTCACCCCCGCCGGCGTCGCCTTCCTCCACGAGGACGGACTGCGACTCTTCTACCCGCACCCTGCGCCCGGCCTGCCCGTCATGCCGCAGCACGGCCCGCGCTGGCCGCTGAGCCGGGAGGCGGACGGCTACACCGTCACCGATCCGCAGTCCCGGCGGGTGTGGCATTTCACCGACCGTGGTGAAGACCTGGCCGAGCTGGTACAGATCGACGACGGCAACGGCAACTGGATCTCGTTCGAGTACGACGAGACGGGTGTGCCCTCCGGCATCGCCCACAGTGGCGGATACCGCCTGCGGATCGACACCGCAAAGGGCCTGGTCACCGGCCTGCACCTGGTCGGCGGGGGCGACGACGGCCGCGACCTCGCGTTGATCCGTTACGGCTATGCGCAGGGAAACCTGACCGACGTCGGCAACTCGTCCGGGAAGTCGCTCACGTTCACCTACGACGAGGCGCTGCGCATCACGTCGTGGACGGACACCAACGGGCACGCCTACGCATACGCGTACGACGACCGGAACCGGTGTATCGCGCAGGGCGGCACCGAGGGCCACATGAGCCTCCGGCTGTCCTACGGCGACAAGGACCCCGAAACCGGACTGCACACCACGACGGCGGTCAACGCGGAGGGCGCGGTACGGCAGTACCTCGTCAACGATCTGCACCAGATAGTCGCCATCGTCGACCCCACCGGGAACACCAGGCACTTCACCCGCGACCGGTTCAACCGGCTGCTGTCCGAGACCGACGCGCTGGGCCGTACGACGTCCTACCGGTACGACGACATGGGCAACCCGACGGAGATCGTCCGCCCCGACGGCCGACGTACCCTGTTCACCTACGACGACCGCGGCCTGCTCACCCGCGTGGTGCGACCCGACGGAAGCACCGTCCGCCAGGAGTTCGACGACCGCGGCAACCGGACCTCGGTGACCGATCCGGCAGGCGGCACCACCTCCTTCACCTACGACGCCTCCGGCCATCTGTGCGCCGTACGCGATCAGTACGGTCGCGTGACCGAAATACGCTGCGACGCCGCCGGTCTGCCCGTCGAGGTGCGTGATCACCAGGGTGGCGTCATGCGCTACCGGCGGGACGCGCTGGGACGGGTCATCTCCATCACCGACCCCCTGGGTGCGACCGGCCGGATGGAATGGACCGTCGAGGGCAGAATCAAGCGCCGGCTCAACCCGGACGGAACCGAGGAGTCCTGGACGTACGACGGTGAGGGGAATTGCCTCACCCACACGGACACCATCGGTGGCGTCACCCGTTTCGAATACGCCCAGTTCGACCTGCTGACCGCTCGCGTCGAGCCCGACGGTTCACGGTACGAGTTCCGGTACGACAGCGAACTCCGCCTGACGGCGGTGACCAACCCCCAGGCGTCGACCTGGACTTACGAGTACGACCTGGTCGGGCGGCTGGCCCGGGAGACCGACTTCGGCGGCCGGGTCACCCGGTACTCCTACAACGCCGCCGGTGAGCTGGTCTCCCGCGTGAACGCCCTCGGACAGGTCGTCACCTTCGAGCACAACGAACTCGGCCAGATCGTTCGCAAGACGGCCGACGGCGAGGTGACGACGTACGCCTACGACTTCACCGACCGGATCGCCCAGGCCACCAACGCCCACGCGGACCTGACGCTGCTTCGTGACCGGCAGGGGCGTGTGGTCTCCGAGCGCGTGAACGATCGGCAGGTGACATACCGGTACGACGAGTTCGGCAGGCTGGAGGGCCGCACCGCGCCGTCCGGCGCCGAGACCGGCTGGCGGTTCGACGCCGCGGGGCAGCCCTGCGGGCTCCTGGCGGACGGACGTGTCATCACGCTGGAGTACGACCAGGTGGGTCGCGAGGTCGGTCGCCGGTTCACCGAGTCCCTGAGCATCTCCCGCTCGTTCGACATGATCGGCCGACTGGCGTCCCAGACGGTGGACGGTCCTCTCGGGCGGATCCAGGCGCGTGCCTACGAATACCGCGCGGACGGAAGCCTGACCAGGATCCAGGACCATCTGAACGGCGACCAGTTGTTGGAACTGGACCAGGCGGGCAGGACCACACGGGTCAGCGGGGAAGGCTGGGCGGAGGCCTATTCCTACGACGCCCTCGGCAACCAGGTGTCGGCCGACTGGCCCGCACGCCCCTTCGGCGACGACGGCTGCGGGGACCGCGTCTACCAGGGCGCCGATCTCCTGCGTGCCGGCCGGATCCGCTACGAGCACGACGCCGCCGGACGTGTCGTACTGCGCCAGAAGACCCGGCTCTCCCGCAAACCGGACACATGGCGCTACAGCTGGGACGCGGAGGACCGGCTCACCCGGGTCGTCACCCCGGACGGCACGGTATGGCGCTACGAGTACGACGCTCTCGGGCGGCGCGTGAGCAAACAGCGCATCGCCGCGAACGGTGTGGACGTCGTGGAACGCGTGGATTTCAGCTGGGACGGCGTCTCGCTGTGCGAACAGACGACGAGCTGGGGTTCCTCCGCCGACTCGGTGACCCTGACGTGGCATCTCAACGGCGCCGAAGCGGTCGCACAGAGCGAACGCAGGACCGTGGCCGAAGCCTCGCAGGATGAGGTGGACGCCCGCTTCTTCGCCATCGTGGCCGACCTCTCGGGCTCTCCCTGCGAACTGATCGACGAGTCCGGAGAGATCGCCTGGCGCTCCCGGACCACGAACTGGGGCAAGCGGTCGTGGTCGGTGCACAGCCGCGCCTACACACCGCTGCGTTTCCCGGGGCAGTACTTCGACCCCGAGACGGGCCTGAACTACAACTACCTTCGGTACTACGACCCCGAAGTCGGCCGGTACACCAGCCTGGACCCGCTCGGGCTGGCTCCGGCGGCCAACCCCGCCACCTACGTGGACCGGCCGACGGTGACCTGTGACCCCCTCGGCCTCGCACCACAGAAGACACTGCTCCCGCCCAAGCCCTACGAGACACCCGACCTCTCCCACTTGGTGAAGTACTTCAACCCGGAGGGAGGGATGAGCAACTGCACCTACCTGGGTGAGGCGTTCGACCGGTACCTCGCCGGCGAGGGGATCAAGGCCGTCCCCGGCGACATCCCGTTCCAGTCCCTCGAGCGGCTGGAAGGCGTGTACGGCCGGGACTTCAAGGACACCGGATTCTGGGACATGGTCGACCATGTCCGCGACGCCGGCCATGGTGCCCGGGGGGTGGTGGCGGCGCTGCCCGAAGAAGGCCCGGCGGGACATGTGTTCAACATCGTGAACCATCAGGGCCGTGTGCTCTTCTGCGATGTGCAGACCGGGTTCGTCGACCCTATGCTCTACAAGACGTTCAAACTGCTGAGGACCAATTGATGTACACGATCGACCAGGCCGAGCAATTGGCGGCGGAGGCGCTGCGACGGAAGTTCGGCGAGTGGAGCGACCAGGTCGCGCTGTTCGGCAACGGTGAATACGCATCCAAAAAGGGTGAACTGTTCTACTTCGGCTTCCAGTCCGTGAAGTACATCGAGACCCGGGACGAGAAGTACCGCAACTACGGCCCCAATTGCATCTCGGTGCACAGTGAGACCGGCGAATGCCGATTCCTCGACATCCACGAGGTCCTGGCCGCGGAGCCTTTCAAGGAACAGTGACAGCCCGGACTCGCGCGGAGGCCAAGCGGTGGCCGTCCACGGGGCCCCTATCATCCCGGCCGGCGACCGTCCGTTCGGGCATTCCCGCCGCGCGGACGGCTTGAGCGTCGGTGCCCCGCGGGTGGGAACCGGCGTCCGGTCGCGCCGCTCAGCGCGGCCGCCGGTGGTCGGGGTGCGGGCTCTGTGCGCGTTGAAAGGTTCCGTAGAGCAGCCACAGGGCGGGGACCGGCAGCAGCGCAGGCGGAGAACACGGCGGGCTGGGAGGCGGTTCGGGTGACCGTGAGGCTCCCGACGAGCATGGCCGAGTACTGTGCGGTGCCCCAGGCCCACAGGATCGCGGCCACCCCCAGCGCGGCCGCCGCGCGCGCCGCGAGATAGTGCCGGGTCGCCGGCAGCCCTGATCGCGCAGAGCACCACCAGGGGAAGCGCCCGGTGTGCGAGGCCGTGGAACAGCTCCGGGGCGTCCGCGTGCAGCACGGCCGTTCCGGCCAGCGCGACGGCGCCGCTCGCCAGACCGGTGACGACGGCCCACCGTGCGAAGGCCCGGACCAGCTCCGTGTCGCCCTCGCGGGCCACGTCCGCGCACAGGTAGACGGCGGCGACTCACATCTAGGCGAATGCTGCCGAACGGGGAAGCCGCACTACGCGGCACGCTACGGCCCGTCCACCTCGACCGAGCCGTGCACGGTAACCCTGCCGGTGCTCCGGTGCCAGACAGACCGGTTCGCTGTCATTGTGCGTGGGCTTCCCGGCGCGGCAGCGGCCCGGCGTCCGCATGACGACCTCGTTGCCTCGCGGCGTGCCGTTGTCCTGGCCCGGGCCCACGGCGAGCGGCCAGGACTGCGGAGTCGCTCCGACGCCTGTGACGTTCTCCAGGATCTGGTCGTTGGTCAACCGGATCACGGTGAACTGGGCTGATGGCCACGGGCCACGCAGCCCGGCGTGCGCCATCACCGAGCGCAGTGCGCCGAGCAGGGCGCGCTGCCCGTAGCGCATGGCCCGGTTCACGGGCAGCGGCTGGCGTCCGGGACGCTCCGGCATGCCCGCTACCCGCTCCAGAGTCCTTGCCGGGCCATGAGAGCCGGGCCAGCCGGGCAGCTGTTGTTCGGCCTTCTCGCCCAGCGTCATCACCGCAACCCCGGCTGAACCGGCAAGGAGGCCCGGGGCGTCCTGGTCCACAGCCTCCTGAGGTCGGGGTGGCGGAAGGTAGCGCACGGTGGCGAGTTTGGCCATTGTTCCGTGACGTCATGATCACGTGGCGTTGTGGGCCGCGATGGGGTCATGCTGGCGATCCCTCCCTGACGGCGCTTCAGCACCGATGCAGAGAGGGCCGGTTGTCGTGAACCCTGAGAGAAATCGAGTCGCTCGTGTCGAAGAAGGTGGTGACCGTGGCCGTGCTGGCGGCGGTCCTCACATGGAGCACGGTCATGATCGTGCTCGGACATGCGGCCGCGGCCGCGCTCCTGCTGCCCTCGCTCGGCCTGATCGTTCAGCAGATCGTCCAGGCACTCACGTCGTACGAGGGCCCCGCTCGTCCCGTCGATGCCGGTCCCGTCCCGGACTCCGCCGCCGGCCTGGCCGCCGAGGCCGAGCCGGACGGTCAGGAGGGGGTTCGATGATGCCCTCTCCCGGCCCGGCACAGCCCCCACCACTGCACCAGCCGGTCAGACGCGGCCGCCCGCCGGCCCCCATCTCCGCGGACGCGGGTCCATCGCACCGTGCGTGGCTCGAACCCGTCCGCAGCGTCCTGTTCGCGAGTGGTCTCACCCTCGACGACCTCGTGGAGCGCTCCGGCTACTCCAAGACGCGCATCAGTGAACTCCTGCGCGGCAACGGCAACTACCCCCTGTGGGAGATGACCTTCAGCGTCACTCGCGCTCTGGGCCTGCCCACCCACCCGATGCGCCGGCTGTGGACCGCGGCCGCGCGCGAGGCCCACAAGGACGACGGCTGGATCCACCGCTCCATACGGCAAGTCGCTCACGCGGGCGAGGAACCGCCGTTGCCCTACCAGGCGTTCACCGAGGCTGTGCAGGTCGCGTACACGGACTACGCCCGCGCCTTCCTCCTCACGGACCGGCGCGCCCGCTGGGTAGTCTCCGAGACCTTCGACATCCTCTGGATCCGCTGGGACGAAGCCGCCGCCAGCGCGGGCATTCACCGCTACGCCTGGCGCCTGTTCCGCTCCCGGGTCATGATCCGCGCCACCCGCCGCGCGGACGGCCATCCCGACCTGCGCGCCGCCGCATTCTCCACCCACACGGTCCGCGACCACAGCAACGCCCCTGGCCACCTTGTCGCATTGACCGAACTCATCGACCTGTTCGACGCCATCAACCGCCTGCCCGACGACCAGATGGACCTGGCCATCCTGCGGTACCTGTGCGGTATGCCCACCGACCGCAGCGCTCACCTCCTCGGCATCACCCCCGCCCTCGCCCACGCCGTCGACCACCACGCCCGCGTCACCGTCGAAGCCCTCCTCAACACCGCGACCCCGGAGTGACCCCGCTCGCCATGACTGCCATAGATGAGCTCCTCGCCCGCGCCCGCCTGCATCCCCAGTCCGCCGTCCCCGACGACACCGTCCCCTACGAAGACACCCCCTACCCGACCGAACTGGCCGACCCCAAGCACAGGCTCGGCAGCCCCGATCCCCGAGACCACGCCGCGGCACGGCACCTGCACACGCTGTGCGAGACCGCCATCGCCACCCTCACCCCGAACGCGTTGGACTTCCTCACCGACCAGATCCCCGACCTGCACTCCGCCTGGCTGCTGGGCTGCACACTCCACGTCGCCGGCCTCGACGACGGCGCCCGCTTCTGGTGGCAGTACGCCGCGGGCGACGGCCACACCCCCGCCTGTTACTCCTTGTTCCTCTACCACCAGGCCCGCCAGGAACAGCACGCCGCCGACTTCTACCGGCGCCAGGCCCACCTGGAGACCACCCCGCTCACCGACACCCTCACCGTGGCCGGCACCTGCCCACCCGAAGAACTCAGCTTCGACGCCAGTCTCTCCACCGTCCTGCGCACCCTCAGCACGCTCTCCACCGCTGCCGGTACCCGACCGCGCCGCCGCCACCGCATCGACGCCCTGACCAACTACGTCGCCGACACCGTCACGCGCCACTACATCCGTCACCCCGATGTCGAGTTGCCCGTCCCCGAGCCCCTCTTCGCCCACCGAGTCGAATGGCTGCTGACCGCCCCGCTGCCCTGGACCAGGCGCATGAGACCGACCCGCGCTCACGAACCGGCACTCCCTGCCCGCCGCCCCGCGCGTTCGACCCCAGACCAAGTGACGACGCAAAGCGGCAGGGGCTGCACACCGACCACCTGAGACCAGACATGGGCCGCCCAACGCGCCGACGGTTGTCGTCCGGTCATGTTGCGATGGTGGCCAGTCCGGCGATGCCGATGAGGTACACCACGATCACGGTGACGCTGTCGATGCCCATGCGTGCGTACTGGCGTTCCGGGCGAAAGATGAGACCCACCATGTAGATCACGGTGAGGATGATGCCGAGCCCGGTGAGGTAGATGTCCGTGTCGTGCGCGGCGGGCAGGACCGGCTTGCCGGAGATCACGGCGGCCGGGAGGAACAGCACGGGCAGGAAGGCGTTGCCACCGAATATGTCGCTGATGGCGAGCTGGTAGTCGCCCAGTTTGGTGGAGGTCAAGCCGGTGCTGACCTCGGGCAGGGAGGTGGCCGCCGCCAGCACCGTCGCTCCGAACAGTACGCCGCTCAGGCCCTGACGGGCGAAGAACTCCTCGCCGCTGCGCTCGATGACGACACCGGCGACGAGGGTGGCCAGGGACGCCGCCGCGAAGACGAGCACCGCACGGCTGGTGCTCACTCCCCGGCCGGTGGCGGCCTTCTCCTTCTTGCCGCGGGAGTGGCCGCGCGGCTCGGGCTGGGTGTCGGGTGCGTCGCCGCCCTCCCGCCACGGCAATCCCCGGCCGGCTCGATTGAGCAGAAGTAGCCCGACCACCCAGAGCGCGGCGATCGCGAGGGAGGCGGGGTCCAGGCGGGCGGCGTGCAGGCCGGGCGAGAGCTGGGTGCCCATCACGACCACGGCCAGGATGACCACGACCAGCGCACCTTCCAGGACGAGCTGCAGACTGGCGGCCAGGCGCGTCAGCGGGGCTCGCGGCCGTACCCCGGCGGCATCGAGGACGGCCAGAACGACGGTCTGGATGGCGATGCCACCGAGGATGTTGCCGACGGCCACGTCGAGTTGGCCGGCCAGGGCGGCGCTGACGGTGATGACGATCTCCGGCAGGTTGGTGGCGATCGCCAGGAGGATCAGCCCGCCCAGCGCGCTGCCGAGGTGGAGACGTTCGGTGAGTACGTCGGTGGTGTCGGACAACTTGATACCCGCGTACCAGATGACGGCCGCACTGGCGACGAACAGCAATAGCAGCACCGGTGAGTTCAGGGATCCCATGCCGAGGCGAGTACCCGATGCCGCCCGTGGCACGGCATAGGTGAGGTCATCGCGCCTGGTTGATGCGTCAGGTGCGTGGTCAAACGCCCGCCCGATGGCGGCAATTGCGGCAGGTACGAAGTCACTCCACCGTCTGAAGCCTGGCCGAGTCCCCGAGTGCGTCACGCTCCGTGACGGTTGTCACCGTGAGGATGAGGGTGCTCGTCCGTCACGTGGTTTAACGGTCATCAATGTGATGTCGGCGCTGTTCGTCTCCGGTCGGTGGTCGTCCGGGTCCGAAGATTCCGACGGCCGATCGGTGCCTGGTCGTTTCGCGTCGGGAGGCGACGGGGACCCGGACGGCACGCCGCCGGAGTGCCGGGGTCGCCGGGTGGCCCGACGGCGGCACGACCGTTCCCCCTTAACCGGTGAACGGCCCGCGGACCCACGCCGGGGTCAGACGGGTCAGACGCGTGCCGGGGCCACGGACCTGTCGCACCAGGGCCCGGGAGTGAGGCTTCTCGGGCCGTCACCATCACCGCTGTGCCGCGGCCGTACCGCGGCACCGGAGGTACTCGATGAAGGCAGCGGTATCGGAAGGACCGCGCAGGGTCACGGTGAAGGACGAGGGCCGGGTCGTGGAGGCCGACCCGGCCGTCCGCAAGGTCCCGGCTGGAAAGTATGTGGTTCTGCCCTTCAACATCGCCGGCGCATCCGAACGGACACGGGAACGGCCACAGGCGGTAAGGGACCCGAGAGCCGCCATCCGGCCCGTTACCCCCACACCGGTGCGGGGGAGAGGCGGTGATCGCCCCAGCCCCGGGCCGGGGCTGCTCGGCGGTGACCGCCCACGCCACGGTCGCACCGGAACGAGCGGCCACCGCCCGCCTCCGGCGCCGCGAACCGAAAGCAGCGCCGCGGTTCTGGCGACGGCGTTGCGGAACGGACCTGTTTGCACACGGGCCGCGTGGAAACCCCGGCGTTGTCCGACATGCGCGCCTCACCTTCTCACTCAAGTGCCCGCCTTCCCTTCACCTCACGTGGGGAGCACCCATGACGACAGACACCCACTCCACCTCCACCACTCGCCTGCGGCACGATCCGCTCGTACGCGGCCTCGGCTGGGCCAGCGCACTCCTGGGCGTGCCCCAGGTCGCCGCCCCGGCGGCCTTCGCCCGGGCACTGGGCGTGGGCGACAGCCCCCGACACCGCGTGGCCACGACCGCCGTCGGAGTGCGCGAGCTGGCAGCGGCAACCGGGCTGCTGGGGCGGCCGCGTCCCGTCTGGCTCTGGAGCCGCGTCGGCGGCGACCTCATAGACCTTGCGGCGCTCACCCGGGCCCTGAAGAACCACGACGGCCGCGGCGTCGGCCGTACCGTCGCCGCGACCGCCGCGGTCACCGCCATCACGGCCACCGACGTCTACGCGGCCGTGACCCGCACCCATAGGAGTGCCCCAGTGGAACTGACCGCGACCACCACCGTCAACGAATCCCCGGACGAGGTCCACAGCCTCTGGAGCGACCTGGAGCGACTGCCGGACTTCATGGCCCACCTGGACGAAGTGCGCGTCACCGGCCCGCGCACCAGTCACTGGCGGGCGAGCGCCCCGTTCGGCAAGACGGTCGAGTGGGACGCCGAGATCACTCAGGACGTCCCCGGCCAGCTGATCGCCTGGAGGTCCGTGGACGGTGCCGACGTCGACAACTCCGGCGAGGTCCGCTTCGAGCCCGCTCCCGGCGACCGGGGCACGGAGATCCGGGTGACCCTGCGCTACGACCTGCCCGGCGGCCCGCTGGGCAAGGCCGCTGCGCGCTACTTCGGCGAGGAACCGCACCAGCAGCTGGACGACGATCTGCGCCGCTTCAAGCAGATCGCGGAAACCGGCGAGGTCGTCCGCTCCGAGGGCGCACCCGGCGGCAAGCGGGCCCGCGGGGAGTTCCCGCAGCACCCGGCCCGACCGCTGACCGAAGGCGAACTGAAGGAGGCCCTGGCATGAAGGCGAACTGCTGGACGGGACGCAACTCGGTCGAGGTGCAGGACGTCCCCGATCCGTCGATTCTGAGCAGCCGCGACGCCATCGTGAAGATCACCTCGACGGCGATCTGCGGCTCCGACCTCCATCTGCTCGACGGCTACGTCCCCACCATGGAAAAGGGCGACATCATGGGCCACGAGTTCATGGGAGAGATCGTCGAGGTCGGCCCCGGAATCAGCGACGCGAAACTGCGCGTGGGCGACCGGGTCGTCGTACCCTTCCCGATCGCCTGCGGCGCCTGCGCCGCCTGCCACGCGGAACTGTACTCGTGCTGCGAGAACACCAACCCCAACGCCGGCCTTTCGGAGAAGTTCTTCGGTCACCCCACCGCCGGCATCTACGGCTACTCGCACCTCACCGGTGGCTTCGCCGGCGGCCAGGCCGAGTACGCCCGGGTGGTCTTCGCCGACGTCAACGCCCTCAAGATCGAATCGAACCTCACCGACGAGCAGGTGCTGTTCCTGTCCGACATCCTGCCGACCGGGTACATGGGCGCCGAGCTGTGCGACATCCAGGAAGGTGACGTCGTCGCCGTCTGGGGCGCCGGGCCGGTCGGCCAGTTCGCGATGGACAGCGCCCGGGTCCTGGGTGCCGAGAAGGTCATCGCGATCGACAAGGAGACCTATCGGCTCGACATGGCCGCCGCCCAGGGCTACGCGACCGTCAACTTCGAGGACGTCGACGTACGGTCGGCTCTACTGGAACTCACCGGCGGCCGGGGTCCCGACAAGTGCATCGACGCGGTCGGAATGGAGGCCACACACGGCGCCACCCACGTACACCTCTACGACCGCGCCAAGCAGGCGGTCCGCTCCGAAACCGACCGGCCGCACGCACTGCGCCAGGCCATCCTGTCCTGCCGCAGCGGCGGAGTGGTGTCGGTCATCGGCGTCTACGGCGGCCTGATCGACAAGTTCCCGGCGGGCGCCTGGATGAACAGGTCCCTGACCCTGCGCACCGGGCAGTGCCATGTACAGAAGTACATGAAGCCGCTGCTGGGTCTGATCGAGCAGGGCAAGATCGACCCTACCCGGGTGATCACCCACCGGCTGCCCCTGACCGAGGCACCGACCGGCTACGACCTGTTCAAGAACAAGAAGGACCACTGCGAAAAGGTCGTCCTCACGCCGTGAGGGCCGCGCCGGTTCGGCGGCCGGGTCCCCTCATCGGGGGCCCGGCCGCAAGCTGGTGAGCGTGCACCAACGTGGAGCGAACCGGGACAGCCCGGTTGAGTTGGCCGCCCCGCATCTAGCCTGCCCTCGTCGCCGCCGTAACCTGCCGAGCGGCACGGGCAGTTGAGGCGGGCATACGCGGGTCGAACCCGGTGACCGCGAGTCCGTGCCAAGCCGCCCGCGAGCCACACCGGCCGCCTTGAGACGGGCCGACTGCCTGCCTTGAACCGACCCGTCCGGGGTACCCGCGCTCATCGGAATGGTCGGGCGCCGGCTCAGCCGGCGTGCGGGAAATCAGAGGGACGGGTGGTGACCGCCGTGTCGAGTACACAACCGCAGTCTGCCGGATCCGGGCAGGGCACGGACCGCTCCGGCCAGGAGCCGGTGAGCGAGCTGGTGCAGCGGGCCTCGCACCAGCTGACCGAGCTGGTGCGAGGCGAACTACGCCTGGCGCAGGCGGAGATGAAGGAGAAGGGCAGGCGCTACGGCAAGGGCGGTGGCCTGTTCGGTGGCGCCGGCGTCGTCGGCTTCCTGATGCTGCAGGCGCTGGTCGCCACGGTGATCGCCGCGCTCGCAGTGGTGTTGCCGGTGTGGGCGGCGGCTCTGATCGTCACGGCCGTACTGGGTGTGATCGCCGCTTTGATGGCCATGAGTGGAAAGAAGCAGGTCGACCAAGCCGGGCCGCCCACGCCCGAGCAGACGGTAGAGAACGTGAAGGCCGACGTGGCCGAGATCAAGGAGAGTGCCCACCGATGACCCAGCCGCCCCACGACGAGCCCACCGCCTCCAGCCCCGAGGAACTGCGCGAGCAGGTAGAACAGACCCGGGCCGAACTCGGCGAGACGGTCGAAGCGCTCGCGGCGAAGACCGACGTCAAGGCACGCGCCCAGGAGAAGGCCGCTGAGGTCAAGGAGCAGGCCGCCATCAAGGCCGGCGAGTTGAAGGAGCAGGCCACGGTCAAGGCCGTGGAAGTGAAGGCGAAGGCGGCCGACCTGGCACACCAGGCACAGGACAAGCTCCCGGACGCGGTCAAGGACAAGGCCGCCCAGGCCGCCGAGCAGGCCAAGGCGACGGCGGCCCAGGCCGGTCAGATGTGGCAGGAGAAGGCGCCCGAACCGGTACGGCAGAGGACGGCCCAGGGAGCGCAGTTGGCGCGGGACAACCGCACCCTGCTGCTGGCGGCAGCTGGTGCGGCCGTCTTGGTGTGGCTGGCCCGCGGCCGCCGGAAGGGGTGACCGCGGTGTAGGCGGAGAGGATCGCCTACAAGCCGACCCCTCGGGCCTCGGTGCCGTCAGTGGAGAGGCCGCAGGAGCGCTGTTCAAGCGGACCGGGTAGATGCCCGGCCACGACGAACAGCGCTCCTGTGCGAGTCTAGCGAGATCCACGGATTGTATGATCAAGGTAAAGCGGGGGATGCGGTCGAGCAACGTGCGTGCGCGCGGGGTGTCCCCCCAACCTTCCGGGCGCTTTCGACCAAGGCGCCCATCATTGCGGGGAGATCTCTCACAAGTGCAGAACTTCAAGCGTTTTCTGGGTACGACCATCGCCGTGGCCAGCTTGACCGGAGCGGCGGTCGTCACCGGGGCCGGGAGCGCATCGGCCGCCGACCCCACCTTCACGTTCAGTGTGGAGAGGGTTGGCAAGAGCTTCAGTGTCGAGGTCTTCAACGACCATGTGAAGGCCGGCTTCGCGGACTGGAACGCCGACCCCGGGGACCTCGAGCCGGGTGCCCCCGGGGACGCCCTCCAGGTGCGCGACATCCTGGGCGACGGCTGGGGCATCGAAGCATGGGCGGCGACGCAGGTCGGCGCGGATGGCTACCGCATGGCAACCTCGCGAGGCCACAGCGCGTACTACGCGTCGGGCTGGAAGACCGGCAACATCAAGGAGGGAACGCCGATCACCGTCGAGGTCTGCGCCGTGAAGGGCGAGAAGCAGCAGTGCGGCGCCGCCTACGGCCAGGCCTAGCCTGTCCTCCTTACCGGACGGGTCGCTAGGAGTTCAGCTCCGCGAGCACCCTGAGGGTGCGGCGGTCCGGCGACAGCGCCAGCAGGTCCGTCACCGGGCCTCGTGCCACAACTCCAGCCGCCCGGCGATGCGTTCCCGGGGACCGACCAGCGAGATCTCGTCCGCGAAGGCATCCGGGACGGCCGGCACCGCCTCGTGCCGCGTCCCGCGAGGAACAGTTCCTGGATCCGCCGCGCCTCCTCCTCGTACCCCATGCGCGCCATGAGGTCGGCGTGGAAGTTGCGGGAGGCGTGCCCCATCCCACGGAGGCCGACCGTGCTGGTCGCCTTCACCCGCTACAGCCGCGACAGCAGCTTCGCGGTACTGGGCGCCAAGTCAGTCGATGAGCGGGCTGCGGCGCTCGACCAGGACGACGTCCCGCCAGCGGCCGTGCTGCTTGCCGATGCGCTCGCGAGTGCCCAGCACACGGAAACCGGCCCGCTGGTGCAGGGCGAGACTGGCGGTGTTCTCGGGGAAGATGCCCGACTGGATCGTCCAGATCCCGGCCGCCTCGGTGGAGTCGATCAGCGCCCTGAGCAAAGCGGAAGCCACGCCCCGCCCACGTGCCTCGGGGTGGACGTAGACGCTGTGCTCCACGACCCCGGCGTACGCGCACCGGTCGGAGACCTTCGTGACGGCGACCCAGCCCAGTACCGTGCCGTCCGCACTCTGTGCGGCAAGGCGATGCTCGGGCAGCTTCGCCGCATCGAACGCTTCCCAACTGGGCGCGCCGGTCTCGAAGGTGGCGTTGCCCTCGTCGACTCCGGCCTGGTAGATGGCGAGGACCTGCGTGGCGTGATCGGCCGTCAACGGCACGATCACGACACCGGTCCCGCCACGGCCCACGGCCTGGTTCTCCTCGCCCACCGTGGTCACGCGACGGGGCGCGGGGTCAGCAGCTGACCCATTGCGGCGAGCAGCCCGGCATCCTGGAGCTTCTTCAAGTGGTGGGACACGGTGGGCTGGGAGACGCCGACGTCGGAGATGTCGCACACGCACGCCTCGCCGTCCTCGTACGAGGCGACGGCGGAGAACAGCCGCAGCCGCACCAGGTCGCCTAGCGCCTTGAACATCCGAGCGGCCGTCTCGGCTTCCACGGCGGTCATCGGGCGCTCGGCCAGCGGCGGGCAGCACGGCACCACACCCTGGCCGTCGGTCTCGAGCAGCGGCAGCACGCTCGCATTCGACATGCCGTCCATGTTGACACACGTCGAACCAAGGCGGGGAGGCGCTGTCACGGCCGCGCGAGCCGGGCGGCGGCGAGTTCGACGACAGACCGTGCGGCGGTCACGTGTAATTGGAACGCCTCCGGCGCCCGCCCTGGGAGCATGGGCACTTATGTGTGGATCTCCAGGTCAGCAAGTGGCGAGCGCAGAAGAGAAGCCGTTCCTGATGCCAGTCGAAGACATCTTTTTCCTGCAACAGCGCAGAGTGGCCATGGTGACGGGTTGGATCGAACGCGGCCGGGCGCACAAGGGCGACGCGGTGGAGATCATCGGCTTGGGTCCCAGTAGGACCGCTCTCATCGCGGACATCGAGCAGAATCAGATGTCCATCGGGGAGGCGGGTGCGGGTATGAACGTGGGGGTGCTGCTGCGTGGCGTTGCCGCGGACGCCGTCGAGAGGGGTCAAGTGCTCGCCACGCCAGGCTCGGTCAGCGCCCATATGGGTTTCACCGCCGACATCACCTTGCTGTCCGACGAGCAGGGCAGTGTGGAGGTGGGCTCCGGCGATCGCCTCAGTTTCTACGTCCGCACCGTCGCAGTGTGGGGCACCGTCACACTGCCCGAGGGTGTTGACGTGGTCCGGCCGCTTCACGGAGCCGAGGTGGCAGTGGCACTCGAAGAGCCTGTCGCACTGGAGGAAGGCCAGTCCTTCGCATTCCGTCACCACGGTCGCGCCGCCGGCTCCGGTATCGTGACTCGACTCTCGCGTTGAGCTGCATTCACGAGCGGAGCCAGAGCCGGATCACCGCGACAGTGATCGTGCCTTCAGGGACGAAGACCCGCTGGTCCAACCGCATCGCGAGAGCCCTGTGGGTTTTGAGGCTTCCGATCAGCCGCTCGGCATACCGCGCCGCGCAGGAAGGCCATCGAGGCCGCCGGGCGGCACGCGCCAGGGGAGGCCTACCCGCACCTGTGTGACTGCTGCAAGCAGCGGGCCAGCGCCGCCGAACGCCAAGCCGAGCACACCCTGCACGGGCACCAGGCAGGACCAGGTTGTGCCGGAGCGCAAGGTCGGCGGCATTTAGCTCTCCTGTCCTACGCGTCTGACGCGCCGGATCCGGTTGTCAGTGGCGGCTGCGAGGCTGAACGGATGGATCGTGATGACGAGCAGCTGCTGCGCCGCCGGGTCTACGGCGCCGACCATGACCACCCGGGCCCGCGGCGGGACCGGGGCTACGCCGAACTGGTCGGCGGCCCGCTGGACGGCCTGCTGCTCGACATCACCGGCTGGACGCGGGACGAAGTCGACGCCGGCGTCGCGCTGGCCACCGAACTGGGGCAGTTCGGCGCCGGCGGCCGGGCGATGTACGGTCCCCGCCCCGGCGACCAAACCCACTTCGACTGGGCCGGCGACGCTCCCTGACCGCCCCGGCCCGACCCGCCGGACTGGGGCTGGGTTCAGTGGGCGGGGATCGCATCCCGCCCGTAGTACGCCCCCGCCAGGCCTCCGGTCACCGCGGCGGCGGTGTCCGTGTCTCCGCCGAGGTCGATCGCCGCGCGTGTCGCTTCTTCGAAGCTGGCGGTGGTGCGCAGGGACCAGACGGCGGAGCCCAGGCATGGCCAGACGGCACCGTTGAACTCGGTTGCCTGATCGGGGTGCCAGTCGGGCGCGAGGACAGTGGCGTAACGGTCCCGGTGGTCGGGGTGGACAAGAGCCAGGATGTCCGGGAGGGCGGTGAGAGGGTCGGTGTCCTCGAACGTGACGCGGATGAGCTCATGGAAGACCGCGGTGCTTTCCCAAGCTGCGCGGTCGCCTTGGGTGAGAGCGGCGATGCGGCGGGCCGCGTCCACGGTGGCTTCTTTGCCGGCGGCTGCGAAGTGGACCGCCGCTCGCTGGTTGACCCGGAAATGGATCGCGGCGGCGAGGTCCCAGGTCATGCCGTTGGTCAGGACGTCTTCCGTCTGCAGGTCGCCGCCCACCGCTGGAAGCGGACGAAGATGTCCGGCAGATCCAGCCCGCCCCGCTCCAGCAGGGACTCCGCGACCAGGACGGCCATCTGCGTGAGGGATTCAGGCCTGGATCTCGGCGTAGGCATGCACAGGATCCTCTGCTCCCACTGCGAGGCCCCCGCATCGGGCGCGGCGGGCACCCTCGCCGTCCAGCACAGGTCTTTGACCGTCACCTGGCATGCCAGGACGTGTCCGCACTCCAGTGGTTCCTCACGTCCCACCTCGGTTGGGCGCGGGTGTACCGGACGTCGCCCGGGCGCCGACCGCGATCAGGATGCAGTCGCCGCGTCGGCGAGGGTGTCTCGCGTGCGAGGTAGTAGCCCACGGGCTTCGCCCTCGCGGCCCGGACAGCCACGTCGCCGCGCCGCGACAGCCTCCTCACGCCCAGTCGATGCCGAGCTTGGTGAGGGCGGCGTGTTGGGCATTGGTGAGGTTGTGGCGTCGGGTTTTGGCGTGGGAGACCCATAAGCCGAGCTTGACGGTCACCTCTCGGCCTCGTTCTCGACCGTGATCTGCTCGCCGGTGGTCGCGGGCACGGGCCGGGCCGCACCTCCGGAATGCCTCGTCGCCGGTGTTGCCGGACCCCTTCGCCGTGCGCGGCGCTGCGGCTACGGGGCTGGGTGCCTTGGTCTGCTGAGTGCGGAGTCGGGTGCGCGGGCGGGGCTGCATTCGACGATCTCGCGTGCGGCCCGCAGCCTACTGGGGTGATCGCCGATGAGTCTGGTGGTGATCAGGATGGCGCGGATGATGGAGACGCCTTGGTCCTTGAGGTGCTGCTGGACGCCGTCCATGTCGGTCCCTGCCGTGAGCAGGTCTCGGCATTCATCGATGTGGTCGGCGATCCGCTGCGCTTCATCGGGGGACAGGCCGCCGACGGATGCAAGGAGCTCTTCTGCGGTAGGCGTGGGCATGCCGGGATGTTCTCAAGGGATCGCTGTCAGCCCAATCCAGTTTCGCGACCCTTTGACTACTGAGCCCCAGTCGACGCTTCATTCGCGCAGGTTATCTACGCCGCGCCGACGGTTCGCGCGGCCCTGTTCCTCCTTCGCTCCCCGTACGATTCCGGGGGAGGGGTCCTGAGAGCGATCAGCCGGCACTCACCGGCAACCCCACTCGGCTACCGCTGCGACCCGCGACCGCCGAGAGCCTGCGCGTGCGCGGTCCGGACCGCGGCCCGGACCACCAGCGAGGGCCGCCTCCAGCCCTGGACCAGCGGCTAAGCGAGATCAACACCATGGGCGTAACCCGTACGCATTTGGTACGCGAAACGTACGCGTCACGCTAGGGTTGTGGGACGGGAGGTGTTCCATGTCCGAGTTGTTCGACGCGGTCGATGCGCTGGTCGCGTCCCGCTCGCCACTGCCGCCCCCGGCGGAACGCAAGCGGCTGCGCCAGGCACATGGTCTGACGCTGGACGAGGTGGCCGCCGCCCTGCAGGTGAGGCGCGCCACGGTCAGCGGTTGGGAGGCTGGTAAGACCGAGCCCCGACCGCCGGAGCGCGACGCGTATGCGCGGATGCTCACGCAGCTCGGGGAGCTTTACCCCGCTCCCACCAACCCCGCCCCCACCAACCTCGCCGCACCCGAGCGGGACACGGCAGTGCCCGAGACGTTCACCAGCGAGCCCGCCCCCGCCCCCGCTCCGGAAGTCCGGACTGCGGCCGCGGTGCCGGCCTCCAGGGCTGCGGCCATGTCCGTAACCGAGGACAACCAGACGCCTGCCCCCGTCGCCGCTGCTGCGGCGGACGCGCCGAGTCGGGCGCGCACCACCAGGACGTCGTCGACGTCGCGCCGTCCGAGCGCGCGGAAGGCCGCCCCGGCGAACCCGGCGAATACCGGGACGGGCGGTACCGACGCGCGCTTCGAGAACGGGCCGCTCGCGGTCGTCGACGTCGACGCCGACGGGAAGGTCCTCGCGTACTGCATCGGCGGCCTGGTCCTGGACGTGCCCGCCAAGAGCCTGCCGTCCCTGGTGGACTGGACGCTGCGCGAGGCGAAGCTGGGGCAGCCGAAGCTGTCCGGCCCGGGCAAGGACGCCGACCCACTGCTCGTGCTCACCGAGGCCGCGCTGGAGCGTTACGGCCTGCCGGTCGCGCTCACCGAGGAGGAGCGGCGCGCCGGGCGGATCCCGGAGGGCCACAAGGTAGTCAAGCAGCTGACCCGTGCCGACTGGCAGCTTACGAAGCGCGGGTTCGGGCCGTGGGCGCGGATCTACCGCCCCGCCAAGGGGTCGGACCGTCAGTGCGTCCAGCTGTGCGTTCCGTCGTGGAACGCGCTGGACCCCCGCCACTGGGGCCACGCCGGGCAGCTTCCGCCGGCGGAACTCGCCCGGGTGCTCGGCGCGTACGCGACCCGGGTGATGACCCCGCGCGGATCGACCGCCGTGACCGGCCTCGAGCTGATGACGGCCCTTCATCCGGCGACCCGCGCCTCCGAGCCGGACGCCGAGGGCAAGCGGCACTCCGAGCACAATCCCGGCAGCCTGGGCAAGGAGCCGGTCGACCCGGCGCCGTGCGAGGCCCCCGACGGCCATCCGCTCCTGGCGGATCTGCCGCGCTTCCACGTCCGCGGCCCGGCGGAGAAGCTGTTCGAGGAGGCGTACGACTGGGCGCGGCCGATGACGGATGCCGAGTGCACTCTGCGGCACCTGGTCGGCATCGACGTCAACATGGCCTTCGCCGCCGGCGCCAACGGCCTGGTCGTCGGCCTCGGCGCGCCGACGCACGTCAAGAGGCCCGCGTTCGACCCGAAGCTGCCGGGCTCGTGGCTGGTCGACCTCTCGCACGTCGATCTGTCCCGGGTGAAGGTCGGCAAGGATCGGGTGGAGTTGGAAGGCGGCCTGTTGCCGAGCCCGTTCACGCCGAAGGGCGACCGCCCCGAGGGGCCGGCTTGGTACGCGACGCCGACCGTCGCGTACGCCCAGGAGTTGGGCTACGAGGTACGGCCGATCGAGGCGTACGTCCGCTACGAGAACGGCCGCTATCTGGACGGCTGGTACAACCGGCTGCGCGACGCCTACCTCGCCACGATGGCCGACCTCGGCGTCGACGCCGACCTCACGCCGGCCGACTTCCTTGCGGCGATGGACGGTTACCGCAGCCGCGACCCGCAGCTGGCGATCGTCGTCTCGGCGATCAAGGCGACGGTCAAGGGCGGCCTGGGCAAGCTGCGCGAGCGTCCGCGCGGTGAAGGCTGGCGACCGGGCGAGCCGTGGCGCGCGCTGTCCCGGCCCACGTGGCGGCCGGACATTCGTGCGGCGGTCATCTCCCGCACCCGGATCAACCTCCACCGGAAGATCGTCAAGCACGCGGCGTTCACCGGGCAGTACCCGGTCGCGATCCTGTCCGACTGCGTCGTCTACGCCGTCGACGGGCCCTCGCCGCTGGACTTCCTGCCCTACCGGGACGGCAAGCCCCTGCCCGGCGGCTTCAAGCTCGGCATCAACCCCGGCCTGGTCAAGCACGAGGGGACCCAGTCCGTCCTGTGGGGCGAAGGGGTCCGCGAGCGGTTCGACGCACCGGAACTCAACCTCGCCCGCTACATCAAGGACGGCACCGTCACCGACGTCGACAACGGCGAGTAGGGGAGGGCGATGATGAGCATGTTCGGGGACGGCCTGGAAGCTGCCGTGCAAAAGGCGTTCACCCGCCCGGTGCCCAAGAGCGCGGGCGCGCGGATGCGCTACCTGGTCAAGCAGATGAAGGGCACCCGGGCGGTCGCCCAGATGCTGCGGATCTCCCAGCGCACCGTCGAGCGGTACGTGAAGGACCAGATCAAAAAGCCCCGCCCGGACCTCGCCGCGCGCCTGGAGCAGGAGGTGAAGAAGCGGTGGCAGCCGCAGATCCGGGCGAAGGCCAAGGCAAGGGCGGCGAGCACGGGCGGCATCGTCATCGACACCCGGGCCCGCATGGGCTACACCGCGCCGATCGGGTCGACGGACCAGGACCGCATCCGGCACCTGACCGTCGCCCTGCCACCCGTCTACGCCGCCCGCCTCTTCCAGGCCCAGGAGGCCGGCGCCAGCGACGCCCGGCTTCAGGAGATCGCGGCCGAGGCGCTCAAGGAGGTGTACTTCCAGGACGGCGGCCGCCGCGCCGGCAGCCTGGAGGAGGTGCGGTTCACGGACGTGGAGCACCTGGAGTTCGACCTGTAGCAGCCTCGCCCCGAAGAGGATGGCTGCTTGCGGCAGCGCCTGTGCCGTACGGCCTCCTCCAGGGGCGCGCGGACCAGACCCGGCGGAAGCGACGCGGCAGGGACCGCGGTTCGAGGCAGCCTCGGCACTCCAGGAGGTGCTGCGCACCGCCTTCGAACTGTCGCAACTACGGCTGGCGTTGGATGTCCGTACGCCCAACCTCACAACCACCGCTTCGCCGTGAACGCGCCCGTGTCCGCAGCGAGAAGGGCGTCCGCTGGGGTGGCCGACGTCAGGCAGCCACTGTCTGAAGTGCCCGTGCTCCCCGGTCACTAAGGTGGGAAACATGTCCGAGCTCTCCGTGCGGGATTTCTACGACGATCTGGCCCACGACTACCACCTGATGTTCCGGGACTGGGACGCGAGCATGGCCTACCAGGCCGAGGTACTGGGCGGGCTCCTCCGTCAATCTCTCGGCGCGGGACCGCACACCGTCCTGGACTGCTCGTGCGGAATCGGCACCCAGGCCATCGGGCTGGCCCTGGCCGGGCATCAGGTCGTCGGCAGCGACCTGAGTCCGGTCGCCGCCGCGCGCGCCGCCGCTGAGGCGGCGGCCCGGGGCAGCCGGCTTCCGGCCGCTGCGGCTGACATGCGTCAACTGCCTTTCAAGGAGACGTCATTCGACGTCGTGCTCTGCGCGGACAATTCGCTCCCGCACCTGCTCTCCGGGCAAGATCTCCGGGCGGCGCTCCTCGGCATGAGACGGGTGCTCCGAGACGACGGACTGTTGGTGATCACTGTCCGGGCCTATGACGAGACGCGCCAGACCAGGCCCACGGCCACACCTCCCCAGATCTCGGAAACACGCGACGGCCAAGTGATCACTTTCCAGCTGTGGCACTGGCATGAAGACGGCGAGCGCTACGACCTGGAGCACTTCCAGCTCATCCCCGCGGAGAACACCTGGCATGTCCGAGTCCGCCGGAGCACCTACTGGGCGCTGACGTCCCCACAGCTGACAGAGTTCGTGGCTGAAGCCGGCTTCACCGACATCACCTGGCACAGTCCGGCCTCCAGCGGGTACTACCAGCCCGTGCTCACCGCCCGCCGCGCTCCCGCAGCGCGGTAGTCCGGACATCGCTCGCCCAGCTCGTGTGTCTCGAGCGATGGGCGCCCTCTAGTCTCGTGGTCATGGGAGGAAGGCAGATCCAGGCGGAGAAGCGGGGGCCGGGGCGGCCACGCGAGGAGCGGGTCACCCGGGTGGTGCTGGAGGCGGTGCTCTCCCTTGTCACGGAGCAGGGCATGGACGCGGTCACGATGGACGCGGTGGCGGCCCGCGCCGAAGTGAGCAAGCCGGCCATCTACCGGCGCTGGCCCACCAAGCACGATCTGATCCTCGCCGCTGCGGAGAGCCGCGTCGGCCCGGTGCCCGTCGCCGACCTCGGGGACTTCCGGGCCGAACTGCACGCGCTGCTGACGGCGCGCCTGGAGGTCTACCGCCTGCCCGGCACGGACCGTCTGCTGGCCGAGCTCATGAGCGCGGCGGCCAAGGCCGGTTCCGCCCGAAGCGCGTACGCGACGTACAGCGCCCGCGTGACGGCGCAGACACGCGCCATTCTGCAGCGCGGCATCGAGCGGGGGGACGTGCGGGCCGACGCCGATGTCACGGTCGCGGCGACGCTCGTGGCGGCGCCGCTGGTGTTCCGCCTGCTGGGTGAGCAGGAGCCGCTCGACGGACGTTTTGTCGACGAGGTGGTCGACCTGGTCGCACGTGCTGTGGCGGCGCGTCCCTGACGGCGACGCCGGCCGTCCCATGTGGCGGCTTCCCTGACGGCGACCCCGACCCCGAACCGCCCCACACGGCCCTGTCGGCCACGCCGTCTGGCCCGGATTCGTGTGGCCCGGATTCGTGAGGTTCGTTGCCCCACACCCTTGCGGCCTCATGCCCCCATATCGATACTGTCGGTAACGAAATCAGTCGTTCCCCGTGTGGAGGACTGCATGGCCGGCACCGACGTCTCGACGTCCCACCCTGTTTTCGACAAGCCCCTGATCCGGTTCGGCAAGCGCATCCTGGAGCGCACGGCACCCGGCACAGCTTCCGGCGAGTACCGGATGCTGGGCATCAACCCGCTCACCCCGCACATCGGCGCCGAGATCACAGGCGTCGATCTCTCCCGGCCGATCGGCGCGGAGCTGGCCGACGAGCTCCGCCGGACACTGCTGGAATGGAAGGTGATCTTCTTCCGTGACCAGCGGGACTTCGGTCCGGAGGGCCACGCCTCGCTCGCCGGGCTCTGGGGTGAACCGGAAGCCAACCCCTTCTTCCCCAGGGGCGACAGGGCCGGCGTCTCCCGGCTGGCCAAGGACGCCATGGCCGTGGGCAACGAGAACATCTGGCACAGCGACCACTCGTTCATGGCGGCTCCGGCGCTTGGGTCGGTACTGCGTGCCGTCGAGATCCCGGCCTCCGGTGGAGACACTCTGTGGGCCGACATGGGCGCCGCCTACGACAACCTCCCCGAGGCGACGAAGCAGCGGATCGAGGGACTCACGGCCGTACACGACTGGGTGCCCACCTGGGGCGCGACGATGACCGAGGACCAGATCGCCGCGCTGCGCCAGACCCTGCCGGTGGTCGAGCACCCCGTAGTGGTCCGGCATCCCGTGACCGGGCGCCGACTGCTGTACGTCAACGAGCCGTTCACCACGCGCATCGTCGGCCTCGGTGAGAAGGAGGGCCGCGAACTGCTGCACGAACTCGTGCTGCAGGCCCGGATCCCCGAGTACCAGGTGCGCTTTCGCTGGCAGCCGGACTCCGTCGCGATCTGGGACAACATCGCGGTCCAGCATTACGCGATCAACGACTACTATCCGCAGCGCCGCGTCATGGAACGCATCGCGATCGCCGGGGTCCCGCTCTCCTGAGCACCGCGCCGGGCCGCCCTTCACCTTTCCTCCCTTGGTAACAGGTGTTACCATGGCGGTATGGCGAAGATGCAACTAGGTGCGCGCGTGGATGAGGAGGTCGCGGAACTCGCGAAGCAGCGGGCCGCTGACCTGGGGTTGAGTGTCGGCGACTACCTGGCCCGGCTGGTGCAGGACGATGCCAGCGGCTTGCGCGCCCGTGCCGTGGATGCGGCCGCCCGGTTCCTGGCCGAGCACCAGGCGGTATTCGACGACGCTGAACACGAACAGCAGACGCCCGGGGGAGCGCGCGCGGCCTGATGGAACTGCACATCGACGTTCCCTGGATTCTGAAGGTCGCTGAGGCCGCCGGCGCGGACGATCCAGCCCCCGACGATTACGGCGTTCCCGCGGCGGCGGTCGCACGACACCGAGCCGAGCTGTTCGAGCAGCCCATCTATGACGGCCCGTATGCCAAAGCCGCCGCCCTGGTGCACACGCTGGGCCGATGCCGCTGGCTGGAACGCTCCAACCTCGCTGTCGCCGCCGCTACCGGTGTGATGTACCTGGAAGCCGCCGGGATTCCCGTCAAGCCCGCCCGTGAAGACGCGATCGCGCTCAAAGACCTGCTCCTTGCCCCGGCCTGCACCGCCCGGGAGATCGCCGCTTTGCTGCGGACCTGGCCCACCGCCACCTGATACGGCGGCCTCGGTACCGCGGGCAGCCCGCCCTCCTGCGGTGGGGGAATGGGGAAGGCTGAATCAGCGTTGTCGCAGCATGGAAAATGCACCTCGCTACGGTCCTGAGGAGACTGGCTCGTCCGCCTTCTCGACCGTCCGTGCTCGCCTTGCGGCCGACCGCACCGACACCCTCGCTCGGGCGGCCGCGCTCAGCCGAGACTTCGACGGGATCGTCGCGGCGAACGCCTTGATCGCGGTAGACGACGAGCACGACCCCGAAGGGGGCACCACCGCCTTCGAGCGTGCCCACGTCGCTTCACTGATGGCGCAGGCGCGTGAACACCTGGAAGAACTGGACCGGGCACTGGAACGACTCGAACAGGGACGGTACGGGCAGTGTGAGGGCTGCGGCGGGACGATTCCGCCCGAACGCCTGGAGATCCGCCCGGCGGCGACCACGTGTGTCCGCTGCGCCGGATCCGACCCGCGCCGCGCCTGACGCCGGCGCGGTATCCGGCCGCCGGGGTGCGGATCTTCTGCCGGTCCACCCCAGGATGTGCCCCCATGGGGAGGTGGGGTGCCTCGGCTCACCGACACGCGCAAAGGAACTCCGGCTTACTCAGATCGCCGAGGCCGCCGTCCGCTGCTTCAACCGCAATGGCCTGGAACGGACTTCGACCGCCGACGTCGTACACCGCCTTGCGAACACCGACCGAGGAGAGAGCCTCATGAGCACCACGACCGCTTCGTTCGCCGGCCGCACCGTCTTCCGGATCGGCTACGGCGCGATGCAGCTCGAGCGCCTGCACGACCGCCGCGGCGAGGCCGTCGCGCTGCTGCGCCGTGCGATCGAGCTGGGCGCCGATCATGTGGACACCGCCGAGTTCTATGGCTTCGGGTTCGTCAACGACGTGATCCGCGAGGCACTGCGACCCGAGGACGACGTCCTGGTCGTCACGAAGGTCGGCGCCGACCCCAACCCGGGCGGGCGCCTGCCACTGCGTCTGGCGCAGCGGCCCGAGCAGCTGCGTGCCAGCGTCGAGGACAACCTGCGCAGCCTGGGCGTCGACCGGCTCGCTGTTGTCAACCTCCGCCGCCTGGACACCGGCCCCGGGCTGCGTCCCGAGGGCGACCAGGTCGTCGACCTCGACGATCAGCTCGCGGTGATGACCGCCCTGCGCGACGAGGGCAAGATCGGCGCTGTCGGCCTGAGCGGCATCACCCTCGACGGTCTGCGCCGCGCCCTGCCCGCCGGCGTCGTCTGCGTGCAGAACGCCTACAGTCTCTTCTCCCGCGACGACGAGGACATCCTGAAGCTGTGCACGGCCGAGGGCATCGCCTGGGTGCCGTTCTTCCCGCTCGGCGGGACGTTCCCCGGCCTGCCCAAGGTGACCGACGAGCCGGTGGTGCACGCCGTGGCCGAGTCGCTGGGCGTCACCCCCTCCCAGGTCGGCCTCGCCTGGCTGCTGCACCACGCCCCGAACGTGCTGCTCATCCCCGGCACCGCCGACGCCGCCCACCTGGAGGCCAACATCGCGGTCGGCGAGATCACCCTCGATACACCGACCCTCGCCACCCTCGATGCCGTCCAGTCCCGCTCCAGTCAAGCTCCTATCGGCTGACCGGAACCACGCGGCACGGGTCACGACCACACCCCACACGGGCAGCACAGCGTCCGGGTCGCCGAGTTCGATTCCCGTTCGGTCCGGCGCGTGCCGGTCACCCTTCTGAGGGGTGAACAGGAAGAAGCGGTATGAGCATTGCAAAGGGTGGGTAAGTCGCCGAAAACGCCGTGAGGGCACCGAGAGGGCCGAGCTGGCCACCACGATGTTCTTGCGGCCTTCGGCCGGGGCTGTGCCATCAGATAACGCAGCGACCGGCCGCCGTGACGGCACACCGAATGAAGGGAAGAGACCATGCCCGCATCGAAATTCCGGACGACGACCACCGGTATGGCCATGGCAGCGGGGCTTGTTCTCGCGGCCCTGACCGCGCCCATGGCGTCGGCAGCACCGTCCACTGGGAGCGCCAGCGGTTATGACCGCTGCGCAAGCCCCAACTTCTGCTTATTCGAGAACATCGACGGACAGGGTCGCGTTCTGGGACTCCAAGGTGAACGCAAGACGCTCCCCTCGGACTTCGACAACATCACATCGTCTCTCCGGAATCGCAATGGCCGGATCTGGTCCGTCTATACGGGAACCAACTTCACAGGGCGATGCCTGCCTGTCGCCGCCACCTACAAGGGGAACGTCACCCAATACAATTTGAACGACCAGATCAGTTCCGTGCGACCCGGGCCCTGTCCGTCCTGATCGGCGCCTCCGAGTGCCTGGCCCCAGTTCCTGGCCGGAGCCGGACCAGGCACTCAGTCTTGTCTGTGCCCGACGCCTCATCGTGTGGGCGAGGCAGCAGGCAGCCGCCGGCATCTCAGTCCTTGGAATTGGGTCGCCGTGCGTGGGCGCTTTGATCAGCATGTCGGCCATGGTGGACACTTCGCTGTACGTGGCCTTCTTGGCCGCCGCATTCGCGCTATGCATCACTCCCGGGCCCGACATGATGTTCATCGTGGCCATGGGAGGACGCGGCGGGCCGACTACGGGCCTGATGGCGGCTCTTGGGGTGGCGTTCGGTGCCCTGGTGCACGCGGGTGCCGCCGCGCTGGGTCTCTCGGCGCTCTTCATGTCACTGCCGTCGCTGTATCACGCCCTGCGCTGGATCGGCGCGGCATATCTCCTCTACCTCGCGGTTCAGGCGTTCCGTGACCGCTCCGGCCTGCGCAGCGATGAGGCCACGGCCGCCGCGAGGCCCGTCCCGGGGCGTTTGCAGACGTTCCGGCAAGGGGCCGTCACCAACATGCTCAACCCAAAAGTGATCTTTTTCAACGTGGCCTTCCTGCCTCAGTTCGTCAACCCGGGCCTTGGGCACGCGGTGGGACAACTCCTCGTCCTGGGGCTCACGTTGGTTCTCGTGGGTTTGGCCGTCGATGCCTCCATCGGTCTGCTCTCCGGCCGGCTCTCGTCGCTGTTGCGACGTAGTCGCCGAGTGGCACGCGGACTCAATATCTTCAGTGGCACGGTATTCGCCGGGCTCGCCGCTCGGCTGGCCCTCGGGTCTGACTAAGAACTCCTAACAGAATGCGTCGTCTGTAGCGTGGCTGGTTCCATCGCGGTCCGATACCAAGGTGTCCTAGAGTCGCCGCATGCGTCGAAGGACGGGACTGGCGATGGCTGGGCTTGCAGCCCTGGCCTGGGGCGAGTGGTTGAACTGGCGCTGGTCTCGAGCCCTCGTGGGGAGTAGGGGGGGCGCCTCCGCGGCCGTGGTGGTGTTGGGGTACCGAAATCCTCAAGCGACGGCGAACTTGATCAACCGATGGCGAGTCCGTGCTGGGGTCCGCTCCATCGCCGCTGACGGGGCGCAGGCGACCTGCGTGATCTTCAGCGGCGGTGCGACCAGCGGCGGCGCCACGGAGGCCCAGCTGATGGCTGACTACGCGAAGTCGGTGCTTGAGTTCGACGGCACGGTGCTCCTGGAAGACCAAAGCGCGACGACGTGGGAGAACATCACGAACGTGATCCCACTGCTTGAAGACGTGGATCGCATCAAGATCGCCTCCCAGCCAGCTCACGCGCTCAAGGCCCGTGCGTACTTGCGGCGGCAGCGCCCCGATCTTGCGGAGAGGTTGGTGCGCGCGGACGACTACCGCCCTGGTGAATGGATGGTCGTCAAACCGTTGTTGGCTCTGTACGGACTTTGGACACTCCGCGGCCTCAAGGCCGACGAGCGGAAGGTCTCGCTGTAGACAGCCGCTGTCCTCTGGCCTCACGCATGGTGGTTCTTGAGCCGGCGCCAGCAGATGATGCTGCACCCTAGAGTGAGGAGGGCATACGGCTCGGGGTTCTCAGGTGTGGAGGCGATGGCATCCGCCAGATAGTGCACGGCTGCCGCTGAGCTGCCCCCGGCAGTGCGCCATCACCCGCGCGAGACCTACTCCAGCTGCTGTCGCCCGATTCGCCATCGCCCGAGGGTATCCCTGACCTGGCCGTCTGCCAGCCGCCCCCCATGGCTCGCTGGACAAGGTCTGGGGCCGACCGACCGCAACGATCAGACGCCTGTCCATGTCCATTCGAAGATCAGTCAGGGACCACGCCGGGACGGTGACGCTCAGGGCGAGGCTCTCGTCTCCGATCGTCGATCCTCGTGACCGACCAGCTCCGCCACCGCACTCCGGTCCACCTTGCCGTTTCCGTTGAGCGGCAGCGCGGGGACCGGAACCACGCGGGCCGGGACCATGTAGGGCGGAAGCCGACGGCGCAGCGCGTCGCGGGGCTCCTCCTCGACCCGGCCTGTGCAGGCCGCCGTGAGTTCGACACTGCCGTCCGGGGTGGGCAGAGCGAGGACCACCGCCTCCCGGACTCCGGGAAGGGAGCGCAACGCCTCCTCGACCTCGCCGAGTTCGACGCGGTAGCCGTGCACCTGGACCTGGTGGTCGAGGCGCCCGACGTGGACCAGGGGGGTGCCGGGTACGAGCGGTCCATCGGGCGGGGTGGGCCCGGTGAGCTGGGCCACCCGGTCGCCGGTGCGGTACCAGTGGGCGTCCGTCAGCGCGGTGGACGGGTCGTGCGCGGTGCCGTCGGGGGCGAGGAAGCGGCCCGCGTCGTCGGCCGGGTCCAGATAGCCGGGGAAGCGCTGCGGGCCCCGGACGCAGAGTTCGCCGTCGAGGAGGCGTCCTTCCAGGCCTGGGTGCAGAGAGCCGACGGGCACCGTGCCGTTGGCGGGTGAGGGCCAGTCGGCGGGGTCGGGCGGTAGCCGGTAGGTGGTGCACGTGACGGTCAGTTCGGTGGGGCCGTAGGCGTTCTCGACCGTGCTGTGCGGGGCTGCCGCCGCCCATGCCCGGGCCTGACGCAGTGTCAGGGACTCGCCACAGAACACGGAGCGGCGCAGGGTGGGGAGGGAGCCCGGTTTGAGCGCGCGCAGACGTTCGGCGAGCGAGATCACCGACGGTACGGAGTTCCAGTGGGTCAGGGCGCGGTCGGTGGCGAACCTCACCGGGCGCAGCAGGTCCCCACGGGTCGCCGCGATCAGCGTGGCGCCGGTTCCCCAGGCCGTGTACAGGTCGAGCACGGAGGGGTCGAAGGTCAGGTCGAAGGTCTGCGAGACACGGTCGCCGGGACCGGTGTCGTGACGCGGCACGGCGTGGGCCAGATAGGCGCAGATGTTGCGGTGCCGGACGGGCACGCCCTTGGGAGTACCGGTGGAGCCCGAGGTGAAGAGCAGATAGGCGACGTCGTCAGGGTCGGCGGTGCAGGCCGGCAGGGGAGGGGGCGGAGTGGTCGCCAGGTCGGCAAGGGTGTCGCCGGTGACGGTCAGCAGGGGGGCGGGAAGCTGTTCGGCGTGGTCGCAGGTGCCGTCCGTGAGGATGGCGTCGAGGACGGCGACGGTGGCGACGGTGGTGTTCCTGGCGACGGGGAAGCCGGGGCCGAGGGGGACGACGGTGGCTCCGAGACGCTGGACGGCGAGGTAACCGGCGTAGGCGACGGCGGTACGGCCGGTGAGCAGTCCCACCCTGCGCGGTGACTCGCCGCCGCACAGATGGAGAAGTCGCGCCGCCAGGTGCTCGGAAAGGCGCGCGAGTCCGGCGTATGTCAGTCGGGTGTCACCGATCTCCAGGGCGGGCGCGCAGGGATGCTCGGCGGCCGTGCGCGCGAACCAGTCGTGCAGGGTGGGAAGGTGCTCGTGTGTCACGTGCGGCTATCGCCTTTCGCAAGTGGTGTGGAAGGGGGGCACGTTCGCGGGTGGGTGGGGTGCGTGCGCCGCCGGGGTGCGCGCGACACCGTTCACTCCTCCCGGCAGGCCTCGAAGGCACAGCTCAGCGGCGTGTGCGAGTACTCACGCAGAGAGATCCAGCGATACGGCCCCCAGCGTCCGCGGGAGGCGCCGGGCGCCACGTCGATGGCCCACGGCCGGCCCGCGAGACCGGATCCCGCGGCCTTGACGCACGCCTCCTGCGCGGTCCACACCCACGCCACCGTCTCGGCGGCCTCGGCGGGTGGCAGAGCCAGGACCCGGGGGGCATGGGAGCGCAGCAGACGGTGGGCCAGACCGGCCCCGACGGAGTCGGCAGGACGCTGGACGTCGACCCCGATGGCGCGGCCGGCGGCGAAGGCGCAGGCCAGTCGCCCCTCGCTGTGCGAGATGCTCACGCCCGCCCGGGAGAATCCCGCCAACCAGGGTTTTCCCCGCTCGTCGAGGACGACGTCAACTCCGGCCAGACGCGGGACGGTGGTGGCGAGGAGCTCGCGCAGCAGTCCTCGGCCGCGGAGGAAGCGGCCGGCCCGCCACCGCGGCAGACCTGCGGCGCGGCGAAGGTCGTCCGGGTGAGCGCTGGGCGGCGCCTCCGCGGCGGCCCTGGTCAGCACCCACACGCCGTCTTCGACCTGGATCGCCGCGTTCACGCGGGCGTGCCGCGTCCGGCCGGCTCCACCGGGAGTGGGCCGGGGTGGGCCAGCTCCGCCAGGATCTGGTCGGCGCCTTCGGCGAGGGTGTCCAGGACGACCTCGGTGGCGCCGCCGCCGATGCCGAAGAGGGCGGCCTGGGCGCGGATCTCCTGGATGCCGCCGTCGGCGAACCCGGCGGCGCCCCACAGCTGGGCGCACTCGCCCAGCACGTACGGAACGGTGGTGCCGGCCGCGGCCTTGAGCGTGGCCGCGGCCCGGGGATCGTGATGCAGGCAGACACTGGGGCCGAACCGGTCGGCCAGGGCCTTGAGTTCCTGGACCCGGACGAGACAGGCGGCGAAGCGCTGACGGATGTGCGGGAGGTCCCACAAGGTCGCGTCGCCGTGGGCTCGGTCGGCGAGGCGCCGGCGCGTCGTGGCGAGGACGCGGCGGCACAGGGCCACGCCCCACAGGGCGCCCGCCAGGCGTTCGACGGCGATGTGCCGGGCGAAGAGCGGCAGCCCCATGCCGACCCGGCCGACGAGATGGTCCCGGCCCAGCCGTACGGCGTCGAAGGTGACATGGCCGGCGCCGGAGGACGCGTAGAGGGCGGAGGGCGCGGGCCGGACCGTCACGCCGGGGGCGTCGGCGGGGACGAGGACCCAGGAGAAGCTGGTGAAGTGGCGGCCTGGGCGGTGCCGGGCGAGGACCAGGAAGGCCTCGGCCGTGGTGGTGTTGGCGATCCACTCCTTGCCGCCGGAGACGTGGACCGAGTCGTCGTCCAGGGCGGCCTCGGTGCGCAGGGCGGTGAGGTCGGTGCCGGCGGTGGTGTCGGTGGCGGCGAGGGCAAGGGTGGCCCGCCCGGTCAGGGTTCGGCGCAGGGCCCGTTCGACGACCGGCCCGGTGCCGGTGGCCAGGACGGGCAGCGCGGTGGCGAGCTGGACGCTGGCCGAGAGGGTGGCCGGAATGGACCAGCGGGCGTCGGCGGCGGCGAGAAGGCCGGCCAGGCCATGGGGGTCCACGCCGGCACGGACGTCGCCGCCCCGGTAGGCGCTGGTCAGCAGCCCGGCCGCGCCGAGGGCCGCCCAGACCTCGGCGCCGTCGGCGTTAGCGGGCAGCGCGTCGAGGCCGGGTGACGCGGTGGGAGGCGTCGGCGCCGAGTCGTCTCGCGTGCCGCTGTCCGGGCTCGGGTGGGCGCGGGCGCGGGGGGATCCGGGAGTATGGGATGGCCGTACGTCAGGCAAAGGTCACTCCGAGGTCGCGCAGCGCCAGTCGGCCGTCGGCCAGGTTCAACCGGTCGTTGTGGTAATTCAGCGAGGCCGACCTGAGGTCCCGCAGGGCCAGTTCGAGGCGGGTGGGTGAGTCCTTGAGGTAGCCGTGGCGCAGTCCGACGGCCTCCACCAGGTCGTCGACGGCGGCCAGGCACTCCTCGGAGGCGGTGACCTTCAGGGAGTTGAGGAGGAGCTGGCGTGGGGGCCGGGAGAGGTCCCCGCCGCTCTCGACGTCCGCCAGGGCCCGGTGCAGAAGGGCGTGGACGGCGTCGAGCCGGCGGCGGGCGCGGGCGAGCCGGCTCAGCAGCAGCTCGGAGGAGAGGTCGAAGCGTCCCCGGCCGGCGGGGCTGCGGAGCAGGCGCAGAACGCGTGAGAGCGCGCCGGCCGCGGTGCCGAGCCAGGCCGCCGACCAGCCGAGGTGGGCGAGGGGGCCGAAGACCTGGGCGGCGATGTCGTGGAATCGGCCGTGGCCGCCGATCACGTGGTGGCCGGGAACGCTGCCCGTCAGGTGCAGCGGCACGCTGTGGCTGGCCCGCATGCCCATCGGTTGCCAGTCACCCGAGCCCTCGATGGTGAGCTGGGCGCGGTCGGCGTAGACGAGGGAGACCTCGTGCGCGGTGGTGTCGCCGGGGGCGCCCATGGTGACGAGGAAGCCGTCGGCGTGGGCCCCACCGGTGACGATCGGCGCGAACCGGTCGAGGGTGAGGACGTCGTCGTCCTGGTCCAGCTTGGCGTCGGCGCTCAGGAGGTGACCGCCTTTGCCGGTCTCGGTGGTCACCGAGGCGAGGTAGACCTCGCCGGCGGCGACGCGGGGGAGCAGGTCCTTGCGCAGACGGTCGTCGGCGTACCGGGTGAGGGCGGCGGTCTGCTGGCAGTGCATCGCGAAGATCATGGAGACGGACATGTCGGTGCGCCCCAGCACTTGCGCCGCCGCGACCAGGTCGCGGGGCGATCCGCCGAGGCCGCCCTCGTCGGCGGGGACGAGCAGACCGAGCAGGCCCGTGCCACGCAGGGCGTCCAGGGCCTCCACGGGGAAGGCGGCGTCCCGGTCCACGCGGGCCAGGTGCGTCTCGGTCACCTCGGAGACTTCCGAGAGCCGGGCGGTGAGGTCGGGTACGGCGGTCACGCGGACGCCTCCGCCGCCCGGTCCGGCAGTTGGCGCGAGACGGCCTGCCAGAGGCTGCCGGCGGTGGCGAAGGTGGCGTCGTTCATCTCCTCGTCCGGCAGGGCGATGCCGAAGGTGTCCTCCAGCGAGAAGAGCAGCTCGATCGCCTGCATGGAGTCGACGCCGAGGCGGCGCAGGTCGGTGTCGGGTGTGATGGTGATCTCGCCGGGACCGGCCAACTTGAGGAAGGGTCGCAGGAGTTCGGTGAAGCGGGGATCCATCGGGAACGGTTCCTTTCGGGAAGTCACGCCGGGCGGGCGATGCGGCACAGGTCGTCGACCCGACGCAGGTTTTCGGGGATCAGCTCGTCGGCGTCCAGTTCGCGGCCGAGTTCGCTCTCGACCCGTTCGACTATCTCGACGAGCCGGAAGGAGCTGAAGGAGGGCAGGGAGTCGAAGGTGGCGCCGGCCAGCAGAACCTCGGAGGGGACGCCGAGGATGCCGGCGGCGACGGCGGCCACGCGACGGCGCAGCTCGGGGTCGACGGCGTCGCCGTCCGTCGCAACGGGCGCGTCGGCGAACACCTCGTGGTCGGCTGCGAGGAGTTCACCAAGGCGCTCGACCGTGCCCGGCGGTTCGGCGCGGCCCCGGCCGACGCGGCGTGCGGCCAGGTAGGTCTGCTCGACGAGCTTGTCCCACGCCGCGAGGTGGGCCCGCTCGGCGTCGCCCTCCACGGTGTGGCCGGCGACCTGCGCGCGGCGGGCGGCGTGCAGTTTGCGGGCACGGGCCAACAGCCAGGTCTCGGCGGAGAGCTGTTCCAGGGCACGGGCGCGGTCCGGCCAGGTCGCGTACGCCGTCAGGTAGGGCCCGGTCTCATAGGCTGCGACCGTCGGCGTGGCCGGGGCGGGCGGGACGGGGGCGAAGGTGATGGCCTCGGCGGAGTCGAGGCCGCGGAGAGCGGCGGGGTCGAGGACGTGGGTGCCGGGGGAGGCGGCGCCCCACCGTGTCTCGATGCGGTAGCCGTCGGTGATGTACAGGCCCTCCGGCCCCGTGACGAGCAGGAAGCTGTGCTCCATGTGGGCGTTGCCGTGGTAGGGCAGCCAAGGTAGGTGAAAGGCGTCGGCGACGACGTACAGGACACCGCCGTGCCGCACCGACTCGTCCAGCAGGGTGGTCCCGGAGAGGTGGGAGCGCCGGACCGGGTCGAGGCCGGCCTGCGGCGCGGCGCTCTTCAGCCGGTCGTCCAGAGCAGGGTCGGCGGTGGGCAGCCCGTCGGGCAGGAGACGTAGGGGCAGATCGAGGCGGGCGCCCAGGCGCAGATGCGTGCCGGCGCCGTGGAAGTGGTCGGCGAGCACGGCGAGGTTGACCTGTAGGCAGTCGAGCAGGCCGGTGCGGACACCGTCGAGCGGCAGCGGACCGGGGGCGGGGATAGCGGGCATCGGGGTCGCGGTCTCCGGGGTACGGGGGTGGTGGCGTCGGTCAGATCCACGGGGGCAGGGACGGCAGTTCGCCGGGGGCGGTCAGGGCGGTGCCGTCGGAGCGGCCGCTCAACCAGGCGAGGAGGTCGGACGGTTTGCCCGAGACGTCGGGTCCGCCGTCCCCGAACCGCGCGACCGGGGCGCCGTCGGCGTCGCGCAAGGTGAACGCCGGTACGCCGTCGGCCTGGGAGTAGTAGCCGAGGACGTCGTCCAGGATGATGTCGCGGACGCCCGGCGGGATGTCGGCGATCTCGTGGCCGAGGTCCAGGTCGACCAGGTGGAGGGCGAGTTCGCGCAGTCGGATCACGAGGATGCGGCGCGGGGTGCACACCTCGCCCGTGAACGGGCGGATCGTGGCGTCCCAGGCCTTCTCGGGCAGCGACTCGACCGTGGCCTGCCAGTGGGTGGCGCTGTCCCTCACCCGGGAGACGAGGGCGGCGGCGGGAAGGCGGCTGCCGCTCTCGATCTCGGCGTCCCGGGCCGCGCGGCTCGCGTACTGCGGGGTCTCGACGCCGGTCCGGGCCCAGGTCAGCAGACGTTCCAGGGCCGGGGCCTGGGCGGCGAGATGGCTCAGGACGTGGCCGCGCGTCCAGCCGGGCAGGCGCGAGGGGGCGGCGGCGCCGGCATCGGTGAGCCCGTCGATCGCGGCCAGCAACCGGTCGGCCGCGGCGGCGAGTTCGTGGAACGACATGGCGTCGGGCGCGATCTCCTTCATCGTGCCTCCTCCAGGTGGGGGTGAGCGGAGGCCGGACGGCCGGTGAGACGGGCGAAACCGGCGCCTATCCGGGCCAGTTGGCCGGAGATGTGCGGCAGGCGGACGGGGTCGTCCGCGCAGAGCGCCTCCTCCTGCCCCTTCTCGTCGCCGTACAGGAGGCTGGTGGCGGCCTTGAAGCGCAAGGCGCCGGGATCGTCGCCCAGGAGATGGCCGCCCAGGACCACGACGCCGGACTCGTCCAGGAGTCTGCGGGCCAGCGAGGCGGAGTCGGTGACGCCCCGTGCCGTCAACTCGGCCCGCACCGGCTCGAAGTCGGGGTAGACGTAGAAGGCGCCGGTCGGTGGGCGACAGCGGGCGCCGGCGTCGACGGCGATGCGGTGCACGGCGCGGGCCACGGCGCCGTGCAGCCGGGCCGCGGCGCGCAGCCGCTCCACGATCTCCGGGGGCTCGGCGAAGGCGTATTCGGCGACGTGCTGCATGGGCCCCGCCAGCGTCGACCACAGCTCGCTGGCGGCGGCGAGGACCCCGTCCCGCAGACGCCCGCCCGTCGTTGCGGCGGGGAAGCGGGCCGCGCCGATCCGCCAGCCGCCCAGGCCGAGGTTCTTGGACAGGCCGGTGGTGACGACGGTGCGCTCGGGGGCGACCTCGGCGGGGCTGAGGAAGCCGGTCGCCGAGGGGTCGTGGACGACGTCCCGGTAGATCTCGTCGGAGACGATCACCAGGTCCTCGGCCCGTGCGAGGTCGCACACCTCACGGACGAGGGAGGCCGGGGCCAGGGTGCCGGTGGGGTTGTCCGGCAAGGTGACGACGAGCAGCTGCGGGTCGCGGCCGGCGGCGCGAGCACGGGTGATCGCGGTGCGCAGTGCGCCGGGGTCGGGCACGCCGCCGCACTCGTCGGGCACGGGCACGCCGATCGTCCGCTTGCCCGCGTAGGCGGCCTGCGGGGCGTAGGTGTTCCAGGCGGGCCGGGGGAGCAGCACATCGCCGGGTACGGCGAGTTGCAGTGCCATCAGCAGGGGCTTGCTGCCGGGAGCTACGACGATCTGGCCGGGGTCCGTGGGCAGGCCGCGCCGGGCGAAGTACCCGGCGACCGCCGCCCGGACGCCCGCGCCGCCGGCGACCGGACCGTAGGCGGCGCGGGACGCGCCCTTCGCCAGCTGCTCGGCGAGCTGCGGCAGCAGGGGCAGCCGTGCCTCCCCGAACGCCAGGTGCACCAACGTCTCGCCCGCGGCCCGCCGCTCGGCGACGAGTTGGTTCAGGGCGAGGTTCGCGGAGGGGGGCGGTGGCGCGGCGGTGGTCATGCCGGACTCCTTTCGGCGAGCGTGTCGCCGCGGACGGCGGCGGCGATGTCGGCCGGGGTCGCCGGATCCGGTTCCAGCTCGTCCAGCCAGGCGGCCTCGGACGAGAAGAGGGCCCTGAAGGGGCGGCCGACCAGTGCGGGGTCGCGGGCCTGGAGCATCCGCAGCCGGAAGAAGGAGCCCTGGGGGGTGTCCTCGACGCCGTCGACGACGACCTTGCCGGGCGTGGCCGACATGACCGGGCCGCGCACGGTGCGGGCCAGGCCGGGAAGGGTGCGGTAGGCGGCCTGGAAGATGTCCGCCGCGCGGGCCAGCGGCACCTTGAAGTACTCGTGCGGTCCGGTGTCCCGCTCCACGAACAGGTAGTACGGCACCGCGCCGGCCGCCAGCTCGGCCCGCCACAGCGCGGCCCACGTCTCCGCGTCGTCGTTGACGTGGGCGATCAAGGGGGCCTGGCAGTAGACGACGGCACCGGTGGCACGGATGCGGGCCAGGGCCCGCCGGGCCAGGGAGGTCTCCAGTTCGCGCGGATGGCTGAAGTGGGCCATCACCGCGAGCTGTTTGCCGGCGGCCACCACCTCCTCGAACAGGCGCAGCACGTCGTCGGCGTCGGTGTCCGTGGTGAAGCGCTGTGGCCAGTACGCCACCGACTTGGTGCCGATCCGGATGGTGTCGACCGACTCCACGGCCAGGAGCGGCGTCAGGTGCCGGCGCAGCCGCTCGGTGGTCATCACCATGGGGTCGCCGCCGGTGACCAGGACGTCGCTGACCTCGGGGTGTGCGCCGAGGTAGGCGAGCAGGCCGCCGGGGTCCGGGACGGCGAAGCGCAGGTCCGCGTCGCCGATGAACTGGGCCCAGCGGAAGCAGTAGGTGCAGTACGCGTGGCAGGTCTGCCCCTGGGCGGGGAAGTACAGGACCGTCTCGCCGTACTTGTGCTGCAGACCGGGCACTTCGACGCCGTTCAGGTGCGGCACGTTGTACCGCCGCTGGCCCGACGGGTGGGGGTTGAGGCCGGCGCGGATGTCCGCGATCGCCTCCCGCAGCAGGAGCTTGTCACCGGGGTCGGCGGAAAGTTTGCCCAGGAGTTCCTCGTCGGCGAGGGGGAGCATGCCGCGCTGGGGGAAGGTGAGCTGGAACATCGGGTCGTCGGGTACGCGGTCCCAGTCGACGAGTTCGTTCAGGACGTATTCGTTGACCCGGAACGGCAGGACGAGGGAGATGCGGCGTACGGTCTCGCGGATCTCCTCGGGCAGGCGGTGACGGGCGGCGATGTCGTCGAGCTGGCGCGGGCCGTAGGCACGGAACCGCTCGGGGGCCGTCGGGCCGGCCGCCATCAGCGACCCCTTCCCGCCGAGGCCTTCTTGCGGTACAGCTCGTCGCCGAGGACGAGGAAGTCGAGGTCCATGGAGCGGAACGCGGCCAGCGCGTCGGCGGCGGTGTCGACGACCGGTTCGCCCTTGTCGTTGAAGGAGGTGTTGAGCAGCACCGGGGGCGCTCCCTGGGCGGCGAGGGCGTCCAGGACCGCGCCGACGACCGGGGCCTCGTCGCCGAGCAGGACCTGGGGGCGGGTGGTGCCGTCGACATGGACGACGCCGGGAGCGACCTGACGGCCCAGGTCGGTGACGCGTGCGGCGCCGAGCATGTAGCGGCTGAGGTGTTCCTGCTGCTCCCACAACAGGGCCCCGTAGTCGGCGCGGGTCACCCCGGCGAAGGGCCGCCACTGTTCTCGGTTCTTCACCGCGTTGACCCGGGTGTTGACGTCCGCGGTGTCGGGCACGGCGATGATGGAGCGTCGGCACAAGGCCCGTGGCCCGACCTCGGCACGGCCTTGGGCGACCGCGCCGATCTGCCCCGCCAGGAGCAGGCCGGTCAGCTCGTCGGTGTCGAGCGCGCTACGCACCAGGTCACCGGTGTCGTCCACGGGCAGACCGCCGGTGAGGACGTCGACGCCCAGATAGGGAGTGAGCGGTTCGGTGCGGGGGCCGGGCGGGCGCACGCTCCAGGCGGCACCCAGGGCCACGCCGGCGTCGTGCGGGACCGGGGGCACGTAGAGGGGGCCCGGCAGGGTGCCGTTGGTGGAGCAGTTGAGGGCGACACCGCCGCTCAGGCACAGGTCCTCGACGCCGGCGGCCTTGCGGGCCTGGGAGGCGAGGTGGGTGACGGTCTCCTCCACCAGGCGCTGTGCGGTGTAGGCGACCAGCACCGCGCGGGAGTCGTCGGCGAGGCGCTCCTCGGGCGCGCCGGGCCCGTCGGCGCCGGCGATCCGGCTGTAGAGGCCCCGCCAGCGGGCGACGACCTTCTCGTACTGCTCCTTGATCTCCTCGGAGTCGGCTCGTCCCGCCCGTTCGGGCAGGGGGGCCAGGACCAGCCGGAAGTCGTCGCCGTCGAAGGAGACGAGGGGCTCGGGGCTGAGGCCGCCGGCGCGTCCGTAGGCGGCCAGGCCCATGGTCTTGCCGGCGTTGAGGAAGGAGAAGCCGAGCCACGTGGAGGCGGCGTCGTACGCGTAGCCCAGGGAGGCGGTCCGCTGCCAGCTGCGTTCCAGCCGCGGTTCGCGGCCGTCCTCGTACGTCCAGATGCTGGAGGACTCGTTCTCCCCGTGCCCGTCGACGACCAGGACCCCGGCCTTCCTGAACGGGGAGGCGTAGAACGAGGAGGCGGCGTGCGCCTGGTGGTGGCCGATCCGCACCACCTCGGGGAGCCGGTCGCCGAAGTCCAGGCCGACGGCGTAGGCGAGGAACGAGGCGTCGTCGGCGAACCGGCCGGGATACAGCTGCTCGTCGTCCCAGCCGACGGCGACCACGTCGATGTCGGCGGCGGTGATGCCCGCCTGCTCCAGGCAGAAGCGGGCGGCGCCGCGCGGCTTGCGGTACAGGGAGTGACGGCGGCGGTTGCGCCGCTCCTCCTCACAGAAGGCGACGACCCGGCCCTCGCCGTCGACGAGACAGGCGGCGGTGTCGTGGTGGCCGGCCGGCGGCGCGTTGACGCCCAGGATCCACATACGGTGTTCTCTTTCTTCGGAGGCGGGGTGAGGGTCAGGAGTCGAGCCGCTGGAGGGCGTAGCGCACCTCGTGCTGGGCTCGCTCCAGTGCCGCGGCACAGTCCTCGGGGGTGTCGCCGACCGCGATCAGGGCGGCGAGGCGGGGCACTATGCCGTGCGGCGGCAACCGCAGGACGGTGCCGGGCCCGGCGAGGGCGACGGCGTCGGCGATGCCGGGGCAGGCGGCGGCGCCGCGCACGTCCAGGGAGCGGACGACGGCGTCGTATTCGGGGTAGAGGAAGCGGACCTCGGCGCAGCGGTCCCGGCTCGGGGTGAGGGCCGGGGCGCGGCCCAGTGCCAGGGCGGCCGCCGCGGCGACCTGGTCGACACCGGTGGCCAGTTGTCCGAGCAGGGGGATGAAGTCGCCGCCCAGACGGCCGTTGACCTCGACGACGCGGGGGCCGGCCGGGGTGAGGCGCAACTCGGTGTGGGTGACCCCGGTGCGCAGTGCCAGGGCGGTGTGCGCGGCGGTGACGACCGTCTCCACGTCCAGGGCCCACGGCTCGTGGCGCCAGGGAGCGACGAGGTGTCCCACCTCCTCGAACGAAGGGGCGAAACCGAGGCGCTTGCGGGCCACGTTGACGACGCGGACGACGCCCTGTTCGACGACACAGTCCACACTGATCTCGGGGCCGGTGAGGTACTCCTCCACGATGGCCCCGGCGAGGGCGTCGATGCCGGGGAAGGACGAGGTGCCGGCGCGCTCCCAGGCACGCTCCACCTCTCCCGGGGTGTCGGCCAGGGTGACGCCCACCGATCCGGCCTGGGACCGGGGCTTGACGACGACGGGCAGGCCGAGTTCCTCGGCGGCCAGGCGCGCCGCGGCGCGGTCGTGGGTGTGGCGGAAGCGAGCGGAGGGCACACCGGTGGTGGTCAGGATGCGGCGGGTGGTGAGCTTGTCACGGCACGCGCGTACCGCCCGGGGGGTGAGGTGCGGCAGGTCCAGGCGCCGGGCCACCTCGGCGGTCGTCTCCAGCAAGGTCTCGTCCCAGGTGAGGACGGCGCCCGGGCCGGGACGTCCGGTCAGGAGACCGGCGACGGCGGCGGTGGTGGCGTCGGCGCCCGATGTGTCGGCGGCGAGGAACCGGTCGCCGACGTGGGCGCGTTGCCAGTCGGGTTCGTGTGGTTGGACCAGTGCCGTCTCCGTCGCCGCGGCCAGCGCCTGGAGGGCGTACGCGCGGTACGGCGGATTGCCGCAACCGACCAGGACGAGCCGGGGCGGCGCGGCGGCGTCCACCGGCTCGCACTCGAGGACCGTCTGTCGCGCGGTGCGCAGCACGGCGGCCTCGACCTCCGCGGAATCGGCGCCGGAGAAGCGGAATCGGACACCGGCGTGCTCGTAGCCGCTCCGGTCCATCGACCGGCCCACCTCCGGTGCCCGGTGGGCGTAGGCACCGGAGTCCGGCACGTCGACCGAGGTGACCCGGCAGGGCTGGGGCACCGACGGCGGCACCAGCAGCCAGCCGCCCACCCGGTCGCCCGTGGGCAGCGCGGCCGGGGTGGGGTCGGGTGTGCCGGTCTGGTGGGCGAAGGCGGCGGCCATCAGATCGACCCCGTGCACCTCGCGCCAGACGAACGGCACCTCGGCGCCGCCGGGTCGGGCCCCCAGTTCCAGGACGGTGAGCTCGCCGGTGTCGCCGAGGAACAGTTCGAGGTGGAAGACGGTGGCGTGCGGCAGGAGAGCGGCGACGGCCTGCTGGGTCAGGGCGCCGACGCGCTGGAGGAGGGCGGCGTCGTCCAGTTCGACCGAGCCGAGGGCGTCGCCGGTGGTGAAGTCGAGGCAGGTGTTCAGGTAGCGCGAGGCCCGCCAGACACCCAGCCGCCGTCCGGTGTAGACGCCGTCCACGTGCAGGATCTCGTCCGGCAGCCAGGGCTGGACGATCATGTCGATGCCGGCGGGGAAGGTGTAGGCGGCGAGTTGGTCCGCCGTGTCGATCCGGGTGACGTGCGAACTCGCCGTGCCGCGCCGGGGTTTGACCAGGACCGGCCAGCCGTGGACCGCGGCGAAGGCGTCCACGGCGGTGTGGTGCGGCGCCTCGGCGGTGGGCGGCGCCGCCACCCCGGCGCGGGTCAGCCGCCGCGCCATCAGGAGTTTGTCGCGGACCGGCCGCAGCTCCTCGACTCCCGGGCCGGGCAGGGCGAATTCGTCGCGCAGGGTGGCGGCCAAGTCCAGGTCGGTCTCCTGGAGCGCCACGATCCGCGTCGGCACACCGATGTGCTCGACCAGGGAGCCCACCGCTTCGCGTACCGCTTTTTCGTCCTCCGTGCTGTCCACCAGCCGCACGGCGGCCGCCAGTTCGGTCGGGAGGTGGTCTGTGGCGAGTTCGGTGGTGATGTAGCTGACGCGGTGTTCGGTGTGGTCGAGGTAGGCGGCGTAGTCGGCGTACCGGTCGGTCCAGCGGTGGATGACGATGACGTGGTCGGACACGGGATCTCCTTGGCGCGGGCGTACGTTCGCTGGACGGTCGAGGCGGGCGGGTCCGCTGGACGCGGCGGGGCCGGGAGTCAGCGGCCGGGCCGCCGTGCCGCGGCGAGCAGCGTGTCGTGCAGCTCCCACAGGAGGTCGGCGCACACCTCGTGCCCGATGCCGGCGGCGGTCAGGCGCACCGACAGGGTGCTGCCGCTGTCCGTCGAGCGTGCGTAGCAGCGCGGTCCGAGGGTGGTGAACGGCGTCTCACGGTCGAGCGTGGCCTTGGCGTGGTCGCCACCAGCCTCATCCGCGTCCCCGTCCCCGTTCTCGCCCGGGGGCAGGGTGACGTGGTTGAACGCGCAGACCGGGCTGGGCGCTTCGGGTATCCCGGCACGCAGGGCGGCCACCTCGTCGACGTCGTGCATGCCGTGCCGGACAGCCGCGAGACTGCTCCAGTGGACCCGTCGGGCGAGGTCCACCAGATCGGTGTCGGTGTGTTCGACGAGAGCCGGCACCCACTGGTTCATCGAGGAGACGAGATCCTTCCACCGCCCGGCGAACCGGTTGGCGCTCATCAGCTGGACCAGTGCCGAGGTGGCGCCGCACCGCCGGGCGACGACCGTGCTCCAGGCCGCCAGGACGGCGCTCGCCACCGATGCCCGCGCCCGCTCGGCCACGGTTCGGGCGGCGGCGAGGGCTTCGGGCGAACGCAAGGTCGCCTGGACGACTTCACCGGCGTTCTCACCGGTCTCCGGCAGCCGGGCATGCGGGGCCCGTGCCAGGAGCTTGGCCCAGTGGTCGAGAGCGGCTTGCCGACGTCGCAGCCCGTCCGGGGCGTACTGCTCGCGCGCGAGGTGTGCGGGACCCGGCCGCTCGGCCACCGGATGCGTTGACCCGGGCCCGGCCAGCTCGGCGAGGAGTTCTCGGCGCAGGAGCTCCTGCGCCCAGGCGTCGGCCACGATGTGGTGCTTGACGAAGAGCAGGTGCGCCACGCCGTCCGGTCCTGTGGCCAGTTGGGCTCGCCAGGCTTGTTCGCGGCCGAGGTCGAAGGGGCGGCGGGCCAGTTCGAGGGCGGCGCCGCCGTGGTCCGCGGCGGTGGTCACCGGGAGATGCGCGGGGTCGGCGCCAGGTGGTTCGACCCACTGGCGCGGGTTGTACGGGTCACGCAGGTCGTAACGGGTGCGCAGCGAAGGGTGGCGACAGGCGAGGACGGTGAGTGCCGCCGCCACCTCGGGGGCCGTCGCCCCCGGCGGCAGGGCCCACACCGCGGCATTGTTCGGCTCGTGCCGGCGGCCCGACGGGAGGTCGCGGATGTCGTGCCAGACGGAGAGCTGGCCCAGCGAGAGAGGTTCCGTCGCGGTCATCCGCACTCCGTTCCCTATGGATTCCGGCATGTGGAATAAGTTTTCCGTGCAGAGCCCAAGCTGTCATAGGGAGTTGAGATGTGTCCAGGCCAATTTCGAGGGGCCGTCGACGGCGTCGCGACGATGGAGGTGGCCAGTGGCGGCCGGTTGTGAGAGTGTTCTGAACTGTCGAAGTGGAATCATGTTTCCGTGATGCGGAAATTGACGTATCGGTGGTGCTCGCTGCCGCGCCACCCCGCCGGAAGGACCTCGTGACCGTGTACGACGAGCAGGCCGCCCACCCGGAGGCCACCGGGGAGTTCCTCCACGACCTCCTGCTCGACCCTCGACGGCACACCCCGCACGACCCCGCGGTAGTGGAGCCCACCGGCTCCGGCGCCGTCACGGTCACCACGTACGCCGAACTCCGCGACACCGTGGACGCCTACGCCCGCCGGCTCATGTCCCTGGCCCTGGAGCCCGGCGCCCGCGTCCTGCTGGAGGCCGAAGCCGGGGCACAATCCGTCGCCGTGCTTCTGGCCTGCTCCCGCGCCGGCCTGACCTTCGTCCCGGTCAGCCCGGAGACGCCGCAGGAACGCCTGCGCGGCCTGATCGACGCCGCCCGCCCCGCCCTGCACCTCCAAGCAGGCGCCGGCACCCGCACCGACCTGCCGGCCGGCCTGGGGACCGCGCGCTTCGACAACGGCACGCTCACCGTGGAACAGGCCCCGCAGCCCACTCGCCCCCGCCGCCACACCCCGAGCGTGACCGACCCCGCCTACATCGTCTTCACCTCGGGAACCACCGGCCGCCCCAAGGGCGTTGTCATGAGCCACCGCTCCGTCACGGCCTTCTACCGCGGCATGCTGGCACACCGCATCGCCGCCCCCGGCGACCGCGTCGCCTCCACATCCCCCCTGCACTTCGACTTCTCCCTCCTCAACATCGGCCTCGCACTGGCCAGCGGCGCCGCCGTCGTCCTCGTACCACAGCGCCTCGTGCGCTGGCCCCGGCACTTCCTGCGCGCCCTCGCGGACACCGCCGCCACCCACGTCAACGGCGTCCCCTCGATCTGGCGCCAGGTCCTGCGCCACGAACCCGCCCGCCTCGCCGCCCTCGACACCCTGCGCTCCGTCCTCTTCTGCGGCGAGGAGTTCCCCCTGCCGGAACTGCGCCGGCTGCGCGAGCTACGCCCCGGGCTGCGGATCGTCAACTGCTATGGCGCCACCGAGTCGATGGCCTGCTCCTTCGAGGACGTCCCCGACCCGATCCCGGCGGACCTGGAGCGCCTGTCGATCGGCCGCGCCCACGCGGGGGCCGAACTCCTCCTCGTCGACGAGGAAGGCCAGGTCATCGACGGTCCCGGCATCCCCGGCGAGATGTACCTGCGCAGTCCCGCCCTGTTCACCGGCTACTGGGACGACCCCGAGGCCACCCGCGCCGCCCTGGTGCCCGACCCGCTGTGCCCCGAGTCCGGACAGACCGTGCTGCGCACCGGCGATCTCGCGGTACGGGGGGCGCGGGGCGAGTACTACTTCCTGGGCCGCAGCGACTCCCAGGTACAGATCAACGGCAACCGCGTCGAACTCGGCGAGGTCGAACGCCGACTCCTGCAGTACCCCGGCGCCACCGCCGCGACCGCCGTGCCACTGCCGCTGCCCGGCGGCGGATCCCGGCTCGCCGCCTTCGTGGTCCTGTCCCCGGAAGCCACCACCCCCGTCCGGGACGCCGACGGCGCCGCGCCCCAGCCCGACGACATCTCCGGTGTCCTGCGGGAGTTCTGCGGACGCGCCCTGCCCGCCTACATGGTGCCGGTCGAGATCCGCCTCCTGGACGCCCTGCCCACCACGCCCAACGGCAAGGTCGACCGGGCCGTACTCACCGCCACGCACTGACTCCGGCGCATCCGCCGAGCCCGTCCCCCGCGCGGGCCCCGTCGTCACCGAGGAGACCCATGCCCGACACCGCCACCCCCCACCGGGCCCGGCTGCGGACCCTGGTCCGCGTCCGCGTCGGCGGGCTGCCCGGTCCCTTCTGGGTCCTGTGGTCGGGCACCCTGGTCAACCGACTCGGCGCCATGGTCAGCCCGTTCCTGAGTCTCTACCTCACCCAGACGCGCGACGTCCCCCTCGCCACCGTCGGGCTCGTCCTCACCGTCGTCGGCGTCGGCTCCGTCATCTCCCAGCCCCTCGGCGGCCTCCTCACCGACCGCCTGGGCCGCCGCGCCGCCCTCACCGGCGGCATGCTCGCGAACGCCGCCGCGCTCCTGCTCCTCGGCCAGGCCCGGACCCTGCCCGCCATCACCGCGGCCGGCCTCGCCATCGGCGTCACCGTCGACCTCTACCGCCCGGCCGCGCAGGCCCTGGTGGCCGACGCCGTCCCCGCCGCCGACCGCACCCGGGCCTTCGGCCTGCTCCTGTGGTCGGTCAACCTCGGCTTCTCCGCCGCCATGGTCCTGGGCGGTCGCCTCGCCTCCCACGGTTTCCACCTCCTGTTCTGGGTGGACGCCACCGCGTGCGCCGTCTTCGGCCTCCTGGTGTGGTTCGCCGTCCCCGAGACCCGCCCCGCGTCCCCCGGCCACGTCACGGGCAGCTACGGCACGGTCGTCGCCGACCGCGTCATGCTCGCCTTCGCCGGTGTCGTCGTCATCTACGCCACCGTCTTCCAACAGGCCTTCGCCACCCTCCCCCTCGCCATGGCAGGCCACGGCCTGGGCGGCAGCGCGTACGGGGCGATCATGGGCGTCAACGGCGTCGTCGTCCTCCTCGTCCAGCCCCTCATCGGCCATCGCCTGGCCGCCCTCGACAAGAGCCGGGTGCTCGCCGCCGGCTTCGTCCTCGCCGCCGCGGGCAACACGCTCGTCGCCACCGCCGCCGACCTCACGGTGTACGGGCTCGCCGTGGCGGTGTGGAGCGTCGGCGAGGTCCTCGTCTTCGGTGTCACCGCGGCGATCGTCGCCGACCTCGCCCCGCCCGCCCTGCGCGGACGTTACAACGGCCTGCTCGGCATGGCCTGGGGCACCGGCTTCCTCCTCGCGCCCCTCGTCGGCACCCGGCTGCTCGCCGACGGCGCCCCGGTGCTCTGGCTCTGCTGCGCGGGCCTGTGTCTGCTCGCCGCCTTGGGTCAACTGGCACTCGCACCGTCGATCCGGGCCCGCACGGAGGTCGGCTCGAAGGAACCGGCGACCGCGCAGGCGGGGTGAGCGGCCGCGGGCCCCGGCTCCCGGGAGCCCACCGCCCGCTCACCTCAGCTCGACCCACGCAAAGCCCCGACGCGACACCCGCTACCGAAGGAACCGAGCATGGCACCCGGAACCGACCCGCCCACCGCCGAGAACGCGCGCGCTCCCCGGCTCCTCGTGCTGGAGGCCGGTGTCTCCGCCGGTGAGCCCCTGCTGCGGGCCGCCGCAGAGCTCGGAGTCGAGACATACGTCGTCACCCACCCGCACATGTACGCGGGATACCCGCCCGAACTCAGGCGACTGATCGCCGGCACCATCTGCCCCGACTTCACGGACCCGACCGCGACCTACGACCAGCTCACCGCCTTCTGCCGCCGTACCGGGATCGACGGCGTCGTCGCCTGCTGGGAGTTCCTCACCCCGCTCGCCGCCCACCTCGCGGCCGGCCTGGGCCTGCCCGGGCACGATCCCGCACGGGCTGCGGCCTGCCGCGACAAGCGCCTGATGTCCGAGGTCTTCACCGCCCACGGCATCCCCGCCCCGCGGACCGTCGCCGCCCGCGAGCCCGCCACCCTCGCCCGTCTCGCCCGGGAAGCCGGGCTCACCTACCCGCTGGTGGTCAAGCCGGCCGAGAACGCCGCCTCGATCGGCGTCAGCGTCGTGTCCGGCCCCGCCGCCCTGCCCGACGCCGTCCGCCGGGCCGGAGCCGAGACGCATAAACTCCCGCACGGCATCGCCCTCGACACCACGCTCCTCGCCCAGGAGTACATCGAGGGAGACGAGTTCAGCGTCGAGACCGTCGTCGTCGGGGGTGAGGTCCACCACCTCGCCGTCACCGAGAAATTCACCACCGGCGGCACCGACCGCGCCGAGACCGGCCACACCGTCCCCGCCACCCTCCCCACGGCCGTCCGCGAGTCCCTCCTGGACACCACGAGCCGCGCGGTCACCGCCCTCGGCCTGCGCGACGGTCTGGCCCACACCGAGATCAAGGTGACTCCCCACGGCCGGCCCCACGTCATAGAGGTCGGCGCCCGTCCACCCGGCGACGGCATCATGCGCCTGGTCGCCGAAGCCACCGGCGTCGACCAGGCCCGAGCCTGCGTCGAGACAGCCCTCGGCATCCGCCCCGACCTCACCGGCCACCACGACCGCGCCGCCGCCGTCCGCTTCCTGCTCGCACCACATGCCGGCACCCTGGGCAGCATCGAGGTCCCACCCCGGCGCGGCCACGTCCAGGACGTCACCGTCACCGCGGCTCCCGGCGACACCCTGACCGCCCCCCACGACAACCTCCAGCGCCTGGGCCACATCCTCCTGCGCGGAAAGACGGCCGAAGAGGTCAACGAGGCGGCGGCCCGAGCGATGGCGCGGGTACGAGTGGTCATGGCGGCGAGCGACTCGGCGTGAACGTCACCCTCGAGGGCGACGAGCCGCAGAGACGACTCGAATGCCTCCGAGGGGGCGTCGGGCGCCCCATGCCCTGACTGAGGAAGCCGCTCGCGCGACCGGCAGCGATCGACGTCGTCCAATCGGCACTCGGTGCGCCGGGGAGCGCCGGGGGCGCTTGGACGCGGTCGGTGTCAGGCCCCGGTGGTGGGTGTTCGCACAGCGTCCAGCCGCTGGCGGTGTTCCTCGCTCAACTTCGTTGCCGCACGGGCCAGCGGGAGCGTGCCGCCGCTGGGCTCCGGCGCACACTGCGCGCCGGGGGAGAGGAGCGGTGCCGGGACGGCGGACGGAGCGACACCGCGCTGCGAGGGGGCAACGGCGGCGCCGGGTGGCCGAGCGGATGACGGCGACGACGAGCCGTGATCGTACCGGTACCAGTGATGCCGGAGGCCGCGCGTCCGCTGCCGCTACGGTCAACCACTCGACGCGGCACGCCAGCCGTGCCACCGGCGAACGGCGATCACGAGCGCCGGACCGGTCGGCGGTCGCTGCCGGTACGGCGCGTACTTCTCCCGCAACAGGGCGACGGCCGCCGGGTACTCGCCCCCGGTGCCGGGCGGCAGCACACGGGCGTCACCGTCCGCACGGACCCACCACAGCCGCTCCCAGTCCTCGTCGTACGCGTCGACGAGCAGACAGACAGCCGGGTGGGCCGCGATGTTGTCCAACCGTTTCAGCCGCTGCGACCTCTTCGGCTTCCAGTCGACGGCGGTGACGATCTCCTCGCCGTAGACCGCGAAGACGACCGGCACCAGGTGCGGGCGCAGACCCGCGTCCACCGTCGCGAGCCGCGCCACACGTGCGGTCGTGAACCGGCGGCGCGCCTCGTCCTCGTCCATGTCCGGCACGGTCAGCTCCGATTCAGCGGCGGCCGCGAGTCGTCACCGGTGGCCGGACGTGGCCTCGGCCAGGTCGTCCAGGGTGCGCAGAGTCTCGTCCTCCGGCAGGGTCGGCAGGTACAACAGCACGCGTTCGACGCCGAGTTCGACGTAGGTGTCCAGCGCCTCCCGGTCGTGCCGGCCCGCGTACACCACGACGGACGGGCGGTCACCGGCCGTCCGCCGCATACGCGCGATGCGTTCACCCAGCTTCTCGAGCGGCAGATCGCTCGGCATCCACGCCGCACCGTACTCGGCGACGCGCTCGAAGGCGCGCTCACTGTCTCCCCCCACCCAGATGGGCGGATACGGCTTCTGGACCGGCTTGGGCCAGGCATACACGGGGTCGAAGTCGACGAAGTCGCCGTGGAACTCGGCTTTCTCCTTGGTCCACAGCTCGATCATGGCGCGGATGCGTTCGTCCATGAGCCGTCCGCGGACCGTCGGATCCGTCCCGTGGTTGCGCATCTCCTCGCGGTTCCAGCCCGCGCCGACCCCGAACACGGCCCGGCCGCCGGAGATCAGATCGAGGGAGGCGACCTGCTTCGCGGTATGGATCGGATCGCGCTGGACCACCAGAGCGATGCCGGTGCCCAGGAGCAGCTCGCGGGTCACCGAAGCGGCAGCGGCGAGTGCCACGAACGGGTCGAGCGTCCGGTAGTAGATCCGCGGCAGTTCACCGCCTCCCGGGTACGGGGACTCTCGCTTGACCGGAATGTGCGAGTGCTCGGCCAGCAGCAGGGAGTCGAACCCGCGCTCCTCGAGGGCGGCCCCCAACGCCTTGGGGCCAATGCCCTCGTCGGTGACAAACGTCGACACTCCGAACTTCATCCTCGACCACCTCGTCTCGTCGGCACGCCTGCTGTCAGTGTGACCCGGCCGGTCGCCCCTCGACGTGTACGACGTCCTGCGGCGTGGCGTCCGGATCCCGTGCGAGCATCCCTGGTCACCGCGGGCTCCCCGGCGGAGCGGGACGACGCGGTGCGGTTTGTCCGCGAGACCCTGTTTGATCACCTACGTGACTCTTCCCAAGTAGGTCGACCTCAGGCACGAACCGTCGTCGGGGTGGCGCAGCGCCCCGACGCCGGAAAGACTCCGGTGAGCAAGCCATCGGGAGCGCCCGTGTCGGACACGGGCCACGCGGAAGGAAGCGAATGGGCCTCGGCCGGATCATCCCCCCTCAAGGGTCCCCACGGACCTTGGCTCTGGCACAGTTGACCAACTCGGTGGGCGACGGCGCCTATTACGTCTGTTCCGTGCTGTACTTCAGTCGGGTGATCGGGCTGTCGCCGACGCAGATCGGCGCGGCGCTCACCGTCGGATGGGCGCTCGGCGCGGTCGCCGGCGTCCCGCTCGGGCATCTCGCCGATCGGCGCGGACCGCGCGGCATCGCCATCGTCATGTCGCTGGCGACGGGAGCCGCCATCGCCTCGCTCCTCTTCGTCCGCAGCTATCCGGCGTTCCTGGCCGCGGTGTGCCTGTACACCTGCTGCCAGTGCGGTCTCGCGGCAGCCCGGCAGGCCCTCCTGGCAGCGCTGGTGGAGCCCGCCCGGCGCACCGAGACACGGGCCTATCTCCAGTCGACGGTCAACGCCGGCCTGGCGCTCGGCGCGGCCCTCGGCGGCATAGCCCTGGAGATCGACAGCGAAGGCTCGTACCTCACCGCGTTGGCGATGGACGCGCTGACCTTCGTCCTGGCGTCCGCCGTGCTGTGGCGGCTGCCGGTGCCGAACACCGGGCAGACCCGGAGCGAGGACCGCCCTGCTGGCTCCGGCCTGACCGTGTTGCGGGACCGCCCCTACGCCCTGGTCTCGCTGCTCAACATGGTCATGCTGCTGTACATGCCGCTGCTGAGCGTCGTGCTGCCGTTGTGGATCGTGGAGCGCACCGAGGCACCGGGCTGGACCGTGTCGGCGTTGCTCGTGCTCAACACGCTCACCGTGGTCTTCTTCCAGGTCCGCATGGCCTCCCGGGTGACCGGTCTCGGGTCGGCATCGCGCGCCGTGCGGCACGCGGGCATCGTGATGCTGCTCGCCTGCCTGTGCTTCGCGCTGTCCTCGGCCGGCGGGTCGACCTGGCTGCCGCTGCTGGTGCTGCTGGTCGCGGCGTGCGTGCAGGTCTTCGGCGAGATGCTGCTGGGCTCGGGATCCTGGGAGATCGGCTTCGCGCTCGCTCCGGCCGACAAGCAGGGGCAGTACCAGGGCTTCTACGGCGCCGGAACCGCGGTGGCGCGGCTCATCGGACCGCTGCTGCTGACCACTCTCGTCCTCTCCTGGGGCACCGGCGGATGGTTGGTTCTCGGCGCGCTGTTCCTCGCCGCGGGCGTCGCGATGGAACCGGCCGTCCGCTGGGCTGCGGCCGGCCGCGCGGACGGCTCCCGGGAGATCACGAGCATCGAGTCGCGGCCGGCGGAAGAAAAGAGCCGGGTACGCGACTGAGCCGCGACGGCACCGCGGGCACCCGTGTAAGCCGGCTTGCGGAGGCCGGTAGGGGCCGGCTCCCGGACGTCCACCCTCATTCCCACGTCCTGACCCCTGTGCCCGGCATCGGGGTCAGGAGCCCCCCAAGCCCTTGCCGAGTCCGCGCCCTGGGAGTGCCGGCAGTTCGAGGAGCACGGCTTACGACGTTGTGAACGAATTCGGGTGGGATGTCTTGGTCGAGGCCCGAGGCTTCTGGTGCCCGCACAACGTCCAGTGCTGGGGCGGTGGTGGTGCACCGAGGCTCGGTGGCTACTCTCGTCTCTCCGTCGATCCGGAGTGAAGGGAAGCAGACCGTGCGAAACGCCGCCGTGACGCCTGAGGGCGCCCAGATCCGCTGGGTTGAGCTGCCGGGACAGGAGCCGTCGCGCGTCTACGTCCATGGTCTGGGCGCCACGTCGCCGGCCTACTTCGCGGAGGTCGCGGTTCATCCTCTGCTCGCCGGACGTCGATCGCTGCTGATCGACTTGCTCGGACACGGCATCAGCGACCGGCCGACGGACTTCGACTACACCCTGGAATCCCACGCCGATGCGCTCGCCGCAGCCCTGACCAGCGCGGGTGTCACGGGCGCCGAGCTGATCGCGCACAGCATGGGTGGCTCGGTGGCTATCGTCCTGGCCGCCCGGCACCCCCAACTGGTCTCCCGCCTGGTCCTGGTCGACGCCAACCTTGACCCGATCCCGCCCGCACCTGGCTCCGCGGGCAGCAGCGGCATCGCCGCGTACTCCGAGGAGGAGTTCTTGGCAGGCGGCTGGGAAGAGATCCGAGACCGGGCTGGTTCCCACTGGTGGTCCACGATGCGCCTGGCAGGCCGGGAAGCCCTGCATCGCAGCGCGGTCCACCTCACCCGCGGCACCATCCCCACCATGCGTGAACACCTGCTGGACTTGAAAATCCCCCGCACCTACCTGCTGCCCGAGGCCGACGGCCCGCTCCCGGGCACCGATGCGCTCATCGAGGCCGGGGTGGCCGTGGTCTCGGTCCCGGACTGCGGGCACAACATCATGCTGGACAACCCGGAAGGCTTCGCCCGCGCCACCACGGCGGCGCTCTCGGACCACGACCAGCGATAACGCCCAAGCGGCCCGTAACGCGGAGAGAGCCGCACGGGTTCCTCATGTGTGATGACGAAGGAATGCGCCCGTGCGGCCTTGTCCCATCCTGCCTTCACCGGCATCTCCCGTGCACATCTCGGCGGTTTGATCAACGAGCTGGCCGGGCCGTGGACCGCGCGCTGTGAGTCCGCACTGCACGAGCGACGCGGCGGCAACCGCAGACAGCGACTTGGTGCCGGACCGAAGCACGACCTCGCCTTCACCGACCGGGTACTGGTCACCCTGGTCCACCTGCGTGCCCAGCTCCCGCACGCCGCTCTCGCGGAGCTCTACGGCGGGGAGCGGTCCACCATCACCAGGGCGATCGGCGAGATCCGTCCGCTGCCGGCCGCGCGGGGTTTCGCCGTCCCCGACCGGCCGGGGCTTCGGCTGCATACGCTGGCCGATGTCTTCGCCCATGCCGCAGCCGAAGGGATCACGCTCCGCATCGACGGCACCGAGACCCAGGTCCGCCGCCCCAGGGCCCACCGGCCCGGCCGCTGTGCGTTCGTCTCCGGCAAGAAGAAACAGAACACCATGAAGACCACCACCATCAGCGAAACCCAGGGCCGCACCATGTGGTCCGGGGTCGACCGGCCCGGAAGAATGCACGACCAGACCGCGATGCGTACCGAGGGCATCGCCGAACAGCTCCGCCTCCACCCGGACGTGAGAGCCGAGGTCGACGAGGGCTACCGGGGTCTGTCCAACGAGCTCCCCGACCAGATCTCAGCACCGCCGAAGAAGTCGAAGGACTTGGAGGACCTGCCGCTGACCGAGCGGTACGGATGGCGCGAGATGCGCCGCCGCCGATCCTCACGCCGGATCTGCGTCGAGCACGCCAACGCCGAGCACAAGCAGTGGCGCGCCCTGCAGCGGCTCCTCGGACGTCGCGAGCACTACTAGGCCACCCACCGCGCCATCGCCGGCCTGGTCTCCGACCGCGCCGCCCAACGTGCCACCCACCGCGAGCCGAGCACCGCACTCGTGCCCGTCACGCCGACAACCCGCTGAATCACCCACCAGCCGAACCGCCAGCCCAGCACGCCCCCGACTCATTCGCTCACAACCTCGTTACAGTCCGAGCGCGATGCAGACTTCTCGGAGAGGGGCGGTCCGCGGATGTCGAGGACGGGCCACCGGCTCCGTCCCAGGGACAGCAGCGGCCACCACCGGCCGCTCGAGGAGGATGGGAAAACCAGCATGGCGGTTCAGCGGATGGACAACGTCGGCATCGTCGTCGAGGACATGGACGCCGCCATCGCCTTCTTCGTGGAACTCGGTCTGGAGCTGGAGGGCAGGGCGGAGGTCGCGGGCCTCTTCGCCGACCAGTGCACCCGACTCGACGGCGTCCGCTGTGACATCGCCATGGTCCGGACGCCGGACGGCCACAGTCGGCTCGAGCTGGCGAAGTACCTCAGCCCCGCGGTGATCAACGCCGGGCCGCGCAACCGGCCCCACAACGTTCCGGGCACGCACCGCGTCATGTTCGCCGTCGACGACATCGAGGACACCGTTGCCCGGCTGCGCCCCCACGGCGCCGAACTCGTCGGCGAGATCGCCCGTTTCGAGGACAGCTATCTGCTCTGCTACGTCCGCGGGCCGGAGGGCATCATCGTCGGACTGGCCGAGCAGCTGCGCTGAGAACGCGGAACCGAACTCTCGCGGCCACCCTGCGCCCGCGCGGACGACGCGAGCGCTGCGCGCTGGAGCCCCCGACCCGGGTGAGCGGTCCGACGCGGCTGGCGGCCCTGGTCGGCTGGAAGGTCGATGTCGCTGGGGAGTCGCTGGGGAAAGGAGCGCGGCCGACCATCGCGACGTCGCACGACGACATGACGGGGCCGGACCGACGAGCGGCGCTTCTGAGGCTGGTCCGGCGACGGCTCCCGCTTCCCCGCTCGCCGGCTTCCGTGACCGCCGGCCCGCACGTTCGCCGCGCCGGATAGGCGAGCCGTTCGTACCCTGATGGTGCTCGGGATCACTGCGGAGGTCTGCCATGCCCCGAACCATCTGGTCAGGTGCCATCTCATTCGGCCTGGTCACGGTGCCGATCCAGGTGGTCGGTGCTACTGAGGACCACAGCATCCGCTTCCACCAGTACCACCTGGCCGATCAGGGCCGGGTCCGCTACCGCAAGGTGTGCGAGCTGGAGGACCGCGAGGTTCCCCAGGACGAGATCGGCAAGGGGTACGAGCTGACCAAGACGCAGATCATCCCGATCACGGACGAGGATCTGAGCAGTCTGCCGCTGCCGACGGCGAAGGCGATCGAGATCGACGCCTTCGTTCCGCTGGCGTCGGTCGACCCGATCCGGATCGCCGAGGGCTACTACCTTCAGCCCGCCGGCCAGGTCGCGGCCAAGCCCTACAAGCTGCTCGTCCAGGCACTGGGCCGCTCGGCCAAGGTGGCCGTAGCGAAGTACGCCTGGTCCGGCCGTGAGCGCCTCGGCCTGCTTCGCGTCCGTGACGACGTCCTGGTGCTGCACGCGATGCGCTGGCCGGACGAGATCCGTGACCCCACCGAGCTGCTGCCGCCTCCGGTGGAGGTGACCGAGGAGGAGATCGAGGGCGCACTGGCGTTGATGGACACGATGACCCGTGACGACCTGGAGGGCGAGGAGTTCCAGGACCGCTACACCGAAGCGGTCGCGCGGATCATCGAGGCGAAGCGTGAGTCGAAGCCGCTCCCACAGGCGCCCGAGCCGGAGGAGCCGGCCCAGGTGCTGGACCTGATGGCCGCGTTGAGCCAGTCGGTACAGAAGGCGAAGGCCTCCCGTTCCCAGGAGGCAGGTCCGGCCGAGGTGCACGAGCTGCCCAAACCGAAGAAGTCCGCCGCGAAGAAGTCCGCCGCGAAGAAGCAGCCGACCACGAAGGCCGCGGCGAAGAAGACGGCAGCCGGGAAGAAGACCGCGAAGAAGACGACCGGCCGGCAGCCGCGCAGCGCCTAGGCGGTGTCTTCAAATGATCTTGCCCGATGGATCATGGTCGTGTGATACGTCGGCATGAACTGCCTCATGTCGACCGGGACCGCTCGGCGTGACGTGCCCGTGCGGTACGGCCCGTGGGCCACGCTGCACACCCGGTTCCGCCGGTGGGCCCTGGACGACACGTTCGAGCGGATGCTCCGGGCCGCCCTGGCCCGGGCGGACGCCACCGGGGACATCGACTGGCTCGTGTCGGTCGACTCCACCGTCGTCCGCGCTCACCAGCATGCCGCCGGAGCACGAATAGGGGGCTCCGCGACCCCGCACTCGGACGCTCCCGAGCGAGCCGATCAGGTCCGCAACCGGCTGAACCGTGAACCGTGGCATCCGTGATGGACGACCTTCGGCCTTCGACAAGCAACGCGAGCAGGAACCGGGCGCGTCGTGCCGGCGTCTCTGCCGCCACAAGTGGCAAGGACCGTCAGCACCGGCCAACTGAGGGAGCGTCCGCCATGTCCTGGAGAGCCTGGGGAACCTGGAGAGCACTGATCGCGAGTCTGGCCCTGCTCATCGGCCTGACCGCCGCGGGCGCGTCGCCCGCCTTCGCCGGGCTGGACGGTCCGGTGGCGAACTACATCGACCAGCACTGCGGCATCGACACTATCGGGAGCGGCAAGACGACCATCGCGGTACCCGTGGACCGGGTCACTCTGAACCTGGAGGCGGTCGGGCACAGCCCAGCCGACTCCAAGATCACCGCCGTCTACACCATCCCCGGCACCAGCAAATACGGCACCCTCATAGGCCAGTTCGACCCGGTCAAGGGCAACGCCACCTTCAACTACACGGTGGACAACCCGCCCGCCGGCGCGACACTGAGCATCAGCTATGAGGTCGCCTGGACCGACGGCACCTACTACAGCGCCACCCGGACCCGCCCCCTGCTCACCTGCACACGGGACGACACAACGGGGGTCGACAGCGGGTATGGGGGCGAAGAATCCCGCGCCACCGTCTTCCAGCAGTGCACCAGCGTCGGCACGTGGCCGTACTCCGTGCGCGCGGTGGACGTGACGGTGCACCTCTCGCACGACCGCTACCCGGCCGACTACGCGGGGCAGCAGGTCTGGGCCGACTACTGGATTCCCGGCAAGAAGGGCTACACCTCGGGGGTATCCGGCACGGCGGACTCCGTCGGGGAAGCGTGGGTGACGTTCCGGCTGGTCGCCCCGCCGACCGGGGCCGAACTCGACATCCTGTCGAGCGTCAGGTCCATCTACGGCCGAACCTACCCCGTACACACGTGGGTCCCGATCTCCTGCTGAACGGCTGACCACGGCGGTCTTTCGTCTGCGGGCCCGTTGTGGCTGGTCGCGCCCGCGCGGCGGAACCGCCGTCCACCCGCCCGGGCCTCAGAGTTGGAGGGGCAGATGGCGGGGTCCGCGCAGCATGGCGTTCCGCCGGTAGGGCGGCGGGTCCTGGACCAGGCGGGCCGTGCCGAGGTGGGGGAGCAGCGCGCGCAGTGCGGCCTGGGCTTCGAGGCGGGCGAGGGGGGCGCCGTAACAGAAGTGGATGCCGCTGCCGAAGCCGAGGTGCTCGTTGTCCGGGCGGGTGGGGTCGAACCGATCGGGCTCGTGGAACCGCATGGGGTCGCGGTTGCCCGAGGCCAGCACCATGAGGACGGACGTGCCCTTGGGGATCCGGGTGCCGGCGACCTCGATGTCGGCGCGCGGGATGCGTTCACGCATGTGGACAGGTGGCTCGTAACGCAGCAGTTCCTCCACCGCTCGGGGCATCAGGTCGGCATCATCGCGGCGCAGCCGGTCCAGGTGCTCGGGTTGACGCAGCAGGGTGAGGACCCCGTTGGCGATCAGGTTGACCGTGGTCTCGTGTCCCGCGATGAGGAGCAGCACGGCGGTTTCCGCGAGTTCCTCCTGGGTGAGCCGCAGGGCGGGGTCCGGCTCGTTGACGAAGGCGGAAAGCATGTCGTCGCCCGGCCGGCCACGGCGCTGCTCGGCGAGGTTCACCAGGTAGCCGCCCATTTCGATGCGCGCCTGGTCGCCCGCCTTGTCCGTCTCGGTGGTGTCCGCTTCGGGCCTGACGTCGGCAGCTGCGACCAGAGCGTCGGACCAGGCACGGAACAGCGGCTCGTCCTCGCGCGGTACACCGAGCAGCCGGCAGATCACCGTGACGGGCAACGGATAGGCGAAGTCGTCGACGACGTCGATCTGCCGACCCGCCTCGAAGGGCTCCAGCAGTTCCTTGGTGATCCGGTCGATCTCGTCACGCATGGCGTCGATTCGGCCCGGGCTGTGGGGCGGGCCGAACGGCCGCATGGCGAGGGTGCGCAGTCGGTGGTGTTCGGGGTCGTCGAGCCGCAGGAACGGCGGCTTGTGTGTCACTTCGCCGCGACAGCGGGGGTCGACACTCATCCGCGGGTCGTGGATCAGAGCGGCGATCTCGTGGTAGGTGCCGATCAGGTAGCTGCCGTCTGCCTGCGGCACCACGGGACCGGCCTCGCGGAGTTCCGCGTACAGCGGGTAGGGGTTGGGGCGGCTGGCGTCGTCGGTGATGCGTGCCAACAAGGTGGCGGAGTCCATCATGGCTCCTCGTGGTCGGGCGGGATGCGGACTACACCACCGTCAGCCGCCGGTCGGGAAGGTGGCCGGTGAGTGCGACGGACGGGCCGTGTGACAGCCCCGACGGATCCGGTACGAGAGACGGGATCGGTATGTCGGCCGCGATCGCCCGGTCCTGCGCGCCCGGCGGGGGCGGGAACGGAGCCGCCGTCTCGATCAAGTGCCGGTAGTAGTCCAGCGACTTGGCCATGTCGACGGTGACCGCGGCGGTGACCCGGCCCTGGTAGCCGTAGACCATCGCCAGTCGGCGAGCCTCCAGGGAGCCCTGGGCGATGACGACGTGGTCGGAGTAGGTGGGCACGCCAACCGATTTGATGTTGAGTCCGAACTGGGTCGACCAGAACGTGGGGATGGCCAGGTGCGGGCGCTGCAGCGGACCGGGGTTGACCATGTTGTGGGCCGCCACCGCGGCCTGCTCGACGGCGTTGCCCCAGTGCTCGAGGGAGAGCATCTGGTAGCCGAACAGCGGGTGGGGGAAGCGGGAGACGTCGCCCGCCACGAAGACGTCGTCGGTGACGATCCCGTACATGTTGAAGGCGCGGCACCCGGCGTCGCAGGCTATCCCGCGCGGGCCCGCCGCCAGCCCGGACTCCGCAAGCCACTCCACGTTGCGGACCGCCCCCAGCGCCACCACACACACGTCCGCCTCGACGCGGCCGCCGTCGGACAACTCTGCGCCGGTGAAGGCGCCGTTGCCGTTCAGGGCGGTGACCGTCACCCCGGTGCGCAGGTCCACACCGTGGTTGCGCTGCATGACGGCCGCGAGCTTGGACAGGGTGCCGCCGAGCGCGCCCACCAGGGGGGCGGGGCCGCGTTCGGCGACCGTGACCTCGAGCCCCAGCTCGCGGCAGGCGGAAGCGATCTCCGAGCCGGTGAAGCCGCCGCCGATCACCAGTACCCGCTCCGGCCCGGCGGCCAGCCGCTCGGCCAGCCCTTCCCCGTCCTCGCGCGTGCGCAGGGTGAACACCCCGTCCAGCGCGGCTTCCTGCGGGTTGGGCCACGGCCGGGCGCGGGTCCCCGTGGCGATCAGCAGCCGGTCGTAGGGCACTGACTCGCCGTCGGCCAGCAGCACTCGCTTGGCCAGCAGGTCCACACCGGTGGCGCGGACGCCCAGCCGCCACTCGGCCTCGGGGTCGCGGCGCATCGGCAGCTCGGTGGTGTCCGCCGTCGCCTGACCTAGCAGCACCTGCTTGGAAAGCGGCGGCCGGTCGTAGGGCGGGTGCGGCTCGTCCCCGACGACGGTCAGTGAGCCGATGAAGCCCTCCTCGCGCAGCGCCTCCGCGGCCCTGAGCCCGGCCAGAGACGCGCCGACGATGACGATACGGCCGTCCTTGAGGTCATCGGGCACCAGTGCTCACCTCTTCCCCGAGGAGGATGGCCTGGACCGGGCAGGCCGCTGCCGCCTGCCGTACGCGTTCCACCTGGTCTTCGGGGACGGCCGTGGCGTACAGCAGGCCCTCCTCGCCATGCAGCTCGAACACATCCGGCGCCAGGAAGACGCACTGTGCGTAGCCCTGGCAGCGCGTGAGGTCGACCACGGTCCGCATCCTCACCACATCCTCCGTTGTCCCAGCCCCCTCGTTCCCAGCATGGGCCGGGAACCCTGCGCCCGCACGTCGCGGTCGCGGGAGGGACAACTCCGGCGCGCGGACCGGAAGGTGATGACGAACCCGCCTGTGGGCAGCGAACTTCGCCGCACATCCCGGGTGCCGGTCACCCCGTTCGTCTTCGTCACGCAGGATCCGGCTGCAAGCCAGGGTCGGCCGTCGCGAGGGATGGTGACGCCTGCTGACGTTCGCGCCTCCCGCACTCGCATGTTCGATTATATGTTCGATAATGTGAGGGTGGAGGTGGTCACGATGAAGGACAGGGCACGGATTGCCCAGCCGACGGTGATGCATGTCCGCTGCCCGGACCGGCTCCCGGAAGAGGCCTACCGGCAGGTGCTGGAGCTTCTGGCCGCTCTGGGCCCCGTAGTCCAGGCCTTGCCGCCGACCTGTGCGCTGGTCGAGCTCAAGGGGGCCCTGCGCTACCACGCCACGGACGCTCAGCGGCTGGGGGAGATGCTGCGGGTGCGCTCCATCTCCCGCCTCGGCATCGACGTCCGGGTCGGCATCGGACCCACGATCACGGTCGCCGCGACCGCCTCCGCCCAGATTCGCGACCCCGGAGGCGTCCTCGTCATCGCCTCCGAGCAGGTCGCCGACTGGCTCGGGCCGCTACCGGTGGAGCACTGCACGGCATCGGCCCGCGCCAGGCCGCCGCGCTCCAGGACTACGGCATCCACTCCGTCGGCCTGCTCGCCTCAGTCTCCCCGGCCACAGTGCAGCGCCTGCTCGGCAGGAAAGCCGGACGCCTCGCCGCCGACCGCGCCCGCGGCATCGACCTCCGCCCCGTCGTGCCGCGAATGCTGCCCGCCTCCGCCTGCGTCCGCCACCACTTCACCGACCACACCCTGGACGGCGCCCACGTCCGGGCCACACTCCTGGACCTCGTCGTCCGGCTCGGGCTGCTGCTGCGCCGCCGTGGCCAGGCGGCCCAGGCCCTCACCCTCACGCTGAAGTTCGCTGGTGGTGCCAGCTGGGAGAAGACCCGGCGCCTGACCGAACCCTCAGGGCACGAGGGAGACCTGCGCACCGTCGCCTACCAGCTGATGGACGCCGCCGGCCTGCAGCGGGCGCGGCTGACGGGGATCGCCCTCAAGGGCGAGGACCTCCTCGACGCCGGCCGGGTCGCCCAGCAGATCAGCCTGGACCAGGCCCGCGAGTCCCGGCTGCTCGCGGAGGCGGCCATGGACCGCATCCGGGACAAGTTCGGCCCCGGAGCCATCGGGCCCGCCGCGACCGCCACACACCGTCACGCGTCCTGAAGCCCTCCTCGGTCGGGGAGCAGGGGCGGCCGCGGGCGCGCGGAGCGCCGGGGCCGTTACCAGCCGTGCTTTCCGGGGCCTTCTCCCGCACCGGTCCGCCGCCCCCCACACCGAAGCCAGGAGCATACGACTGCTGGGAAGAGCGCGTGACCAGGCGCTCCGGTTCCGGCTTCTGTCTTCACCCGCGCCGCCGTCTGCCGGTGATCGATGGGCACGACCTGGTCGGCCCGACGAAGGCACAGGTGTGGCGGCCGGGGCTCGGGGTAGTCGGGTCGATGTATTGGCCACGTAATTGAACAAGGGGCGATGACAGATGCTCATGGCGGATCCCGCGGTCCTGCGGAACCTGATCGAGCAGTACGACGCGCTGCGCAGCCTGCACGCGGAAAGCGGCGGTGCGCAGGTCCGCCGGCGCATGGACGACATCGTCTACACACTGTGCGTGTCGACCGGCACCCGCGACATCGACGCAGCCCTGATCGCCGCCCGGCAGCAGCTGACAGGTGCCCGGACCCTGGACGACTCCCTCCTCACGACCTGAACCGCGGCCGCCCATCGGCCCGGGTCTACCAGCACCATGAGCACGACAGAAGGCCTTTCGGTCCTCGCCAGCCTCGATGAGCTGACCCGGCTCGTCACGGAACGCCACGGCCTCTACGTGCGCTGGTCCTGTGGCCCCAAGCGCGACCTGCCCCTGGCAAGCAGCAAGGACGACCTGACCGGCGTCAGACTCCCGGGTCTGTCGGCCAACTCGCTGGACATCGAAGAGTGGTGGGGTGAACGCCCCGCACACATCTGGGTCGCCCGCCGGCTGTACGACTACTGTCATCTCCGTCGCGTCAAGGACGCCCGTACCCGGCCCTGGCTGCTGCAGGGCGTCGAGGTCGGGCGCGGCCCGGACAACGAACCGTTGGTGGCGGACGTCGAACCTCTGGGCTGGATCGCTGAGGACGTCATCGTGCGGGCGTGCCGGATCATCACCGAGCAGCCCGGCCAATGGGGCCCACTCGCTCGCGACGGAACCACGTGACCTGGCGCATCCGGCCGGCGCCCCAGCTTCGGGGTTGCTCTGCTCGGCGTCCAGGAGGCACACCGCGGCCGGAATGGGGGCCAGGATGTGGAAACCGTCGACCGTCGACCGTGGGGTGTGTGTGGTGGTGGGCGAGCGGATGGACCACCGCCACCGTGCGGGCATCACCTGCCAGCTCGGTGTTGGTGCCGGCCGCAAGGCGCCGTCCAGGTAGCGGCGGCCGTCGACGGCGACAGGCGGCTCAAGCCCGGGGAAAGCGCTGGACGCGGCGACCGCGCGAACCAGTGGGACGCCCGCGGCGGCGTCGCACACGACCGGATCGCCACTCTCGGCGTCGACGGCCGGGATCAGCAGAGGGCGTCGCGGCCAGCTCTCGGCGAGGACGGCGAACACCGCACCGGTCACCGCCGGGTCCGGACGGTGCGGCGCGGACGAGGCTTCGGCGGAGTGCCGGACGGGGACGGTGGCGAGGCGCGCGGGGTCCTGTCCGGTGGCGATGACTGCGCCGACGATCGCCTCGGCTGCCGTACCCACGATGAGGTCGGCCTCGCCCAGGTCAACCCCGAGGCCGCGTAGCCCGGCCGTCAATCCGGCCGTCCACGCGGTGTCAAGACGCCCGCCGGGCCCCGCGGATCAGTGCCCGGTCCGGGCCGTGCCTACCGCCGGTATGTGGCGGCCGCGTGGGGTCAGTCGCTGAGTGCTTGGTCGAGGGTTTCGTGGCAGTCGATGACGGCGTCGATGCCGACGATCCGCATGGTGCGCATCACCGGACCGGCCGGTCCGGCCAGGCGTAGCCAGCCGCCGGTCTCGCTGAGGGCGCGGTGAGCGGCGAGGAAGATGTTGATGCCGCTGGAGTCCATGAAGGTGAGCTGGCGCAGGTCCAACACGACCCGGGGCTGGGGGATGTCGGCGACGTCAAGTGCCCGGCGGAGAGCGTCGCCGGTGTGGTGGTCGATCTCCCCGGCCAGGGTCAGTACCCGGATGCCGTCGGTGGTGGTGGCCACGACCGACAGCCGCCCGGCGGGCTGTTCAGCGTGTTCGGTGCCCGTTCTCTCTGCCTCAGCCATGCCGGTGATCCTGGCATATTCCGGCCTCTGCGCGCAGTGCCGCCCGCTGGATACGGGCGGCGGACCGGTGTGGCGGATCCGACAGAAAGGGAAGGCGTGATCGGGGACGACCCGGGTATGCGCCGGTGGTTGTGTGGACGGGGTATGAATGGCGGCCGGATGGAATCAGACCCGATAGCGGGGAAGGACGGCGCTGTGCCGCCTGCGCGGGGTATAGGCATCAGCGTGGCCTTGGACGGGGACGGCACGTGCATCGCCCAAGCCCGTCACCTGGCCGCCGATTTCCTCACCCGTGTCCACGCCGACCACGGCCTGTACGTCTCACAGCGCGCCATGGACCTGACCCAGCTGGTGGTCAGCGAGCTGGTCACCAACGCCCGCAAGTACGCTCCCGGACCGGTACTGATGGAACTTTCGATCGCGGGGGAGACGGTGGAGGTCGTGGTAAGGGACTCCGATCCGGTGCTGCCGGTCGCGCGGGCCGCCGACGCCGGCCGGGTGGGACAGCACGGCCTGGAGATCGTGATGGCCGTCGCGGAGGATTTCGAAGCGCGACGGGAGCCGTCCGGCAAGCGCATCACCGTCCGTCTCGCCCTCGCGGAGCCCCCGGCCGGCAGGTCCACCGCGCGCAGGCTCTAGGCCAGCCCGCCCAGCCCACCCCCGGCGGCGACGTCACGGCCTGCGGCGGAGGTGGTGTCACGGGCGAGGGCCGCCCGCAGCGCCGCCACTGTGGATCGAAGGGCATGCTCGCCCGCCTCGGGGAGCGGCTTGGCATCCGGTCTGCCTCGACGCTCGCCCGGGGGGCGCGGCCTGTCCGGCCTGCTAGGGTGCCTGCGGCAGCCACGCACGCCACTCGCCGCGCTGAACCCCGCCCGCGCCGGGTCAGCCCATCGGCCAAGGTCTTCCGGGATCCGTGCCTCTTCCGTACCGGCACAACCGCCTACGGACAGGCGCGGGTTGTCCGGGAAGGCACACGATGCCCAAGCGTCCCACCGCCGCCCAGCGGGCCCGCGAGGTCCAGCAGGCCACCGGCGTGAACTACACGGCCGCTCTACGGCGCCCACAGCGGCCCTCCGAAGTGCTGTACGCCGCCGTGCGCGCCGCGAGGATGGGATGGGCGGTCAGCCGTCTGGACGACATCTTCCGGGCCGAACGTCGGCGAGCGCCCTATCTCGCCGAGGCGGAGCGCCTGGAGGGGCTGCTCCACAACGAACACGACCGCCTCCCCGAGGCCGAGCGGCAGGCCCTCCGAGCGCAGGCCGACAGCGCGTTGGCGTTGGCGGGCGTCCACGACGACGACCCGTGGGACGAGGCGCGGGAAGTGCTGTGGGTGGCGGGGGCAGCGCTCGCTCGCGCCGGCAGCCTCCCGGACGGCCGTCGGCTCGCGGCGGCAGCCGCCGTGGTGCTCGGCCAGGATCCCTACCTGCTCTCCGACTGGGTGCGCTGCCCCGGGCGCGCCCTGTCCCGCCCGGGGTGCTCCTTCGTGGGCTGCGAGTGCGAAGCGATGGACATGCATCTGGCGGGCCCGGACACCCCATGGGCGCAGGAGGCCCGGGCCGGGGTGCGGGCGCTGGCTCGGGCGGCGCGGGTGCCGCACACCGGCAACGACGACGATTGGACGGAGGCCGCGGAGTTGATGGAAGAGGCTCTGCGCCACTCCCGGAGGGCGGCAGGCCTCCACGAGCCCGCCGCCGTAGACGATCCACCCCGCCGGTGAGCGTGGCCCCCGCAGACGACACCCGTCAGCTCCGTCGATGCGTCCCTGCTGCCGACTGCGCCTGGCGGCGTCGTCCTGCCGACCACCGGGCGCAGGACGCCTCGTGGCGGCCTTCGACGCGGCTGCCCGACGCCACGGACCGGCGGCCGTACGGAGGCGACCGCCATTTCCGACCGACCCGTGGGGTGGAGAGCGGGCTCAGCGGGCCCACCACCACCGTGCGCCGCCTGCTCCTTCCGCGGCTGCCAGGCTCCTTCAGTGGGGCATGGGGTGGTGCGCGCCGGCGAACTGCTCCACGATGGCGGCGCAGAAGGCGGGCAGGTCGGCCGGACTGCGGCTGGTGACCAGCTGCCCGTCGACGACCACCTCCTCGTCGACGACCTCCGCGCCGGCGTTGCGGAGGTCGGTGCGGATGCTGGGCCAGGACGTCAGGCGGCGGCCGCGCACGGTGTCGGCTTCCGCCAGGGTCCACGGGCCGTGGCAGATCGATGCGACCGGCTTCCCGCTGGCCATGAAGTCCTTGACGAACCGCACCGCGTCGCGGTTCATGCGCAACTGGTCAGGGTTCATGGTGCCGCCGGGCAGGAGCAGGGCGTGGTAGTCGTCGACGGAGGCGTCGGCGACCAGGCGGTCCACGGGGAAGGTACCGGCCGCGTTGAGGTCGAACTGGCGGGCCTGGATCTCGCCGGGGTGGAGCGAGATGATCTCGGTCTTCGCCCCTGCGCCCTGGAGCGCACCGCGCGGCTGGTCGAGTTCCACGCGCTCGACGCCGTCGGTGGCCAGAATCCCCACCCTCATACCCTTGAGTTCCTGTGTCATGGTACGGCTCCCTTCACAAGCTGTTGGTTGAACGATGAGAGCGGCGGGGTCACCCGGCGGCGCCCGCCGGATCCTTGTCAGACCGGGAGCGGCAAGGGCCGGCCGAGGGTGTTCCGAGCGTCTATGTGCGCGCGATCAGCCGGAGCTGCCGCCCAGGTGGAGGACGACCTCGGTCCAGCCGTCGTAGCGCGCGTCGAAGAGCTGGTATCGGACGTCCGTGGGCCTCTCGCCACGCGCATCGAGGACATCCCTGACGCTCACGGCTTGTGGACTTTCGTAGACGATCGCTTGCATGCGACTGCGCCGGGGCGCAACTGCTACAGCAGCCGGTCGAACACCGCGGTCACCACTTCCCAGTGGGTGGTCTGCGGGTTCTTGACGTCCGCATAAACGATCTTGAAAGTCTCGGCGAGGGCGACGCTGAGACCTCCGATGATCTCCGGGTAGCGCTCTTCGGTCTCCTGGGTGGGCGCCCTGTCGAGGGGAGGGTGCGCGGCGAGCCGTTCCAGGATCGGCTTCAGCTCGACCTCCTCGTCGAGCCGCCGGAACCGGTGGATGCTCTCCTGGAGGCCCTTGGTGATCGGTAGGTCCCACGGTTCGACGGTGTCCCGGCCGTTGGCCTTGGCCGACGCCTGGCCGACGACCAGGAGGTCGTAGAGCTTGGCGTCGACGAAGTCGCCGTACCGCTTCAGGTCGTTCTTGTCCACGTCGAGGCCTGCGGCGGCGCGGAAGAACCTCTCGAACTTCGACACACCCGTCACGGTCATGCCTCTCACCTCCTCACCGGCAACCGGACGGCGTCGCCCCACACGCGCCGGTCTCGGCTGTTACCCGGTCAGATTCGCAGAACCCCCTGGGTGAGCGCCTGCGCATGCCAGGCCGAAAAAGGCCACCCCCTCTTCCCCTGGCAGAGCAGCATGATGGCTGAACGGATCGCACGACCAGCACAGGGAGACGCGCTGCGTCAGGGCGCCCCGACGAGATGGGACGGACATCGCCCCACAGCTGGCACGCATCGAACCGTGCGCGAAACCGGTATCCGCGGCGTGCGCGAAACCGGGGATGAGGGCGCGCCCCCCGAGTCGCGCGCCGGTGCCGCCGCCGATCTCTGCCGCAAGCAGACAGTCGCGGTCGCCCACCGGCCGCAACGGATCTCACCGAGCCCGGCGATGGCCAGGACCGCCGAAAGATCTGAACCAATACCGGGCGTCAGGCCGCGACGAGCTCCTGCTCACGATCACGATGCGGCGTCTTGACCGCGGATTTCCTGTTCGGCAGCGAGAGCCGGAAGACCTTGCGCCACGCGGAGAACACCTGCTTGGGCAGCGGCCCGGTGACGTACTCCAGCTCGTACTTCTCGAACAGCGCGCGCACCTTCACCGCGACCTCGGCGTACCGGTTGCTCGGCAGGTCCGGGAATAGGTGGTGCTCGATCTGGTGCGACAGGTTGCCGGTCATGAAGTGCATGGCCTTGCTGCCGCTGATGTTCGCCGAGCCCATCATCTGGCGCAGGTACCACTGGCCGCGCGTCTCGTCCTCGATCGACCGGCGCTCGAAGACCTGTACGCCCTCGGGGAAGTGCCCGCACATGATCACCGAGTGGGACCAGATGTTGCGGACCAGGTTCGCGGTGAACGTGGCGGCGAGGGTGGTGAGGAACGAGGGGCCCGAAAGGAGCGGGTGGATCACGTAGTCCTTGAGCACCTGCTTGCGGATCTTGCGCCCCACGGCGCCGGCCCGGGCGCGGAACTCCGGGCTCCTGCGGCGGTGCTTGGACAGGTTCCGGCCGAGTTCCAGGTCGTAGGCGGCGATGCCGTACTCGAAGAAGCAGGCGTTGAGGAAGTTCCACAGCGGCTGGCCGAGGTGGATCGGGTGCCACTTCTGGTCCTCGTCGACGCGCATGATGCCGTAGCCGAGGTCGTTGTCCTTGCCGATCACGTTGGTGTACGTGTGGTGCAGCTCGTTGTGGGAGTGCTTCCACTGGGCGGCCGGCGAGACGTGATCCCACTCCCAGGTGGTGGAGTGGATCTTCGGGTCCCGCATCCAGTCCCACTGGCCGTGCAGGATGTTGTGGCCGATCTCCATATTGTCCATGATCTTCGCCACGGACAGGCCGGCGGTGCCGAGCACCCACGCGGGCGGGAAGAGCGAGAACAGCAGCACTCCCCTGCTGACCAGCTCGAGCTTGCGCTGCGCCGAGATCACCTTGCGGATGTAGGCGGCGTCCTTCTCTCCGCGGCCGGCGATCACCTCGTCGCGGATCGCGTCCAGCTCGCGGCCGAGCTCCTCGATCTGCTCGGCGGTCAGATGGGCGGTGGGGTCGATGGCGGTCAAAGTGCTCCTACCGTTCGATGTCACAGGGGCCCGCGGCGGCGGACACGCAGGTCTGGATGAGGACGCCCGGTTCGGCCTCGGTGATCTCGCCGGTGCGCAGGTCACGGACGGCACCCGCCTTGAGCGGCGAGACGCAGCCGAAGCAGATGCCCATGCGGCACCCGGAGGGCATGAGCACGCCGGCCTCCTCGCCGACGTCCAGCAGCGGCGTGGCGCCGTCCGCGTCGACGGTCCTGCCGGTGGTGCTGAACGTGACCTCGCCGCCGTCGCCGGCGACGACGATGCGGGGACGGAAGCGTTCGGTGTGCAGGCGCTCGGGTACGCCGTGCCCGCTCCAGTGCTTTTCGGCGGCGTCGAGCAGGCCCGAGGGCCCGCAAGCCCAGGTCTCGCGCTCGGCCCAGTCGGGCACGAGTTCGCCGAGACGGGCGATGTCGAGCATGCCGTCCGTGTCGGTGTGCACCTCGGTGAGCCGCAGCTTCTCGTCCGCGACCAGGCCGTGCAGTTCGTCGCGGAAGATCACGTCGTGCGGCCGTGGCGCGCAGTGGACCATGACGACGTCGTCGAACTCGGTGTCGCGCAGCATGCCCATCACGGGCGTGATGCCGCTGCCGGCCGTCAGGTAGAGCACCTTGGCGGGTTTGGCCTGCGGCAGCACGAAGTCGCCGGTCGCCTGGTCGAGCTGGATCAGCGTGCCCGGTTTCGCCCTGCGGACCAGGTGGTTGCTGACCTTGCCGTCCGGGATCGCCTTCACGGTGATCGTGACGCGGCCGTCCGGGCGGTTTGTCGGCGAGGTGAGGGAGTAGGCACGCCACAGGCGCACCCCGTCGACATCGACCCCGATCCGCACGTACTGACCGGCTGTGTGGCCGCGCCAGCCGCGTCCCGGTCTGATCACGATGGTCGCGGCGTCACCCGTCTCGGGGTGCACGGCCTCGATGCGCCCACGCAGGTCCGCGCCCGCACGCAATGGGCTGACCAGGTCGAGGTAGTCCGACGGCAGCAGCGGCGTCGTGACCATCTCCAGCAGTTTCCACGCCCTGCTGCGAAGGGCTGCACTCGTCATGACACCAGCTTGCTGTGCCTCAAGGCGTAAAGTCCTGACCGCAGGATGTGAATCTGGTCGATAGAATTGTTCGCAGGGAACAAAAACGTGAGCCATGCAATCCAAAGGGCCAGCGAACTGGCCCTGGATGAGACGACGGTCACCGCACTTCGGGCCGCACTGAAGACCACCGCCGACGAGGTCGTCCAGGCGATCATCGACGAGGTCCCTCCCTACGCCAACGCCCTGTCGGGCCATATGGGTGCCACCATCCGCCGAGCCGTCCGCACCGCCCTGGGGCACTACCTGGACCTCGCGAGCGGCAACGCCACAGGTGGCGACGCCGGTGACGCAGCCTACGAGCTGGGCCGCGGCGAGGTGCGCGACGGCCGTTCGATGGACGCCCTACTCGGCGCCTACCGCGTCGGCGCCCGCGTGGCCTGGCGATGCCTGGCAGCGGGTGCCGTACCCGCAGGTCTGCCCGCCGCCGAGGTGGCCAAGTTCGCCGAGCTGACCTTCGCCTACATCGACGAACTCTCCGCCGCGAGCGCCGCGGGCCACGCCGACGAACTGGCCGCCCGGGGCAGGGCCCACGAGCGCCACCTGGAACACCTGGCCCGCGACCTCCTCGCCGGCGCGAGCCCGGACGTGCTGCTGGCCTCTGCTCAACGGGCCGGGTGGCACCCCCCGGTTTCGCTGACCGCGGTCCTGCTGCCCGCGGACCAGGCCCGGCCCGCCTACCGCGCGCTCGACCCGAGCACCCTTGTCCTCGACGATCTGCCGGACACCACCGGTGTGCTGCTCGTGCCCGACGCCGACCGCTCACATCTCCTGCGGCAGCTGACCGACCGCACCGCCGTGGTGGGCCCACCCCGGCCATGGACTCGTGCGTCCGCCTCATACGCACGAGCCGCACGCGCGCGCTGCCTCTCCTCCGATATTCGCGACACCGAGGACCACCTGCCCGAGCTGGTGCTCAGCGCCGACGCGGACGCGCTCGCAGACCTGCGTGCCCGAGCCCTCGCACCGTTGCGGACCTTGCCTGTCGCGACCGCACAGCGGCTGGAGGACACGTTGCGGGCGTGGCTGCTGCACCAGGGCAGGAGGGACGAGGTAGCGGCGGAGTTGTTCGTCCATCCCCAGACCGTCCGATACCGGATGTCGCAGCTGCGGGAGCTGTTTCCGGATCTCGCATCGCCGCACCGGGTCCTCGAACTGACGCTGGCGGTCGGTCTTCGGGTCAGCTGACGCGTACTTCGACCGTCCACGACCGCGTCCGCGAGCGGTCCGGGAATCGTGCCTCGTTCCCGGTGCCGTCAGCCGGCTCATGCGGCCCGGGGACCACCGTGGTTCTGCGACGGCCCCGCGCTCCCTTCCGACAGATCGACCGGACGGCCGACCGGGCCGGCCCGGCACACCGCGCGAGGGATGATGGGGATGGCACTACGGACGTGAGGTCAGGAGCTTCCATGGCGAACAGGGTTCACCGCCCCCGAGAGGACGCGGAGTTCCATTTCATCCTCGGGATGAGCGAAGTTCCGGTCCTCGCATACTTCGCCGGGACATGGCCCAAGGCAATCGAGCCCTGCCGGGTGATGGACCTCGTCGTCGGTGGCATCGCCGACGACTACACGGGCCGTCTGACGGTCGTCCGCGCCGACATCACGCGTTGTCCGGCGGCAACCGAGCGATACGGGATCACCGGAGCCCCGTCCTACGTCCTGCTGAAGGAGGGAGAAGCGGTGGCGCACGGCACGGGGCCTACGACCATCGCCGAGGTACGGAAGTTCCTGGACGGTCACCTCTGAGCGGCCGCCGCGGGACGCGGGCCTTCCGCTGGTCCGTGAGGCGTCGGAAGACGGCCGGCGGGCTTCGCGTACATGTCGCTTCGGCGAGCGTCGCGCCCACTTGTAGGTTTCAGCCGGCTTCCACCGAGGGGTTGTCGTCGGTCAACAGCGGTGCACTGCGAACGAGGCGGAGTCCCGTCGTCAGCAGGAGGCCGCCGACGATGTTGCCGAGGACCGCCCAGGCCAGCCACCTCAGCCAGTCGGCGTATCCGTATGGCGTCCTGCCGGTGTGCAGTCCGGCGAACGCGATCAACGAGTCCAGCACCGAGTGCCACAACCCGAGCCCCGCCAAGACGAACGCGGTGGTGACCGATGCGGTGATCTTCCCGGTCACGGACTCGGTGCCGTGATGCATACGGGTCATAAGGGTGATGACGCCGCCGCCCAGCACGGTGAGGCAGAAGGTGCCCAGCGTGTAGCCCCCGTCGACGAAGTGCGCGCCCAGAGCAGCCGCGGTGGGGCGCAGGTCCGGATAGGCCTGGATCACCAGCCACATGAAGACCCATCCGCCGACCAGGTTCATCACCAGGACCGTCGCCCACATCCGCACCAGGTCCAGCCAGGTGGCCGCGCCGGCGATGACGGTGGCGACGGGCACCAGGAACCCTTCCGTGAAGAGCTCGCTGTGCCCGAGCAGCAGAGCGATGAGCCCTACGGAGAAGGCCAGTCCGGCCAAGAGCTCACTGCCGGTCGCGTGCCGCACGAACAGCAGTGTCATGACGCCGACACCGACATCGATACCGCCCAGCAGCGAGGTGGCCACCAATGACGTCCAGGTACGGTGCAGCCGTGGCCGGCCCTCGGCCACGATCCGTTCCGCCGCTTCGGCGATTCTCCGTTCCCCGGGCCCCTGCATGATCTGGTCATCCGGCTCCATGGCGGTCCTCCGTCTCGCGTGACCACGGAAAGTTCCGTCGGCTTACACCGGGAACGTTCCTGGGGAGATCTTCGGTGAGAGCGTCCCCAGATCTCGACGTCCACGCCGTCCGGCTCCGCACAGTTCACCGCCCCGGTCTGGCTGCCTTCCTCGCTGGGCGACGGCTGCCGGCCGCCGCGACACCCACCGTCAGCCTGGTGTGTCCGAGTCGCATCCCGGGTCCCGCCTCAAGGTCGCATCCCGGGTCGCGGCCCAGGTCGCACCCCGGGTCACGCCGGACGTCGTCCGGAAGCCCGAAGCCCATCAAAACCGCAGGTCATCGCCGTCATCACGCACAGCCGCACCGGGCCCACGGCACAGAGGCGAAGGACGCCGACAACACTTTGTCCAGGCCGGTCGCTCCGACCATGCGAGGCATCCCCGCACCGCAGTAGAATGCGGACAAAAGTCCGCGCTCAGTGCCTGTGCCGCCGGCGCTCACGGTTCAGTCGGCCTGGACGGTACGCACGGCATGGCGGGCGGCCGTCTGCCCGGTCGGCGTGAGACCACAGCAGCGGCTTCAGGACAGTCGTCTCGGCGTGGACCCTCTTTCTCGTAGGCCGGGTTCTCATGGACCTCAACACCGTTACCGAAGTAGTCCGGCAACCGCCCGAGCGGCCAGGCGCGAACTGGCACGAGGGAGACGCCTGGCTCGCAGGCGGCACGTGGCTCTACTCCGCGGAGCAGCCGGATCTGCGACGGCTGATCGACCTGACGGCGCTGCACTGGGAACCTCTCGTCCCGACGGAGGAGGGTCTGGAGATCGGCGCCACCTGCACCATCCGCGACCTGTACGCCTTCCCGTGGCCGTTGGGCTGGACCGCCGGGATCCTCTTCCGGAAGAGCTGCGAGGCGTTCCTGTCCTCGTTCAAGGTCTGGAACACGGCGACCGTCGGCGGCAACATCTGCATGTCCCTGCCCGCCGGACCGATGATCACGCTGACGGTCGCGCTGGAGGCGCGGTACGAACTGTGGGCAACCGACGGTTCCGTACGCTTCGTCGACGCCCTCGACTTCGTCACGGGCGACCACCGAAACATCCTCGCCCCCGGGGAGATACTCCGGCGCGTCACGATTCCGGATCACGCGCTGCGCAAACGCACCGCACACCGCCGCTTCTCGCTGACCCGGGTCGGCCGTTCGACGGTGTTCCTCGCCGGCACCCAACGGCTGGAAGCGAGCGACCTGTTGCTCACTCTCACCGCCGGGACCACGCGGCCGGTCCGCCTCGCCTTCGACTGCCTGCCCGATGCCCGCACCTTGCGGCAGAGCATCGACGCCGTGCCGGCCGACCTCTGGTACGCGGATCCGAACGGAACCCCCGACCACCGTCGGCACCTGACACGGCACTTCGCCGAGGAGATCCGCCGCGAACTCACGGCTGGGGACCTGGCATGAACTACACGGTGAACGGCAGGCAGTTCGACCGGGAACCAGGCCCCGGCCAGTGCCTGCGCACCTTCCTGCGCGAACTGGGCCACTTCGGAGTCAAGAAGGGGTGCGACGCGGGCGACTGCGGCGCCTGCACCGTGTGGCTGGACGGCACACCGATCCACAGCTGCATCACCCCCGCGTTCCGTGCCGACGACCACGAGGTGACCACGATCGAGGGCCTCGGACGCCCCGGCGCCCCGCATCCGATGCAACGGCAGTTCCAGGACGCCCCGGGATTCCAGTGCGGTTTCTGCACCGCAGGAATGATCATGACGTCGGCTACCTTCACCGAGGAGCAGAAGGCGGACCTGCCGAGGGCCTTGAAGGGCAACCTGTGCCGCTGCACCGGATACCGGGCGATCGAGGACGCCGTGAGGGGCGTCCGCTCGGTGGAGACGGCCGCACCGGGCAAGGCGGTCGGGACGAGCGTCGGCGCGCCCGCGGGCCACGACGTGGTGACGGGTCACGCCGAGTTCACCATGGACACGCACATCGACGGCATGCTGCACCTCAAGGTGCTGCACTCACCCCACGCGCACGCCCGGATCCTCTCGATCGACAAGAGCGCCGCCCTCGCGGTCCCCGGTGTGCACCGGGTCTACACCTGGCAGGACGTGCCCCGAAGAAGCTTCACCACGGCCATCCACACCGACCACCTGGTCGACCCGGACGACACCTACATCCTCGACGACACGGTCCGCTTCGTCGGCCAGCGGGTCGCCGCCGTCCTGGCCGACACCGTCGGGGCGGCCGAAGAGGGCTGCCGGAGTCTGTCGGTCGAGTACGAGGTGCTGCCGGCGGTGTTCGACCCGGAGGCGGCGATGGCCGACGGGGCACCCCAACTGCACGGCTCCGACGACCCGTTCGTCCGCGACCCCGTCCACAACATCCTGCTCGAACTGCACTCGCACATCGGTGACGTCGAGGCGGGACTGGCCGCGGCCGACGTGATCCACGAAGGCACGTACTCCTCACCGCGCGTGCAGCACGCACACCTGGAGACCCACGGCTCCATCGCCTGGATGGAGGACGGCCGGCTGAACGTCCGCACCAGTTCCCAGTCACCGTCCATCGCGAAAGTCAAACTGGAGTACCTGTTCGCGCTCCGCCCCGACCAGGTGAGGGTGTTCTGCAAGCGCGTCGGCGGCGGTTTCGGCGGCAAGCAGGAGGTGATCGCGGAGGACCTGGTCGCGCTCGCCACCCTGGACACAGGGCGCCCCACCTGCCTCGAGTACACCCGTGAGGAGGAGTTCACCACGGCATCGCCGCGGCATCCGATGACCCTCACGGTCACGCTCGGCGCGAAGGCCGACGGAACGCTCACCGCCCTCCGGGTGCGCAACGTGTCGAACACGGGCGCCTACGGCAACCACGGCGGCGAAACCCTGTACGCGGGCGGGGCCGCCGTGATGATCTACCGCTGCCCCAACAAGAAGTACGACGCCTACTCCGTCTACACCAACACCGTGCCCAGCGGGGCGCTACGCGGTTACGGCATGACGCAGCCCGCGTTCGCGGTGGAGTCGGCGATGGACGAACTGGCCCGTGCCCTTCACATCGACCCGCTGGAACTGCGCCGCCGCAACATCGTGCGGCCGGGTGAGCCCCTGGTCGCGATGGACGACGGCCCCGACGACGTGATCTTCACGGAGGACGGCCTCGCCCGGTGCGTCGACCTGGTGGGCGAGTCCCTGGCCCGTTCGGCGGGCCAGCCGCCTCCCGGCCCCGAGTGGTTCGTCGGAACAGGCGTGGCGAGTTCCCTGCACGAGACCGCACCCCCGACGGAACACCTCTCCGAGGCCTGGGTCACCCTGGGCGACGATCTCATCTACGAACTGGCCGTCGGAACTCCCGAGTTCGGGGAGGGAACCTCCACGGCCCATGTCCAGATCGCAGCCACCCAGCTGGGCACGACGCCCTCACGGATACGTCTGGTGCAGTCCGACACCGACCGCACCGGATTCGACACCGGCGCCTTCGCGAGCGCGGGCCTCTTCGTGGCGGGCAACGCCGTCCTGCGGGCGGCAAGCGCCGTACGCGACCGCATTCTGGACTTCGCCGCGGCACAGACGGGCGTCCATGTCGTGATGTGCGCGATGGACGACGACGGTGTCGTCTGCGGAGAGCGGCGGCTGTCGCTGGCCGAACTCGTCGCGTCGGCCCGGGCGCGCGGGATCCGTTTCACCGCGGCCCGAAAGGCGTACGGCTCACCCCGGAGCGTCACCTCCAACACGCAGGGTTTCCGGGTCGCCGTGCATCGGGTGACGGGGGAGATACGCATCCTGTACAGCGTGCAGGCGGCGGACGTCGGCGTCGTCATCAATCCGGCGCAGGTCCGGGGACAGGTGGAGGGCGGTGTCGCCCAGGGGATCGGCTTCGCGCTGACCGAGAACCACCACGTCGACGAGCACGGCGCCGTGGTCAACCCGAACCTGCGGAACTACCGTATCCCCACCTACGCCGACATCCCCCGTACCGAAGTCCTCCTGGTGGGCTCCTCGGACTCGGTGGGGCCCATGCGGGCGAAGGGCATGGCGGAATGCTGTATCAACCCGGTGGCCCCCGCGCTCGCCAACGCCGTGCACGACGCCACCGGCGTCCGCTATCGCGAGCTGCCGCTGACCCCGGAGCGCGTTTACGGCCGGCTCCCCGCCGGGCAGTCGGTCGCGGCAGGTTGAGCCACCATGAACACCGAGAAGAACGTGGCAGCCGCGGCGACGGCGATCATCGGCCAGAAGATCCTGCCCGGGATGGAACAGGAGTACCAGTCGTGGCAGGAGGACCTCAACACCGCGGCCGCCTACTACCCGGGCTTCCTCGGCTCCGAGATCTCCCGTCCGACACCTCTGCAACCCGACTGGGTCGTTGTGTACCGGTTCGACTCGGTCGCCCATCTGCAGGCGTGGATCAACAGTGCCACCCGACAGACGTATCTCGACGTCGGCGCGAAGTACTTCGACGGTCCGGCGACCCAGCAGGTCGTCAGCAGCGGCACCCAGGCACTCGACCCGCTGGTCACCGTGGTGGTCACCCACCGCGTCCAGCCCAACCAGGTCGACGACTTCCTCGACTGGCAGCGCCACATGGTGCGGGAGGAGAGCAAGTTCGAGGGATTCCGCGGGACGGAACTCTTCCGTCCCATCGAGGGCCTGCAGGAGGAATGGACCACCCTGTACCGCTACGACAGCGCCGAACACCTGGATGCGTGGCTGACGTCGCCCCAACGGCAGGAGATCCTGGCCGAGGGCGAGAAGTTCAAGGACTTCGGACTACACACGATCGACAACTCGTTCGGCAGCTGGTTCGCCTTCGAGGGCAACGGCAGGGAGGCACCATCGCCGCCCTCGGAGACCAGGACCTCCCTCGCGGTGTGGGTCGGCCTGTACCCGACCGTCGTCCTCCTGACGCTCGCCCTGTCCCCCCTGCACATGCCGCTCTGGATCGGCCTGCTCGTGGGCAATCTGCTGTCGAGTTTCGTCATGAGCTTCCTGACCATGCCCCACTACGTGAACCCGCTGCTCGGGCGATGGCTGCGGCCACCGCCGAACGAACCGGCGAGAAGGGCCAACCTCCGCGGCCTCGGCATCGTCGCTGCCGCGATGGTCTTCTGGGCCGCCGTCTTCTACCTCGTCACGGTCAGGTTCTGGACACTGCCCTGACCGACGACCGCGGTCGTCGACCGGGGATCGGCGAGATGTCCGGCGCTCTCCGGCGCCCACGGACCGCACGGTCAGTGCGGCCCGCTCTGCCAGCGCACGGCGACGGCACCGGCGAAGTCGCCGGCGTGGGCGAACCCGCCCAGCATCACCAGATCGCCGTCCTCGACCTGCCCTGCGCGCACCGCGCCGTCCAAAGTGACCGGAATCGCCGCCCCGAACAGGTTGCCGCACCGGTCGAAGGTGTCCGGGTGCCGTTCGGCCGGGAGCTGGAGCGCCTCCCGCCAGTTGCGCAGGAAGGTGCGGTTGGGCTGGTTGGTGATCAGGACGTCGATGTCGGTCGTGGGCACGCCCAGGCGCCGACACAGCTCCGTGACCACCTCCGGGACGAGCCGGTTGCCGCGGGCCAGGACCTTGGCGACACCGGCGTCGGTGAACCCGATGCGCAGTTGGGACTCTCCCGGCTCCCAGTACTTGCGGCCGTCGTCCACCGCCACGGTCATGTCCCCGGCGTACTCGCCCAGGTGCCGGGTCTCCACGTCGAGGATCGGCGAGCCGGCCGACGTCGTCACGAACCCCACCCCGCAGCCGTCGCCCGGGACCGCCGCCTGGGCGAGTCTGCGCACCTCGGACTGGGTGAACCACTGGCCCGCGGCACTCTGCGCGTTGCAGATCAGCGCGGTGCGGGCATCGGTCGTGCTGAGCAGCTGCCTGGCCAGCTTCAGCATGTACACGAACGACGCGCAGCCCGCGTTGGCCACGTCGACCAGCCACTCCGGGTTCAGGCCCAGTCGGCGGGCCACCTCCGTGCCGGCGCCCACGAACGGCAGGTCCGGCAGCTGGCTGTGCACCAGCAGGACGTCGACCCCGCGGATCGCGTCCCTGCCGTGCCGTTCGATCAGGGGCTGCACGGCGCGCTCGACCATGTCGGCGTTGGTCTCGTCCGCCGCCACGTGGTGCCGGGCCGGCGGAACCTTGAACATGGGATGGCCGCGGAGCTTGTCCTCGGCGCCGGGATAGTCGGTGTAGAACTCGGCGGGGACCGGCTCGCCGGGCAGGTAGCTCGCCACGTCCGTGAGGCTGACCGTGGTCACCGCGCCACCGCCGTCGCGGGAGCGACGCCGATCGGCAGGCCGTTGCGGTGGCGGTGCTCCAGGATCGCCTTGAGATTGTTCATCTCCACGGTGTGTCCGGCGTAGAACAGACCCCAGTAGTCGCCCACCCAAGGCCGGTCCGCCCGGGGCGCCTTCTCGGGGTGCGGGTTGTCGTCGTAGTAGGGGTGTCGGCAGTTGGTCCAGGTGATCACCGAACCCGGCTTGTCGAGCACCACGGCGGCCGGGACGACCCGCATGAGGTAGATCATCCACAGCTTGTCCCCCTGGTCCCAGGCGCAGTGGTAGTCCACGGTCATCGCCTCGGGGTTGGCGGCCACCCTGCAGTAGATCTTGGTGTCGTCCTCCAGCCGGTCGTGGCCCACCCACAGTCCCGGTGTGCCGGACGGCGCGAAGTCCCGCAGGCTGCAGGTCCACTCCTCCAGGTGGTGGCCCTGACGCAGATAGTCGTAGACCTGCTCGGGCGGGCAGTCGACGTACTCGTGGATGGTGCAGTACCGCCCGTAGACCTGGTCGTGCGGATAGACGGCGTGGGTGAGTTCCATGCAGTGCGCGGCCAGTTGCTCCGTGTCGGCGTTCTCGATCCGCAGCAGGCCGGGGATGTCAGCCAGCGTGGACGCTTCCTCGCGCATCAGGGCTCTCCTCGTTCTCGGTGAAGGACTGGAAGGGGAGGAACGGCGGTATCTCCCGCGGGTCGCACTCCAGCGCGACGAACGCCGGCCCGCCGCCGGCGTTGGCGCGCAGCAGGGCCTCGCGCAACCCGGCCGCGTCGGCGGCCCCCGTGGCCGGGAGGGACGGAAAGGCGGCGGCCACCCCGGCGGCGAGGTCGGTCCTGGTGAACAGGTCGTCGCTGCGGACGCCGCCCTGCAGGAACTCCTCCCGCAGCGCGCACATGGCGTGGGCGTTGTTGTTGAAGACGACGAAGGTGACGGGCGCGGCGTACTGGACGGCGGTGTGCACCTCCATGCCGTGCATGAAGAAGGCGCCGTCACCGGCGAGGACGTAGGTGCGCCGGCCGGTGGCGAGTGCGGCGCCGATCCCGGCACCGAAGGTGTAACCCATGCCGCCCATGCCGACCGCCACCACGAAGCGGCCGTCACGCGGTGCCGGGAGGAGGTGGACCGCGCTGGCCCCCGTGTTGCCGGCGTCCACGAAGACGTGCGCGTCCTGCGGGAGTGCCGCCCGTACGGCGGCTACCGCCTGGGCGTACGGGACGGTCCGCCCGTCGCGTGAGGGTGGCGGACCCGGCAGCACCGTGGGAAGGGGGCCCTCGTGGCGTGGGCAGGGCCGGGAGTGCGGCGGGAGCCGGCCGCTCACCGCGCGCAGTGCCTGGCGCAGATCGCCGCCCAGCGTGGCGCCCGCCACGAACGGCGGTTCGGGACCGAGGCTGACGACGGAGGTGGTGGCCAGGGCCCGGTCCAGGCCGCCGCGTGCCAGGGAGGGCAGCCGGGTGCCGGCCAGCAGGCAGACGTCGGCCCGGCGCAGGCAGTCCGCCACGTTGGCGTGCCCCATCACCCCGGCCACGCCCGCGAAACGTGGATCGAGGTTGTCGAAGACGTCCTTGGCGTCCGGGGTGACGGCCACCCAGGCCCCCAGGCGCCCGGCCAGTTCGGCCAGCTCCGCCCGCGCGTCCGCGGCGGCGACGCCCTCACCGGCGATGACCAGGACCCGTCCGGCACCACGCAGGGCCTGTGACACGGACGTGAGGGCCCCTTCGTCCGGACGCGCCGCCGCTACCGGCGCATATGTGCCGCCCCTTGTCGGCGAGGTCCGGCGGCCGGGCACCCGGATGCGCGCCTGCTGCACGTCCTTGGGCAGCAGCAGTACAGCCGGACCGGACGGACCGGCGCGGGCCGCGGCCATCGCTTGGGGCAGCAGCTCCACCAGGGAGTCGGCGTCCTCGACCCGGGCGCAGAACCGGGAGAGGGGTGCGAATACCTCCCGCGCGTCGAACGAGCCGGCCTTGCCGCTGGAGTCCTGGAACGCTCCGCGGCCTTCCTGGCCGGTCGGCGGCTGGCCGACCAGCGCCAGCACCGGCACCCGCGAGGCGTGCGCCTCGGCCAGACCCGGCACGAGGTTCATCGCGCCGCCGCCCGACGTGGCGGCGACCACGCCGAGGCGTCCGGTGGTGCGGGCGTAACCGTCGGCCATCGTGACGGCGGAGAACTCGTGCTTGGCGACGATGCCGCGGACCGCGCCGCCGCGGTGGACGGCGTCGTACAGATCCTCGATGTTCGCGCCGCCGACGCCGAACAGGTGCGTGACGCCTGCCCTGGCCAGCTCCCCGGCCAGATGGTCGACCAGGCGTACGGTTCCTGCCGCGAGGGGGTCCGGGGGCGTGACGGCCGTGTCGGTCGTGGTGGTCATAAGGGGCTCCTGTCGGTCATGCGGCTCCTGTCGGTCGTGTGGTGCCGGTCGATGAGGCCCGACGGCGTGATGATCTGGAAGCGGTGCCGGTACTCCTTGGGCGTGAGGCCCAGGGTCCGGCCGAAGGAGCGGAAGAAGGTCTCGGGCGCGGCGAATCCGCAGCGGTGCGCGATCTGGCCGATCGTCAGTTCGGTGGTCTCCAGCAGCTCGCGGGCGCGGGCGATCCGCGTGCGCTCGACGTACTGGCCTGGAGTGGTGCCCACTTCGCGCCGGAAGACCCGGGCGAAGTTGCGCAGGCTCATGTTGGCCCGCAGGGCGATCTCGGCGACGGGCAAGGGGTTGTGCAGATTCTCCTGGATCCACTCCTGTGCCGCCCGGATCGGTGGATGGTCGGCCAGCTGTGCGTCGAGGACGGTGCTGAACTGGGCCTGCCCGCCATGGCGCTTGAGGAACAGCACCAGGTACCGCGCCGTCTCCAGGGCGAGCGCCGCCCCGTGGTCGGCCTCCACCAGGGCCAGTGCCATGTCGATCCCGGTCGACACGCCGGCGGAGGTCACGAACGGTCCGTCCCAGACGAAGATCGGCTCGGCGTGGACCGTCACGTCCGGATAGCGGTCGGCCATCGCCTCGCTGTACGCCCAATGCGTGGTGGCACGTCTGCCGTCGAGCAGGCCCGCCTCGGCCAGCAGAAAGGATCCGCCGCAGACGGACGCCACTCTGCGCGAGCGGGCCGCCGCCTCGCCGATCCAGGACACCAGGGCCCGGTCCCGCAGCGCGTCGGCGAGACTCCAGCCACCCGGCACGAGGAGGGTGTCGATCGGCCCTTCCCCCGCGTCCAGCGGCGAGGCCTCCACGAGCACGCCCGAACTCATCCGGACCAACGGCCCGTCGGCGGAGACGAAATCGACCCGGTACGGGGTGCCCGGCGGATCGAGGAGCCGGTTGGCGGTATCGAACACTTCGATCGGTCCGGTGACATCCAGGGCCATCGCCCCGCTGAACACCACCACCACAACACGTCGCTCTGACACCGTCACACCCTGTATCGAGCGCCGCACTGGCTGCAATGACAGATTACTGACGGATCCGGCCAGCCGGCAGGCGTCGGCTGGTGAAAGGGCCGTTGAGCAGGCCTGACGTGAGTTCGGGGCGAGGAGCGCGGTGAGGCAGCTCACAGGCGGCTCCTCCACATGGCCCGACTGCGGCAGCACGGCCACATGTGCCGAGGGGGTGCGCCACCGGGCGCCTGAGATGCCGGGGCGGCGGCCGAGCACCCTGGTGGCGGCGATCACGTATGATCACATGCGCCTCAAAATGAGCAACTGATGCGTTCACCCACCCAGTTGGATAAATCTCCACGCCTTAGACCACGGGTGACCGCACAGGGGGAAAGGAACAACCGAATGAAGACGACAACCCTACGGCGACGCCTTGCCGGAACCGCCGTCACCGCCCTCGTGGCAGGCGCCGGCATTCTGGCGACCGCGCCTTCGGCAGCCGCCAAGGCCAACCAGATCACCATCGACTCCGTGTCGCTGAGCGGCCAGGCCGTGCAGGTACGGCTCACCTACTCCTGCGACCCCGGACTGGGCCAGCAGTTGGTGGCCAGCGCCACGGCGCTCGACTCGCACAGCACGAATCCGGGCAGCGCCGCGGCCATCGTCACCAGCGACAAGCTCGTCTGCGACTATGCCAACCACAAGGCCGTCGTGACCCTGCACAACGCCCACGACACGCACTTCGCCAGGAAGGACACGGTCAAGATCGCTGTCTTCACGTTCGACAAGGATGGAGACAAGACCGCCGACGGGACCGCCGTCGCCGTTCTCTGATGTTCTCCCTGTTGTGAACAGCGTGTTCCCGGTGCGGGTCGCATGACTGCCACTCGCCCGGGGGCTGCGCCCGTCCCGCGCGCAGAACGCCGCGCGGGACGGGCGGAAGAAGTCCGCCCCGTGGACCCACGGCGACCCGGGAACGGGAGAACTCGGTCGCGCAGATCCGCTGGGGGAGTGGCGGCAAGCACCGCGCCCGGGTCAAGGACGCGCTGATCGTCGTCGTGTTCCGGCACTACAAGTCGCGGGTGCCGAGTCGAAGCCACCGCTCCACGCTCATGCGGTGGTGTCGATTCGCGCCCTGCGGCCGGACGACAAGGGGAACGTGAGTCAACCTGTCGGCGAACTGGCTGACCGGCCCACATCGTCGCAGCCGACACCTTCTACACCTCCCACCCCGGGCACCGAGCGGCCGAGCCGTTCCAGGTGCACGGTTCCGGGCGGCGTGGTGGGGAGGGGCCCGAAAGCCGGGCACGGGTTCGGGCCCCTCGTCTGCGTACGCGTCCACGGGGGATGACGTCCTGTACGCGTCGACGTGCCCAACGCCGACGGCGCAGAAAGGTTACGTCGCACGTGCTTGCCCTGCTGCGTGGGCCGTCCGGTGCCTGCCGCCACTGACCGGCGCGCGCCATGCAGGTAGTGGTGCGAGCGTGGAGGCACAGCTGCGGCGCGGCACCTCCGACCGCACCCGGATGCCGGGCGGCCCGCCCACTGAGTGCATCAAGGAAGCGACCGGTGGTCCGGGTGCACGGTTGTGGGTCACGCCTGAGCGTCTGTGCATGCGGCGCAGGGGCATGGCGTGGCTACATCGCTGGCAGCACGGTGCAGCCGGGCGGGCGGTCCCGCGGGCTGCGCGGGATCCGCCGGCTGGGCGGGATCCGCGGGCTGGGCAGGCGCCGCGGGCTGGGCAGGCGGCGTCGGGGAGTCGGGACCGTCGCTCCGTTCGTCCGCGTTCTCATCCTGCTGCGCGTCCAGTTGCCGGCCGACAGCGGCGCGCCAGCATCGCACCACCGGTTCTCCGAACAGCGCGTAGACACTCACCTGGGCAGTCCTGGCATCACGACGGACACCACCGCGACGATCACGGTGGCCACCGCGATGCCGAGTATCACCGCTCGCCCGTTCTCCGCTGTCGGCCGCTTCGACCCGCGTTCCCTCACAGCGACACCGTTGTGATCATCGGACTCGGGCGGGGGCCAGCAGGCCCGGAGCAAGCCCCTGAAGGGCTCCGCGTCACCATGGCGAGCGTCCACGTACTACTCAACGACGGGTTGGGTGTTTCGATGTGGTTGAACCGAGGGCGCGGGCGGCTGGCGGAGAATCAGCGGGGCCTGCGTCCGGCCGCCGCCGCAGGCAAATCAGCGGCCCTCGGCGCGCGGAGAACAAGGTGCCGAAAATCCTTTGTGGCATCACGGCTCGGGGCTCAGACTGTGCCGGTGCTGATCCGACGCGAAACGCCTGCCGATGTCCCCGCCGTGAGCACCGTCACCGCGGCGGCCTTCGCCAAGCCGGGGACTCCGGTTCCGGTGGAGGTGACCCTCCTCGACGAGCTGCGCACCTGCGACGGCTGGCTGCCGGAACTGTCGCTCGTGGCACTCAGCGACAAGGGTGAGGTAGTAGGCCATGTGGTCTGCACCCGGGGCCATGTCGGCACTGCCCCGGCCCTGGGCCTAGGCCCGCTCAGCGTGCACCCCGACCACCAGCGCCGCGGCGTCGGCCTCGCCCTCGTCCACACCGCTCTCGGCGCGGCGGATGCCCTGGGCGAGCCTTTCGTCGCCCTCCTCGGCAGCCCCGCGTACTACGGCCGCTACGGCTTCCGCACCAGCACGGACTACGGCATCACCGCGCCGGACCCCTCGTGGGGCGAGTACTTCCAAGTCCGCGCCCTGACCGCCCACGACCCCGCGCTGCGGGGCGTCTTCACGTACGCGGAGCCGTTCGAGCGGGTCTGACGGTCGTGGTGCAGAGCGTCGCCCTCGCGCAGGCGCCGGCGGGGGGCGAATCCGGCGGCAAACTTGGCGATCGTCATCTCGGCGGGCAGGTCGGGCACGTGTGCGCGCGAACAGGGCGAGAACCTTGGGGAAGGACGCCACGGAGAGGTTGAACAGTGACCACCACCCGAGCACGCCGCCGAGCGACGCTTCACCAAGGTCGAGGTCGGTGGCAGAGGCGACGCTGACGCGGCAGTGTGGAAGAAAGCGGCAGTCTGAAGGCGGCGGTGTGGAAGAAAGCTGCGCGCGTTCTCGATTCAACGCCCGTTGTGCTGCATCGCCTGCTCGCGAAGGGAGCGAATGAGCGTCATGACGTGGGGCCGGTCGCGACCGCTGATCGTGGCGACGCCGATGTGCCGGATCGGGCCCGGCGACTTGATCGGGACGGTGCATAGGCCAGGGATCTCCGGGGCGAGCGCAATGGAGGGGATCAGGGAGATGCCCATGCCCGCGGCGACAAGGGAGCGGGCGAAGAAGTAGTCGGTGGTGGTCCCGCGCACTTCGGGATCGAAGCCGGCGTGCTCGGCGTAGCGGCGCAGGTATGCCTCGGTCTTCAGACAGCCGAGGACCCAGGGTTCTGCGGCCAGTTCGGCCAGGTCGAGCGCGTCGTGGCCGGCGAGGGCGACGTCCACGGCGCCCTGCCGGACGAGGGGAAGGGTGTCCTCGGGTTCGCCCTCCCTGACGTGGACCACGGTGCGGGGATGCGCCGCCATGAGCCGGGTGAGGGCGGCGGGCAGCATGAGCCTGCCGCCACTGGTGAAAGTGGCGACGGTGAGCTGGGTGCGGCCAGTGCTGAGCTCGGCGACCTGCTGTTGCGCATGTTCGAGCTCAGCGGCGACGGATTCGGCGGCGCCCACCATGATCTGGCCGGCCCGTGTGAGGGTGACGCCTCGGGTGCTGCGTGCGACGACCTGGGCACCGAGGCTGCGTTCCAGGGCAGCCACCTGCTGGGAGACGGCCGAGGGGGTGAGACGGAGAACCGCGGCGGCCCGGTTGAAGCTGCCGTGCTCCGCCACTGTCCGCAGGATCCGGAGCCGCTGCACGTCAATCAACAGTTTTCCTTAATACGCACCAAGTAAGTCGTGACTTCTGCTGGTGACCATAGGTCTCCAGGATGTGGGCATGCAAAAGATCTGCGTCATCGGCGGAAGCCGGTACTTCGGAAAGCTCCTGCCAGGGCGCCTGCAGGCCGCCGGCCACCAGGTCACCGTGATCAACCGCGGCTCCACCCCTCCGCCTGCCGGCGTCGAGCACCTCGTCGTCGACCGCGACGACGAGGCCGCCCTGACAGCCGCACTCGACGCCCGCACCTTCGACGTCGTGGTGGACCAGATCTGCTACACCCCGGTACAGGCCGCTATCGCCGTCCGCGCCTTTGCCGGCCGCACCCGACGCTACGTCATGACCTCCACGATCGAGGTCTACGACCCCGCGACAGCCGCGCTGCCGACCGTGCCCGCGGGGATGCCCGTGCCCGAGGAGAGCGTGGACCCGGCCACCTGGCAGGTGGCCATGGACCTGCCCTGGCACGACGACGCCTACCTGGAGGCGCACTACGCAGAGGGCAAGCGGCAGGCCGAGGCCGTCCTCGCCCACTCCGGCAGCTTCGCCTTCGCCACGGTGCGCAGCGCCCATGTGCTGGGCGGCGGCGCGCAGGAGTTCACCGGCAGGCTGGCGCACTATGCCGGGCGCATCACCCGAGGCGAGGAGATCACTGTGCACGAGAAGGCGCTGCCCACGGTCTTCATCCACTACGAGGAACTGGCGGAGCTGCTGCTCTGGGCGGCCGTGGCCGACTTCACCGGCCCGGTCAACGCCTGCTCCGACGGCCCGCTCGATGTACACGGCCTCGCTGAGATCGTCGCCACGCAGGCAGGCCGGGAGGCCGTCTACCGGACCGTCCCGGCGGGCGAGGAGGCTTCGCCCTTCTCCTTCGACCGCCACTACGCCATGAGCAACGCCCGCGCGAAGGCGCTGGGCTTCGCCTTCTCCCGCACCACCGACTGGCTGCCCGGCGCCGTCGCCGAAGCCCTCGCTCCCACTGCGTAAGGAACAAGACCACCATGCAGTACCGAACCATCGGCCAGACCCCCGTCAGCGCCATCGGCCTGGGTGCGATGCCGCTGTCCATCGAGCACCGCCCGGACGAGACACGGGCCATGGCCACCGTCCACGCGGCCCTCGACGCCGGTGTCACCCTTATCGACACCGCCGACAGCTACCACTGGCACGCCGGCGAAGCGGGCCACAACGAGCTGCTGATCGCCCGCGCCCTGGCCCGCTACGGCGGCGACACCTCCCATGTCCTGGTGGCTACCAAGGGAGGCCGCGGTCGCCCCGGCGACGGCAGCTGGACCGTCAACGCCACCGCCGCCCACCTCAAGCAAGCCGCTGAAGCCTCCGCCAAGCGTCTGGGCGTCGACGCGATCGGCCTGTACCAGCTGCACAAGCCGGACCCGGCCGTGCCCTGGGCGGAATCCATCGGCGCGCTGCGCGAGCTGCTCGACGCCGGCACCATCCGCGCCGCCGGCATCTCCAACGTCACCACCGCCCAGATCCGCCAGGCGCATCAGATCCTCGGCGACGGGCTCGTCTCCGTACAGAACCAGTACTCGCCCACCATCCGCGACAGCGAGCCCGAGCTGCGGCTGAGTGAACAGCTGGGGCTGGCCTTCCTGCCCTGGAGCCCACTCGGCGGAATTTCCCGCAGCTCCCTCGACGGCCCCTCAGGCCCCACCTCCATCGGCACCGCCTTTCACCGCATCGCCGCCGAACGCGGCGTCAGCCCACAGCAGATCGCCCTGGCCTGGCTGCTCGCCCGCTCCCCGGCGATGATCCCGGTACCGGGAGCCAGCCGCCCCGCCTCCATCACCGACTCCGCCGAGGCCGTGGAACTCACCCTCAGCACGCAGGAACTGGTGGAACTCGAGGACGTTCTGCCGGGCTGAGCTGGGTGGCGGGTCGATTGCCGACCTTGACCGCGTTCGACCGTGCCCAGCGGCCCGCCGCTGCCCGGGCACCATTGCCGAGGAGCCCTTACCGAACCAGCGTGGGCGAAGAGGCTGACGGACGAGGAACGGCGGACCTGCCTGCCATGCCGTTCGCCCTTGGCCCAAGCACGGATCGGGCGGCCGACCGCGCTGGCCTCCGGGGAAGAGCCGGGGAGAGTCCGTGCGATCGAGGACGGCATGGCCGCAGCGACCCTCGAGCCGAGGAACAGCGGCGCCTCTGCGCAGGATGGCATTCTGAAACGATCAGTTACAGGCTGACGACGACGAGGGCGGTGTCGTCTGTGACGCCTTGGGCGGGGATGAGGCTGTTGATCACCGCGTCGGCGAGTGCTTCGGGATCGGTGAGTTCCCGGTGGCGGGTCAGGGCGTCGGCGAGTTGGCTGAGGCCGGTGTCGATGTCCTGGTGTCGGCGTTCGATGAGGCCGTCGGTGTAGAGCAGGAGGGTGTCGCCGTCGGTGAACGCGGTGGTGGCTTCGGGCCGGGGGCTTGGCTCGAAGGCGGCGTCCAGCGGCGGGTCGGTCGCCTGGTCCAGGAACTCAACGGTGCCGTCGCCGCGGAGGAGGACCGGGGGAGGGTGGCCGGCGCTGGAGTAGATGATGAGGTGGCGGGTGAAGTCGATGAAGGCGGTCACCGCGGTGGTGGATTCGGCGCCGGTCAACGAGTGCGCGTACCGGCCGAGGACTTCGAGGGCCTGCGCGGGACCGGCTGCGACGCGGGACGTGGCGGACAGGGCGCTGCGGAGCTGGCCCATGACGCCTGCGGCCTCCAGACCGTGGCCGACGACGTCTCCGACGGCGACGGCGATCTTGTCGCCGTCGTGGAGCTGGACGAGGTCGTACCAGTCGCCGCAGACGTTGAGGGAGCCGACCGCGGGCCGGTAGCGGACGGCCACCCGGTGATGGCCGACCGGGGCCGGGACGGGGAGCATGGCGCGTTGCAGCGCGAGGGCGACCTCCCGCTCACGGGCGTGGGCGCGGCGCAGGCGTTCGTTGACTTCGTGCAGCTGCCGCATCCGGCTGAAGAGCTCGGCCTCGAGCTGGCGGGAGCCGTCCGGCCGGCTGGTGGCGCGCAGGAGTTCGGTGACTTCCTCGACGCGGTGGATCAGCAGGGCGACGTGGCCGTCGGGTGCGAAGACAGGCGCGTTGACCGGGCTCCAGTAGCGCTCCTCCCACTGGCCCGGACGCTGAGCCGACTCCACGTCGTAGCGCTGCAAGTCCATCGTGTCGATCTCGCGGTTCGCCAGCACCGCGCGCAGGGACGCCTCCAGGTTGCGGGGGCCGGTGGCTGACGGGTTCCGCGGGTTGTCGGGGAAGACGTCGAAGAGGTAGCGGCCCACCACCTGCTCGCGGCTGCGCCCGGCCTGCCGTAGAAACGCGATGTTGGCGTCGGCGAAGACCAGATCTGGGGTCAGCAGAGCGACCGCACCGGGCAGCGCTTGGAAGACGGCCGCGTAGTCGATAGCCATTGACGCAGAATAAGGATAAAGGGTGCGAAGGGGTCCTACCGGCGCCTTTGAAACTTCGCCCGACACCGGGCACGGGACCGGCCGTCCACGCCCCGCTCCTGTCCTGCCTGGCTTCCTGGCCGCTTCCTGGGCGGTGAAGAGGCGGGCGGCGCGTTGTGGGGGCAGCGCGCGAGGGTGAGGTGGCGTACGTGGGCATCGTCGGTGCTGCCGGGGTCGTCGGTGTAGCCGGATCGGCCCTGGACGTCGATCAGCATGCCGCCGGTGGTGGCCGTGGCCTGTTCGGGGCCTCTAAGGCCGAAATCCGTCTTGCTGACCTGCTGTTGTGGACGATCAGGTAATTACCCGGCCGCGTCGTCACGTAGTTCCCCACCCTTTCTGTGGCGAGGTGTGAGGGGTCACCGTCGACTGGTCAGTGGCCTCTGGCAGACTCCGAGCCATGGGAATGTTCAAGCGGGCCAATGAGGCGGAGAGTGCTGGTCAGGCCGGGGAGCGAGCCGACTTGAGCGTCCTGATGCTCCAGGGTGAAGACATGATCGAAGAGTTGGGTCGTGCCCACATGTCCTGGGGGCTGGGTTCAGCGGATCGCTGGGATCTGGACCAGACGACCGGCACCATCACCTGGACCTTCCCTGACAAGACGGCGACGGCACCCGCGCAGATCCTCGGCAGTTTCAGCCCCGGCTCGGGCTCGTGGCTGTGGGCCTGGGCCAACAAGAGCATCCTCCCCGACATGAGCCGTGACGCCCGCAGCTTCCGGGACTGGGCAGAAGACAACGGGCATCCCGCTCTCGCCCAACCGCAGATCGCGGCCGATGAGAAGGCCGCTGGAACGCTGGTGGCCTTGGCTGTTCGGGTCACCGAGGCGACCGGCTACTACCGGGGTTCGGGACGCAACTCCGCCGTGATCATCACGTTCGGTCCGGTCACTCTGACCGCCGCCGACGGCAGCGTCTCCAGCTTCGACATCAATATCGACTAGCGCCGGAGAGCTGGGCCGAGCTCGGCGCCTGGGCCTCAGTGCTCAATACGCCGAGCGGAAGAGTCCTGCGATCAGCTGTCCTTCGCGGGCGCCGTTCCGCCTTGTCGGTGGGGTTCCTGGGGCGCTTGTTGGGGCGGTAGCCGGGGCCGCGTTCAGCATGACCTGGTGGCTGGTGTTGATGAGCTGTCCAGGAGCGATTCAGCGACGACGGGGTTGGGGAACAGCGGATACTAAATGCTGGGTGCCCGGTTGCTGGTGATGACCAGGGAACGTCCCTACCGCTCGTTGACCAGCTCGTAGAGGTCGTCGGCCTGGGCGGCGGTCACCTGGCGCATGGCGAAGTCGTTGAGGATCAGAACGTCGGGGCGGATCAGCTCGCGCATACGCGTGTCCCAGGTGCGGTCCGCGTGGCCGTCGGCGAGCTCGGCCACGATCAGGCTGTCTTGGCGAAGCGGACGTTGGCACCCTGACGAACGGCGAGGTGCCCCAGGGCCCGCAGTCCGAGGATGCCCTCGGTGGCGCGGAGCCGGTAGAGCACGTTGGCCTCCAGCAGTTGGCCGACGACCTCCCGGCAGCGGTCCTGGACCTCGGATGCCTGGGTCCGGCACCAGAGCGGGGTCTTCGTCTGGAACGCGATCTTCTCCGGCGGGTAGTCGCCTCGGCCAGTACGTCTTCCCTGTCCCAGGGCCGCGTGAGTCTTGACCAACTGTCACTCGTGGAAGACCTGGACCACGGTGGAGCGGACGTCGACGCGGCGACCGATCAGCTTCCAAGGCACCGAGTAGAGCGTGCGGTCGACCTTGACGTGGATGTCCGGGCGGACCGTGGCGGTGGACCAGCGGGCCGGCGCGAAGGGCTTGTCCGGCAGTGGTAGCAGGCCGGGGCCCCGACCGCGTCGAACACCGCCAGCGGGGCGGCCGCGCCCAGGGGCCTGCACTGAGGCCTGCCGGCGATCTACCTGTCCCAGAAAGGGCCTCAGCCTGCACAATGGGCCGCCGCTGGAGACTGGGGCGCCTACGACGCTCAGGTCAGCCGCCGGAACTCGAGAGCCTGACCCATCACGCTGTCAGACCCCGCTGACATGCTGCTCTTCATGACGCAGGCAAGCACGCCCGACCTCGCACAGATCACCACCACCCACGAGATCACTCCCGAACTCCGACGCCAGCTGATCGACTGCTGGATCGCGGTCACCAACTCGGGAGGCGCCGCCGGATTCCCCTTCCCACCCGTCCAAGACGACGATGTCGCGCCCGTCACGGACAAGCTCCTCGGCCGTCTCCATCCGCAACACTGCCGACTCATCACCGCCAGGTTCGACGCCGCTCTCGCCGGATGGGTCGTCCTCAACTGTGATCCCCACCGGCTCGTCGGGCACTGGGGCACGGTCAACCACCTGCAGACGCACCCCGAATTCCGTGACCGCGGCGTCGGCTCCGCCCTCATGCGTGAGCTGCGGAAGATCGCCCGCGACGACTTGGGGCTCGAACAGCTCCATCTCGCGGCACGGGGAGAAGAGGGGCTGGAGGACTTCTACAGCCGACTCGGATGGCGTGAGATCGGCCGCTGGCCGGGGGCCCTCCGCCTCGCGCCCGACGACACCCGGGACGAGGTCCTGATGCTTCTCGATCCTCTCTGACTTCTCGATCCTCGGAGGCATTCCGAGAGCTCCAATGCCGAGCACACCATCACATGTCAAGAAGTCCCACGTCGAAGACGCCTGGGTTCACCTGTGGTCCGGCCGACCGCTGACCGTCCGTCTCGAGGACCTCGACATCATCCTGCGAGGTGCTGGAGTGCACAACCGCCGACCTGCTCGTCCCGGAGAAGCGGGGCGACCGTCAGTCCACCCCGGTGGGCGAGGCGGAGAAACAGGTCGTCTGTGGCTCCCCGATCAGTCACCTTGCTGGCGGCCGTGGCCTCGCGCCGGCACCCGCGGCCCGCTTGTAGACTCCTGCTCGTGTGCAGCATGGCGTCGGCCTCGTCCTTCGGCCCAGCCGGTCAAGTAGGTGCCGTCCTCGCGAAGAAGGTCGAAGACCACGTAGTGCGCCGGGCACTGCCGTGCCGCTTCAGCCGCCGTAACCCCGCGGCCAGCGAGGCGTTGCTGTAGCCACTCGAACGCCAGCCGGTCTGACTCCCATACGACTAACTTGCCGTACAGGCCTGTGTCCTGTGTCCTGTGTCCCGTGTCTGCTGGCGGTTGCGTGAGGCCGCCGCCCGGAGCTCGGGGAACGAGCCGGTCATGTCCGTGTCCTGCCGGAATCACAGCAGCAGCCGCCCGTCCCCGTCCGCATGCACGGCGAGCTGGGCGGCGTAGCCGTCCCACATCGGTTCCGCTGCCCACCCGGCAGGTGGATCAGGCGATAGCGTCCTCGACGACGCATCCGAGGTCGCGGGTGCCCCCACAGACTCGCAGACTCGGTACAGGCCGGTGAGCTGCACTGACAGCGGATCTGCGTGATGGGGGCCGTCAGGCATAGCCTGGAAAAGAGCGGCACCGGGGCGGGCGGACCCTCTCGATGCATCCCCTTGACCCCGGGGGCGCAAAACAGGGAGGAAGAGTCATGCCCTGGAATCTGAACGGCACGTACCTGGAGAGCTGCAACTGTGACGTGGTCTGCCCCTGCACCACCTCGGGCCTCACCGCACCGGCCGACCACGAGCGCTGCCAGGTGACTTTCGCGTTCCACGTGGACAGCGGCACCGTGGACCACGTAGATGTCTCCGGCCGCAGCGTGGCCGTCTTCATCGACGGGCCACGGGTGATGGCCGAGGGCGGCTGGCAGGTGGCGCTGTACGTCGACGCTTCAGCCGACGACAGCCAGGCGGAGGCGCTGGGCAAGGTGTTCTCGGGCCAGGTGGGCGGGCCGATGGCGGGGCTCGCTCCGCTCATCGGCGACGTCCTGGGCGTGCAGCGCGTCCCCATCGAATACCGCGACGACGGGCGTCGCCACGCCGCGCGGGTGGGTGAGGCGATCGACATCGAGATCGAGGACCAGGTCGCCCCGCAGTTCGGCGAGGACGGTCCGGTGATGGGCCTGACAGGCATGTTCCACCCGGTGAACAGCACACTGACGATCGCCCGGTCCACCCGGGCGACGGGCGACGGCGTGTACGGCCGGTCCTGGGACTTCACTGGCGGCAACGGACACTCGGCGCCCTTCACGTGGTCCGGATGACCGGTGGGCCGGTCGCCGTCCGCATCCGGGTGGCCCCCGCCGGGCTGCTGCTGGTCGTGGCGGCCGCCGCCTGGGTCTGGATGGTGACGCGCTGGGGCGTCATGCCGGCGATGCCAGGCACCATGGGCCTGGGCCTGGCCGCTTTCCTGGCCGCGTGGACGCTGATGATGACTGCGATGATGCTGCCCGCCACGGCACCCGTCGCCGCCTTGTACGCACGCACCATCACCGTGCACCGGGCATCGCGCATGGTCGTTTTCACGGTCGCCTACCTGCTCGTCTGGGCCGCAGCCGGACTAGCGGCGTACGCGCTGGCTGTCGGCCTTGGCCAGGCGGCGCGCCTCCCCCCGGCGGCGGGGACAGCAGTGGCCGCGGCCGTGTTCGCAGTCAGCGGCGTCTACCAGCTCACGCCTCTCAAAGACCGTTGTCTGGCGAGGTGCCGTTCGCCGATCGGCCTGATGCTGCGCTACGCCTCGTACCCGGGGGCTTCGCGCGATCTGCGTGCCGGAGCCCACCACGGGGCCGTCTGCCTGGGCTGCTGCTGGTCGCTGATGGTGCTGCTGGCGTCGTTCGGCGTGATGAACGTGTGGGCCATGGTGGTCCTGACCGCCGTGATCACCGCTGAGAAACTCGCTCCGGTCGGTCGCCTGGTGGCCCGCGCCGTGGGGATCGCCTCGATCGTCCTGGCCATCGCCGTCTTCTGGGTCCCGGCGCTGGCTCCGGGGCTCACCGGCGGTGACATGGGCGGGATGTGAGGACGGGCCCCGCCCTGGACGAGGGTGACCCCCTACGGGGGGTACGCCCATGCCGCGTAGACCGCGAGGTGGAGCACGAGCGCCCGGGCCGCGCCGGTCCGCGGGATCACTGGTCAGTCCACGGAGTCTCCTCGGTTGCACGGGTCTGGGGGCGATGTCTGACAGTGCCGGCCGGCCGCCGACGGAACCGCTCACGGATACGTCGTCCCGGGACGCGTACCTGAAGGTTGACCATGGAAGGCCGTGACCTGGGCGGCGAATGCTTTGGCGGGCTGGAAGAGGCTGGAAGAGGAAGGCGTGCCCGGTGTCCGCCCCCGGGAAGAAGATGAATACCAGGCCGTCCCCTCTGACCTCGGGCTTGGCCATGGTGGCCCGCACCTTCGGGTTCGGGTCCGGGGCGCCGGGCACCGTGCCGCCGGGGTTCGCGGCGGCCACGACCAGCCTACGGACCCGGTCGGGCAGCGCCCGGGTGATGTGCTGGGCTACGGCGCCGCCCAGCGTCCAGCCGATTAGGGTCGACCTGCGTTGGCCGAGGACTTCGGGGACTAGGACCGGACGCCCTTGGGATGATCGACACGGTGCCGGACCCACGACACGCCGCCACCCGCAGGCCAGGTCGTCCAGGTGTAGACCGAGTACCTCGCAGGGCCATAGGCCGCCGTGGAGCAGCAGCACGATCGCCTTGTCGAACAAGCACGCGAAGTTGCGAGAGCAGCAGCTGGCCCTGGTCTGGCCGAGAGGGCGCGGCACCCGCTGCACGCTCTTGACACGCACGGCCCGCCGGACGGGGCGCCGCCGACTGGGGCCCACGAACGGACCATCCTGATAGGACACGCACTGCGGCGCGGGGTCCGGCCACTCCTCGATCGGGTTGGCTCGCTCCGGCAGCGCGGCCAGGATCACGTACTCGAAGGGACGGTGCGGATCGTGGACGAGCCGGCCGGGAAGTGGGGCTTCCTCACCACCCACGCCCGCGCGCTGCTCGTCATCGCTCGCGCCCCTGGCAGCCACCGGCGCGTCATGGCCTGAATCTCCTTCCGTGTCAGGGCGCTGTTTTGTGGAAGGCTCGGTAGGAGGCCGGTCCAGGCGAGACGAGAGAGGGAGAACAGGGTGGCGGATTGGGGTCGGTTCGCGCAGCAGATGGCATCGATGGCGCGGGATCTGCTGACGCAGGATTCGGTGGCCGCCACACTGGAGCGGATCAGCGCTTCGGCCACCGAGCTGGTCGACGGCTGTGAGGCGAGCGGAATCCTCGTGCTGCACGGGAGGAAGGTGAAGACCCTCGCCCCCACGCATCAGCTGGTCATCGACAGCGACCGGCTTCAGGAACGCCTGGGGGAAGGACCGTGCTTCGACGTCGCCCACAGCCCGCACGGGGACCGGGTCTTGCGCATCGCCGACCTCACCGCCGAGCAGGACCGCTGGCCCGCCTATGCCCGCCAGGCCCGCGAGCTCGGGGTGGGCAGCATGATGGGCTTCCTGCTGTTCACCGAGGACGAGAACCTCGGCGCTCTGAACCTCTACTCCAGCGAACCCGGCGCGTTCACCGCCACCAGCGAGATGGCCGGCCTGCTGCTTGCCTCCCACGCCGCGGTCGCCTTCTCCAGCGCCCGCACTCACGCCCAGATGGAGGAGGCCGTCGCCACCCGCCACACCATCGGCGAAGCCATGGGCATCCTCATGGGCGCCCGCCACCTCACCGAAGACCAAGCCTTCGATGTCCTGCGTCGCTACTCCCAGGAGAAGAACATCAAACTCCGCGAGGTCGCCCGCCTCATCTGCGAACAAGGAACACCCTGACCTACGGCCAGGAACGGCTTCTCCAGCTCGCGGGCCGCACGGGGAACGCCACGGAGCCAGCCCCCGAGACACACGCTGCTGCTCGGCCATGTCCTACCGCCGACAGTACGAACAGACACTGACACTGCTGGCGCAGCGGGCCTGGTGGAATCGAACTCATCGAACCGCAGGTCAGCTGTCATTCCAGGATGGTGAGGTCGGCGGCGCCCCGCGCCACTCGATCAGAAGGACGGTGGCGTCATCGCTGGTGTGCCCGCCACGTTCCCGCTTCAAGGTGTGGGAAAGCCACAGTGCGCCCGCCCGGATCCCTTCTTCAGCGCGTACGCGCTCGACTGCGTTGACACAGCGGATGAGCCGTTGTTCACCAAACAGCTCTCCCTCGGCATCCCGCTCCTCGATCACCCCGTCGGTGTAGCACAGCACCCGGTCACCGCGCTGCAGGTGGTGCTCGCTGATCATGGGGTGTTCACCGCCCAGCCCGATGGGGAGTGTGGTGGGGCCCTCCAACTGCCGGGCGACCTCATGATTGCGGATCAATAGCGGCGCGGGATGGCCGGCGTTGACCAACTGCAGGCGGCCGGTGGTGGTGTCCAGGTCCATCAACTGCGCGGTGACGAAGTGATCGGGCCCGAACTGCTGGGCGATGGCCCGGTCCATGAACGCGTACTTCTCGGCCAGGGTGATGCCCGCGCGTCTGGCATGCCGGTAGGCGCCGACCGCGACGGTCGCCATCGTGGCGGCGTCCAGACCGTGGCCCATCGCATCGAACACGGCCACATGGAGGATGTCGTCGTTGAGGGCATAGTCGAAGCTGTCGCCGGCGATGCTGTAGGCGGGCTCGACGGCCCCGGACACCGCGACCTGCGGCACCGACATCGTCAGCGGCGGCAGCAGCGACCACTGCATCTCCGCGGCCACACTCATCGGCTCACGGCGTCGGGCCTGGAAGAACCGGTCGGTGTAATCGTGCTTGGTGACCACGATCTCGGCGACCAGACCGGCAAGCCTGCGCAGCAGCCGCCGGTCGTCATCGTCGACGCTCGCCAGAGTAAGAGCCATCACGCCCACCTCGTCGCTGCCGTCCAGCAACGGCAGGTACATCCGTACCCCGTCGGGCTGCGGGACCTCGACAGCAGTGGCACGCAGGAACGCCGTACCCGCCGGGGAGTCGGTGATCAATGCGGGCTCACCGACCACCAGTCCCCGGCCCGGCAACGGCACCAGCAACTCCTGCGCATAGTCCTGCAAAAGGACCGAGACATCGCGGCCACCGATCCTGGCCACTTCCTCCGCGATCATCGGAGCGATCAACTGTGGCGGCATCTCGTGCGCCCGGTCCAGCAGCAGCCCCAGCAGCCGCTCCCCGAACCCCTCAGACCGGTCCACCCTGCCGCTTCCCGGTCGTGGCTCACCTTCTGTCACGACCGCCCTCTCATGGCCTCCGGCCGCTTGTCGATCACCGTTGTGAGGCGTCCATGGACATCTCGCCCCAGAAGCGTGCGCACCAACGATCATGGCGCGCAGGGACCTGGTCCAGCACCCAGAGAGCCTCACATCTCTGAGCGAATCACCCTAAGGGGCGCAATGCGGATCGCAGGCAGGTTCTTAGGCGGCATTTTAATCTGTATTGCCTGAATATAGGCGGACTCCTGAGGCGTGGGATTGCGGTGGGGAAGAGATAGCGGGGGTGTGGTCGGGCCTTTGTGCTCGGCCGGGTGACAAGTGGGGCGGGACGTGGCTTGTTCCTGTCTCATCCGAATTCGGGACCTGCCGGCTTCGGTCGGCGTACGGTGCAGGTGGCCACCGGCCGTGCCCTCGGCGAGCGTTCGCTGCAGCACGCCGGCTGGGCCGGTGCGGCCGAGCACGTCGAGGGCGTCCGGGGTCGTGGTCGCGGCGGGCGGCGGCCGCCTCGTCCAGATTCGAGGTCACCTCGCCGACGGCGGTGCGACGCGGACCGTGCGCCTCGACGGTGCCGCGTACCAGCAGCAGCCCGGAGTGGAACGCGGCGTGTGCCACATGCTCGTGGAAGTCCTCGAAGAACGCGATGCCGACCAGGCTGGGCCCGTCCTCCAGCGTGCAGAAGATGATCCGCCTACCGGACGGGATCGGCGCCAGCGCCGAGCCTGTCGCGGCTGGGCATTTCCGGCAGCCCCCTCGGTCCGGCGGTCATCGGCTCGCCGCCCAGCGGCAGCTGCCCGTCGGTGGCGGTGCGGTTGCGGGACTGCCAGTGCAGTTCGGTGGCCTGCAGGAGCAGCATTCGCCGGACCAGGCCGGGGGAGAGGGCGTCGAGAGCGCCGATGCGGATCAGGCGCTGGACGAGCGGCAGGGACGGGCGGCCACGCAGCCACAGATCCTGCAGGCCGGCGTAGGGCTGGCCCATCTGCTCGAACACCTCGCCCGGAACGGGGACCTCTGCGGGTCCCGAGCGGGGGCCGTCCGCAACTGGGCGCAGGTGGAATGCCGCCGCTGACTGGGTGCCCTGAAGCCTGCCGCCGGCCGTCACCCAGCTGTTCCCGTCGGTGAGCGACAAGGCCGCGGCCGCCGTCCTGCTGATCTGCCACGAGGGCTGGAACCTGTCGGTCCTTCAGAAGCCAAATCGAGCACCGGGGCTACCGCGTCCACGGCTTCCCAATGACTCGGGCGGAGCTTCTTCGCTTCCATCGCCATCTGCCTTCCCGGCGGGGCAACGAGTGGTGCTTGCCGGACTTGCCGACAAACAGGGCTGCTTCCGCCTGCCACCGGTCCTTTGCGACCGGACTGCAGACCCGGCACCGGGAGGCCGGGATCAAGCACACGGGGCTGGAATGTGTCCTGCATGTGTGCTGCCGTTTGCAGTGGGGGCGTCAGGGCATCCGGTTTTCATGGATCACCGTGCGATAGTGCGTACCGCCTCGGAAAGCGGTGACTCCAGCCCTGTGCTGATCGTGTTCCTGTGTCTGTTCCTGATCATGGGCTTGGTCCAGGTCATCCGGCCTCAGCTGCTGTGGCGGCTGAACAGCCGTATGCAGCGGGGCTGGGTGAAAAACCCTGAGGGGACCGAGCCCACCAGCAAGGGGTATGCCATGCAGCGGGTGACTGGGGTGCTAATCCTGGCAGTCGCCACTTGGATGCTGATCCAGCAGATCTGATCCAGGGCCAGGCGCACAGGCGGGCCCCCAACGCTGGACAAGGACAGCGTGAGTCGCATCGTGATAGCGGCCGTCCTGGTCCTGCTGTGGTCTTGTCTACTGACAGCCAACTGGTCCGCACGCCGCAAGTAAGGAGAGTCATGACGCATAAGAGCGAGAACGACCACGGCAACCGGTTCTGCAAGGCCTGTGGCACGCCCGCCGAGGACGGGAAGCTGTGCAACCATTGCGGCGCCGTCCTGGACCTTCCGGATGATGCAGGGCTGGTCGAAGACCAAGGTGGGGCGGTGCGACGCGACTTCGAGGACCGCACCCGGCAGAAGGAGCAAAGCTGAGCGGAACAGCAAAAGGCGAACTGCGTCTGCCGAACGGCGTATGTGGGGGTACACGGGCCGGCATGGCATCCAAGACTGATCGCGTCATGTCCCTGCGGGCCGTCCGGCAGCTACGCCGGGTCCGCGCCTTCTACGCCGTGGGCGCCCTGGTGTGGGCGGCATCAACAGCGTGGACGGGCTGGCAGTCTCCCGGTGGCCGGCAGATGTGGGTGTCCGCCCTCCTCCTGGCCATCTTCACCGGCCTCCTCCTCACGGCGTCCCTGTGGCTCCAGCGCCTGGCAGCACGCGCGGCCGTTCCTGCGCACCACGCCGCACCACGACGGCCGACCGGGTCACGCCACGCGCATGCCTGACTTACCGCTGGGGCACGGCCCGAACATCCCCGCTCTTCCCGGCGTCTGCAATGGCGGTGGCCGGGCATACGGGCTTCATCCCCTTGTGAGAGGAGCTCGTGATGCTTGGCATAGTCGCGGCGGTGCTGTTCTTCGTTGCGTTTCTGATCAACGCGGCCGACATCAGTACCAATGCTGCGTTCTCGTCGACGAACGTCATGTTGCTGGGGCTGACGGCTCTGGCTTTGCATGTGGCCGGAGTGGGCGCCGGCTGGGCCCGCAGACGCTGACCCCCCTGCCTTTCTTCCGGTGACAGGCCGTCACCGGAAGAAAGGCAGACCCATGAACCGCACAGCCCTCCTTGTAACTGGCCCTTCCCGACAGGTTCCATAGGGCTGAAGACCTGGCAGGGGGACTGTCGGGCGGGAAAGCGCGGCGGACGGAGCGTCTAACGGCGTTAGCCTCGAAGAATGATTACTTGTGTGGTGGAGTACGTGATCGATCCGGCGAAGATCGAGCCGTTCGAGAGGTTCGGGCGCCGCTGGATGGAGCTGGTTGACCTGCACGGTGGCACGCACCACGGTTACTTCCTGCCCGCAGAGGGCGCCAGCGACAAGGCAATCGCTTTGTTCAGCTTCCCCAGCCTTGCCGCGTACGAGGAGTATCGAGCGCTCTTCGGTAAGGACCCCGAGTTCATCGAAGCAGACCACATCAGGGATGAGAGTGGCTGCGTACTGCGCTACGAACGAACCTTCATGCGCCCGCTACTCCCCACCCCTCCCAGCCGGCCAGGCCCACGCTAGCGGGCCTCGACGGTTCTGCAGGCGCAGCCGGAAGGACCGTCAGGCGGGGGAGCACAGCGGACCCGTCGGCCCAAACCGGAGATCCCGCCGACCGGCTGCAGGCCGCGCTCGACACCGGCAGCTTCACTCTGGAGGAGCAGCTCGCCCAGCTCCTTCGGAGCGAGTGAGATGCTGCCCGGCCGCCCTCGCATCCGTGGCCACGCCCAGCCGCTGAGCATGTACTACGGCGACCTGGTCGGCGTCGAGCCCGATCCGCGGTGGTGCAGACCCGACAGCTGGTCGCGGCCATCCGTCTCACGCGGCGCGCTTCCCCGACGACGAGTGGGCCCAACTCGCCTCCGCTCACCTCACCGGCGTCCGCGCCACCCTCGCCCACTGCCGAGTAGCTCTCCGAAGGCCTTCACCGATGCCGTCGCCGTCGACTGCCGGCCGGCGCCGCTACCCGTCCGACACCACGATCCGGGAGTGGGCGCTGATTGAACCCTCTCTGTCCTACCGTCGATGGCGTTTCGGCGGCTGCTGGTAAACGATTGGCGTCTTCGTGGACAAGCCCAATAGCTTGTGCGCTCGTGACCGATGATCAGAAGAGGCCTCCGAATCGCCACGACCTGGGCCGAGTGTTCAACGAGGTGCCGGAGCTCTACGACCGGGTTCGGCCGGGATATCCCGAGGACCTGTTCGCGGACCTTGTTGCCATCACCGGCTTGGACGAAGGGTCGTCGGTGCTGGAGGTGGGCTGCGGTACCGGTCAGGCGACGCGTTCGCTGGTAGCGCTCGGATGTTCAGTGACTGCCGTCGAGCCGGGCGCGGACATGGCCGCACTCGCTCGCCGGCGGCTCGCCTCCTTCCGCAACGTCGATGTCGAGAGGTCGACGTTCGAGGAGTGGGACGACCGCGGTCGACGCTTCGATGTTCTCGTGGCTGCGTCATCGTGGCACTGGGTCGACCCGTCGACCGGCTGGCAGCGAGCGCACGACGTACTTTCTCCCGGAGGTTGGATGGCGCTGCTCGGTCACGTCGTTGTCCGCCGGCCGGGAGAACCGGAGGTGTACGCAGAGACCGCCGATCTGCACGAGCGGTTCTGCCCCGGGAACCCCGGCTGGGGTCATCCACCGCTGGAGGACGAGGTGCGCACCACCAACGAGGGTTGGGGCCTGGTCGACGATCCCGGAGGCTTGTTCGGTCCGACGATCGTGCGGTGGTATGCAACCGTTCAGTGGTTCAACGGGGACGGTTTCGCCGATCACCTTCGCTCATTGTCCCTGTATCGCAGGCTGGACCCGGATCTCCGTGAGCCTCTGCTCGACGCCATCGCCGAGCGCATCCGCACGCGAATGGGCGACCAAGTGCCACGCCGTTATCTGAGCGTCCTGCGTGTCGGACGGCGTGCCAAGTGAGGCAGTGACCTTTTCCGCACTACGAGATGCGGCCCGCGATCTCGCGGAAGGTCGGGATCCCGAGGTTGATGGTCGTAGCCCGATGCCGGCGGTCGTCGAGCTGAGAGAGTTCGCGAAAGACACATCGCCGTCGACACCCTCGGCCTGCCCGTAATGATCACCGTCAGCCCCCCAGCACCGCCGACCGTAAACTCCTTTGGCGTCTGTGCGCCTGATGCAACCCCAGATCACCCACGTCTGGGCCGTCCCCACCCTCGTCACCCTGATGACCGGCAGGCTCATCCGGCTGTGACTCCGCCGGTGCTCTCTCTAGCGCCTGCTGGAGGGCATCGTCCGTCTCACCACTGTGATCGTCAGCCTCCCCGCCGACGCCACCGCAGAACACCAACGGTGCTGCCAAGGGCCACGGACAGCGAGCCGCCCATCATCAGCACTCGCCCGCAGGTCAGCAAACTCGTGCTGGGGAATTGGCAAGCAGGCCCGCCTGGCCCCGAACGCATGGGGAACTTCAGGGCTCTGTCCGCAGTTTCGTGAGGCCCCGAGACGTGGCTGGATGTGGGGTCTGCCCTACCTCGTGCCCGGGGGCTTGTAGGAGTGCCTGAGGCCAGCCGTGCATGATCCCCTGTTCGCACGTGAACTGTGCGAGAGAGGTGGATGTGAAGTCTCGGATCGGATACGCCGCGTGGGTTGCAGGTGTGGCGCAGTTCTTTGTGGCTCACGTAATCGCCGAATCGGCTTGGGCCAGACCATATAGTTGGGCGCGGAACAACATCAGCGACTTAGGTAACGCGCACTGCGCCATGCAGCCGGAACCCGAACCCCGCTATATCTGCTCGCCCGAACACGGCCTGATGAACGTTTCGTTCATCACTTTGGGGACGCTCCTCGCCGTCGGTGTCTTCTTCACCGGCGCTGTGTGGCGCAGAGGCGCGAGCCCGCTCGTGGCCCGGTGGCTGCTGGCCTGCGCCGGCATGGGATTCGTGATCGCCGGGTTGGCGCCTGCGGACGTCCACGAGAACCAGCATGTCCTGGGTGCGCTGCTTATCATGGCAATGGGTAACATCGGTCTTGTGCTAGCGGGCGTTGGACTGGCGGACGATGTCCCGGGTCCGCTGCGCTGGGCGACCAGCCTGCTAGGGGTAACGGCGCTCATAGCCTTTGGGCTCTTCCTCTCCCACCGCTATCTCGGACTCGGGATGGGTGGCATGGAGCGGGTAGCGGTATTTCCCCTCTTGGTATGGGCATTGGTAACCGGAGTCCGTGGCCTGTTCCACCAGGCGACTCGCATGCGGATGCAGGATGCGCCGCCGTAAAGACATGGCGTGCAGGCCTCTCACGGCTGATGCTGCTTCGTGCGGTCGGACGGCCGCCGAGTTCGATCGCGAACGACCGCAGCCAGCCTGTCAGGCCGGTGCTGGAGGGGCGGTGCCGCTCGGACAGGCCCGGCACCTGCTCGACGAATGTCTTGCGGGAACAGCTCTTCCGGTCACAGAAGTACCGGCGGACCCGCAGCCGGACCATGACCCTGCGAGACGCCAACGGCGATTCATGCAGAGTGCGTTGGTACGTGCTGTGCACGCGGCGGTCCTGCTTGCGGCAGTTCGGGCACCGGCCGGCCGAGCGGTGGACACCGCCTCCACCACAAGGACGTCGGTGGAGTCACTGACGCGTTCCACCCGCACATCGATCCCGGGAAACAGCACAGCCTCGCCCGTCTTGCTCGACATGCCGGCACATACTCTGCCGAAACGATCCCTCGCTCACTCTGTTGACCTGGGGATTCACGCGACTGTGGACAGAGCCAACTTCAGCGAGCCGCACCATCCCGCACGAACGCAACGCCGCCAGCCTGCCGCCAGGGCAGTGGCCGGTTCGCTGAGCACCGGAATGGTTGCAGGGTGTGCAACAGACTGCGGCCGCCCCCGTCACGCAGCGCCTGCCCGCGGCGGACGGGGCCGGGGTCAGGACAGGTCCGGTACGCAGCCGAACCAGTTCACCACGTGGCCGTCCTTGGTGTAGCCGAGGCATCTCATGGTCTTGTCGTGGAGGGTGCTGGTGCCGGCCAGGGACTCCTCCAGGTAGTCGTTCCTGTGGCGCGGCTGGACGAGGGTGTCGACGTCGATGACGTACCAGCGGTGCTTCTGGTCCGGGACGTCGCAAGCGCGGGCGGTGACGTTGCGGCTGGGGCCCTCGCTCCATATCGGGCGCTCGGCGCGGTCGCAGTGGGCTCGTGAGGATGCGGCGGCGGTGCCGGCGCCGGTGCCGAGCAGGGCCGTGGCGCCCGTGGCCAGCGCCGCGGCAGCGCCGAGCAGGCGGTATGCGGTGCGGTTCGTCAAGGGGTCCTCCTGGTGGGTGGGGCCTGACGTGAGCCTCACACGCTCTGCGGCGGCCGTCCTGGCGGGCGGGGAGCCGGTCCCACGTCCCGGTGACGAGCGTGGTGCCAATGCAGCAGCGGGAGTGCTACGGGTCACACGCCGCCGTGTGTCATCCTCGCCGTCCCCGCCTCAAGGAGGTGCACGCAGTCAACCACCGGCGAGCACACCATGAACGCTCGGCTCGATCTCCACACCGATCTCGTCGCCGCCAAGCTCTTCAAGCACTTCAACGCCGCCGGGAGGGTGCTCGCGGAGTCCGCGTTGCCCGCGGCCACGCAGGAGCTGGTGAAGCTCCGGGCCAGCCAGATCAAAGGGCGCGGGTTCTGCACCGACATGCACACCAAGGGCGGCGCGCACCACGGGGAGACGCAGACCCGGCTGAATCTGGTCGCCGCCTGGCGGGAGGCCACCGTGTTCAGTGACGCCGAGCGGGCCGCATTGGAGCTGACGGAGCAGGAATCATCGAGCTGATCAACGCCTACAACCGCGCGAACGTCATCGTCCGGAAGCCCGCGAAGGCGCTCCGCCAGGCCTGCCCTGGCTCCGTCCCGGCAATGGGCCCTCCATGCGCCCTCCATGCACCGTTGCGCGGACCTCGACCCTCGGCCGCGGTGGTGAGCCCCGCCGCGGGGGTCCAGGATGGACACAGCGGCGGATCACACGCGGGTCCAGCGGATCACCGCGGAGCGCGCCTGGCGTACCCGTGCTCGCAGACCGGTCCATACGCAGGGGCGTCGGAGCGAGGAAGGCTGCGATGACTACAGAGGCTGAACTGCTCAATTCCGAAGATCAAAGGCTTGAGGAGCTGTTTCGCAAGAGCCCGGCTGGTGAGATCCCCAGGGGTCCGACGGAGGGTCTGGCGGTCTTCCCCGTGGCGGGTCGGACCGGAGCGAGGCTGCTCGCCAGTCTGGTGAACCTGACCGCGTGGCGGGGCAAGGTCTTCAGCCCGGACGGTTACCTCAGTAACCGGCTCACCGCGCTGGACATCCTGTCCATCGTTGCCACGGTCGGGCCTGGCCCGAGTCGCCTGGACGACCAGGAGTGCATCGTCATCGACTACTCCCACACGTCCTTGGTGTTCGGGGGCGTGCGCGACGAGCTCCGACAGGTCGGCCCGGGCCTGTACCTGGGCCTGATCTGGCTGGCCGGCCGGAAGATCGGATGGTTCACGTTGCGTGACCCCGAGAACGCGGAAAGCGCGGAGAACAGCAGAGCATAGGACCGGCCGCGCCGGAACCCCGGTGCCCTCATCGCCGCCGTTCCGAGCGCCCCGCCTCGACAGGGCGTCCCTCTCGCGAACACGCAGTGAGACCGTTCAATGCGTCGCGTCGGGCGGTCGGTCCGCGCGCGAGGGCTCAGCATCATGCCGACATCACCAGAGGACCCGATCGTGCCTCCCCCTATGAAGTGCCCCCGCGGAGCCGCGCCCCACACGTCACGCGTCATGGCACCGGCCAAGCTCTCCTGGCACCGGCCGGTCACTGTCCTGGCGGCATCGGCCACCATGGCATTGGCCCTGATGGGACTACCTGCCGCCGCACCCCCCAGCACGCCGCCGACGCTGCACGGCACAGTCACCAGCGCGGGAAAACCACTACCTCACGCCGACGTCACTCTCTTCACCGGAGACCGCCTAGGCGTCCGGAAGCTGGGCCGCGCCACGACCAACGCCAAAGGAGCCTTCCAGATCCGGTCCACCCGGCCCGCGGGCTCGGTGCTGTACGTCGACGCCGCGCCCCACGGCGACCGGTCGTTGCGTCTGCGTTCCATCGTGGGAATCGGCCCCGGCGGCGGCGTGCCACAACGCCGGGAATCCGTTGTCACGGTCAATGAATTCACCACGGTCGCCGCCACCTACGCACTGGCCCAGTTCACCGACCAGCACGGCATCACCGGGCCCAGCCCCGGCCTGGAGAACGCCGCGGCCACCTCCTACAACCTCGCCGACCCGGCCTCGGGACGGCCCGGCAAGGTCGTCACCGACAAGAACAATGGCACCAAGAATGAGACCCTGGCCACCCTAGCCACCCTGGCCAACCTCGTCTCCCTCTGCGCGCCGGGAGCGGACACCGGACGGTGCCAGGACATGCTGGGTCTGGCAACACCGCAGCACGGGACCACTCCCGCCGACACGACACAAGCCGTGCTCAACCTGGCCCACAACCCGCGACTGGCCACCGGCAAGCTGTACGCCTTGGCCGGCCGAGCGCACACCTACACCCCTGCGCTGACGGCGGCACCGGAAGCCTGGGTCCTGGCCCTGCACTACACGCCACCCGATGTCTACGCCCCCGGCCGGATGGCCATCGACGCCAAGGGCAACGTCTGGGCCTCCAACAACTGGCTGCCCGGAACACGAAACCCCAGCCCCTACGTCACCGTGCAGGACCCGGTGGGCAACCCCACGCTGAACAGCCCCATCAGCGGCGGCGGCATGAAGGCGGGCGCCTGGGGCATCGCCATCGACCACGACGGCTCCATATGGGTGCCCAGCTACGGCGGCGATGCCATGGCGAAGTACTCGTCGACCGGAAAGCCGCTGTCACCCGACACAGGATTCAAGAACGGCGACCTGAACCACCCCCAGGGCACCGCAGTCGACCAGAAGGGCAACATCTGGATCGCCAACTTCTACGGTCTGAAAGGCAATCGCGGCCAGGGGAGCGTAATTGTCTACCCGCACGGGGACCCCTCAAAGGCGATCACCATCAAGGGCGGCGGCCTCGACCACCCGTTCTCCATCCAGATCGACGGCTACGGCCGGGCCTGGGTCACCAACGCCCGCCTCAACGGGGCAAAGCTCCTGGACACACGCGTATCCAAGGGCCACGTCGGCGGAAGCGTCACCGTGATCGGCCCCGACTTCAAGCCGACCTCGTTCTCCCCGATCAAGGACAACTCACTCGACTGGCCCCTCGGCCTGGCCGTCGACTCCAAGAACAACGTCTGGGTGCCCGACTTCGTCAGCAACTCGGTCACCGAAATCGGGCCGAGCGGCAAGATCACAGGCGTGTTCAAACTGCCAACCGCCGTCGGACCATGGTCCGTTGCCATCGACGGATCCGACCGCGTATGGGTCGCCGGCTTCGGCGCCCCCTCCGTCTCCGTCCTGTGCGGCGTGAACACCAGCGCCTGTCCACCCGGCTCCTCCACCGGCTCGCTGCTGACGCCGCCCCATGGCTATCGCAGCAACTCCATCCAGCACCTCACCGCCATCCAACTAGACCAGTCCGGCAACGTCTGGCTTGCCGACAACTGGTCCAAACTCGCTCCGCCCACCGGCGGTGACGGTCTGGTCGAACTCATCGGAGTCGCCACACCTGTCTGCACACCCCTGACCCCGGTACCCTCCCGCCCGGCAACGACCAGCGCAACCGCCTGCCGCTCCCGGAGTTGATTGCCGAGTTCGTCGCCGATACCGCCGTCGTCGCCGGATGCGGCGGTGGCCAACCGCTGGGCGAGGGAGATCGTTGCCCGGATCCCCTCCCTGGACGGGTGGTCGGTCGACGCCGATGCCGGGTTCGACGATCCACTCCGGTGCGGTCGGCTTCGTACGGCGGCCGCGCTCCTGCTCGGCCTGCCGCTGCGTGATCGACGCGATTTTGCGGTCGGTGCGTGCCAACCACATCACGTGCCGCACCCACAGCAGCCGTTCTCGGTCCGGCGGGAAGCCATCGAACATACCGTCGGCAGCGCCGGGCGGCGCTGAGCGCGGTGCGCGTGCATGACGTCTCCCTCCCCACGAGCGGATACGTGAGCGAGCCCGGACCGTGTCGGTCCGGGCGCGACTGAGCACTTGAGTTGGTGAGTTGAGTGCTTCAGCTGGCGGCGGCAGGCGCGACGCCGGTCAGCTCCGTGCTCGCCTCCCACAGCCGACGCGCCGTTTCGGCGTCCTCGAGCTGAGCCCACAGCCGTTCGCGGTGCGGCCGACCTCGCAGTCCGAAGACGCGCGGGCCCCACAGTTCACCCCCGGCGATCCGGGGGTCGAGTACCGCCCGGACCGCGGGCCGGGCACCCGCGTGCTTGCCCTGGAGAACAAGTGCGGCGGCCGCCCCGCGCAGCGCCGTCCCGGCCTTCCGGATATGGACCGGCGGCCGTGACGGGGTGAGCGAGTCCAGCGCACCGCCTGGATGGACCACCACGCTCGACACCGTGCTGCCCGCGGCCCGCAGCCGGCGGTCGAGCTCCAGGCCGAAGTACATCTGGGCCAGCTTCGACCGGCCGTAGGTGCGCTTGGCCCGATAGTCGGCCCGGGACTGCAGATCGTCCAGGTCGAGCCGCTCGGACTTGGCGGCGAAGCTGCCGACGGTCACGATGCGGGCGCTCGGCGCGGCCTCCAACAGCGGTAGCAGCCAGTGGGTGAGCGCGAAGTGCCCGAGGTGGTTCGTACCGAAGTGCACCTCATTGCCGTCCCGTGTCTCCCTCCGCTCCGGCCCTTCGCGGAGGACGCCGGCGTTGTGGACCACCGCGTCGAGGCGCTTTACCTCCAGGGACTCCGCGGTTCTCCGCAGCGAGCCGAGGTCGGCGAGGTCCAGGCCCACCGAACGCACCCGCGCACCGGGCACCCGCGCACGGATCGCGTCCATGGCCGCCTCGGCCCGCTCGGCACTCCGGCTGCCCAGCACCACCGTGGCCCCGGTACCGGCCAGCTGCTCGGCGGTGAAATACCCGATACCTGCGTTGCCGCCGGTGACCAGATACACGCGGTCAGCGGCGGAAGGGATCTGAGACATGGCGGAACTCCCGTGAGGTGCTACGGCGGCTCCCGGCGGAGCAACCCGGCGCCCACGCTGCCACTGGTCTCCGACATATCACCGACAACCGTCCGACAGGGCGGAACCGGCCGCGCGTTCATGCGCAGCCGCACGCCTACCCCTCGCTACGATGCAGCTCTCGAATGCGAGGTGCTCGATGTCCGTCGGCACCGACAACAACCCGGCTGCCTGGCCCTCCGAGCGGGGCCTGCGTATCGGTTGCCAGCGGTTCCCGGACTGTCCTGGGCTCAGATCAGGATGTGGCCGTTTCGGCGGCCCATACGCGTTGTTCTGCGGCGAGGCGTGCTTCGTCTTCGGCGGTGTCGGTGCCGGCAGCGCGGTTGCCGTAGCCGCGGTGGACGACGAGGAGCTGGTTCTTGTCCCCGTACCTGTCCCGATAGGCGATCACCGCGGGGCCGGCTCCGCTGGAGTGGGCGGGGAACTGCTTGTCGGTGCTCCAGCCGCCGTTGGTGGTGTAGGTGGCCCACCACAGTTTCTGGTCTTCGCCGCCGTGGCCGCGGTGGATGCAGTACAGCTTGTTGTCGAACACGGCCAGGCCTGGCCCTTCCAAGCTGTGGTGGGCGGCCAGTTGGCGCTCAGTGCCCCATCCGGCACTGGTGCTGTAGCTGATGTGCTGCAGGGCGGTGGTGTTGTTGCCGCGATACACGCAGTGGAGTTTGCCGTCGTAGACCGCCAGGGCGGGGTTCGCCGAGGTACCGACGTTCAGTTTGACGTCGCGGGACCACCCCGTGGTTGAGGTCCAGGTGGTGTGCCACAGGTGCGCGGAGTCGCTGCCCCGGTGGACGCAGTGAAGCTTGCCGCCGAACACCGCCAGGGCTGGGCCCACGGAGCTGGAGTGGGCGTCGAGACGGCTGTCTGGGCTCCACCTTCCCGTGGCCGGGTCAAAGGTGGTGTGCCACAGTTGCTTGTCGTTGTTGCTGCCTCGGTGCACGCAGTGGAGGCGCCCTTCGAAGGAGGCCAGTGCCGGTCCGCCTTCGCTCGAATGGGCCCCGAACAAAGTGTCCTCGCTCCATCCCTTGTCCGGGTCGTAGACCGTCCACCAGAGCCTGGAGTCGGACGGGGAGCCGCGGTGGGCGCAGTACAGCTTGCCCTGGTGTTCGGCCAGCGCTGGGTTCGCGGCACTGTGGTGGGCGGTGAACTTCTCGTCCTTGCTCCACTCTTCCCGGGTCTCGTACACCGTCCACCACAGGTTGGTGTCCTCGTTGGGCTTCAGACTGATCGGGATGAGCATGCCCGGAGCGATCCAGGGGGAGACCAGCTTGCAGCCGTAAGTGCTGCCAACTTCCTTGATCCACAATGCCTTGATCTTGCAGTACGCCTCAACGATCTTGTTCATCGGGGAGGGCAGCGTCTCTCCCGCCACGTCGCCGATCAGTTCCGCGATGTCGCCCGCCAAAGCGGCCGCCTCAGCGTTGAGGTGGATCTCAAAGCCCCACCAGAACGTTCTGACCGAGACGTCATAGCCTCGTGCGCCGAGCTCCGTGCGGGCCGCCTCTGCCTTGGCGACTTCCTCCTGTGACGGGGGTGTCGCCCGGCTGCCGTCCTCAAGGACGCCGCTCTCTTGCGCTGCTTGTTCTTCTGTCGCCACCCTGCGCTCCTGTCTGCTGTGGCAGTGCGTCACGGCCCAAACCCGCTCCGGCCCATCGCAGACGGTCCAAGCCCTGCCACTGCTCGCCTGAATCGGTTCGTACAGATCAGCACTTAAAGTGCCGACTTGTACGCATACCGTAGCGGTGTCCAGTCGGGTTTCGGTACGGGCCCTGGCCACACAGCGCGTAGATCGATACCGAGTTCCGCGGCCGCGGCGTCCGGGTCCCGGCCGTGTCGGAGAACGGTGATGGGTCGGTTGGCCTGGCGGCCGGGGTGCGGGCGGGGTCGGTCATGGCCGCACCCCACGGGCGCGACGTGCCCGCTTCAGAACAAGGTGTCGGTGTTCTCGGAGTCCTCGGTGGGTGCCGGGGCCAGCGTGCGCCGTCGGTGGGGATGTGGGGGCTTGGGGTCCTTCCCGAACAATGGTTGGGTGCCGCACTCGTCGGGCACGGCGGGCACCGGTCGGCATACGGCCGCGTCGACCAGGTTGAGCGGAGCGGCGTCGTCGAAGTCGGCGCGCTTCATCCGGGTCCAGTCGCGGCCCTGGGGTATGGCGGTCACGTGCGGCCTCCTGTCTGCGCTCGGGGTCGGGTTGCGGGGGCGGCGCGCCCGGTGGCACGTAGGTGTCCGGAGCAGTGCCGTGCGGTGCTCGCGTTCCACGGCGAGCCGCCTCGCCCGGCAGCCTTACGGCGCACACAGAACATCGTCTTCACCCACCATCGCCTTCCCTCCCCGGCGACATTCTTGCCGTCGCGGAGGCCGCCAACGGGACGACCAGGCGTGAAGCGCTGGTGGGCGCACGCCTCCACCATCCCGGCCGTCCCGTGTCGCGGGCTGGACCGGCCGCTCGCGGCGGAGGAGTCCATGAATGTGACGTGCATCAGGTGCGGTTAGGGGGTCCTGTTCACCGTGCTCGAGCAGGGCGCTTGCCAAGGGGCCGGTCGCGCACGGCTGGCCGGACCGGACGTGGACGCTGGCGCGGATCAAGACGGTGATCGGGCGTCAGTTCCACAAGAGCATGACGCTGTCGGAGATCGCGCGGATGCTGCACCGGCACGGCTTCAGCCACCAGGCCCCGGGCCGCCGAGCCACCGAGCGCGGCGAGGAAGCCGTCAACGGCTGGGTGAAGTAGGCGTGGCCGCAGGTGGAAGGTCCATGCCGGCGCTCGACGCCTGGCTGTGCTTCGAAGACGAAGCTGGCTTCTCGATGCGCGGCGGCAGCCGCAGTTTCACCTGGACCGACTACCGCGACCTGCTCATCGACGCCCACCAGCAGCTCGGCGCACCCATCGTGCTCGTGTGGGGCAATCTCAACGTCCACAAGGACCGCCGATTACGGCAGTTCATCGACACCCACGACTGGATCACCTGCTACTTCCTGCCGGTCTACGCACCCGACCTCAACCCCGTCGAGGGCATCTGGTCCCTGCCGCGGCGCAGTAGTCAGGCCAACACCGCATTCACCGAACCCGAGCACCTCATCAGCACGCTTCGACGCGGTCTCCGGGAGATCCAGTACCGCGGCAACCTCATCAACGGATGCCTCACCGAAACCGGCCTCACCTTAGCGGGAGCATCGCAGCGTCACTCACACATCACCATCAAACTCCACCGGATGCTCCCTATGGAGCGCAGCCTTGGCTCCGCGACCGGCGGTGACCAGGGCTGCTGTAGAAGCGGCGACGGTGGGCATCGTGACCAGTTGGGCCGCGTCAGGGGTATTCATGATCAACGCCGCACCGCAGGCGATGCCTGTCGTCGTCACGGCGAATGCCACCGCAACACCGGACAGGGCAAGCAACCGCAAGACTTTCGCAGATGGTCGGCACCGGGTGACGACGACAGCAGGCGTCACCGCCACGGTAATGAGGAACGCCGCCGGCCCAAGCACCCCCAAGGCTCCGACCCAATAGGAGAGCGGTTCGATGGAGGCGAACGTCAGGAGCAACGGCGCGATCAGCCAAGTGGGCAGCGTCGGGACGAGGGCCACCAGCGGGCGCCACGCGGTCCAGTTGCCGGTTCTGGAGGTTTCCGCAAGGAGCGCGAGGGCGCCAACCAGCAGGATGAGCCCAGCGCCGTACATGGCGTACTGCGCAACGTCGAGCAATCGGCGCACCAGGACCGGAGTCGGCCAAGGTTCCTCGGACAGGATGAAGTTCACTACTGGCAGGGCATACAGTGCGGCGCACCAGGTGACCCAGGTGGTGGCGACGCTTGCCTGCATGCGGCGGCGGCGCCGCTCGGCGGACTCATCGGGCATCACGGGGTGAAGCCATGCCCGCAGCGCGCCGATAAGGAGGTCTGCGACGACGCTTGGGCGGGCGCCGGTGTCCTCGACCAGCGCTTCAAGTTCGCAACCGTAGCGCTCCCGAAACGAGGGAGGGTATGCCCGCAAAGCCAGCCGGGCTGCCATGTCGATCACGCGTTTGCTACCCCCAGTCGGGTCAACCCGGTGCGTGCGAAGCGGGCCATCGCCCGGAGTCTGTCGTCGAGCACGGTCTGGCCTTCCGCGGTGATGCGGTAGGGCCGCCGTCGTTCGTCCTCGTCCAGCGGCGCGACCAGGCCGCGTTCCTCCAGCCGTGCGATGGCGGCATACAGCGTGCCCGGTCCCAGCCTGATGGATGTCTGTTCCTCGACGTCCTTGGTGATCGCGTAGCCGTGCTTGGGGCCGTCCGCCAGGCTGGCCAGGATCAGCAGTGCGGGTTCGGCCCATCCGACGCGGTCCCGTTGACGTGGCATCGGGGCACCTCCTTCGTTCCTCCCCACTACTACGTTATACGATACTACGTAGTACGTAGTAATAGATCAATGCGACAGGGCACGCGAATGAGCTCTGGCAGCGCCCTGGCCGCCCGGGGTCAACGCTGACCAGCGGCAGATCGCCACGGACTGCCGGTGCGGCACCGCCAGATCACCCCTTCGAACTGCCGCCGATGCCGCTCGGGATACGGGCTGGATCTGCTACCGCCGTGAGGTCGGCGCGGGGCTGGCCAGCCGGGCGGCCGCGACGGATTCGAATCCACTCTTCAGCACTGACCACCCGGACATCCTGGCGGCCCGCTGCTTTAGAGGATGGGGTCTTCCCCTTCCTGGACTTCGAAGACGAAGACGACGCCGGAGGGGGTGGCCTGGATGGCACGCTGACTGTTGAAGGTCAGGGGCGTGTAAGGCTGCCAGGCGCAACCGACGCGGCCGAGAGCTTCGATCACTTCGGCGTACTTTGGGTGACCGGTGAACGCCCGCTTCTCGGCCAGCCCCGCAGGGAGTTCAACGGTGTCTCGCCGTCCAAGGGCTTCGGGCCGACCTCGGGCCTACGCCGCCGCCAGCCACTCGGACTACACCACGCAGCCAAGGCCAGTAGCAGGACGTGCCTGCTACTGCGGGCAAGGGTATGCAGCCGCACGAGCGGTTCGCCGGCCGGGTCCGTCTACGTCACGCTCCGGGTCCGGCACTCAGACGGAGCAGCCTCTCAATCGTGCGCAGGACACCGTTGTCGTTGTTCGAGGGCGCCACATGGCGAGCGCGTTCAAGGACGTCGGGATGTGCGTTGCTCATGGCGAAGGACCACTCGGCGGCGTCGAGCATTTCCAGGTCGTTGAGGTAGTCGCCGAACACCAGCGTCTGCGACGGAGTGATGCCCAGGTCGTGCTGGAGGCGCCGTAGGGCGGCGCCCTTGTTGGCGGTGCGGCTCATCACGTCGATCCAGTGTTCGCTGGAGACGACGACCTGGTGGGTGTCGGCGAACTCGGCCAGCGCCGGGGCGGTGGCGCGGGCTGCGGGGCCGAAGTCGAACAGGGCAACCTTGTTGATCTCGCCCTCGACGGTGGTGGCGTCCTCCACGTTCTGGTGGGCGACGTAGTACTTGGCGACTTCGGCGAGGAAGGCGTCATCGGTGCGCTCGGTGTAGGCGCAGTTCTTGGCGCAGACGACGGCGCCTATGTCGACACCGTCGTCCGCGAGACGGCGTGCGGTCTTTACGAGCCGGGCCGCGACAGCCGGGTCCAGGGGGTCGGAGCCGATCTCCTGACCGTCGCGGACGACGTGCGTTCCGTTCTCCGCGATGTAGGCCATCCCGTCGTCGAAGCCTTCGAAGAGACGGGCGAGGGTGGCGTATTGGCGGCCGCTGGCCGGGCTGAACAGGATCCCGCGTTGACGCAACTGCGCGAGCAGCTGGGGCAGTTGTGCCGGTGGGTTCCCGGCGTCGTCCAGCAGCGTTCCGTCCATATCGGTGACGATCAGCCGGATGTCGTCGGGCAGGCTGCGGATGTCGTCGGGCAGGTTGGGGCGGTCGGCGGTGGAGGGCATGGGTGCGCTTTCTGCTGGTCGGTGGTCGGTGGTCGGTGGTCGGTGGTCGGAGCGTGCGCCCCGGGCGGTCACTGCTGCGGGGCGGGATGGGCGGACTGGACGATGAGAGTGCGCAGTTCCTCCACCGCCTTCGTGCGGGCGCCGTCCAGATCGGGTGACGTGAGGACGGCGGTGGTGACCGGCACGGGGCGCGGACTCCGGCCGAAGTCCTCGGCCACGGCGGTGGTGATGCCCGCTCGCGTGCCCCATTCCCCACCGATGACGATCATGCTGGGGTCGGTCAGAGCGACCGTCGCGGCCAGGACCCCGCCGATCGCCCGGGCCAGCACGGCACGCAGACTCTCTGCCTGCTCGTCCGCCGCGGCCAGCCGGGAGACGAGAGCGTCGGTGTCGATGGCGGTCGAGTCCGGGTGACGCAGGTCAAGGGCCGCGAAGACCTCGGTGAACCGCATGGCGGCGCCGCCGGGGCCCACGGTGTACAGGTGAGCGATCTCGCCGGCCAGGCCGTGGTGGCCGCGGCGCACCTGGCCGTCGCTGACGACGGCGCAGCCCAGGCCCCGGCCGAGATGGAGGTAGACGAAATCGTCGACGCCGGCTGCGCACCCGTGGTCGCGCTCGGCGCTTGCGGCCCAGTTGACGTCATTGTCGACCAGCACAGGTCCTCCGACATGGGCGGCCAGGACGGAAGGCGGATCGAGATCACCCACCAGGAAAGGTGCGTCGGGCAAGTGGACAAGCCGGCCGGTGGCACGGTCGACGGGGTCGGCGGCACTCACCACCGCGGTACGCAAAGGCCCCGGAGAGCTGCTGCTGATGGCGGCGGCGGCTTCCGCGAGAGCTGAGGCGACACGGTCAGCTGAGGCGACACGGTCGGCTGAGGCGACACGGTCGGGTCCGTCTCGGCGTTCGAGCGCGCTGTGCACCTGCTGCAGAACCGTGCCGTGGACGTCGACGGCCTCGGCGGTCACGCCGTGCGGGGTGATGTCGACCACCAGCGCGGCGCCGGTGTCCGGAGCGAGGGCGTAGTACGCGCCGACGCGGCCCCGCCCGGCGGTGCGGTCCCCGGTGTCGGCGACGAGCCCGGCGTCGACCAGACGCTGGACGCTGTCGGAGATCGTCGGTTTGGAGATCCCGGTGTGTGCGGCGATCTCCGCCCGTGTCAGCCGCGGGTGGGTCATCAGGATGCGTAGAACGTTCTCGTCGGTCAGACTGCGCAGCATTTCCAGTGAGGGCTTCGGCGGTGCCATGCGCACATTCTAGTAAGGACTGTTGCCTAAACGCGGGCAGGGTTCTACCGTAGTTCTAGTAAGGAGTCCTCACTAAAGGAGCCGAGTGATGGCGCTCGCCACTGAACCGCAGCACACCCTTCCGCCTCTGCCGCACTGGGAGGAGACCCCGGAGGATCTCGGGGCCGCCATCCGCGCGATCAAGCCCGCTCTGCGGGCCCGGATCGAGGCATCGGGCCGTACCGTCGCGGAGGTCTTCGCCGCCGCCGAGCGCCGCGTCGAGGAGCGCATCCGGGAGATCGAGGCGGACCGCACCAGCGGTGAGGAGGTCTGGCCTGTCATCGACTACGACGTGATCCGGGCCGGCGCGGTCACGCCCGCGGAGCTCGCCAAGCTCACTCGACGCGGCTGCCTGGTCGTACGCGGCCACTTCCCCCGGGAGCAGGCCCTTGCCTGGGACGCTGACATCGTCGACTACGTCGAGCGCAACAACTTCTTCGAGAAGTACACCGGCCCCGGGGACGACTTCTTCGGCAGCGTCGGATCAAAACCGGAGATCTACCCCGTCTACTGGTCCACGGCCCAGATGCAGGCCCGCCAGTCGGAGCGGATGTCCACGGTCCAGGCATTCCTGAACTCGCTGTGGCGCCACACCTCGAAGGACGGAACCCAGTGGTTCGACCCGGACCGTGACGCGCTCTACCCCGACCGGATCCGCCGCCGCCCGCCGGGCGCCGACTCCGCGGGCCTCGGGACCCACTGCGACCCCGGCACGCTCGACCTGTGGATGACCGAGGAGTACCAGCAGGCCTTCCGGCACGTCTTCGACGGCACCGTGGAGTCATACGACCCTTGGGACGCCGCCCACCGCACCACCGGCGCGCAGTACCCCGGCTCGACCATGTGCTCCGCCTTCCGCACCTTCCAGGGCTGGACCGCCCTGTCCGACATGAACGCGGACCAGGGCGTGCTCCACACCGTCCCGATCCCCGAGATCATGGCCTACCTCCTGCTACGCCCTCTGCTCCCGGACGTGCCCGAGGACTCGATGTGCGGCGTGCGCACCAACCAGGTCTTCCCCGTCACCAAAAGGTGGCACCCGGCGCTGTACCGGGCCCTCAGTCCCATCCGCGACGTCAATGCCGGAGACTCGGTCTGGTGGCACTGCGACATGATCCACAGCGTGGCACCCGTGGAGAACCAGAAAGGCTGGGGCAACGTCATGTACATCCCCGCCGCTCCCTGGTGCGCCCGTAACGAGCGGTACGCCGCGCAGGTCCGCGAGGCGTTCATGAGCGGTTCCAGCCCCAGCGATTTTCCCGCCGAGGACTACGAGCGCACATGGCCCGACCGCTTCCCGCTCGACGCCCTCAACGACACCGGACGCCGCGGCCTGGATCTCAGCTGACCGCCTTTCACAAGACGTCAAGGATCACGGGTTCTGACACAGCTTCCGGCCCCGCGCGTCCCGTCCGGAGGGCCTGGTCGGCCTGTGCGCCATGTCAGCGCTCCATCCTCATCCGGGGCGGCCGGATACCCGCAACGGGCATCCGGTGCCGACGCGCTCGGAAAGTTCAGCGCGCAGCGCGGAGAGTTCAGCCATGCGTGCGTCGACTAGCCGAATCTTCTCCTCGAACAGCGAGGACAGCGCTTCCGCGACGTCCGGCGCCCTGCGCAGTTCCTCGCCGGTACGCGCGATCTCCGCCAGAGAGAAGCCGAGTGTCTGTGCGGTGCGGACGTACTGCAGCCAGGCCACTGCCTCGGGTGGGAAGTCGCGATAGCCGTTGGACAGTCGCCGACCTGCGAGGAGGCCGACCTTCTCGTAGAACCGAAGCGTGTCCCTGGACATCCCCGTCTGCGCAGCCAGTTCCCCGATGAGCATACCCAGCGCCCCCTTCGGATGAATGAACTTGACCTTGGACCGTACTCCACTGTTTAGCGTGAGGCGTCGCTTACCCCGAACCAGCCGGAGCCTCATCATGATCCGTCTCTCCACCCCCGCACGGCCCGCCTATCTTCGTGTCGTACGCGCGAGCGCCTGGTACGACCTCGCGATCACCGCGGGGTTCATGACACCGTGGACGTACGCGCTGGTGCACGACGCCATATCTTCAGTGGGCCACGCACTCGGGTGGGGCGTCCTGCCCGAACTCGACCCGTGGCAGACCCTGTACGCGAATCTGATGGGTTCGGTCGTGGTCGTCTGGGCCACCCTGCGCATCGTCCGGCCGCTGCCGGTGCACGGCCTGTTCGACGGCATCGCGCGCATGCTCTTCTCAGCGTGGATGGCGTACGCACTGACCCAAGGCGTTTCGCGGATACTGTGGCTGTTCTTCACCGTCGAGGTCGCGTGGGGCATTGTCCAGCTTGTGCCCTGGCGGCTGAACCGACACGGCTACGCCACCCTTGAGCGCAAGGTCGGGCAGCCGGAACGCTCAGCGGCCAACTGAAGCGCTCAGTCACCATGTGGTTCACAGCAGGCCCGGAGGACTCAACGCCTGGATCGACGACACCGAGCGGTCCTAGGACACCGAGCGGTCCTGCACCGTGCTCCGGTGACGCGGTCGCCGAGACAGGACAGAGCGAGCAGGCACCGGCCGGCGCGGCGCCGGGGGAGGAGCGGCGGCCCGGGAGCGCCCGAGCATTGAGCAGCGACGGCAGCGATGCCAGACACCGTGCGCCGCGCGGTCAGGGCCCTCCTGGAGTCCTGACCGCGCGGTCGCGGGGGATTACTGTCCGACCGGGTTGAGGTAGGTGCCCGGGTGGGTGGCGGCGTCCTGCTTCAGGATCTGGCCGCCGAATGGCCACTTGAGGGTGAAGTGCTTGGTCTCGTTCGGCGGGGTGACCTGGAACGTCGCGGGGACGAACTTCTCCTTTTGCGGCGTGGACTTGGCGACGGGGAGCAGGTTGATGCTGAAGTCCGTCGTGGCCCCCCGTTCGAGGGTGATCTTCGTGGGCCTCTTGGCGGAGCGCATCAGGGACCAGGTGCCGTCGGTCCTCTGGGCGCCGACCATGTCGACACCGGCGAAGCCGGACAGGGTGCAGGTGCGGTTGCTCTTGTTGGTGAACCAGATGAACGCCTGCGTCTGCTTCCCGGTCCGCCCCATGTCCGGCTTCGCGTCGCCCCCGGTGGCGAAGCCGGCTTTCAGGTCGGCGGTGTGACAACGCGTCGGCGCGGCCTTGGCGGTGGCGGCCGAGGCCGGGACGGCGGCGACGGCGGTGCCGGCGGCGACGATCGCCGCAAGGGCCACGGTGGTCATTGTGGTCTTCATGGACGTGTTCGGTTCCCCTCGAATACGACTCGGTGCGCGAGGTCAGTGCGCACTCACGCACCTGTAGACGCTCGTTGTCCGGCGGTGGTTCGTTGCGCCGGACAACGTTTTCCGTCGCGTACGGTGGGGCGCCGTCTGGGGTTGTGCTCGTGGAGCCATAGTTCGGCGGCAGGCCCGGTGCGGCGAGGGGCATGCGGGACCAGTTCGGAGCGCCACACATTCACCGACCGCCGTCTCACTTCAGGACATGACCACTCTGTGCCGAGACGGATCGCGGGACGTCAGCGCAGTGCGATCGCGCCCGGGCGGATGGCACGCATGGCACGGTCGATGGTCTCCTGGTTTTCGCCGACCGGAGCCGCGTAGCCGATGACGTCGCGCGCGGCGCCTTCCCCGAGCACACGGGTGATCACCCAGGTGGCGAGGTACTGGGACGCCAGGCAGCCTCCGGCCGTGGCGATGTTGCCCTCGGCGTGGAACGGCGCGTCCAGCACGGTGACGTCGCAGGCTTCGACAAAGGGTCGGGTCTTCACATCGGTGCAGGCCGGCATGCCGTCCAGCAACCCCAGGCGGGCGAGCACCAGCGCGCCGGAGCATTGCGCACCGACGAGCTGTCGCGAAGGGTCGAGCGGAAGCCGGGAGATGAGCTGGTCGTCGGCGACCACGTCTCGTGTCCTGACGCCACTGCCGATCAGCACCACCTCGGCTTCGGTCACGAACTCCATCGGGCGCTGTCCGGTCACCTCGACACCGTTCATCGACCTGACCACCGGGGTCGGAGTGGTGATGAAGGCTTCCAAGCCGTCCTTGCGGCATCGGTTGATCAGCGCGGATGCGATGAAGCTGTCGAGTTCGTTGAACCCGTCGAAGGTGACCACGGCTACCTGCATCACGTCTCCTTCCAGTACGGCAATGGATGTGCATCCTTCCATGGCGCGCCATTTCGGGGTGAGAGCCAGGTCAGGGGCCGGCTCAGCGGATACGCCCACCGCATCCTTGTCGCACAGGGCTTCATCGGCCACAGCCGTGGCCCTCGTCGACATCGCTGCGCAGGCGAACCCATGGTTCTCGGCGTCGCTCGTGGAAGTGGTGCGTCAGTTCGTCGTGGCGGTGGTGTGCGGTCGGTTGTGTACCAGCAGGGCCGAGGCCAGGGCCGCGCACAGGAACACGGCGGCGATGACGGTCATTCCGGCGTGGACGCCGGAGGTGAAGGCGTCGCCGATCGCGGCGGTCACGTTGGGCGGGGCCGCTCGATGGGCGCCGCTGCCGGTGGAGACGGCGTGCTCGACGGCTGGCCAGGCTGCTCGGGGGACGTGGTGGGCGCTGAGCTGGGTCGGCAGTTGGGACTGAAGCCGGCTGGCGAGGAGTGCGCCGAGGAGTGAGGTGCCGGTGACGGATCCGATCTGGCGGAAGGTGTTGACGGCTCCGGAGGCCATGCCGGCGCGTTCGTGGGAGACGCTGACCAGGGCGGCGGCGGTGCTCGGCGCGGCCACCATGCCGCTCGCGGCGCCGAAGAGCGCGTACAGCCACCACACCCGGGCGTAGGGGGTGGTCGGATCCAGCGTGGTGAGTCCGGCTGCGGCGGCGGCGCCGAGGAGGAAGCCGAGGCTCAGCGGGAGCTTGAAGCCGGTACGGCGGATCACGCGTCCGGTCGCGTAGGCGACGACGACGTAGACGCCGAAGAAGGCCAGCAGCCGCCATCCCACGTCCAGGGCGGACAGTTGCTGGACACGCTCGTAGAAGAGCACCGACAGGATGGCCATGCCGGTGAAGCCGAACAGGGAGACGGCGCCTACGAACATGACCGCGCTGAACGACGCCGACCGGAACAGGGTCATGTCCAGCATGGGGGTGCGGCCGGCGCGCTCGACGAGGACGAAACCGGTCAGGGCCGCGGCCGCGATGATCCAGGCGGTGAGGATGCCGGAGCTGGTGTAGCCGTCGTGTCCGCCTTCGATGAGGGCGTAGACGAGAGCGGCGATGCCCACAACGGCCAGGATCTGGCCGGGGATGTCGAGTTTGCCGTCGGGGCCGCGGGATTCGGTGACGAAGGCGGCGACGGCCATGGTGACCAGGGCGAGGACAGCGGTCGACAGGAAGACCGTGTTCCAGTGGAAGTGGTCCAGCAGGGTGCCCGCGATCAGGGGCCCGACGGCCAGTCCGATGCCCGAGGAGGCCGCCCAGGCGGTGACGACTTCGGTGCGCCGGTGGGGGTCGGGGAACGCCGCCCCCAGGATGGCCAGGCTGTTGGGCAGGATGAGAGCGCCGCCGAGGCCGGAGACGAACTGGCCGGCGATGACGCCTCCCGCTGAGTGCGAGGCGTAGACGGTGAGCGACCCGACGATCATGATCGCGGCGCCGGTGAGGAAGGTGCGCTTGCGGCCGTAGAGGTTGCCGACGGTGCCCGCGGACAACACCAGGCAGGCCACGAGCAGGGCGTACGCGGAGGGGATCCAGACCAGCCCGGTGGGGGAGACGTGCAGATCGTCCTGGATGGCCGACATCGCCGACACCGATGCGGTGATCAGGAGAAAGGTCGTCATGGCGCCCAGGCACATCGCGATGAGCGTGACGGCGGCGGCGAGCCGGGAGGGCTGGTTCGAGGAGGGTCGCACAGCGGTGTGCGGGTCGGTCGGCTTGAGTCGGCCCGGGGCGGGGGACGGAGCGGAGGTCACGGTGTCCTCGTCTCGGCAGTCGAGCTGCGGGTGAAGGGCGGCGACGCCACCGGAAAGGTCGGCCTGTACCTGGCGGCCGCGGTCGTCGACGACGGTCTCGGCAGCCGCGGGGGCGATGCCGTCGACGGTCGCGCGGGCAACGTCCGCCGGGTCGGTCTTGGGCTCGGTGACGTGGCGGGCCATGGCGGTGTCCATGGAGCCGACGTGGAGTCCGGAAGCGGTGACGCCCCGGGGCGACCGGTCAGTGGATCGGCGCCTGTGGAACTGCCCGCGTTGTCGATCGGCACTGTGATGTCACGGGCCTCCCTCGCAGCCGCGGCGACGGAGGCGGGATCGGTGCTGATGTCCATGGTTCCTCCCTCCGGAGCGTGTTCATGGCTGACTTACGGTGCCATAAGTCAGCCCTGACGGTATAGGCTGGCTTCGGATGAGGCAAGCCAGGTGGAGGTGAGGAGATGAAGGATCTACTGGAGAAGCGGGAGGCCTGGTCCATGGCCAACTGCTCCATCTCCAGGGCTCTGGAGATCGTCGGCAACAGAACGGCGATGCTGATCATGCGCGAGGCATTCCTCGGCACTCGCCGGTTCGACGACTTCGCCAGGCGTGTGGGTATCGGCGAACCCGCCGCCGCGGCGCGCCTGAAGGAACTGACCGCCGCCGGGCTCCTGGAGCGCGTCCCTTACCAGGAGCCCGGCAAGCGGACCCGGTACGCCTATCAACTGACGCAGAAGGGGCGGGACTTCCGGGCCGTCATCATGGCGCTGCGGCAGTGGGGAGACACCTGGGCCGCGGACGAACTCGGGCCCCCGGTGGTCGTACGCCACGAAGATTGCGGTGCGCCGGTGCGTGCGGTGCTCCGCTGCGACCACGGCCACGACGTGCAGCCCGGGGACTCGTTCGTCGACGCCGGCCCGGGCCTCATTCGCCTCGACCCGGACAGCACTGAATCGAGCGACGGCTGAAGGCTTCTCGACAGCGCCCGGCGCAGCGAGCGCGGGCGCCGCGCGCTGTCACCGTGGGGACGGGGACATCACCGAGAGCGATCAGCGGCACGAGCCCCGTGCGCCGTCGCCTCCCAGCACCGCTCGGCCCCACCGTCGCTCCGGGCTCATGCCGATCCGGCGATAGGCGCTACGAAGGCCATAGGCGCTACGAAACGTACGCACGCGAAAGCGGCGCGCACCCATCACGTACGGACCGCGTACCCGCACCGTGCTCGGCGCGTCATCGGCGACCTACCTCCCCCGGCCGCCAGGACCGATCTGGCGCGAGGACGAGCGCGTCCATCCACCTCCCCCAAGCAGGGCCCGGGCAGCACGTCGAGGCAAGTCGAGTGATCCGAGAGAGCGGTGCGCGGGAGCCAGGAGCAGGCTGGGTAGGGGAGGTGTGTTCCCGTGGCGCACAACGAAGCCATTTCGGTCGCCGAGGGTGCGGCAGTGCTGGAAGCTCTGTTCCACCAGTCGCCGACTGGCCTGGTGGTCCTGGACAGGGAGCTGCGGATCCTACGGATCAGCGTCCACACGCCCGTCCTGCGCACAGCACACCCAGAAGAGATCATCGGCCGGCACTTCACCGAGGTGTACGACCTTTCCGGGCCCGGTGAGGTCGAGGCGATGCTGCACGGCGTGCTGGAGAGCGGCGCGCCCATACGGGGGCGACTGGTAGGGGCACGTCGCAAGGGCGCGCAGGGGCCCGAGTGCCAGTTCTCCGTTTCGGTATCCCGTCTCGAGGACGTGCAGGGGAAGATCCTGGGGGTGCTGGCGGAGATAGTCGATGTCACCGAACGTGAAGAGGTACGCACCCGTCTGCGCGTGCTTGGCTCGGTGCGCGAGCGCACGGGGCGGACCCTCGATGTGGTGGCCACCTGCCAGGAACTGGTGCAGGCGGTGGTACCGGATTTCGCCGACATCGCCGTGGTGGAAGTGGTGGACGCGGTGGTGCGCGGCGAGGAACCTCCGCCGAGTCCGCTTGGACGGGATGTGCCGCTGCGCCGTGCGGCCGTCGGCCGCAGCGGCGGCGAGGAGCAGGTGCAGGCACATCCGGTGGGTGACGTGCGCTCGCTGCCCTTTCCGACGCCCTACGCGCAGACGCTGGCCGACCTCAGGCCCCGACTCGTCGCCCTGGGTCCCGAAACACCCTGGCTGGCGGCCGTCCCACCGCGCGCCGAAGTGATTCGCGCCTCCGGTGCCCACAGCCTCATCACCACACCCCTGACGCTGCGGGGAACCGTGCTGGGGCTGCTGAGCCTGTACCGCACCGACCAGGCCGACGTGTACGACCAGGGCGACGTCACCCTCGCCGTCGCAGTGGCCGCTCACACCGCGCTGTGCATCGACAACGCCCGCCGCTACACCCGCGAACACACCATCGCCTTGACCATCCAGCGCCACCTACTGCTTCCTCAGCCCGCGACGGGGACAACCGTCGAGACCGCGCACCTGCACGTGCCCTCCGACGTGGGCGGGGGCGGCAGTTTCGACACCTTCGCCCTCTCCGGCGGCCGTACCGCACTGGTGGTCGGCGAAGTAGCCGGTCAAGGCATCCACGCGGTCACCACCATGGGACAGATACGGACCGCCACGCATTCCCTGGCCGCGCTCGGCCTGGAACCCGACGAACTCCTCGCCCGCCTCAACGACACCGCCATCAGCCTCGCCCAGGAGCGCGCGGTCCTGCCGCCCGGCGACCCCATGCCGCTCACGGGAAGCTGCGCGTACGCGGTCTACGACCCACTCGCCCAGACCTGCACCATCGCCCTGGCCGATCACCCGCCACCCGTGATCGCCCACCCCGATGGGAGCACCGAAATCCCTCATCTGCCGACCGGGCCTCCCCTGGGCAGTACCGAAGGACCCCCCTTCGCGGCCGGCACGGTCCCCCTCACCGACGGCAGCGTCCTTGCCTTCTACACCCCATCCCTGCTGTCCCGGTCCGCGGATGTCCTTCCACGGGTGCTGGCCGACACGGACCGGCCACTGCAGGATCTGTGCGACGACGTGCTCTACCGGCTGGGGAACGACATCCGCCACAGCGAGGTGATCCTCCTCCTCGCCCGCACCCATCCGTTCCCCGCGGACCAGGTCGCCGCGTGGCCTCTCGACCATCACCCCGAAGCCGTCGCCACGGCGCGCGCCCACACCCAGCAGCAGCTCACCCGGTGGGGAGTGGATGAGGAAAGCACCTACACCACCGAATTGATCGTCAGCGAACTGGTCACCAACGCCATCCGCTACGGCGCCCCGCCCGTGCACTTGCGGCTCATCAAGGACCGCACGCTGACCTGCGAAGTCCGCGACAGCAATTCGCTCGCGCCGCGAGTGCGCCACGCGAAGACCGTCGACGAGGGCGGTCGCGGCTTGTCCATCATCGCCCAGCTCACACAAAACTGGGGCGTCCGTTACTCCCCCCTCGACGGCAAGACCGTCTGGGCCGAGCAGACTCTCCCGCCCGCACCCTTGCTCCGCCCCCCACAGCGGCCATAGCGACACCGAGGTCGCCCCGATCGTCGCCGGCCGACCGTGCTGTGTACGAGCGCGTCAGAGAATCTGTGGCTGCTCGGTTGGGTATCACCGGCTCCCGCCCTTGGCCGGGGCAGCCCCCGGGGCCGGCAACGGGGCAGCGGCTGGCACCAACCATCAGTCGCGGAACTCCGCCACTGCCTTGCCGAGGTCGCGTTCGAGGTCACCGGGCGTCTGGAGGCCCCGGTCCGTGAGGTAGTCAAGGCGCTCACGGCTTTCGGGCAGTGCGACCAGCCCGAGGAACATGGCCGAGTCGGATCGGACGTTCGCCGGCTGCGGCAGCGTGAGGTCATTGATCGCGCGCTTCGCGGCCTTGACCCCTGCGGGTGGGAAGCCGGCGATGCGCTTGGCCAGGCGTTCGACGAAGCCGTCCAGGTCGGCGTCGGGCAGGGCGCGGTTGATCCAGCCGTAGCGCTCCGCGAGGTCGGCGTCGAAGTCGTCCGCGCCGGTGATGGCCTCGATGGCGCGTGTTCTGCCGAGCCGCCGGGTCAGATGCTGAAGTCCGCCGGCGCCGGGCAGGGCGCCGGTGCCGGACTCGAACTGCCCGAAGACCGCGTTCTCCCGCGCGGCGAAAATCATGTCGCAGGCCAGGGCCAGTTCGTTGCCGCCGCCGCGGGCCCGGCCGCGCACCTTCGCGATGGTGATCACCGGGACGTGCGCCAGCTTGTACAGGAACATGCCAAGCGAGGCGTCACCAGGGCCCCCGGCCTTGGCGGCCTCCGCGGTGTACTGCGGGATCGCCGTGAGGTCCACGTGCGCCGAGAAGAATTCGGGTGAAGCGCTGTCGATGACGACAACCCGCACACCCCCGGGGTCGGGGTCCAGCGCGCCGACGAGCGAGACCAGGTCACGGACGAGGTCGACACCGATGAGGTTGAGGGGGCCGGCATCCAGGGTGGCGAACAGGACACCGGCCTCCTCTCGGGTCCGAATCGACGCATAGGCGAAGCTCATGATCTTCCCTTCGGGGGAGGGGCGTTGGTTATTGCAGCGCCTGTTGCCTGGAACTCGGCAGCGGATCCGCACCGGTGATGCCCTGACGCTCGGCGATGAGCATCAGCAGCGAGGAGTGCTTGTGTGATTCGAGTGCCTGCCAAGCCTCTCGCAGAAGCAGTTACACCGACTGCCGTACAGATTTCACCCGATTGCACTGGGTGAGCTGGCTCGGTGCCGCAGACGCGTGAAGCTGATTGCGGTACAGCCTGACGGAAGGCGAGAACAGAATGAGTTCGGTCCATGGCATACGACGCCACAGACGGCGTCTTCACGGTGCGTCGGTTGCGTTCGCCGTCGCCGTCCTGTGCGCGGTCCCGGCGGCATCGGCATCGGCATCGGCATCAGCATCGGCTTCAGCGGATGGCGGGGCAGGCGGCGGCAAGCCCACCATCGTGCTGGTACACGGTGCCTTCGCCGACGGGTCCAGCTGGAACGGGGTGATCACGCGCCTGCGGCAGGCGGGCTATCCGGTCATCGCTCCGGCGAACCCGCTGCGTGGACTGGCCAGTGACGCCGCGTACATCCACAGCGTGCTGAAGAGCGTGCACGGACCGGTCGTCCTCGTCGGTCACTCCTACGGGGGCGCCGTGATCAGCGAAGCCGCTGTCGGTGACGCCCAGGTCAAGGCGTTGGTCTACGTCGCCGCCTTCGCTCCCGCGGAGGGGGAGAGTTCCCTGGAACTGTCCAACAAGTTCCCCGGGAGCACTCTCGGCCCCACCCTCAACAACGTGCCCTTCCCCCTTCCCGGCGGGGGCACCGGCACCGACCAGTACATCAAGGCCGACAAGTTCCACGACCAGTTCGCCGCCGACGTGTCCAGATCGGTGACCGACCTGATGGCCGCGACCCAACGTCCCGTGGCCGCGTCGGCCCTGCAGGAGAAGGCCACCAAAGCCGCCTGGAAGACCATCCCCTCCTGGACACTGATCACGACCCAGGACCGCAACATCCCGCCGGCCGCACAACGCTTCATGGCTCAGCGCGCCCATGCACACACCGTCGAGGTCAAGGCGTCCCACGCGGTAGCGGTATCCCAGCCGGGCGCGGTCACCCGCCTGATCGAGCAGGCCTCCCAGGCCACCGGCACCACGACCACCGCGGCCGATCCTTCCGGCCCGGCCCTCGCGAACACCGGCTCAGGACGGCAGACCACGCACGCCGTCACCCTCGGCAGCGTAGCCGCCGCGTCGGTGGCCGCAGGTTCGGTCGTCGTCCTCCTGGGTCGCCGGTGGCGATCGGAGAACAGCGGTCGCTGAGGCTTGTCCCGCCACACCGGACGCAGTGCCGGCCATCCACGGGGAAATCTTGCTCCCGGCAAGGAAGTTGGTGATCCGCTGACCCCGCCTGGGCCGCCGTGACACGATGCTGGCCTTGGGTGCGCGGGGGATCACGGGGGGTGCGGCGGTGTCACGCAGGCTGCTTTCGTTCGGGGACGCGCTGGTGCTCCTCGGGCAGGATCCCCCCGCGACGGCCACCGTGGACCGGGCGGTCGGCGGCGCGCTGAACTTGGCCACGGGCGGCCTGAGCGGCGAGGTGCTCGGCATGCTGGGCGAGCGCGGACGCATCTTGGGGCTGGGCCGTGCGGCGGCCCGGAGCCTGGGAGACCGCCTGCGCGGCGCCGACGGACGCGCGGCGCGCACCCGGCTTCTGGAGGCGGCCCACACGGTCATCGTCGTACTGGCGTTCTTCGAAGTGCTCCAGGAGACGGAACTCCCCTTCTCCTGGGACGACGTACGCCTCACTCGCCGGGAACAGATGCGGCTCGTGGCCGGCCGGCCGCCCGCACCGGAGGGGCTGGGGCGGACCCTGGCCCAGGTCGACGCACCCTGTCCGGCCCCGCACCTCCCGTACGAGGACACCCTCGTCGCGCTCGGGCAGTGGTACGAGTCCCTGGGCGGCCGCATCACGCGCTTCCTGGAGGGACTCGATGTGTGGGCCAGGCTGCCGAGCCGGGAAAGGCAGGCGGCCACGGACACCGTGCAGCTGATCCTGCCGCGCCGTGCGGTGGAGCGGTACGCGGACCTGTACCGCCGACTCGTCCAGGAGGCACCGGAGTTCCTCTACTGGACCGGTCAGCTGGAGCACCAGGCGACGCGGGCCGAGCTGCGCCGGGCGCTCGCGCAACTGGAACAGGTCCTGGCGTCCTCCGCTGCTCTGAGCCACCCCCCGGAGCATGCGGCGCGGGCACTTGCACGCGCCCACCAGGCGGCGCTCGGCCGCCGCATCCTTGCCGCCGACTCGCCTCCCGAGGGCATGTCCATGCCTACCCTGGACGAGGTCTACCTGGACCCCGACTTCAAGGTGCGCGCCGTCGGCGACCACGACAACCCCGCCGACGAGGAGTGGTGGGCCGGGGTACCGGTGCGCAGCGACCTGACGGACTACCTGGCCGGCGCCCTCACCTCACCGGGTCTCTGGGACGTTCCGCTGCTGGTGCTCGGGCAGCCGGGCGCGGGCAAGTCCGTCCTCACCATGATCCTCGCGGCCCGGCTGCCCGCCGCGGGCTTCCTGCCCGTCCGGGTGGCGCTCCGCGACGTGCGGGCCGACCACGACCTCCAGGACCAACTGGAGCAGGCCGTGCGCGACGCGACGGGGGAGCGGGTCGGTTGGCCGGAACTGGTCCGTTCGGCCGGTACGGCGGTCCCCGTCCTGCTGCTGGACGGCTTCGACGAACTCCTGCAGACCACCGGAGTGCGGCAGAGTGACTTCCTCACACACGTCGCCCGCTTCCAGGAGAGGGAGCGCGAACAGGGCAGGCCCGTACTGGCGTTGGTGACCAGTCGGACCGCGGTCGCGGACCGGGCCCAGCATCCGTCCGGCACGGTCGCCCTCCGCCTGGAACCCTTCCAGCCGGACCAGATCAGGGTGTGGATCCAGCAGTGGAACAACCGCAATGCCCGCAACCTCGTCGCCCGTGGACTGTCCACCCTGAGTTGGGAGTTGCTGGCGCCGCATCGCAGACTGGCCGAGCAGCCCCTGCTGCTCACCATGCTCGCCCTCTTTCACGGCGCCGGAAACGAATTCCAGGGCGAGGACGGCCGCCCCCTGGACGAGGCCGAACTCTACGAGGCTCTGCTGATCTCGTTCGCGCGGCGAGAGGTGCGCAAGAGCGCCGGGGACGCCCTGTGGGACAGCCACGTCGACGAGCGCGTCGAGAGCGAGTTGCAGCGGCTGTCGATCGTAGCCTTCTCCATGCTCAACCGCGGGCGCCAATGGGTGTCCAGCAAGGAACTGGAGGACGACCTCGGAGCCATCTACGGACAGTCCGAGGAGCGGTCGGACAGCTTCCGTAAGCCGCTGGACCAGGCCGAGGCCGCGCTCGGCCGGTTCTTCTTCGTCCAGCGGGCCCAGTCCATCCGGGACGGGGAGCGGCTGTCCAGCTACGAGTTCCTGCACGCCACGTTCGGCGAGTACCTCGCCGTGCGCCTGGCGGTCCAGCAACTGGTACGGCTCCTCGGCCATCGGCCCGCCCTGCTGCGGAGCGCGGAGCCCCTGGACGACGACCTCCTCTACGCCCTGGTGTCGTTCGCGCCTCTGTTCTCACGGCAGATGCTGAGGTTCGCGCGCGCGTGCGTCGCCCGGCTCTCGGCGGAGGAGCGGGAGCGGATCGCCGACCTGGTGGTGCGGGTGCACTGGGAGCGGGGCCGGGAGGAGCGGGGGGACAAGCGGTCGTACCCGACGTACAGCCCGCGTCGCATGCGTGTCTCCTCGCGGCACGGCATCTACAGCGCGAACCTCGTCATGCTGGTCGTCCTACTGACCGGCGAGACGACGGCGGCAACCCTGTTCCCCGCCGAGGACGACCCCGGTCACGCCTGGCACGCCCACACACTGCTGTGGCGCGCCTCGCTCCCGGAAGCGGAGTGGGCGGACTTCGCCCTGGCCCTGAACGTCAGCCACGTCAGGAACGCCACGGGCCGGGACCTGCACATCCGCCTGCGGCAGGAGGACGACGACACCGCACGCCCCGAAGTCGTCGACGCCCACTGGATGTACCAGGTGACGCCGCGCGAGGCAGGGCACGTGACCTGGCACGTCGCCTACTGGGACGACATGTGGCACAAGGCCCGGCTCGCCGTCGGGACGACCGAGGGCGTGCTGCTCCAAATCGCTCAGCCGCTGCTGGAGTCGCTGGGCCCGCTGGTGACCACCTTCAACGGTGGCGGGGGCCGCCCCGCGACCTCCGTCGTGCACGACCTGCTGCGGCTGTGGCTGGACGCCGGGTCGGCACTACCGGACGAGGAGGTCAGGCAGTTGTACGCGCGCGTCGCCGCCGGGGTCGACACCGCCGGGCCGGACCTCACGGTGGGCCGGCGTCTGCTGCCGTTGCTGTGCGACCTGGTCGACCGGGACCGCGACCGGCTGGGGTCGCACGCCCGCCCGATCGTCGAGGCCTTGGCCGCCTCCTTACCCGCCGAATTGAGGGAGCACATGAACAGGCACCACGCCGACCTGTTCGGCCTTCCCTCCGGATGAGTGACCCCCCTTCGCCAGTAACTGACCCCGGTGGCAGGGTGCTTCGAGCCGGTGAGCGGCCGGGGCCGGGGCAGTCGAGGCGGCCGCCCCCGACGTGAGGTCCGGACGTCGGCCGACCTGACCGCGGTCAAGAGGGGCGCCGTCTGTGCCGACTCGGGGGCGAGCCGGTGAACGTCCTGAATCTCAGCGTTCCCGCCGCATGAGTACGACACTGAGCACTCCTGCTATGGCCCCTACAACACCGGCCACTATCAATATCGTCAGCATCGTCGCGTCATCCTCACTCGGCGGTATGAAGGCTTCTCGGCAGGAGGGAATCTGGGACCAGGCATATCAGACTGGATGGGCCGCGTGCCGCCGTAGCGCTTCCCGGTCCAGTCGGGCCGCCTCCTGGCCGGCCTGGCCGTGAAGTTCCGCCCAGCCCGCGGGCGTTGGGGGCTCGACCACTCGTTCTCCGTCCCAGACCGGTCCCGGCGCGGGACGGCCGTGCAGGAGACGAACGCCCAGGAGGGCGAGGGCGAACAGGTCCGCAGCCCCGGCATGCCCGCAGTCTTGGCGAGGGCGTCCTGGGCGGCGCGGTAGTGCGCCGCAGCCGGGGCGGCGGCCGGTCCGCCCGGTGCGGCGCTGCGCGCGGCCGTTACCAACGGCGTGTTCCTACCGTCCGTCACCCGGGCCGGCCTCGCGGCGCACGGAACTGATCGGCGCCGAGATCCTCGACGTGGCCACCCGGCACGAGCCGCGGAACTGCGCCGTGCTCGGCCGGCTCATCCGTCTGCGGTACGCCGATCACCGGGGCGGGCCAGGCGAGGGCACCGGGGTGTCCCGGGCAGCGGCGGGGTCAGGCGGCGGGCAGGGTCCGCAGCGCCTCCCCGATGAGGGCGATGCCTTCCTCGATCTCATGGGCGGCGCCCGCCGCGTAGCCGAGGACCAGGCCAGGCGGCCCAGGGGTGAGGCGGTGCCAGGACAGGGGGTGGGCCTTCACACCCCGGGCGAGCGCGGCCGCGGCCAGGTCGGTGTCGCGGACGCGGCTGCCGGGCTCGTCGGCGAAGGTGACCATGAGGTGCAGTCCGGCGGCCGCCCCGTGGACGCGGGCGCCGGGCAGGTGTGCCTCGACGGCCCGCAGCATCACGTCCCGGCGCCTGCGGTGGCGGCGTCGGACGTGGCGCAGGTGCCGTTCGAGCTCGCCCGAGTCCATGAGCCGGGCCAGGACCAGTTGGGTGAGGATGCCGTTGCCGAGGTCGGCGTACCGCTTGGCGGTGACCAGGGCGTCGCGCAGGTGCGGCGGGACCAGGAGCCAGCCGACCCGCAGTGCCGGGGCGAGCAGCTTGGAGACGCTGCCCGCGTAGCAGACCCCGTCGGGCAGCAGCGAGCGCAGTGCCGGTACGGGGGGCCGGTCGTAGCGGTGCTCGGCGTCGTAGTCGTCCTCGATCACGACGCCACCCTCGGCCGCCCAGCGCAGCAGCTCGCGCCGGCGCTCCCCGTCGAGGACCACGCCGGTGGGGAACTGGTGCGCCGGGGTCATCAGCACGGCCCTGGCCCCGCAGGCCCGCAGCGCGTCGACGTCCAGGCCGCCGGCGTCCACGGGGACGGGGACGGTCGTGTGGCCACCGTACTCGAGCTGCTGGCGCGCGCCGAGCGAGCCGGGGTCCTCGACGGCGACGCGGTCGACGCCGTCGGCACGCAGCAGTTGCCCGAGCAGCCCCAGGGCCTGCGCCACACCGGCGACCACCACGATCTCGTCCGGGTCGGCGCGGATGCCGCGGTTGCGGGCCAGCCAGCCGACGACGGCCCGCCGCAGCGCGGGCGCGCCCTGGGGGCTGCCGTAGCCGAAGTCGGCCGGGGTGACGGCGGCGAGGACGGCGCGTTCGGCGCGCAGCCAGGCGGTCCGGGGAAAGGCGGCGAGGTCGGGCACGCCCGGGGAGAGGTCGATCCGGCAGGACAGGCCGCGCAGGGCGTCGACGACACCCTCGCCGTGGGGGAAGGCGAAGAAGGCGTCGGAGACGGGGGCGGGGGTGCGAGGGTAGGAGGCCCGATGTTCCGCGGCGGGGGGTGACGAGAGCGAGGGGCGGCCGGATACCGAGGGGGCCGCGGGCGGTGCTGAGGGAGACGTCGGGGGCGCCGGGGCGGCGACGACCACCGTGCCGCCTCTGCCCCGGCCGGCGATCTGGCCCGACTCGGACAGCCGACGGTAGGCCTCGGTGACCACGCCCCGGGTGACGCGGAGCTCCTCGGCGAGCACGCGGCTGGCGGGGAGCCGCGTCCCGACCGGCAGCCGGCCGTCGGCTATGGCCGACCGCAGCCGGTCGGCGAGCCAGGCGGTCCGCCCGCCCGGGGGCGCGTCCGCGATGTCGAGCTGGAGGAAGTCGGAGCCGAGGGAGGCGCCGGGCCGAGACGGACGGCCGTCGGCCGCGCCGCCGGTCCCGGAAGTCGCACCGGCAGATCTCACCGGCGCGTCCGTGGGGGCGGTTTTGGACCCCTCGACCGATGACTCTCTGGACCTGCCCATGGCGTCCATTGTGCGGCCAGGGTGGACCCATGGACACCCCTTCCGCATCTTTCGCGCCCCTGGTTCCCGGCATGGTCGGGATGGTGCTGGTCGGCAGCAGCGTCAGCGTGTCGCACGCCCTCGTCGACGCGCCGCTGTTCACCGCCCAGGCCGTGCGCTACGCGGCCGCGACCGCGATCCTGCTGCTCCTCGCCCGGCTCGCCGGTACCCGTCCGGTCCGGCCGCGCGGCCGGGAGTGGCTGTGGCTGGCGGGGCTCGCGGTGACGGGGCTGGTGCTGTTCAACGTGGCCGTGGTGCGGGGGGTCGCGCACGCGGAGCCCGCGGTGATCGCGGTCGCGGTGGCGTCGGTGCCGGTGGTCCTCGGGGTCCTGGGCCCGCTGCTGGAACGGCGCGCTCCGAGCCGGCAGGTGTTGCTGGCGGCGCCCGTGGTGGTGGCGGGCGCGGTCCTGGTGGAGGGCACGGGCCGTACGGATGCGGCCGGGGTGGCCTGGGCAGCCCTGGCCCTGGGCTGCGAGGCGGCGTTCACGCTGCTGGCGGTGCCGGTGCTCGGCCGGCACACGCCGTGGGGGGTGTCGGTGCACGCGTCGTGGCTGGGCGCGGTGCTGTTGGCCGTCCTCGGCGTGACACGCGAAGGCCCCACGGCGGTGGGGGAGTTGACGGGGGCGCAGTGGGCGGCCGTGGGCTATCTGGCGCTGCTGGTCACGGCGGTCGCCTTCGTGCTCTGGTACTCGACCGTACGCACCGTCGGCACCGGCCGCGCCGGCCTCCTCACGGGCATCGCCCCGCTCGCGGCGGCGGCGGTCGGCACGGCGACGGGCACGGGGGTACCGGGACCCTCGGTGTGGCTGGGGATCGCGGTGGTGATCGGGGGGCTGATCGGGGGGCTGCGGGCGTCTCGGGCTCACGGCGCAGCCGCCTCCGTGGACGCCACGCCCCGGACAGCACCCTCGCCCACGTCGACGCGCTCCAGGTAGGCACAGGCCCGACGGCCGACCGGAACTCCCGTGCCACGATTGCGCGTCGGCGTCCGGCGGTCGAGCAACACGTGTCCGACGTCGGCATGGGTGTTGCACCTGTGGCCGACCGACCGCACGCTGGCGCGGCGGCTCGAGGACCACCGGCTGTCGGACGACGTGCCCCACCACCTCGCGCCCCAGACCCAGAGCCGGTCGGCGGGCGCCCCGGTGGCCGTCGCGGCGACCTTCCCCGGCGGAGCCGCCACCCGCCACTGGGCAGCGCCCCGGCCGTCGTATCCGCACGCTGTGCGGGTCGCCCGCGCTGACGGCTGACGGCTGACGGCTGATGGCGCCGGCAGTCGCTTCAGTCGATGTTCCCGCTCCGCCGCAGGACCCAGCGGCGCGAGGGGTGGTCGTCACAGTTGAACTGGACGAGCGGGTGGTTGTTGTCGGTCGAGACGCCACCGGCCACGGTCGCGCACTTGCCCGTCCGCTCGTTGACGATCTGGAACACGTCGCCGTTGACCCTGACGAGCCTCCAGCGGCGCGAGGGGTCCGTGTCGCAGTTGAACTGGACGAGCGGGTGGTTGTTGTCGGTCGAGACGCCCCCGGCGACCGTCATGCACTTGCGGGTCCGCTCGTTGACGATTTGCTCGGAGACGCCGTTCCCGCTCGTGACGTTCCAGCGGCGCGAGGGGTCGTTGTCACAGTTGAACTGGACGAGCGGGTGGTTGTTGTCGGTCGAGACGCCACCGGCCACGGTCGCGCACTTGCCCGTCTGCAGGTTGACGATCTGGAAGGTTCCCGAGATCTGCGTCGGGACACCTTGCATCGTCGGGTGTGCGACCGCAGCGTCGGGCAAGAGCATGATGCCCCCGGCTACAAGAACGGTCGATGCTCTCAAGAGGCCGCGCCGCCGGTTGATTTCGCGCATAGGGGTGCTCCTCTCGTGATCCTGCCAGGGAGTGGGGGGAGTCCAGAGGCCGCGACGACGGCCTGTGGCCATCGTCGAGGTGGCGCATTCCTCCCCCATCGAAGCATGACTCGCACGGATCGGCAGCCGGACGGAGAGTCGCCGTGTACTCCGGATTCCTCCGGCACGCCGATGCCGCGGCCCGGCGGGCCGGTGCCACCGCTGTCCACGTCGGAGGACGGACGGCGCGGTATCAGCCGCTCGTGTCGGCGTCCCCTTCGTCATTGCGAGGGTCTTTCTGTCTCCTGCCGCCCTGAGGGGAGCCGTCCTCGTGCTCTTCAAGTAGGTCGAGGAGCGCCGCGTCCGCTCTCCTCTGGTCTTCCTTCGTCAGCTCGAGCGGTGCGTTGTCGTAGACGATGTAGCGGTCTGGATCGATGATGTTGGCGGCCCGCAGGATGAATGTCAGCAGGGGGCGCCAACCCTTGCGGTGGCCGACCCGAACTTGTAGCTGGGCCTTGTAGTCACGGGCCTCTGGGATGAATCCGGAGAACGGTGCCTCGAACTCGATGAAAAGTTGTTGCGCTTCTCTGCCGGGCACGACGAATCCGGCCGGCAGCTTCGTCTCCTCGTCCGGCCCCGGCTGGAGGCGGCGCGGTGAGGACACCCACAGCAGTGGCAGATGGGAGGCGGTCTCATCAGGGAAGGTCAGGATGATGTCCTGTACGACGATCGGTTTGGGACCGGTGTTGTGCAGGATGAGCGGCAGCCGTAGACGTGCCGTGGAATCGTGGACGATCGCCGCGAAGGCATGGGGCTCCCACGCCCTCAGGCGTCCCTGTCGGGCGTGGAGCCACCAGAACGACGCGACGGTGAAGACCAGTGCGCAGGCTGACACCACACTGGCGCCGGTAAGCGAGGAGGACGCGGTCTGATCCGCCGCGACCGTCAGCGGAACCACAGATTCAGTCTGCCAGTCTCCCGGTGGGCCCGCTCACAGGGCGAGTGGCCGCCGGGCCTCCCCGGAACGGATCACAGCCCGGCGAGGAGTACGAGATACCAGGCGACCAGGGCCGCGCACGCCACCGCGGGGACGAGCTTGCGCACCCCGTCGCCCTTGCGTACGTGCGTGGTCACGGCACCGGCGAGCAGCACCAGCAGCCCGGAAGCCGCCAGGCCGCCGCACAGGGGCACGACCGGGCCGAGCGCCACGCCGAGGGCACCCGCCAGCTCCAGCGTGCCGATGCCCCGGTAGGCCGCGGTGGTCAGGCCGGCGTGGGCGGCCAGTCCGGGCATCGGCCCCAGGGCCAGGATCTTGGCCACGCCCAGCAGGGCGAAGATCAACGCGATGAGACAGGTCAGCGAGGCGGAGAGGATCACGAGGCGCCTTCGAGGGTGTGCGGGCGGCGGGCCTGGCGGCGTTCGGCTCCCAGGCCGGCGAAGTAGGCGATCAGGTCGGGGTTGTCGACCGTGGAGGGATCGAGGACCTGCTCGGCGCGGATGCCCTGGAGGAGGCGCTTGACGGGGACCTCGAGCTTCTTGCCGGTCTTCGTGTGCGGGATGGCTGGCACGGCGAGGATCTCGTCGGGGACGTGGCGGGGTGAGGCACCGGTGCTGATCGCGTCGCGGATCTTCTCGCACAGGGACTCGTCCAGACCGACCCCGTCGGCGAGGACCACGAAGAGCGGCATCCAGTAGCCGCCGTCGGGTTCCTCCGCGCCGATGACGAGGGCCTCGGTGATCTCGGGGAGGCGTTCGACGACGTCGTGGATGTCGGCGCTGCCCAGGCGCACGCCGTTGCGGTTGAGCGTGGCGTCGGAGCGGCCGTGCACGATCACCGAGCCGTGCGAGGTGCGGGTGATCCAGTCGCCGTGCCGCCACACGCCCGGGTAGGCGCTGAAGTAGGTGTCGCGGTAGCGGCTGCCGTCGGGGTCGTTCCAGAAGTACAGCGGCATGGAGGGCATCGGGCGGGTGACGACCAGTTCGCCGACCCGGTCGAGGACCGGCCGTCCGTCCTCGTCGTAGGCCGCGAGCGCCACGCCGAGGTTGGGTGCCGACAGTTCACCGGCCCACACCGGGGTGGTGGTGGCGCTGCCGGCGAACCCGGAGACGACGTCCGTGCCGCCGCTGGTGGAGGCCAGCTGGACGTCGGCGCCGACGTGGTCGCGGACCCAGGGGTAGGCGGAGGCGGGCAGGGCTGAGCCGGTGCAGCCGATGGCGCGGATCGACGACAGGTCGTGCACGGCGGGTTCGACGCCGAGTTTGGCCGTGGCCAGCAGGTATTGAGGGCTGGTGCCGAAGACGGTGACCTTGTGGCGGGCCGCCAGTTCCCACAGGATGTCCGGGCGCGCGACCGGAGCGGGGCTGCCGTCGTAGGTGCAGGTGGTGGCACCGGTCAGCAGGGTGGAGACGACCAGGTTCCACATCATCCAGTGGGTGGTGGTGTACCACAGCAGGCGGTCCCCGACGCCCAGGTCGCAGTGCAGGCCGAGGGTCTTGAGGTGCTCCAGCAGGACGCCGCCGTGCCCGTGGACGATGCCTTTTGGCAGGCCGGTGGTGCCGGAGGAGAAGACGATCCACAGCGGGTGGTCGAAAGGCACCGGGGTGAGGGAGAGGTGCTCGGTGCGGGTAACCGCGTCCTGCCAGGGAATCGTCCGTCCGGAGGTCTGGGGGCCGGCCCAGGCAAGGCCCGCGTGGTTCACCAGGATCGTGGCGTTGAGGGTGGGAAGGGCGGCGGCCAGGTCGAGTGAGGCGGCGCGGCGGTCGTGGGTGGTGCCGTTGAAGAGGTAGCCGTCCGCGGTGATGAGCACGGTCGGTTCGAGCTGGGCGAAGCGGTCGGCGGCGGCCTTGGGTGCGTAGTCCTGGCCGCACACCGACCACACCGCGCCCAGGCTGGCGGCGGCGAGGAAGGCGATGACGGCGTGGGGGGTGTTGGGCAGGTAGCCGACCACCCGGTCACCCATTCCTACGCCGAGGTCGCGCAGGGTGGCCGCGACGGAGGCGACCCGGGCGCGCAGCTCCCGGCCCGTGATGTCGGAGCCGGCTCCGGTCTCGTCCAGCGCGGTGATCGCGGGTGCGTCCGGGTGCAGGTTGCGCAGCGCATGGTGGACGTAGTTGAGGGTGGCGCCGGGGAACCAGCGGGCGCCGGGCATGGTCTCCTCGTCCAGCACCCGCTCGTACGGCGTGGTCGCGTCGATGTCGAAGTACGCCCACACCGCGGCCCAGAACCCTTCCAGGTCGGTGACCGACCAGCGGTGCAGGGCCTGGTAGTCGGTGGGGTCCTGGAGCCCTTGGACGCCTGCGTGCCGGGCGGCCCAGCGGGCGAAGTCCGCGATGCGGCTGCCGGCGGCCGCCTTCGGGTCGGGAGCCAGGAAGGGCGGGGTCGGGTGCGGGGTGGTCATGGTGCGGTGCTCCTCGTCAGGGGGCGGGCCGGGCTTCGGCGGGGCGGCGGGCGGTATGCAGCAGCGGGGCCCAGGCCGCGGTGTCGGTGAAGTCGCCGGCGCCTGTGGGGACGGTGTCCAGTACGACGCGGTCGGGGCGCAGCAGGACGGCATCGGCGCGGCCGCGGGCCAGCCAGGCGGCCAGGGTGCCGCCGTCGTCCAGGTCGCCGACGTGAACCGTGGGTGCGCCCAGTGCGGTGGCCATGGCTGTCACCCGCGCGGTCGGCGGCACGGCGGTCAGGACGGCGAAGGAGTCGCCGAGGACGTCGTCGAGGCGCACTCGCCTGCCGCCCCGCAGGACCCAGGGTTGGGGGCAGAAGGTGCCGGCCAGCCCGCGACCGGTCAGGCGGGGGCGGCGCCGTACGAGTGGACCGGCGGTCAGGGCGGGGCTGAGGTCGCGGCTGATGGTCGCGGTCACGCCGGGGATGCGGCAGGCCGTACCCACGACGGTCCGGCGGATTGCCGCGCCGCGGTCCTGGCCGCCGGTCATGGCCCAGCCGACGGCGACCGCGACACGGATGAGGTGGCGGGCGTGTGGCTTGCGCTCGCGTTCGTAGGTGTCCAACAGCCCGTCGCCTGCGCCCTGTCGGAGAACGCGGGCAAGTTTCCAGGTGAGGTTGTGGGCGTCGCGCAGGCCCGCGCACAGCCCCTGCCCGATGAAGGGTGGGGTGAGGTGGGCGGCGTCGCCCAGCAGGAAGACGCGTCCTCGGTGCCACCGGTCGGCGAGGCGGGCCCGGAAGGTGTACTGCGCCTGCCGGATCACCTCGAAGTCGTCGTCCTCCGACCCGTCGGACGGCAGATCCACCCAGGGGGCTACCAGCTCCCGCAGGCGTGCCCGCCCCCGCGGGCCGTCCAGGCGCTCGTCGTCGTCCAGCCGGAACTCCCAGCGGTAGCGGTCCTCGCCGACCCGCATGTAGGTGGCCGGACGGGTGGGGCAGCAGATCTGCTCGGCGCCGTCCCAGCTGCTCACCCGGCGGCTGGTGCGCACGTCGATGACCCGCCAGCTCTCCTCGAAGTGCAGGTCCTCCCAGACGGCGCCGATGGCCTCCCGGGTGATGCTGCCCGCGCCGTCGCAGCCGAGGACGGCGTCGGCCCACAGGTACTCCTCCTCTTCGCTGCCGTCGCGGCGGAAGGCCACCCGTACCGGAGCCGTGCCGTCGGCGGACTGCGTGACGGACACGGCCTCGGCGCCGCTCCACAGCTCGCACTCGGGGCGGCGCTTCAGGGCATCGCGCAACAGGCGTTCCAGCTCAGGCTGGTCGAACATGTTGGTCTGGGCGAAGCCGTGGTGGCCGTGCGGGGAGCGCGGGAACTCGGTGATCACGCGGCGCCGGGGATCCAGCAGCCGCAGGCCCGGTGCCGGGCGGGCGACGGCGGCGAACTCCTCGTGGACGCCGACGCTCTGCAGGATCCGGCAGATCTCGTCGTCCGCGACGACGGCCCGTGGCAGGGGGTAGATGTCCCGGTGGCGTTCGAGGAGGAGGCTGGGCACTCCATGTCGTGCGAGCAGGAGGGCGGCCGTGACCCCGACCGGTCCCGCGCCGATGATCACCACCGGTCTGCGGGCTGCTGCGGCGCTCACGTCGCGTCCGCCACGGCGTTGCGCTGCTCGCCGAGGTCGATTCGCCCGTCCGGGGTGGCGATCGTGGCGGTGACGAGGTCGCCGTCGCGCAGGTAGAGGGGGTTCTTGGCCTGCCCCTTGAAGAACGCCTTCCATCTGACCGCGGGCGGCAGCAGCGCACTGATCTTCGCGACCGGCTTGGGCGGGGCCTTGAGCGCCGTGCCGCCGGGTGTGCCGGTGAGCAGCAGGTCGCCCGCCTCGAGGGTCTGGAAGCGGGCGAGCAGGGTGAGGGCCTGGGCGGGCCGTACGATCATGTCGGCGAGCGTGCGGTCCTGGCGCGGGGCGTCATTGACGTTCAGCCGCAGCCGCAGGTTGAGAAGGTGGGCGAAGTCCTCGGGCTCCAGCAGCGCCAGGTACGGACCCGTCGGCGTGAAGGTCGGGTACGACTTGCTCTCGTAGAACTGGGTCTTGGTCAGCTGCAGGTCGCGGGCGCTGACGTCGTTGGTGAGGACGAGCCCGGCGACGTAGCGGGGCAGGTCCTGCTCTTCGACGACGGTGCCCACGGGCAGGCTCGCGCCCATGACGAGGCCGAGTTCCACCTCGTAGTCGAGGAACCTCACATGCGCCGGGCGGACGATCGTGTCGTGCGGGCCGCTGACCGAGCCCGACGCCTTGCGGAAGAAGGTGGGCGGGATGTCGCCGGTGAAACCCGAATCCTTGGCGTGACTGCGGTAGTTGACCATCTGGGCCACCACCCGGCAGGGCGTGGTGACCGGGGGCAGCGCCACCAGGTCGGCCACGGGCGTGCCGGTCTCACCGGAGGCGGCGGCCTCCCGCACCGCGGCGCGGTCGGCGAGCAGTTCGGCGGTGGTGACCGCCTCGGTGTCGACGCGGACGGCGCGCTCGTCCCGGACGGCCCACCAGCCGTCGGCGGTGCGCAGGACATTGGTGCTCATGAGCTCATCGCTTTCATCAGGCCCAGCAGGCGTGCGGGGTCGAGTTCGTTGTCGCCACGCAGGGCCGTCACGACCTCGCGCAGCTTGGCGGGGGAGGGGTTGGCGCCGAGGAAGTCACGGGTGACGGGCGGGCCCCACTGAGCCAGACCGCTCGCCGACATCGGCGCCCAGCCGGGTTCGAGGTCGCGGGAGAACAGGTCGCCGTCGGCGAAGTGCTCCAGCATGAAGCGGTCGGGGTCGCGCCAGTAGTCGAAGAGCTGGCTGCCCTGGACGTGCCGGCCGATGCCCCAGCTGCGCCGGTAGCCGCGCTCGGCGAGGTACTCCCCGCCGGCGGCGATGGAGTCGAGGTCGGTGACCTGGTAGGCGGAGTGGACGTATCCGGTACCCGGCCCGAGGTGCAGGGCGAGGGTGTGGTGGTCCACGGGCGTGCTGCCCTGATCGCAGCGGATGAACGCCATGGTCGGCCCGCGGTCGCGCTGCCCGTCCAGGAACAGGAAGTCGGAGACGATCATGCCGAGGGTGTCCAGGTACCAATTGAGGGCCCGCAGGAACACCCGCGTCTCCAGCACCACGTGACCGAGCCGCTGGATGCGCGACGGCTCGCGGGGCGGTCGCTGGGTGGCGTTCGTACGGCGACGCCCGGTACCGGTGTTGAGGATCAGCGGCTGCTGTTCCGGCAGAGCGGGCAGCGGTCCGCCGCAGTGCACGATCCGGACCGGGAAACCCGAGGGATCGAGCAGGGCGAGCGACTGTCCGCCGCCGGGTACGTCGATGTCGCGGACGTCACTGCCGGTCGCGCGGGCCAGCCGGTCCAGATCGGCCCGTTCGGCCGCGCGGAATGCCGGCCCGACGAAGCGGGACGCCTGCCCACGACGGATGACCATGCACGGTGAGCCCGCGAAGGTGCCGCGCAGCCACAGCTCCCGTTCGGTGCGGGCGGCGATCTGGAAGCCGAAGTCCCGGGCGAACACCTCGGCCCGGTCCAGGTCCGGCTTCTCGAACTCCAGCCAGGCCAGGTCCGCCACCTTGATGACGGGGTTCCGGGACCGGTCGGGGTGCTCACCGCGCAGGGCGCCCAGCTCACTGTGGAGATCTTGGTGGGGCGTCTGACGATCGGCCCTGTCAACGGGGGTGTGGGACATGGTGCCCTCCAAGCAACACTGCCGTAATGAGGAAATCATCAACTTTGCCGACGCTCATCGTCAATAGAGCAAACCCAAATAAGTGAGGGAATCATCAGTCATGCGGGTGTCATCGGCCCGCTTGTTACACTCGGCGTATGCCGACGTCAGCCCCGCCCCGCAACCGCTTCGAACGGCGCCGCGCCGAGACCCGCCAGGCGCTCGTCCGTGCGGCCCGGCAGATCCTCGCGGAGACGGGGGACACCAGCGCCAGCATCCAGGCGATCGCCGAGCGCGCGGACGTCGGTTTCGGCTCCTTCTACAACCACTTCGAGTCGAAGACGGCGCTGTTCGACGCCGCGGTGACGGACGCTCTGGAGGAGTTCGGCCAGGTCATCGACGAGCGTGTGGAAGGGATCGACGACCCGGCCGAGCTGGTCGCTGCGGGATTCCGTCTCACCGCGCGGATGGCCGACTCCCACCCCGAGCTCATGCGGATCCTGCGGGACCGCGGCCTGGCCCACATCCACTCCGAGCGTGGCCTGTCCCCCCGGGCACTTCGTGATCTGGAACGCGGCATCGCCTCCGGCCGCTTCACCGGCACCGACCCGACCACGGCCCTGTCCGCTCTGGGCGGGACCCTGCTGTCCCTGGTGGCGCTACGCCTGGCCCGCCCCGACCTCGACGGCGACGAGACCGCCTCCGAACTGGCCGAGATGGTCCTGCGCATGCTCGGCCTCTCCCAAGACGACGCGCACGCGGTCACCCGGCGCCCGCTGCCCGATCCTGCCCGATGACCTCCTGCACCTGAAGCGCGGCCCTTGGCGGTGCTACGCCGGCGGCGACCAGGAACGCGGTTGCCGCGGCCTCGCCCGTGGGGTCGGTCCACGGACATGCGGCGTTCCCCTCGGCGAGAGCCAGCATCAGTGCCTCCAGCGCTTGGGCGAGGACAGGTGCGGGAAGGTGGTCCGCGAAGACGCCTTCGCGCTGACCGCGCCGCAGGTTTGCGACGGCCTCGGCGCGGGCCGGTGCCAGGGCGGTGCGGATCTCGTCCTCTCCCGGACGGTGCCGCCCCAAGGCGGTGAGCACGCGGTAGTGGTCGCCCACCGTCCATGCCCCCAGCACCATCCGTGTCATCGCCTCGACCGGGTCGGCATCCGCGGTGCGGGCTGCGGCGAACGCCTGCCGGACTTCACGGCCAGCTTCCCGTGTCAGATCGGCGATCAGCGCCTGCCGGCTGGGGAAGTGTCCGTAGAGGGTGCGCCGTGCGACGCCGGCCGCCTGAGAGATGCTGTCGAGACTCGCGTCCGGGTCCTCCCGCAGTTTCCGCCGGGCGGTCGCGAGGATGCGTCTGCGGTTGGAGTGGGCATCCTTGCGCTGCACCGTACGGCCCGGGGTGTCGGTCGTCCGCATGGTTCTTTCTCTCCACGGTTGCCGGAAAGCCGTGGGCGCCGGTGCTCCCTCACGCGCCGGCGCCCACTCACCCCTGCCCGGGGTGGCTGTCGTCCTGGCGACGGGCGTCAGGGGACGAGGATGAGGCGGATCGGGTCGCCGATCTTGTTCTCCAGACGGTTGACCGCGTCGGCCGCGTCGACGAGCGGGATGTGGTCCGTGATGGAGGGGGCGAGGTCGAGGCGTCCGGCTGCGGCGAGCCGCACCAGCTCGTGGACGCCGTCGGGCGTGCCGCCGTAGTGGCCGCGAACCTGCTTCTGCATGTAGTTGAAGGTCAGTCCCTCGGTGATGGTCAGCGGCCTGGGGGTGATGCCGACCAGGATCAGGGAGCCGCCCAGGCCGAGGACGGAGGCGGCCTGCTCGCGGACGGCGGGTACGCCGGCGCAGTCGAAGGCGAAGTCGAGGCCGCGTCGGCCGGTGGCCGCGTGGACCTGGTCGGTGAAGTCCGGGGCGGCCGGGTCCAGGGCGAAGTCCGCGCCGAAGGCGAGAGCACGCTCACGCGCGCTGGGCAGCGGGTCGACGGCGATGATGGGTGCCGCGCCGACCAGGCGGGCGAGGCGCACGTTGTGCGCGCCGACTCCGCCCACGCCCCAGATGCCGACGGACTGGGCGGGACGGACGCCCGCGGTGGCGACGACGGCGGCGTAGGGGGTGGAGACCGCGTCGGGGATGATCGCGGCCTGGTCGAAGGGAAGGCCGTCGGGGATGGGGACGACGGTCTCCTCGGGGGTGACCATGTATTCGGCCCAGCCGCCGTCGTAGTCGATGCCGGCGGTGCGGACCTGGGTGCAGGCGCGATGACGCACACAGCCCCCGCACCTGCCGCACGCCTTGCCCGCCTCCAGGGTGACGCGGGTGCCGATGGTCAGGTCCCGCCTGAGATCGGGGCCGAGGGCGTGGACGACACCGGACACCTCGTGGCCGACGGTGACCGTGTCGGAGTCCAGGAAGAGCGGAGGCAGGGAGCCGTCGAGGAGGTGGACGTCGGAAAGGCAGACGCCTGCGGCCTTCACCTCGACGAGGACCTCACCAGGTCCGGGTACGGGGATGGGGACCTCCTCCACGGCGAACTTCTTGCTGTCCACGTGGAAGCGTCCGGCGAGCATGGTGTCCATGAGGAACTGCTTTCTGTGAGCGGCACCGATCACGGGGATCCAGTGGTGCCCTGAGATGTGCGCTGGCTTGTGGTGGCGGGGAGGCGTACGGCCGGCGGCGGGGGAGTGCCGCACGCCTCCCGGCGTCGGTAGGTCACACGCCTTGACGACGTTGTGACGGTCAGGCGAAGACGTCCTGCTGGTAGCGCTCGTCCGCTTCGAGCCGGGCGAGCCACTGCTGGGCGGTCTCGTCATCGCCGCCGGTCTTCTCACGGTGGATGGCGGCGAGGGCCTCGCGGACGGCGGGCGCCATACGGCGGCCGTCACCGCAGACGTAGACGTACGCGCCGTCCTCGATGGCCTGCCACACCGTGTCGGCGGCGCCCACGATGGCGTTCTGCACGAACCGGGCCGGGTGGCTGGTCACCGCGGAGTAGGCGGTGTGGATCCGCGCGATGCCGGCCTGCTCCCAGTCCCGCATCTCCTGCCGGTAGAAGTAGTCGTGCTCGGGGTGGCGGCAGCCGACGAAGACCTGCGCCAGGCCGACCTGGACGCCGTGCTCGTGCTGCCAGGCCCGCTCCTCCAGGAAGCCGCGCAGGGGCGCGATGCCGGTGCCGGGGCCGATGAGGATCAGCGGCGTGGCGGGGTCGGCGGGCGGGGCGAACGTCGGGGAGGGCACGCGGACGTAGCCGTAGACGACGTCCCCGGGCTCCAGGCCCGCGATGTAGGAGGAGCAGGTGCCGCGGTAGTGGCCGTCGCCGGACAGGGCCGGGCCCTCCAGCAGGCCGACGGTCAGGCGCACCTGCCGTGGGTTGGCCGACGGGGCGGAGGAGATGGAGTAGAAGCGCGGACGGATCGGGCCCGTCATCTCCAGGAAGACCGCCAGCGGCAGCTCGACCGCCGGAAAGCGCTCCAGCAGGCCCAGCACCGAGACCCGCTTGCCGAGGATCTCCTTGCCATAGCGCTCCTCGGCCTCCTCGGTGTCGGCGGTGTACGCCTGGAGCTGCGGCCGGGTCCACGGGCACTGGGTGTACTCGGCCAGGGTGTGGATCTGGGAGCGGGTGGCCACGTCCTGCAGTTCCAGGAACTCGGTGAGCAGGATGCCCGCGGTGACGGGGACGCCGACCGGCAGGTGCGTGCGGCCGCCTGCGGGCAGGTCCAGGCGCAGCACCTGGTCGTACTCGACACCGAGCCGCTTCAGCGCGCGGTTCACCAGCGCGGGCTCGTTCTTGGCGAAGACGGCCAGGTGGTTGCCGGTGTCGTAGGTGACGCCCTCGGGCAGTGCGAAGGTGATGGACCTCGCGGACGGACGCGGCGGCTCGATCCGGAAGTCCCACAGGCCGGTCGCGTCGGCCACCAGCTCCTCGTTGGCCACCACCTTGAGCGGATACGCCTGCTCGGAGACGATCGCGGGACGCACGTCGGACTCGGTGAGCAGCTGGACCTCGTAGCGCGGGCCGCTCGCCTCGGAGGTGTCGGCGGCGTACTCCTCGGCCAGGGTGGCCCACAGCGTGTCCATCCAGCGACTGGCCATGCCGTCGAAGTCACCTGCGGCGTCCGCGATGCCGCGCTCGACGACCGGAGTGGCGCCGGCGGACAGCAGCCCTTCCTCGATCCGCTTGGGGAACGCCTGGTAGGTGGCCACCCACTGGGTGTTGCCGGCGCCCAGCAGCGCGAACCGCACGTTCGACAGAGAGCCCTCCGGCAGTCCGGCGCGCAGCAGGTCGTCGAAGCGCTGCGCGTTGTCAGGGGCCTTGCCGTTGTAACTGGCGGCGACAACCACGAGCAGACCCTCGGTGGGGAGGTTGTCACCGAGCTCGTCCAGGCTCGTCAGCGTGGTGCCGAACCCGGAGCGCTCACCGCGGTCGGCGATGGTGCGCGCCAGGTCCTCGCACGAACCCAGACTCGATCCGTAGGCGACGGTCAGATTCACCCCGACGCCACTCACCGCGGCCTGCTGCCGCTCGTCGTCGCTGTGCGGGGCGACGGCGCCGAACACGGCCCGCTCGTGCTCCTGACGCCGGCGGATGACGAGTTCGAAGTCGCCGGGCTTGCGCGTCAGGGCTTCCCGCACGTCCATCTTGTAGTCGGTGGTGTCGGAGAACTTGAACTTCTGCAGCACCAGCGCCAGTGCCAGGCGAGCCTCGGTCAGGGCGAACTGGCGGCCGATGCACGCGCGCCGACCGTTGCCGAACGGCTTGTAGGCGTGCTGGTGGTGCCGGGCGCGGTTCTCCGGCAGCCACCGGTCGATGTCGAACTCGTGCGGCCTCTCCCATGCCTCGGGGTGGGTGTGCAGCGGGCCCATCAGCAGGTTCGTCTTCGTGCCCTGCTTCAGTTCGTACCGGCCTCCGATGACGGTGTCCTCGAGTGGCGCCTTCATGATCTGCGGTATGGGAGCCCACAGACGCAGGGTCTCCTCCAGGATCCGCGGGATCACGTCCATTTTCATGATCGTGTCGTAGTCCGGGACCGTGTCACCCGGCATGAGGCGGTCCACCTCGGCGTATGCCTGGGCCAGCACGTGCGGGTTGCGCATCAGCGAGTACGTGGCGAACGACAGCAGACCGCTGGTGGTCTCGTGGCCGGCGATCAGGAACGTCACCACCTGGTCGCGGACGTTGTCGTCGTCCAGCGGCCTGCCCGTCTCCGGGTCGGTGGCCTGAAGCATCAGGCCCAGCAGGTCGTCCTCACCGCTGCTCCTGCCCTGACGACGCTCTTTGATCACGCTCTCGACGAGGTCCCGCATCAGCTGGATGTTCGTGCGGTAGCGCTTGTCGTCGTCCGTGCGCAGCGCGGTCATCTCCGGCAGTTCCTGGGAGCGCCGCATCGACTCCACCAGCGCCTCCAGCAGGGCGTTGAGGAAGGGGTGCAGCTCCTCCTCGGCGAAGGAGTCGAACCGGTAGCCGAAGCCGGACAGGGCGATGGTGTCCAGCGTCAGCCGGGTGTAGTCGTCAGTGATCCTGACCGGCTCCCCCTCCTTGTTCGTCCACTTGCCCACCAGGCTCTGGGCGATCTCCAGCATCTGTCCGTAGTAGTTCTTCATGGCGCGCTGGCTGAAGGCCGGCATGAGGATCCGGTGGGCCATGCCCCAGGCGTCACCGTCCTCGACCTCGTGGGCCGTGAACAGGCCCGCTCCCGTGTAGTCCCGGACATGGCTCAGCGGCGCGAAGATCGGCTTTCCGAAGCGGGACTCGTCGCTGACCTCGGTGACCAGGTCCGGGTCGTAGACGAAGACGTTCTCCTGGCCGGCGATGTTCAGGCTGAAGATGCCCTCCGGGAACTGCTTGGACAGCTCGCCGAAGAAGGCGACCGGGTTGGTGTCGGGAAGCGGCGGCGCGGGGGCGAGGACCGGGATGCCCCGCGAGGACGGGGCGGGGCGAAGGTCGTTCGCGGCGTGCGTGGTCATGACGTGCTCCTCTGCGTGGAGTGAATGACGGGGATGGCATGGGCAAGGGCGCGCTGCGCCGGTCTGTGCCGCGCCGCACCACGGAAACATACGCCGTATGGATGGGTACCGTACGTCGTATGGAAACTCGGTGCAACCCCGGTCGGGGGGAAGGGGTGTCGTGATCGGAGTCATTTTCCGTACGGCGTATGGGTGCTGCTACCGTACGAGGTATGGAAAAAAAGGTGAGACGTCCCCCGCGGGGAACGAGGAAGAGAGACGTGCCTCTGACCGAGGCCGGGATCTACGCCGCCGCCCTGCGGCTGATCGACGAGGACGGGGCCGAGGCGCTCACCATGCGCAGGCTCGCGACCGTGCTCGATGCGAACCCGATGTCGCTGTACCACCACGTGCCGAACAAGGAAGCCGTGCTGCGCGGCGTGACGAGAATGGTCGGAGCCCAGTTCCGCACCGTGACGCTTCAGGACGCTCCCTGGCAGGAGCGCCTTCGGCTGCTCGCCACGGACTTCCGGGCGCTGGCACACCGGCATCCCGAGCTGATGGCGTACTCGTTCAGCCACCAGCCCGACTTCATCCAGCACGACGACCCGTTCTGGACGGCCCTCACCGCGATTGTGGCCGCTGCCGGCGTGCCGCTGTCTGAGGTCCCTGAGGTCGCCGCGCTGATCGTCGCCGTCGTCATCGGTGTCCTCACCGCCGAACTCAACGGAGCGCTCCACCAGTGGGCGAACCTCAAGCCCCCCGGCCCTGATACCGACAGCGGGGACGGTCTCACGCATGCGGCCCCTGGCTCCACGGGTGCGGGGACTGCGGGCCCCGATCGGGACCACATGTTCCGTCTCGTGATGGACACGCTGATCACGGGCCTGGAAAGCCGGATCGCCGCAAGTCGCGACGGCCAGGACGCCGGCCGTCGCTGAGTCCGCGGCTTGAGGTGCCACGGCTTGAGGTGCCCACGGCTTGAGGCTCGTCCGGGGCAGGCGAGCTCGGGGCGCTGCGACGGCAAGAGATCGCTTCCCGCGCTGTCCGAGCTCCCTGCGTTCCGAGCTCGGCCGGCAGTGACAGCAGGCTCGTTCGTACCGAGAGGCGGGTCCGCTGAGTCAGCTCAGGGGCGAGTCGGCGGTGGGCGTGAGCACGGTCTCGGCGACGCCGACAATCCGGCTGAGGTCGAAGCCCTCCATGTCGGCGCGAAAGTCCGGGCCGGCCAGGTATGCCCGCAGCCGCTCCCGCATGTCGTCGGTGTCCCTAGGAGACGAGGGCGTACAGCTGGGGCGTCCCACTTCCCTTTCTGTCCGGGCACGGATGGTCAGCGGTCAACCTTGGGAGAGCAGGTACGCCAGTTCGGTGTCCCAGTCGATGCGTCCGGCCTCGGTACCCCGTGGCACCAGAGCCTCCGTGCTTTCCAGGAAGCTCTTGACGTCTCGCACGGGGACTTCGAGCAGGGCGGCGCCCGCACGAGACCCGAGAGCGATGTACATCGCCTGGTCGCCACGGCCGGCGGCCGACCAGATCCGGACGTCCCCATGACCGGCGCAGCCCTCCAGGCCATCGGCGAGAAGGTCGCGCCCCAGGACCCATTCGACGGGCTCGTCACCGTGGGAGAAGAAGGTCGCACGGACGACATGGGGATCAGCGGGCTCGTACCGCAGACGCATACGCAGGGGCAGCGAACGGACCCGCGAGACGACGAGCCGGGCGGTCACTCCCCGGACCAGAGTCCTCGAAGACTCCATCGGCATTCACTCCAAGGGCGCCCCTCCCTCGGCTGCGTCCGCCGCTCGCGGCGGTGAAGACGCGTCGGAGGAAGAGGCGTTGCGGCAGGGCCCGGGCGCCGGGACGGCATTGGCGGACCGCGCGATTCGTGGCGTCGCTGCAGATGGGCGACGCGTGCCTGCGACACGAGGTCGATGTCGGCAGGCAGGTTCGAGAGGAGCGAGTCCTTGCTCAATCGCCCGCCTGGGCGGCGGTCAGGGGACCGTTGATCCTTGACCAGCGGTCGTGTCCCTGCCGCCGACAGGCGTCGGGGCGAGGGATGCAGCCTCGACCCATGGGCACGGACGGAACCTGTCTCACCGGTCACCGTGGTTCCGGTCGAAGCGGTCCCAGCCGCCGTGGTTCCCGTTACCGTGGTTTTCGCCCTGGCGGCCCCGGTCCCGGCCGTCGTGCTCGTAACGGTTCCAGGTGTGCCGGTACGACCTGTCGGACTTCCACCCGCGCCCCTCGTCGCTCCAGTAGCAGCGACCGTCGCGGCTGTGCCGGGACGAGTCGGTGACACGCTCGTCGTGGTGCCAGCCACGGTTCTCGTCCCAGCAGTAGCCCTGCTCGATCAGGTAGCCGATGCCGTGGTCCCAGCGGTAGTCGGCGGGGTTGACGCCGACGGCCGGCCGCTGGACGTGGGCGGCGGAGGCAGTCGCGGCCGAAGCGGTGCCCCCGGCACCGGTGACGGCGACACCCGCGATCGCCACGGAGGAAACAGCGACAGCGATCCGCTTCGAGAGCTTCTTCATGATCTTTCCTTCCGGTCGGCGCGATGTGCGCCAACGGCTTCTCGTGCAGGCGGTGTGTAGCGCCCACACCTTGTTCGATCAAGCTTTTCCATACGGTGTATGGAAGCACCTCTCAAGAAGTACCATACGGCGTATGGAAAGGCTGCAAGTGGGAACGGTGACACGCACCACAGGCCGCGAGCTCACCGGATCGGTCGTCCTGGCAATCCGACCGAAGGGGCGCACCCCGTTTCGGCAACGTGCCATCCCCTGACCTGCGGGCACCCGTCAAATGACCAAGAGCTGCCCCGTCCTCGAGACGGGCTGGGCCCCGAACGGCGGTTTGCGATCGTCGGAAGTCGGCGCGAGCATTTTTCCAGGGGCGCAACGGCCGGGCCCAGCCTTGAATGCCGGCGCCATGGGAGGAGGGACGCGCCCTTCGCGCTGCGACACTCCGACAGACGTCACCCGTGAAGCAGCGGCGCAGCGAAAAGACCGGACCTGCTCAGCCGGTGTTCCGGGCTGAGGGGTAGAACACCGGCGGTCGGCTCACCTGGCAGACGGCCTCAACTCCGCCACAGCCGCACGACCGTGACGGTGGTCGCCTCCGTGGGGCGGTCGGCGAGCGGAAGGAGTCTGCCCATGCGGATCGTCGTGGACCTGAATCGCTGCCAGGGATACGCACAGTGCGTGTATCTGGCGCACGAGGTCTTCAGGTTGAACGGTCAGGAGGCGCTCACCTATGAGCCGAACCCCGATGACCAGCGGCGCCTGCAGGTCGAGCGAGCCGCTGCGGCGTGCCCGGTGCAGGCGATCGTGATCGACCGCTTGGACGGCGAGGAGCGGGGCGAGACGTCATGACCTTGCGGGCAACGGTCGCGGAGCTGGTGCGCGAGTTCCGGGCCAGCGGCCGGATCGTCATCGTGGGTGCTTCCCTCGCCGGGCTGCGGGCCGCGGAGACTCTGCGCGAGGAGGGCTTCACCGGTTCTCTGACCATCATCGGGGACGAGCCGTACGAGCCGTACGACCGTCCGCCGCTGTCCAAGCAGGTGCTCAAGGGCTGGGTGCCGGCCGACCACACCAAGCTGCCCCGCATGCGGGAAGTGGATGCCGACTGGCGGCTCGGGGTGGCCGCCATCGGGCTGGACCGGGCCGCCAAGCAGGTGCGCCTGGCCGACGGTGAGCAGGTCCCGTACGACCGGCTGCTGATCGCCACGGGCACCCGCGCGCGGCAGTGGCCCAACCCGGCCGAGGGCGCCCTGCGCGGGGTCCACACGATTCGCTCGCGCGATGATGCGGAGCAGTTGCAGAAGGAGCTGGCCGAGCCGCCGTCGCGGGTGTTGGTCATCGGCGCCGGGTTCATCGGCTCGGAAGTGGCCTCTGTCTGCCGGGAACTGGACATCCCGGTGACCGTCGTCGAGCGGGGTTCGGCGCCGCTGGTCGGCGCGCTCGGCGGGGTGATCGGGGAGATCGCCGCGCAGATGCAGCGCGATCACGGTGTGGACCTGCGCTGCGGGCTGGGCGTGTCGTCGCTGGAGGGCGACTCCGGCGGGCATGTGCGGCGTGCTCGGCTTTCGGACGGTTCGACCGTCGACGCCGATGTGGTGGTGGCTTCGCTGGGTTCGATCCGCAACGTGGAATGGTTGGAGGGCTCCGGACTGGCGGCCGGTTTCTGGGGCGTCGGATGTGACGCCGGGGGTCGTGCCTTCGACATCAACGGTGTGGTGACCGACAGCATCTTCGTGGCAGGGGATGTGGCCCGGGCGCCGCATGTGCTCTACGAGTACCAGTTCCTGGCGATGGAGCACTGGGACAACGCGGTGCTCGGCGCGCAGGCCGCGGCCCACAACATGGTGAACCTCGAACCCCACTACCGCCCGCATCTGCTGCTGCCCGGCTTCTGGTCCGGTCAGTTCGGCGTGAACATCAAGTCCGTCGGCGTGCCGCCTTTCGGCGACGAGATCGTCTTCACCCAGGGATCCGTCGAGGAACGCCACTTCGCCGCCGCCTACGGTCACCGGGGCCGCATCGTCGCGGCCGTCACCTTCGACCACGGCAAGTGGCTGGAGTACTACGGGAAGCTGATCGAGCAATCCGGTCCGTTCCCGCCTCCCCCTCCGGGATGGGACCAACCGCCCGACGCCAAGCCGATGCCGGCCGAGTTCCCGGACCCGAGGGTCCCGACGGCGATCCCCGACGTCGTCCTGACCGGCCACGCCCCGAGCGAGCGGAAGGCCGAGTTCCGGCCGCGACATCGCTGACCCGACCGCCGACCGGGCGGATGAGCGGACAGCACCGACAGGAAGAAGGAGGGAGCCTCGTGGTCGAGGAAACCCCCTGGCAGCAGGCCCTGCGCTACGCCAACCGCGCCAATCCGTACCCCTTCTACGAGGAACTGCGCAAGACACCGGTGGCGCGGCAGCCGGACGGTACCTATGTCGTCAGCACCTACCGGGAGATCGTCACGCTGCTCCACGACCCCCGGGTCAGTTCGGACCCGAGGAAGTGTCCGGCCCCGGTCGCGGCCAGTACAGAGGACTCCGGTACGGAGGACTTGGGGGAACCGGCGGCTGAGCCGATCAGACAGGCGCTGACCGAGCCGAACATCATCACCTGCGATCCACCCGAGCACGACCGGGACCGCCGGACGATGATGTCGCACTTCGTCGGGCCGCCACAGGCGCCCCACCTGATCTCCGACTTGGAACCCGACATCCGCCGCCTCGTGGACGGCCTCCTGGACGGCATGAGGGGCAAGACCCGGATCGACGCCGTCGACGACTTCGCCTACCCCCTGCCGGTGACGGTGATCTGCAAGGTCCTGGGCGTGCCACTGGAGGACGAGCCACGCTTCCACCACTGGATCGAAACGGCCCTGGACGCCCTGGACTTCGGCCCCGAAGCCGCCTCCGAAGAGATCCGCAGCCGACTGGCCGGGGCCCGGCAGGCCGTGCAGGACTTCGGGCGGTTCGCAGCCGTGTTGCTCGACCGGTACGCCGAACACCCCGGCCCGGGCATGCTCTCCGCCTTGGTCAACGAGGACGGCCCGGAAGGACGGATGTCCAAGGGCGTCCTCGCGAGCAACGCCCTGCTCCTGATCTTCGCGGGACACGAGACCACGGTCAACCTGATCGCCCACAGCGTTCTCACCCTGCTGAGGCACCCCGACGCGCTGGAGCAGCTGCGCCGCCGGCCGGAGTTGATCGTGCCCGCGGTGGAGGAACTGTTGCGCTTCGAGTCGTCGGTGCAGTTCTGGCACACCCGCTCCGCCCTGGAAGACATCGACATCGCCGGCACCACCATCCCCAAGGGCGCACCGATCTTCCTGGCGTACGGCTCGGCCAACCGCGACCCGGAACGCTTCGCCGACCCCGACGAACTCGACCTCGAACGCCGTGACAACCAGCACCTCGGCTTCAGCCAGGGCATCCACTTCTGCTTCGGCGCCCCGCTCGCCCGACTCGAGGTCCAGGTCGCGGTCGGCGAGTTCGTCCGCCGGGTGGAGAACCCCCGGCTCGTCGAGGACCCGCCGCCGTACCGGCACAACCAGATCTTCCGTGGACCGCGGCACGTCCTGGTCGACATCGACGGCATCCGCGACTGAGCGTGTGTGTGAGGGATCGCAATGCGGGCTTTTCAACTGGTCGGGTGGCGGCATCCGCCGGAACTGCGCGAGGTTCCGGTCCCCGAGCCCGGACCGGGGCAGGTGCTGGTGAAGGTCGCGGGTGCCGGTGCGTGCCACTCCGATCTGCACATCATGGAGGCACCCGGGCCACCACCCGGGCTCGTCACCGAACTGCCCTTCACCCTCGGCCACGAGAACGCGGGATGGGTGGAACGGCTGGGAGCGGGCGTCACCGGGTTCACGCCCGGGGACCCTGTGATCGTCTACGGCTGCTGGGGCTGCGGGGTGTGTGCCAACTGCCGCCAGGGCATGGAGAACTACTGCCAGAACCTCGGCGGTCAGGGCCCCGGCCTCGGAGGCGGTCACGACGGCGGCATGGCCGAGTACCTGCTCGTCCCGGCGCCGCGGTACCTGATTCCGCTCGGCACCCTCGACCCCAGCCAGGCCGCTCCGCTCAGCGACGCCGGACTGACCAGCTATCACGCCGTCAAACGGTCGCTGCACCTGCTGGGACCGGGGTCGACCGCGGTCGTGATCGGGGCGGGCGGTCTGGGGCAGATGACCATCCAGATCCTGCGCGCGCTCACCACGGCGACCACCGTGGTCGCCGTGGACACCGACACGGGCAAGCTGAAAAATGCCGAGCACATGGGAGCCGACGAGGCGCTTCTCTCGGGCGACGAGGCGATTACGCGCATCAAGGACCTGACGGGACAGCTGGGCGCTGAGCTCGTACTGGACATGGTCGGGATAGACCCGACTCTGCGGATGGCTGCTCAGGTGGCCAGGGTGCTCGGTCACCTGACCATCGTCGGCCTCGGCGGCGGAGCTTTGCCCGTCAACTTCACCAGCCCGCCGCACGAGTGCTCGGTCGCCTCGCCCTACTGGGGCACCCTCCCCGAACTGTTGGAGGTGATCACCCTCGCACAGCAGGAAAAGATCAGAATGCTGGTCGAGTACTTCCCCTTGGAACGCGCCGCCGAGGCGTACCAGCTCCTGCATGACGGCAAGATCCAGGGACGCGCCGTCATCACCCCCCAGGCATGAGTACCGACGTCGACGCGACCGACACGCACATGCGGCGTGGTCGGGTGACGATGGACATGCACTGACGCGACAACTCTGCTCCAAGAAGGAGGCAGACGCCATGACATTCCCTACCGATTCCCCGAACCCCGTTCCCCCGCGGGGCGCCGAGCCAGAAGCGAGCCCCGCGGCAGAAGGCATGGCCGCCCTGGCGAACATGGGCTGGCAGATCCTGCTCACGATGGGCCTCGCCACCATCGCCCTGGGCGTCATCGCCCTGGCCTGGCCGGGAGAGACCCTGCGCGTCGTCGGCATCCTCTTCGGCGTCTACCTCCTGGCCACCGGCGTCTTCCAACTCGCCGCCGCCTTCGGCACTCACGTCCCGCGGCACCTTCGCGTGCTGCACTTCATCACCGGGGCGGCCTCCATCCTGCTGGGACTGATCTGTTTCCGGGGCACCCTTGAGTCGATCCTGCTGCTCGCCCTGTGGATAGGTTTCAGCTGGCTGCTGCGCGGCACCACGGAGATGGTCGCGGCGGCCTCAATCCCGGCCATGCCGGGGCGCGGCTGGCACGTCGCCTTCGGGATCGTCGGAGCCCTGGCCGGCATCGTGATGATCGTCATGCCGTTCGCCTCGCTCGCGACACTCACCCTGGTGGCGGGCGTCATGGCCATCATCGTGGGCCTGACCGAGGTGGTCCGCGCCATCAGGACGCGCGTCGAGATCGGTCATCTCGCTTCGGGCACGGCCACCCAGCGGCGTCCACTGTTCCACGCGCGTCCGCACCCTCAGCACTGACCGCCCTGGAAGCGCTGAGCGGCGTCCGGGTCAGTCGGTGTGACGGCCATGGGACTGGGGGGCCCATACCCGTAGCGTCCGGGGACTGATCCGGCACCGTACGGCAGCGGGCAGGGTGACGGCTTCGCAGTCGAGCCCGACGGGGCGGCCGGGGCGTCGGCGTGGATGACGACGTCGTCGGGTGTCGCGAGACCGGTCAGGCCATGCGTCTGCCCGCTTCGCAGCCTGGCGGCCGCCTCTGCGGGCGTCTCCGCCCTGGCGGCCAGTGCCCCCAGGAGCCCGGAGTCGAGCTGCGCCCGCCCGCCCAGTCCGGCCGGGTCGTCGACCCGGCCGGTCCAACGTGAGCAGTCAGGACCCTCGTGGCGGCCCAGGAACTCCGGGAGGATCCTCACCATGGTGCCGATCTTGTCGTTGTCGACGAACGCCCGGTCGCCCGCGTAGCCGAGGTCCACGCGCAGCTCGACGCCGTCCGTGAGGGCCTCCACCGCGGCCGAAGGGTCCTCGCGGTTCAGGCCGAGATCCATCGCGAAGTGGTTGCGGGTACCCGCCGGAACGACGACGAAGGGCAGGCCGCTCTCCGCGGCCACCGCGGCGACAAGCGCCTGCGTGCCGTCTCCGCGCCACAAGGTGGCCGTGAAGGGCTACGGCGGCGCCGGCTCCGGTCGCTGGCCGCCGGCTTGCCGCCGCCGGTGGCACGGGGGGAGTGGTTAGAGCGCGGGACATCAGGGCTCACCGGGCGAGGAGCTCACCTCGTTTTCGACGACTGGGGCTGGGCACCCAGTGCCCATGGCGTCGCGTCCGGTTCCGGTGCGAACCATCCTCGCCACCATCGGCCTGGTGCTCTCCACCTACGTCGTTCTCGAACTGGTGGTGCATGCGCGCCGGGTGTTGATCTGGGCGGTCATCGCGTTGTTGCTGGCCGTCTCCCTCCATCCGGCGGTCGAGGCACTCCAGCGTCGGGTGCCGCGATGCCGACGGTCGGTGGCGACCTTGCTGGTCTTCCTGGTCGCGGCCGTTGCCGCCGGGGCGGTCGTCGCTCTGTTCGTCATCCCCCTGGCCCAGGAGGGAAGCCGGCTCGCCGGTCGTCTGCCCGCCATGATCAGGGACGCCCAGGCCGGTCGTGGGCCCGTCGGTAACTTGCTTCAGCGGACGCACGCTCTGCAGTACGTCCAGCGGCATCAGGCACAGATCCGCGCGTTCGCCACCGGACTGAGTACGCCCGCCCTGAAGTTCATCCGTGGTGCCGCGAGCACAGTGACAGGCGCGCTCACCATTTTCGTCCTGGCCTATCTGATGGTCCTGGAGGGTCCCAAGGCCATAGAGCGGTCGTTGGCCCTGGTGGACACGGCGTCCGCGGCCCGGATACGCCGCGTCGGAGCAGCGTGCGCCCGTACCGTCAACGGCTACCTGACCGGAAACTTGCTGATCAGCTTGATCTGCGGGCTTCTGACCTACGTCATGCTGCTCGTTTCCGGAGTGCCGTTCGCCGGCCTGCTGGCGCTCTTCGTCGCCGTCACCGACCTCATTCCCCTGGTGGGCGCCACCATAGGGGCCGTAGTCGCCTCCGCGGTGGCGTTCGTCCACTCCTTGCCGGCCGGCATCGGAGCCGTCGTCTTCTTCCTCGTCTATCAGCAGGCAGAGAACCACCTGCTGCAACCGCTCATCCTGTCCCGGACCGTGAAACTCAACCCCCTCACCGTGCTGCTGGCCATCCTGGTCGCCGCCGAGGTCGCCGGGATCCTCGGTGCCTTGCTGGCCATTCCGGTCACCGGCGTCATCCAGGTCGTCCTCGGTGACCTCTGGGCCCACCGCAAGGGTCGACCGCTTCGGTCGCCGATGAGCGCAGACAACAGCACCGACAAGGCCGACGGGTCCGGCGACCGTGAATGACCGTTCCGTGACGCTCGGCAGCCTTGGGTACTTACTTGACGATGACGCTGGCTTATCTGATGATTTCATCATATGTGGGCAGAATGCCGGATATGGCGCCATGCCCCACGTGTGCCGCTCAACCGGACAACGCCGTTCACCACCGCTGCACACAGAGCCGCCGCGCCCCGCGCCGACGCTCTCTTCACCTCCGCAACGATGGGATGAACCGCGATGACCTACACCGAGCCCACCCCCCGCGCCGAACCGGTGAGCCCGCGAGAGACGCCCGACGCCGCGATCGCGATGCTCGATGCGGGGGGAATCGTGGTGGGGTGGACGCAGGCCGCGCAGCAGCTCGTCGGCTACGCGGCCGACGAGGTGGTGGGACGGTCTGCCGCGCACGTGCTGCCGCCATCCGGGGAGGTACGGAGGGCATCGGCCTTCGCCGCGCAGTGCCGGGCGCGAGGTGGCTGGTCAGGGAACGCGGCGATACGCCACCGCGACGGCCACACGCTCAGCATGACCCTGCGAGTCTCGTCGTTGTATGGGCCCGACGCCGACACCCGGTGGCTGGTCTCCGTCACGGACATAGGTTCCCTGTCCTCGGGAACGGCCGGAGGGCCGGTGCGCGAGTCGCTCCTCACCCGCGCTCCGATCGGCATCGTCGTCTATGACCCGCGGCTGCGCTGCGTCTATGCGAACGACGCCATGGAGCGTCACGACGGCGTGCCTCGGCACCGGCGCTTCGGGCGTGGTCTGAAGGACTCGCTGCCCGCCGTCGAGGCCGAAGCGCTCGAGGTGGTGATGCGGCAGGTCCTGGAGAGCGGGGCCACGAGGGTGCACGAGTACCGGGCCTGGCCGCCGGCGGACCGGCGCCGTGAACACGCGTTCTCGGCCTCGTTCTTCTGCCTCCAGGGCGCGGACGGCACGCCTCTGGGCGTGTGCTCCATGACCGTGGACGTCACCGGAAACCGGCGGGCCCGCGAGCGCCTCGCCATCCTCAGTGAGGCCGGCACGCACATCGGCAGCACCCTCGACGTGATGCGGACCGGGCAGGAACTGGCCGAACTCGCCGTACCCCTTCTGGCCGACCACGCCCTGGTCGATCTGGTGGAGTCTGTTCCGTCCGGCGTCGAGCCGTCGGCTCGGATCGGCACGATGAGCGGCCGTCCGCAGTTGATGCGCCGTGCCGGTGTGGCCTCAGTCGACCTGGGTGTCCTGGAGTTGCCGTGGGTGCGCGAGGAAGTGGTCCACGCCCACCCGGACTCGCCGTTCACCGCCGCCGTACGCACGGGCCGGTCCTACCTGGAGCCCGTGCTGGACACCCGTTCCGGCCCCTGGGTCGACCACGACCCGGTACGGGCGCAGAGGGTACGCGACAGCGGCGTCCACTCCTTGATGGTCGTCCCCATCCGTGCGCGGCGCTGCGTGCTGGGACTGGCGCTCTTCGGCCGCTCCGTGGAGCAGACGCCGTTCCAGGAGGACGACCTGCTCCTCGCCGAGGAGCTGGTCACCCGCGCGGCGCTCTGCCTGGACAACGCGCTCCAGTACGCCCGTGAACGCACCGCCGCCCTCACGCTGCAACGCGATCTGCTGCCCCACCGGGTGCGGGGCGGCGCAGCCGTCGAGATCGCCTCGCGCTATGTGCCGGCCGACATGGACCACGGCGTGGGGGGTGACTGGTTCGACGTGATCGAGTTGTCCGGGGCCCGGGTGGCCCTCGTCGTCGGCGACGTGGTCGGACACGGCATCAACGCCGCGGCGACCATGGGCAGGCTGCGCACCGCCGTGCGCACGCTCGCGGACCTGGAACTGGCCCCCGACGAACTGCTGGCACACCTCGACGACACGGTCCGGCGGCTGAACGACGAGGACGCCGACGACTCCGGCCAGGCCCCGGCGGTGGTCGGCGCCACCTGTCTGTACGCCGTCTACGACCCGGTCACCCGGCGGTGCAGCATGGCGCGCGCCGGGCATCCACCGCCCCTGATCGTCGACGCACAGGGCCGGGTCACCGCCCCCGAGTTGCCCGCCGGAGCCCCGCTTGGCCTCGGTCTCGGCCTGGTTCCCTTCGAGTCCGTGGAACTGGAACTGCCCGAGGGAAGTGTGATCGCCCTCTACTCCGACGGGCTGGTGGAGTCCCGGGACGAGGACATCGACGTCGGCCTGGACCGCCTGGGCGCCGCCCTGGCACATCCCGGTGCGTCCCTGGAGGACATGTGCTCAAGAGTGATGGAGACCTCGCGGAACCACACATCGGCCGACGATGTCACCTTGCTCCTTGCCAGGACCCGCGCGCTCGAGCCCACCCAGGTCGCTTCCTGGGATCTGCGGAACGAACCGGCCATCGTCACGACAGCCCGGCGCCTGGCCGCCCGTCAGCTCAGGGAATGGGGTCTTGAGTCGCTCGTGACGCCCGTGGAGACGATCGTCAGCGAACTGGTCACCAACGCCATCCGCCACGGCGACGGCCCCAACCGCCTGCGGCTCATCCAGCACCGGGTGCTGACGTGCGAGGTCTCCGACAGCAACACCGGCCAGCCACGCCCCCGCCATCCCCGCACGCTCGACGAGCACGGTCGCGGCCTCCACCTGGTCGCCCAACTCTCGCGCAGATGGGGTTCCCGCTGCGCAATGGACGGCAAGATCGTCTGGGCCGAACAGGACCTGCCCTCCAGGAGCGGCGCACGGTGAGCCATCGGGGGGCGGGGACCTCACGGACGACCTGAGCAGGGCACGGACGTGCCAGCGGGTCGGCAACACGCGGAACCGGACATCCCCGAGACGGTGCCGATGGTGAGGCCGACCGGGGCCTACTGGAGCGGGCCGCGGCCAACGTCGTAGAGAACGCCGTCATATACAGTCCGCCGGGGGAGCGGGGTCCACTGAGGAGATCAGGCGTCCGGCGGCACGGTCTCGAACTCGCGCTGAAGACGTTCCATGTCCAGCGGCAGCCGCAAGGCGTTCCTCCGGTGCACGGCTGCCAGCGCTGCCCGCAGCGGCGACGGCGGAACCGCGAGCACGGCGCACGTGGCGCGGGCGAGACAGTAGCGGCTGACCGACGGCCACAGCGCACGGCGCAGTCGGCCACGGCCGCCCGCGCCGACCACGAGGATGTCGCCCTCCCGGCCGGCTGCCCGTACCAGAGCCGGCCCGGGGGCGCCTCGTACGACGAGGGCCTGCCCGAGCACCCCGGTGTCCGTGCTGCCGAACACATCGCACAGCGCCTTGAGCAACCGCTCCCGCGCCAGCCGGTCCCACTCCTCGACCATGACGGCCGCGGCCGGGAACCTCCGGGCGGCAGGATCCCCGCCGGGCGGCTCCCAGGCCAGCACCGGCCAGAGCTCCGCTCCTCGGCGCCGGGCCTCCTCGGCCGCCCGGCACAAGGCGGTGAGACTGCCCGGCGAACCGCTCACTCCCACCACGAAACGAGCTGCTGAGGACGGACGGGAATCGGACATCGCTTTCACCGTTCTGCGCGCGCCGGCGGCGGCTTCCGGGCCGGCGATCCTTCTCGGAACCGCTTGCATCTCACCTCTGCCCGAGGCTTTCGAACAGTCTGTACGCCAGTTCTTGGCACGCTTCTGACGTCCCTTTCCGCGCCCTCTGGCCAGGGCGTCAGCGTCCCGTCAAGGTCGTCCCCATCGCCATCAGCATCCCGTCAGGGCACGTCCGGAACCCGGGAACACGGGGCATACCGTCGAGGGCGAGCCCCGGTCCGCCTCCCCGCGTCCGGGGCACCCAGATCCCATGCTCCTTGCCTATCGGGAGACCCCTCATGGCAGAACTCCGCTACGGCGAAGACCCCGAGCCCTCCGATCCGTCCCCGGCCGGACCCCTGTACGTCCCGGTCCGGCCGGGCCCCTCCGGCTGTGCGGCCCGGCTCTTCCGCACCCCGCTCGGCGACCGCACGGCCGTCGGCTTCACCTCCGCACTCCGCCTGACCGCCACGCTCGGACCGGACCAGGCGTGGGTCCGCCTCGCCGAGCCCGCATTGCGGGCGCTGGCCGCCCCGCTCGGTGTCACCACCGTCACGGTGGACCCGCAGTTCACCGCCCCGCCCCCCAGGCCGATGCCCGCACCGACACCGGCGTTCGCAGCCTGAAAGGGGAGGACACGATGACCACGGTTCACGAACCCGTCACTCCAACCGCTGAGTTGGCGGTATGGCCCGCTTCCACCACGGAGCCCCGCCCAGGCGACCTCGCCGTGGGCGGCGTACCGCTCGCCGAGGTCGCCGACCGCTTCGGCACCCCCGTCTACGTCCTGGACGAGGCCGAGGTCCGCGACCGCTGCCGCACCTACCGGGGCGCCTTCCCCGACGCCGACATCGTGTACGCGGCCAAGGCGTTCCTGTGCCGGGCCATGGCCCACTGGACGGCCGAGGAGGGCCTCGGCCTCGACGTCTGCTCCGCCGGTGAACTCGAACTGGCCGTCACCACCGGCTTCCCGGCCGAGCGGATCGTGCTGCACGGCAACGCCAAGTCGCCGCGCGACCTGGACACCGCGCTGCGCCTGGGCGTCGGCCGGATCGTCATCGACAGCCCCTCGGAGATCGCGAGGCTGGCGGCGGCCGTCGGGCCGGACGGGCACCAGAAGGTGATGGTGCGTGTGGTGCCCGGGATCAGCGCCGGCGGACACGAGAAGATCCGTACCGGAACGGACGACCAGAAGTTCGGCCTGTCGATCGCGGACGGCTACGCCCAGCACGCCATCACCCGCATCCTCGACCAGCCCCAGCTCGAACTCACCGGCCTGCACTGCCACCTGGGCTCCCAGATCACGACTGTCAAGCCGTACCTCGTAGCCGTGCGCCGCATGGTCGGCCTGATGGCCCGCCTGCGCGAACAGCACGGCCTGGTCCTGCCCGAACTCGACCTCGGCGGTGGCCACGGCATCGCCTACCGCCCCGGTGAGCCGGCCCTGGACCTGACGGCACTGGCCCGCAAGGTCCGCGCGGAACTCGCCGACGCCTGCACGACGGCCGGGCTGCCCGTTCCCCGGCTGATCATCGAGCCGGGCCGGGCCATCGCGGGCCCCGCCGGCATCGCCGTCTACCGCGTCCTGTCCGTGAAGCACGCCGCAGGGCATGTGTTCGTGGCCGTCGACGGCGGCATGAGCGACAACCCGCGCCCGGCCCTGTACGGCGTCCGGTACACGCCGCGCCTGATCGGCCGGCACAGCACGGCGAAACCCACCCGGATCACCGTGGTCGGCCGGCACTGCGAGGCGGGCGACATCCTGGCCGCCGACGCGGAACTCCCCGCCGACGTACGCCCCGGAGACCTGCTCGCCGTCCCCGTGGCCGGCGCCTACCACCTGTCCATGGCCTCCGGCTACAACCTGGTCGGCCGCCCGCCGGTGGTCGCCGTGCGCGACTGCTCCGCCCGCCTCCTCGTACGCCGCGAATCGCTGGAGGACATCCGCAGCCGCGACGTGGGCCTGTAGCCCCAGATGACTCCCGGGTGGGCCGGTCCTCCCTCACCATGCCGACCGCCCCGCCCGGGCCATGCAGGGAAGCGCACGCCTGCCTCCCGCCACACAGCGACCGGAACGCACCCACATCACCAGAGCCAGGCCGCGCCGGGCGGGACAGTGGCCGGTGTCGACACCGTCCCGGTAGCCGTCGTCGTCGATGTAGCACGGCGACGGTGCCCTCATCAGGCAGAGTGCCGGTTCGCTCCCTCGGTTCGATGATTCAGGCGGCCGAGTGTGGATACCCCGTCCCCAGCAGGCGCCGCTGCCACCTGCTCGCTTCCGGGCGGGCGGGTTCGCACGGCCTTTCGAGGCGGCGACACTGCTCCACCTGGAGGTATTGCATGCCTGTGTCCCCTTCGACCGATCCTCTCGCTGAACTGTCCGCCGCCGGGGTATCGGTCTGGCTGGACGATCTTTCCCGCGAACTACTGGCCGGTGGTCGGCTGAAGGAACTGATCGCCGACAAGCACGTCGTCGGGGTCACCACGAATCCCACGATCTTCGCATCGGCGCTGTCCAAAGGTGACCGTTACGTCGATCAGCTGAGCCGGCTCGAGACGCAAGGTGCGGACGTCGACGATGCGGTCCTCGCGTTGACGACCGACGATGTACGCGAAGGCTGCAGGGCATTTCGAGACGTCTACCGGAGCAGCGGCGGTGTGGATGGACGGGTTTCGATCGAGGTCGATCCACGGGTCGCCCGTGACGCCGAGGCCACGTTCACGCAGGCGGTGAAGCTGTGGGAGACGGTGGGTGAACCGAACCTGTTCGTGAAGATTCCGGCGACTGGCGAGGGACTGGCCGCGATCACCGCTGCCACCGCCCGTGGTATCAGCGTCAACGTCACGCTGATCTTCTCCCTGGACCGGTATCGCAAGGTGATGGATGCCTACCAGACCGGCCTGGAGCAGGCCCTGGAAGCGGGGATCGACCTGTCGGGCATCCACTCGGTCGCCTCCTTCTTCGTCTCGCGCGTCGACACCGAGGTCGACCGCCGCCTCGACGCCCTGGACAGCCCGCAGGCCCGAGAGCTCAAGGGCAAGGCCGCGATCGCCAACGCGCGGCTGGCGTATCGGGCGTACGAGCAGGTGGTGGCCGAGGCGCGCTGGCAGCGCCTGGCCGCAGCCGGGGCGAACGTCCAGCGCCCGCTGTGGGCGTCCACCGGTGTGAAGAACCCGGACTACCCGGACACGATGTACGTCAGCGACCTGGTCATCGCGGGTACGGTCAACACCATGCCAGGCACTACGCTGACCGCGTTCGCCGATCACGGCACCGTGCCCGGCCACGCACCGACTGCCGAGGACTACGCCGCCGCCGCGGCCCACCTCGTGTCGCTGAAGGACGCCGGTGTCGACTTCGCGGACGTGACCGACACCCTGGAACGTGAGGGGCTGGAGAAGTTCGAGGCCAGCTGGGCTGAGCTCGGGGCCTCGGTGGCAGGCGGGATGCGCTCTGCCACCGGACCGACGGCCAGGTCCGCGGACGGCGGTTCGAGTGGTTCGAGTGGTTCGAACAGCGTCGGCCTGCTGGCGATCTACCTGAACGACCACTACGCCGGTGCGACTGGTGGCCTGGAACTCTTCCAGCGCGCCGCCGGCGCCAGGAAGGACAAAGAGGAAAAAGCGGTTCTGACGGACCTGGTCCGCCAGGTGGAGGAGGACCGCGACGCCTTGGCGCAGATCATGACCGATCTGGACGTGTCCGTCGACCGCACCAAGGCCGCCCTGGGCTGGGTCGCGGAGAAGGCCGGCCGCCTGAAGACCAACGGCCACCTCTTCTCCCGCTCACCGCTCAGCGATGTCCTGGAAACGGAGGCGATGCTTACGGGCGTCCTGGCCAAGGCAGCGGCCTGGCGCACCCTGCGCGCCTTGGCCGGCACCGAACGACGCCTGGACGCCGCGCAGATGGACGCCCTGCTGGAACGCGCGGAGCGCCAGAGCTCAGCCCTGGAGGAGCTGCGGGTCGCGGCAGCCAGCCGCGCGCTCGACCCCCGAACCACGCCCACCAGCTGATCGACCCAGTGACGGTCACTCGCCCGCTCATGGCAGGGCAAGGGACCGTCGCTGCCGACGAAAACGACGCACCTCGCGCGGACCGCAGAGACAAGGCCCCTGGTACGGGCGCTCTGCTGACTTCCGCTCAGCGGCTTGACGAAGGAGCAACGGCATGGCGAGTGAACAGCCCGACGGCATTGCAGGACGCGACAAATCCTTGGCGCTCCCGGTAGCGGAGCAGACGGGCTGGGACGAGGTCGACGTGCGGGCGGTGGACACCGTACGGCTGCTGGCGGCCGACGCGGTGCAGAAGGTCGGTAACGGGCACCCGGGCACCGCGATGAGCCTCGCCCCCCTGGCCTACCTGCTGTTCCAGAACGTCATGTGGCACGACCCGCAGGACGACCAGTGGCTGGGACGGGACCGGTTCGTGCTGTCCTGCGGGCACTCCAGTCTGACCCTGTACATCCAGCTCTACCTGGCCGGCTACGGCCTGGAGTTGTCGGACCTGGAGGCGTACCGGACCTGGGGCTCCGCCACTCCCGGCCACCCCGAGCACCGGCACACCCGCGGAGTGGAGATCACGACCGGGCCGCTGGGCCAGGGGCTGGCCAGTGCGGTCGGCATGGCCATGTCGGCCCGCCGCGAACGCGGACTGCTGGACCCGGACGCGGCGGCGGGCACCAGCCCCTTCGACCACCACGTCTATGTCATCGCCTCCGACGGCGACCTCATGGAGGGCGTCACCAGCGAGGCCGCCTCCCTGGCCGGGCACCAGAAACTCGGTGACCTGACCGTCTTCTACGACTCCAACCACATCTCCATCGAGGACGACACCAATGTCGCCTTCAGCGAGGACGTACCGGCCCGTTTCGCCGCATACGGCTGGCACGTGCAGACCGTCGACTGGACCGGCACGGGCAGTTACGTCGAGGACGTCGACGCGCTGCTGGCCGCCACGCGGGCCGCGAGGGAGGAGACGGACCGCCCGTCGCTGATCATGCTACGCACCCTGATCGGCTGGCCCGCCCCGAACAAGCAGAACACCGGCAAGGCCCACGGTTCCGCACTGGGCGAGGACGAGGTCGCGGCCACGAAGAAGCTGCTGGGCTTCGATCCCGGCGCTCACTTCACCGTCGAGGACGAGGTCCTGGCCCGCACCCGGAAAGCGGCTGAGCGCGGCCGGCAAGCGCACGCGGCATGGGACGAGACGTTCGCGGCCTGGCAGGAGGCCAATCCCGAGCGCGCCGCGCTGCTGGACCGGCTGCGAAAGCAGGAACTGCCCGACGGCTGGACCGACGTGCTGCCCGTCTTCCCTGCCGATGCCAAGGGAATGGCCACCCGAGCCGCTTCCGGCAAGGTCCTCAGTGCGCTCGCTCCGGTCCTGCCGGAGCTGTGGGGAGGATCGGCCGACCTGGCCGGAAGCAACAACACCACCATGGAAGGCGAGCCGTCCTTCCTGCCCGCCGACCGCCAGACCAAGGATTGGAAGGGCGGCCCCTACGGGCGGACCCTGCACTTCGGTATCCGCGAGCACGCCATGGGCGCGATCCTCAACGGCATCGCCCTGCAGAGCCTCACGCGCCCGTACGGCGGCACCTTCCTGACCTTCTCCGACTACATGCGCCCCGCCGTACGCCTGGCCGCCCTGATGCAGCTGCCCGCGACCTACGTCTGGACCCACGACTCCATCGGTCTGGGCGAGGACGGTCCCACCCACCAACCCGTCGAACAGCTCGCCGCGCTGCGCGCCATCCCCGGCCTCGATGTCGTACGGCCCGCCGACGCGAACGAGACCACCGCCTGCTGGCAGACGATCCTGGAGCACACCGACCGGCCCGCGGGCCTGATCCTGAGCCGGCAGAACCTGCCCGTCCTGGACCGCGGCAACGGCGAATACGCCCCGGCCCGGGAAGCGGCCCGCGGCGGTTATGTCCTCGCGGACGCCGTCGACGGAGCACCCGAGGTGATCCTGGTCGCCACCGGATCCGAGGTCCAGATCGCCCTGGAAGCCCGCACACTGCTGGCCGCGGAGAACGTCGCGGTGCGTGTGGTGTCGATGCCGTGCCGAGAGTGGTTCGCCGCCCAGCCGCAGAGCTACCAGGACTCCGTGCTGCCACCCTCCATCCGGGCCCGCGTCAGCGTCGAAGCCGCTGTGGCACAGGGATGGCGCGAGATCGTCGGGGACGCCGGGCGGGTCGTCAGCCTGGAACACTATGGCGCCTCCGCCGACTACCAGCGCCTCTACACCGAGTTCGGCATCACTCCCGAAGCGGTCGCCGCCGCTGCCCGTGACAGCATCGACGACGCTCAGCACACAGTCCGCCCCGGCGGCCACCAGCACACATCAGCACCCACCGAAGGAGGCACCGGCGACCGCCCGTAGTCCCCGCACGACCCGGCGTCCTCGGAGGCCCCGCGGGTCCTGCACTGGCCCGACCACAGGCTTCTCGTGCAGCGTGGTGACACCGAAGTGGTGGCCCTGGATGTGGACGCGTTCCCCGCCGGTCGAGCTCCGAGGTCCGCTTCCCGGCGCCCTGGCCGCGCCACTTCGGCTCGGTCACGGTGTCGCCGGAGCGGGATGCCGCGGTGTTCGCCGGCGTGCACGCGGTGCGTTCGGTGGAGGCGGCCGGTACGACGCGCTGGGAGGTGCGGCATGGCTGCTGGTACGGCGGCTGCACCCTCTTGCACACATCCTTCGGCGAATACGCGACCGACAAGGACCACCTCTACGCCGACGCGACTCAGTCGCCGTCAGTCGGGCGGAGGACGGCTCGCTTCTGCGAGAACTGGACGCCAAGGGCACGGGGCCGTCGCACCCGCGGAACACCGGAGAGGACAGGGTGCACTGGGACTACGACGCGGCCTTCGTAGATCAGGACACCATCGTCGCCGGGACCTCCGAGTGCGACGCCCGGCATGGCACGGCCCGCCACGGGCTGGTCGACGCACATGGAATGACGGACCCGCCCGCTCCGCGGGGGACGGTGCGTGGTACGCGGTCTCCGAGGACCGGACGTCTGTGCATCTGTGGAACCTGGCCGACAAGAACCGACTTCGGCGCCGGGAGGGCCGCACCCGAGCCGTTACGGCTGGGTGAGCGTGCTGGTCCAACGGAACACTGGGGACCGTCGGCCCCAGTTACCTGGGCTAGGGCCTGTATCGGGTCCCGATCAATCTGCCCTGTCTGCCTTCATGGATAGGCTGACGGCATGTTGCGAACGCCTCCGTCCCTGATCACCGAGGAAACGGCCCTGTCTGTCGCTGGAGCTGGCCTCCTTCGGTACGCAATGGGGCCGGCCTTGATCGGGGCGGGAGCTGACGCAACCGTCGTCATCGTCGAGTCTGGGGACAATCCCAAGGTCAGCGGCGTCCAGGACTCCGTCTGGGTGCTTCTGCGCGGGGATCGGATTCCGGAGCTCCACTCTCGGTTCGAGTTCCGGGGTGCTTTGCCCATTCACGTCTTCGCGCGACTGGAAGAGGGCTGCCTCCCGCTCGGCATCGCCCAGTGCAGGGCGATGCCGTCGGCGCCGGCCAACTTCAACCGCGCCGAACTGAGGCTCATCCAGCCGCTGACCCGCGAGACACTGGATGCGGTCCGGCCAGTCCCCTCACCCGGGCCGTTGCCAGGCGTGGACTGGATCGACCTCGTGGAATCAGATCCGATCCGGGCCTTGGAGTCGTTCGTCCTCGGCTGGTTTCCCGAAGCGCAGTCGGCTGCCGACGAGACCACGGCAAACGAACTGGACAACCTGCCAGAAGCATTGGCCGCCTTCCACCGCCTGGCCCGCCTCCGTCCGGCCATTCACAGATTCATTGACCCAGTGCTGAAGGAGCCCAGGCGTGCTTCCGGGCCGCTGGGCGACCGGCTGGTCTTCGCCATGTGGAACGGGGCCGGGAAGGACTGGTCCGTCCCCTGGCCCCTTCATACGCCCGACGGGGCCGATCCCCGCGTGTGGTTCACCGAAGACCCCGACGATCCGAACCCGGAGACGACCCTTGAAGAGGAACCGCTGAGTCGCTTCCTCTTGCAGTTCACCCTCAACGGAGCCATGAGTGGCGCCCCCTACGGCGCTCGCACGTACTGCATGCCGACCGCGCGCCTTGACGCGCTGTGGAACCTGCTGCGCCCCGTACCTCTGAGTCCATTCATGCCAACCGGAGCGGCCGAGAGGTTCTTCGCGGCGCCGGGACTGCTCGCCCAGGTCAGCGGCGATGAAGACGAGGCAATCGTGGGCTTCAGCGCTCTTCACCGCGGGACCCTGACACCGCTGCTGGAACACGGGTTCCGCTGGTCCGAGTTCGACGGGTGAGGCATCGGCCCCCCTGGGGTTGCTTGTCTGCCCCTGGGCGGGGGCGTTTCGTGTGAGGTCCTTGACCCAGATCATCGACGCTCGGAGGTGGAGTCCAGCGATATAGCAGCTTGTTGCTCAGGCGTTCGACCGTGTTCCTCTCCTTGTAGAGGTCGGCGTCGTGGGCGACGGGCCGGCCGCCTCACGCGCCCTTCTTCTTACGGTTGGCTGCCTGATCCGCCTTCTGGTGGCACTTGCGGTCGGCGGCGAGGTGGACCTTGCTGGTCTGCCTCCCCCGCGAGCGTCCCAGGAGGGCAGCCTTCAGCCGGAGCATCCGGCGACGACGGACGCGCCTTCGCTCCTCCCGCTCGGGATCAGCTTAGACATCCCGTCCGCTTTGTTCTTCGTGGCCGCCCCCTTTGACCTGGCCTTCTCCTCCTCAGCGGCGGCCTTCTCCAGGGAGGTGAGCACGTCCTCACTCATGTGCATCCCCGCGGCATCGTGGTGGGCAAGCGCCGTGGTGGAGTCGATGCTGCGGACCCGACCCGTCCAGCACCGGAGGGATGAGGCACTGGGTTGCTCCAGGGGCGGCCTGACAACCAAGATCCACCTGGTTGGCGAGGGCCGCCGCCGTCCGCTCTCTCTGCTCATCACACCTGGGCAGTGGGGCGACGCGCCCCAGATGATCCCGGTCCTGAACCGCATCCGCGTTCCCCGCCTCGGCGGCCACCCACGCACCCGGCCTGACCACCTGGGTGGCGACCGGGCGTACTCCTCCCGCAGGAACCGGCGCTATCTGCGCCGGGGCCAGATCAAGCACACCATCGCCGAGCCGAAGAACCAGCAGGCCAACCGTCGACGTCGCGGAAGTCGTGGGGGTCGGCCGACCGGCTTTGACCGTCATCGGTATGCCCGCCGGAACGAGGTCGAGCGGACTTTCCTGGCGCTCAAGGGCTTCCGAGCCGTCGCCACCCGGTACGAGAAGCGGGCATATGTCTTCCACGGCACGGTGACCCTCGCCGCGTTCCGTCTGCGGCTCCGTTGACGGTCAACCGGGATGGGATCACGCGCCGGTGGGCGTGGCGAAACGACCGAGTTCCCAGGGGTCGTGCGCGCTGAAGACGGTGACCTGGTCCCCGTGGTCACGGCGGAGGGCGTGGAGCCGGTCGCGGGTGGCGACGCGGGCCTCGGTGTCGGTCTGGGCTCCGTCTTGGATCGGGGCGAAGGCGGGGTGGGACAGGGGTGGGGTCTGCTCGATCTCGCCGTGGTACATGTACGCGTCGCCCGCGTGCAAGAGCCACCTTCCGGCCTCGTCGCGCACGGCGACGCCCGAGTGGCCTGCCGAGTGGCCCGGCAGCGGCACCAGCAACAGTTCGCAGGCCAGTCCCTGCGGACGTGCCACTCCCGGGAAGCCGAACCACCGTGCGCCCTCCTCCGCGACGGCGGGCGTCAGCAGTGGGCCGTGGGCCCGGTGGGCCGGCATGAAGCGGTCGAGGCTGTGCTGGTGGTGCGGGTCCGCGGAGTCGGTGACGGCCGAGTACTCGGCAGGGTGCACGTGCACCCGTGCGGCTGGGAAGTCCGGGAGCCCTCCGGTGTGGTCGCGGTGCAGGTGGGTGAGCACGATGTGCCGCACGTCCCGCGGTGCGTAGCCGAGGTGAATGATCTGCCGCAGCGCGCTCTCCTCGGGGCGCCGTGCGGGCTGGGCATAGGCCACCCACTCCGCGCCCAGTGCCCCTTCGGGGTCGTGCCGGTCGGCGGTACCAAGGCCGGTGTCGACCAGAACCAGCCCGTCCGAGTCCGTCTCGATGAGCAGGCAGTGGCACACGGTGGCCAGTTGACCGGCCGCGGCACCTGTGAGGCGTTCCTCGCCGAGCAGGGGAATCGTCCGGAGAGAGCCGCAGTTCAGGTGATGGATACGCATGAGGACCCCCGAGAGAAGCTGGCGACTGTTCACACGAGACGTTAGGAAGCGCTGCCGTGACTCACCAAACGGTCGGACACACACGGCCGGTTGACCGGGGCCCGCTGGCGGACTGTCCCCCCAGCGACCTTGTTCCGCCAGGCCACCAGCCGCACTGCCCCGTGGACATCACCCTCGCCACGCTGGCCGGCCGATGGACGCCCCTGTTGCTCCGCGAATTCCTACGTCGTGGCCAGGCCACGTACTCGGAGCTGTCCGCCGCCCTGCCCGCCCTCTCGGACAAGGTCCTCTCCGACCGGCTGGCCCAGTTGACCGGCGCGGGCGTGATCGAGCGCCACCGCACCCCCGGTTGGCCTCCACGAGTCCGCTACACGCTCACGGCGCAGGGCCGGGCACTGGAGCCGGTGGTGCGCAGTATGTGGGAATGGGGCACCGCGCAACGGCAGGACACCCGCGGCCAATCGGCATACCCATCAGACAGCCTCTAGTGCAGTGGGCACTCGCCGTGGACCCGCCGCCGGAACTGAAGGCGATGGTGGTGCAGCGGGCGACGCGGCGTCTGCGGCGGCGTCTGCGTGATGTCATCACCGCGCAGCCGCCGCGCGGGGGCGTATGTGTCCGCCCTTGGGGGCGAGGTGCCCTGGCCGGACGACGTGATGTCGCACGTGGATGCCAAGGACGCGTACGGGCACGGTGCATCGTTGGCGGCGGTGGCGAAGTGGCTGAATGTGCCGACCAGTTTGATCACCGGATGGCACGATGCGCTGGGCGACCAGACTTTCGAGCGCGCCGATCCCTGCGGCCTCCGTCTCACCAGGGTGTGCGTGCACGTCGGCGGCGAAGACGATTGGCGGGACATCGACGACTGGCCGCCGGCCACGGCCGTCAGACCGTGATTTCCCACCGTCCAGGGGTACCTCGCCCAGCAGGCTCCCACGGAATCCGCACCACTGACGTCGTTACGAATCCTTCGTGAACGCGCTGGCGTGGTCGGCGGCCCACTGGCCAAACGTCCGCGGCGCCGTCCCGAGGATGTCGCGCACCGCGGTGGTGACGTAGGCGGGTTGTCCGACCGTCGCGCTCCACGCGGCGAGCAGCATGTCGACGACAGAGCAGGGCGCCGTGCCCTCTGACAGACTGCGGAACTCGTCTGGTGTCATCTCCTCGAATGCGATCCGGCGCCCCAGGGCATCGCCGATGAGGCCCACCTGCGCGGCCTGGGTGAGCGATTCGGGACCCGTCAGGACGTAGTCCCCTCCGATGTATCGGTCCTGGTAGAGCGTCCGAGCCGCGACGGCCGCGACGTCGTGGTCGTCGACCGGTGCCGTCTGGGCGGCGCCGTACGGCCAGCGGACGACTTCGCCCGCGCGGATCGCGGGCGCCCACCAGGCCAGCGAGTTCGATGCGAGCATCCCCGGCCGGATGATCGTTGACTCGAGTCCGGTTGCCGCGATGAGTCGCTCGATGTCGGCGTGCAGGTCCGCCATCGGATTGGGCTGCTGGAAGAAGGGGTGCGGCGTCTGGTGCGGGGAGGAGAGGAAGACGACTCGACGCACATGGGATGCCAGGCGCGCCACGACTTCGGCGGCGGTCCGAGGCGGAGCGGTCCAGACGAGGAAGACCGCGCCGGCGCCGCTCAATGCAGGGTCGAGCGAGTCGGGCGCGGTGAGGTCGCCGGTGAAGACCTCGACCTTCGCCGGCAGCGTCGCAGCTGCCTCCGGACGACGGGTGAGGGCGCGTACCGGCACGCCCGCGTCGAGGAGTTGGTCGATGACGACGCGGCCGATCCGGCCCGTCGCCCCGGTCACGAGCACGGGGGGACTGTCTGTCTGACTCATGCCGCCCATGAAAACGTTACTCGGTTAAAAAAGCAACCCGGTCATGCTTGATGTTATGGTGGTCGAATGAGCGAGCCGACGGGTCTGCGGGCCCGCAAGAAGGAGCGGACGCGCGACGCCATCGCCGACGCGGCCGTATCGCTGTTCCTGGAGCACGGCTTCGACCGCGTCTCGGTCAACGACATCGCCGCGGCCGCCGAGATCTCCAAGCCGACCCTCTTCCGGTACTTCCCCACCAAGGAGGACCTGGTACTGCACCGGTTCGCGGACCACCAGGGCGAGGCGGCCCGCGTCGTACATGGCCGCGCGTCCGGTATCAAGCCGGTGACGGCGCTGCGCCGGCACTTCCGGGCCGCGCTCGACCGCTTCGACCCTGTCACCGGCCTCAACGACCATCCGCAGGTGGTGGCGTTCCATCGGCTGGTGTTCACCACACCGAGCCTGGCGGGACGGCTCACGCGATACCAACTCGAGGACGAAGAGGCACTGGCGGACGCCCTCGGCGAAGGCATCCAGGCACGCCTGCGAGCCGCCCAGGTACTCGCGATACAACGGGTGCTCGCCCGGGCCAACTGGCAGAAGATCGCCGATGGTCGAACCGCTCGCGACGTCCACCCCGAGGCCGTAGCCGATGCCGACCAGGCATTCAACCAACTACGGTGAGAAGCCGAAGCCGGCCCCGGCCGGCCGCGCCGGCTCCGGTGGTCATCACGCCGAAGACCACTGCCGCCCAGGCGGATGCCGCCTGTGGCACCCAGCTGAAGGCGGCCCACGGTGCCGGAGCCGTAAGCCCGTCACGTGCGTCGGCCTGGGGCGAGCCGTCGCCTGCCGCTGCCGGCCGACCGGCACGCGCCTGACAGACACGGCGAAGATCAAGGGCAACCGTAGCAAGGCTGCCCGTCCAGCCGGCACCGTCCTGCGGGCAAGGAATGCGACGAGTACCCCTTCGCCTCCACCTGGCAGGCCGCGTCCACCGGCGGCGCCCCAGACGGCGGCAAGGCTCTCACTAACGGCTGCCTCTACAACCGGATAAGTTCCTCATCTGGATCAGGAACTAGTCACCGCGGAGTATCCGGGACGTGCCATGACCGAGCCGGCCACACACGGGCAGCGACTCGTGCCTGTGCACTACCACCAGTTCAGGATCAGCGATGAGGACGGCTCCGTCGGCCCCGACCTGCCCCGCCGGCACAACGGCCTGGTCGAGGTAGAAGACGGCATCGCCACCATCCTCACCGGCATCCACACCGGCGACGTCGACATCACCGTCACCTAGGTCGCCTCTACGACACCCCTGCAGCCTGAACGATCGTGACGAGCCCACAGCGCGAGGCCGGGCGCTTCCAGACCGCACCTGTGAGGGGCGCGGACCGGCAGGGACCGGGAGCCACAAGCTACTGAACTCGAACTCGTGATGTCGGTGGCGTCGCGGAGACCGCTGGACGCTGGCCGTTTGAGATCAAGAGCATGCCTGCAGCCAGTGACGCGCGGCAGCCAGTGTCACTTCGATGTCGTCGCTCCATGAACAGACCTCCAGCCATGACAGGTAGCCGCCTTGCGTGAAGACCAGAACCTCACCGGGGCGCTCGCCGGCTTCGGTGACGAGCTGCGCTTCGGCCGCCACGACAGTGCCGGGTTCGGTGGGCGCGGGCTCTACCTCGCTAGAGTCGAGTTCGAAGTAGGTGGTACCGCATCCGCATGTGCAGCGCGCTCGCACGCTGAGGTGTGGAACCTGCCTTCGGAGTGCGACATGAACCGGATTGTCGGCGTTCAGGACTGCCGCAAGCACCTCGGCTACGTCTGCAGGCAGGCTTTCGACCATTCCGTAACCCTATCTGACCAACGACTTACGGCTTTGACTGTGCTGGCGTATCGCCGATCGGCCAGCCAGTGTGTTCACGCGCCGAGAACCAGGACGGTGCCGAAAGAGCAGCCGTTGATGATTTCCGGTATGCCCGTCGACAAGATCGCAACGGTAACGTTCACCAGCCCGGACCGGGTCCGCGACCTGATCCACAGCTTCAACGCCGACGGTCTCAACTCGCTCTACCCCTGGTATCGGGGCGATTGGCCCAGGACCTTCACACTGCCCGAGCGCCGCGAGATCAGGAAGGCCACCAGGTCGAAGCCGGTCGAGCACAGCCTGCCGTTCTCGATCTGGATCACGATGGCCTGCGCATTCTGGTCCGCGAGGAAGGCGCCCACCGTGCAACGCGCGAATACCTGGAAAGCCTCCAGGGCCCCGACTACGCCGCCAAGAAGGCCCGAGTCGAGCACCTCTACGCCATTGCCGATGGTGAGGTCCCGAACTACGGACGCGCCAACGGGCGGACATCGCCGTTGCGGGGACCGCGCGTGTTGTCACTGCGCTACTTCAACCCGGTCGGGGCCGACCCGCAGCTGCGCACCGGGCTTCAGCTCAAGAGGCCCAGTCACGCCCTGGGAGTGCTCATCCAGGCACACGAGGAAGGTCGTCTGTTCCTGGTCACGGGGACGGACTACCCGACATGAGACGGCTCGGCATCAGGGAATACGTGCACGTCTCGCCAACGGCGCCGGCCCCCTCCACCTCGCACAGCTCTTTTCCCGCGGCGCGAAGGCCAGCCACCGCTACGCCGATGCCGGAGAGGATTCCGGCAGAGATTCAACGGCAGAGCTCCATGATCGTGTCGTCGAATTGCGGGAACTCCCGGGTGGCCAGCTCGATCACGCCAGCGGCTGACCGGCGCTGGCCCGGTGCGAACCGCTCAGCGATGGCCATCAGATCGTGGTTGGGGCGCGGGATCCAGTCGGGCTCATAGGAGGTGGCCGCTTCCCAGGGGCCGAAACCGTCGGCCAGTAGCCACAGGAAGTCGCCCAGATCACGCGCTACGACACCGGTCTCCCCCTCGGACCCGAGGAAGACAACGGGTTGATCGGCCAATTGCTGGCTCGGGCGGATCAGCCAGAACGCCGCATAGCCGCCCGAGCCATCCTGACCGACGACGCGGAAGCGGTCACCGTCAAGTTCGCCGTTTCCCGTCCAGGCCCGGAGCCAGTCGGTGGTCTCCTCAGCGGACAGGAATGCCTCGTAGGGTTCGAAGTCGACTCCGTCACCGCCCGCGTAGTCAAACGGTACGGCCATCGCCGCGGCGAGCGCGGCGGGGAACTGTCGATCATCGGTCGGCGTCACTCGCACAGGTTAGCGACACGGCAACCCGCCTCGCTCACGGGGCAGTATCGCCACGGTGTCCAAGGGTTCGTGATTCGGAGCCTTCAGATTTCCTGAACCCACGGAAGTTAGGCATCGAGCCGTTCTACTGCCGACCCGTCATCGAGGACGCCCATGAGAAGGGCCGACTGGCCGGTGCAGATCGACTCCACGATCGTCCCCGCATTATCAGCGGAGCCGTTCACCGACATCACCAGCGTGTCATCGCCGAACGCACCCCCGAAACGGGATACGTTCGCGCCGTTCGTGAGCGCCGGTAGTGGCATACCTCCGAAGGGTGCGCGAGACGGTGACGAGGGTAGATGACAAGCACGCCCAGTTGTTGGCGTCCGGTCTGAACCTGGGCGCTCCCGTGGGGTCGGAGGAGGCCCTGTACGACGGGGGCGCCATGCGCCCCTACGAGTTCGGTCGGATCCTGTTCCATCCCCGGAACGACGAGGCATTCGAACTCCACGGCTTGATCCTTGCCACCTACCTGGACCTCGGCGCGGAGTACAGCGGTCTCGGCTATCCGGTCACCGACGAGATCGACGACGCGACCGTCCCGTTCGGGCGAATGAACGTGTTCGAGCAGGGATCGCTGCGCTTCGATCCCGCTGTCGGCGTGACGCAGGCACTGTCCGAACGCGAGCTTGTGCCTTCGGTGACGGTGAAGGTGGTCGACGGCACCTTCGTACCGCTCGGTCCGGGCGGTGCCCTTACTCTCACCGATTTCGCCAACGCGGTGGTCGGGCCGGGGTTCGAAGCGGTGATCGCGGTGATCGACTCGCTACTGCCGAACCTGCGGCTGCGCCGCGTCTTCGACACACACACTGGCGACGAGATCCAGGTGATGATCGACGAGGCCCGCACTGCGGACCCGGACTACCTGGCACCCGACTTCAACAACTTCCTCGCGATCGACTGCCCGCCGGGATTCGACACCGACGGACTGGCCGCCGTGTTGGCCCAGCTGAGCGGCGCCGTGGAATTCGCGTACACCACGCCGCCGGCGTCCGACCCTGTCGTCGGCACCCCGAACCCGCTGTTCAACCAGCAGGGATATCTGCGACCGGCGCTCGACGGAATCGGCGTGCAGGAGGCGTGGGCGAAAGGTGCCGACGGCTCCGGGGTGCAGTTCATCGACGTCGAACAGGGCTGGTTCCTCGGCCACCAGGACCTGCCGGCCGGGATCCAGCTGCTCGGCGGACACAACATCGCCAAGAGTTTCCCGCACGGAGCCGCCGTGCTCGGCGAGGTGATCGGCACCGACAACACCGTCGGAATCTGCGGCATCGCGCCGGCCGCCTCCACTCGGGTGATGTCGTACAACCAGACGAATCCGCCGTTCAACTCCTTCCAGAGCCGCCAGGAGATCGCCAATGCGGTGATGGTCGCTCAGGCGCAGCTCCGACTCGGCGACGTCCTGCTGGTGGAGGCCCAGATCGCGGGGACCATCGGCGGCACCAACCACTTTGTCCCGGTCGAGACCGACCCCGCGGTGTTCGCCGCGATCCGGCTCGCGACCGCACGCGGGGTGAGCGTCATCGAGGCGGCCGGGAACAGCGGCGCCCCGCTCGACCAGTTCGTCGATCCGCAGGGCCATCAGATGCTCAACCGACAGAGCCCGGACTTCCAGGACTCTGGAGCGATCGTGGTCGGCGGCGGCTCCTCCGCGCCCCCGCACGGGAGGCTGGCCGCCCCAAATCCGGCGACTAGTGGGGTGGTGAGCAGCTTCGGTACTCGTATCGACTGCTATTCCTGGGTGGAAAACGTGGTGACCTGTGGCGACCCCACGGCACCGACGAAGGCGGACGGTTATTGGACCGCACCGCCGTTCGGAGGGACCTCGGCGGCGGCACCGGTGATCGCCGGCGTCTGCCTGTTGGTGCAGGGCCTGTTCCAGATCCTCAATCCGGCGACCGGGTCGCCGGGAAGGATCTCCGCGCGACGGATGCGCAGCGTGCTCACTCGCCCGCTCAACAGCAGCGCGGGGGCTCCGGGCGCCTTCATCGGGGTGATGCCCGACCTGCACAAGTTGATCGCCAACGAGTTCGTCTAGACCGGCAGGAGTGCCCACATGCCCGCGGACGAGGTACCGGCCGAGATTGCGGCCGCTCTAAACGAAAGCGCCTTCAGCCTACTGCAGCTCGAAGGCGTGAACGGCATCGACGTCGGGGTCGATGAGGCCGACGAATACACGCTGCGACTTCTGGTGAGCAATCCGGACGACCCACCCGGGGGGCTGCCGGACTCCATCGGGGGATTCGCGTACATCCTCGTCGCCGGCACACCGCAACTGGAGCAGACCGGGATTCCGGACCAGCAGACCTACGGCATTCCGGGCAGGGATCCGATCATGGGCGGAATCCAGCTCGGGCGCGCGGCGATTGTGGGCGGAGACGTCCACGCGGGCACGCTCGGTTGCGTGTTTCGCGACCCGGCAGGGTTGCCGGTCGCGGTCAGCAACGCCCACGTCATCTGCGGTGCGGTCGGTGACGCGATCCAGCAGCCGGCGCCGCAGACCGATCCGGCACCGACGAACGAACGGCTCGGTTCGCTCCAACAGTGTCTGGCGCCTGACACCCCATCACTGTTCCCCGGCGGTCTTGTCTCCGGCTCCTTCGACGCCGCGCTGTGCTCGGTCGACGGCGCGCGTACGGCGGAGGTCGGACGGATCGCCGACATCGGTGTCGCGACCGCCATCTCCTCGCCGCGGATCGGTTCGGTCGTCCGTAAACGCGGGTATAGCACCGGGGTGTCGCACGGGGTGGTCGAGGGCACGCTCGGCGCCTACAAGGCACGCAACCACGACGGCAGCGAGCTCTGGATGCTGCTCGGCCAGGTGTCGATCGTGATGATCCCGGACCTCGGACTGAATCCGCAGGGGGTGTGGTCGCGGTCCGGTGACTCCGGGTCGGTGGTGGTGAACGAGAGCAACGAGATCGTCGCCCTGCACTGGGGTGGCGACGGGATGCGCGGCTACGCAACGGATTTCGCCCCGATCGCGATCGCGTTCGGGCTCGGCCTGTAGTTACGGCTGTAGTTACGTCGGCGAGCGCGGGCACGCGGCGGCGGACCGGGATCTGTACATCCCTCGCTCGTGGACGGGCGCCCCGGACTGTTGCCGGGCAGCCGGACTCCGCTCACCGCGTCGGCGGAGATCCTGGTGGCGGGGGCGCAGGTGAGCGCCCCACGGCCAAAAGCCAGCCCACCAGGCACCCGGCACCAGGCACTCCGCTATTACCTGCAAGTGACAACGAACGATCACTGTCCGAGACTCGCGGTTACATGCTGTCGGACGGGATGGGCGTGGCCTGGTGGTAGTACATCTGCCAGGTCGCGTCCGCACCCTGCTTGCGCCAGAGAGAACTGCGCCGTGCCCGGTTTCCATCCAGCGTGGTCTCGTAGGTGAGATGCACCAGCCCGGGGGCCAGCAGGACACCGGTGAACTTAGAGGGCTCGTAGCGCGGACCGCCTTCTGCCGCACCGTCCATCTCGGGCAGCAAGGCAAGCATCTCGTCATACGTCCACCGCCGCCCCGAAGCGCCGACCTCTACGAAGTCAGGGTCCAGAAGTTGCTGGGCAAGCGAGCGTGATGCGCGCACCTTGGGGTCCATGAGGCGCAGCTCGCCTGCGATCGCCTCGCGTATCTCATCGGTCTCTCGGCTCATGCAGGCATCTTCACCCAGGTGGCCAAGCCCGTCGCAACCGAGATACCACATGGCTGTGCAACCCAACCTCAGGGCTGGCTGGGCACACCACTATCGGGAGGGCGCCTAAGGACTGGAATCAGAATGAGGTCTGTGGGAGTCGGGAATGACGTCATGTCAGGTCTTGTCGATGCGGCCCGGAGGGGGTAGTTGCGACCGAGACTCGTGGCGGGCGCAAGCCGTGGGAGGTTGACGATGGGCTGTGGGAGCGTATCGAGCCGCTGTTGCCGGTGATTGAGCGGCGCTTCCGGTACCCGGGGCGTCGCCGGCTCGATGACCGGCGGGTTCTGTGTGGCACCCTGTTCGTGCTCTACAACGGCATCCCCTGGCGCTACCTTCCGCAGGAACTCGGCTTCGGCTCCGGGATGACCTGCTGGAGGCGACTGCGGGAGTGGAACGAGGCCGGGGTCTGGCAGCGCCTGCACGAGATGCTGCTGGCCGAGCTGAGGGCGGCCGGCGTACTGGATCCGTCCCGGGCGTCGGTCGACTCGAGCCATCTGCGGGCGATGAAAGGTGGTGCGGCCACCGGCCCGTCCCCGGTGGACCGGGGCAAGACCGGCAGCAAGCACCACGTGATCGTCGACGCCCACGGCATCCCGCTGGCCGTCACGCTGACTGGCGGCAACCGCAACGACGTGACCCAGCTGATCCCACTGATCCGAGCTGTCCCGCTGATCCGAGGCAAACGCGGCCAACCGCTGCGCCGCCCCAAGCACCTGTACGCCGACCGCGGCTACGACCATGAGAGCTACCGCGACCAGGTCCGACGGTTCGAAATCACCCCGCACATCGCCCGACGCGGCACCGAACACGGCTCCGGACTCGGCGTCCACCGCTGGGTCGTGGAAGGCGCCATCGCACTACTGCACTGGTTCCGCCGCCTACGCATCCGCTGGGAGATCCGCGACGACATCCACCGTGCCTTCATCACACTCGGTTGTGCCGTCATCTGCTGGCGACGGCTGAGGACCCCGCTCTGACAGGCCAACGTAAGGTGGCATCCCATGTCGCGCACTCGCGTCGAGCACAAGGAGGCGGAATGCTCGCTAGCCTGTCGGTGTTGGCGGCCGGAAGGCGTCATTCTGTCGGACGGCGCTGGGACGGAACCGTTCTCGCCGCGGGCAATTCCGCAGCCGCAGAATGTCGTGTCGAGCGATGGGAAGACGTCGTCGCGGTCGCAGCCGGCAACGTCCATACCGCGACGAACACGGGCAGGTCTCATACGGTGGGACTCCGGTCGGACGGTACGGTCCTGGCAACGGGGTGGAATGGCGATGGGCAATGTGATGTCACCGGATGGCGAGGCGTCACGGCCGTGGCCGCAGGCTGGCGCCAAACGCTCGGGCTACTCGACAGTGGCCGGGTGCTAGCAGTTGGCCGCAGTTCAGAAGGACAGTGCGACGTGCAGTCCTGGCGCGAGATGGTCGTCCTCTCGTGTGGTGACTGGCACTCGGTCGGTGTCCGGTCAGACGGTTCTGCACTGGCCGCGGGGAACAACCGACGACGGCAGTGCGCCGTTGAAGGATGGCGTGACCTGGCTGCCATTTCGGCCGGGTATCTCCATACCGTCGGCCTCAGAACCGACGGGCGGGCAGTAGCGACCGGAGACCGGGTAACCGGGGCGTGCGAGGTCGATGAGTGGGAAGACATGGTGGCGCTCAGCGCGGGCAGCTACCACACCATCGGGGTCACTGCGTCCGGACGGGTCCTCGCCGCGGGAGACAACAGCTACGGACAGTGCGAAGTCGGGGATTGGCGCGACATTATCGCTGTGGCGGCCGGTTCAACGCACACCCTTGGCCTGCGTGCCAACGGCACAGTCGTGACCGCAGGCAACAATGCCGACAGACAGTGCGAAGTCGATGACTGGTCCGGAGTCCGGCTTCCATAAGCCCCCCGGGCCGCGCCAAGGCGAACTGGCACACCGTCATCCCCTAGCCCAGAGACCTCATTCTGATTCCAGTCCTAAGTGTCACGTGCAGTGACAACTTCGCTTATTTCTCCTCCGCGTTGGCTCGGCGCGCTGTGCTGAAGCGGCGTTGGTAGGCGGCGGGGCTGATCGACAATTTCCTCGCGAAAACTCTCCGCATGCTCTCATAACTCGGGAATCCGGCAAGGGTCGCCGTCTGTGTTGCGGTATGCCCCTGGTCGAGTAGAGCTTTTGCCATGTCGAACCGGATCGTCTCGACGTACCGGGCCGGCGTGGTGGACAGCTCGTCTCGGAAGAGCCGCGTGAGATGCCGAGGGCTCACGCCGAGGTGCTTGGCGAGTTCGCCGAGTGAATGGTCTCCGCCGGGGTTCGCCGTGATCAGGTCGGTGATTCTGCGGAGCGCCGGAGATCCGGGCGGCGGCCCTTGCAGTGGGGCGGAGAACTGTGACTGGCCGCCCGAACGCTGCAGATACACCACCAGGGCACGGGCGACCTCGCGTGTCAGATCAGGGCCGTGATCCTCCTCGACGAGTGCCAGTGCCAGGTCGATGCCGGCGGTCACGCCTGCCGAGGTGTAGGTGGTGCCGTCCCGGACGTAGATTGCGTCGGGTTCGACACGGCTGGTCCGGCAGCGGGCGGCCAGCTCGTGCGCGACCTTCCAGTGCGTGGTCGCACGCTTGCCGTCCAGGAGATCGGCGGCGCCGAGGATGAATGCTCCGGTGCAGACGGAAGCGACCCGGCCGGCCCGGACCGCCAGCGTTCGCGCGGCCTCGATCAGATCACGTGGGACACGTGTGCGCGGGTAGAGGTCTGCGCCGGCCACCAGAAACGTGTCGGGAGCGGGCTCGGTGGCAACGGCCGCGTCGACCGCGATCCGAATCCCGATGGACGAGGTGACATCGGCACCGTTGGGTGACACCAGCACGATCTTGTAATCGGCACCGAGGCGGTTCGCTTCCCCGAACACCTCGGCGGGGCCGACGACGTCCAGGAGTTTGACCCCGTCATAGACGAGGATCGCGACCCGATGCGTGGCGGACCCCACGCCCTCACCGGCCGCCTGTCCGGATTCGGGTGACTCATGTCCGTACCGAGGTGGCGCCGGACGCCGGGATGTCGGCAGTGTGGAAGACGGACGCACCGTTCATTCGTAGCACATTGATATCGGAAGGCGCACAGGTCATGAGCGAGATCATCGCGGGAGTGGAGATTCCCGAAACGGCGGCGGTCGCCGAGCAACCCGCCTCATGCGGAAAATGACCAGCCCCCTCATCTACCATCACTCCCGGCGCGTTTTCGTCTTCGGCGTCCTTCACGCTCGCACGCTCGGCTTGAAGCCCGACCCGGAGCTTCTTTATCTGTCCGCCATGTTCCATGACACCGGCCTCTTGACGCCGTTTTCCGACGTGGAGCAGCGCTTCGAGGTCGATGGAGCCGACCACGCACGTAAGTTCATGCTCGACCGCGGTTTCCCGGCTGCGGCCGTCGACGTGGTGTGGACGGCGATCGCGCTGCACACGACTCCGGGAATTCCCGGGCGGATGGGCCCGGAGATCGCCATCACGAACTTCGGGGTACTGACCGACGTGCTCGGCTTGGGTCTGGACGAGCTGGATCGCAGCCAAGTGGATGAGATCGTCGCCGTCCACCCGCGGGGCGACTTCAAGAACGAGTTCTTGCGGGCCTTCGTCGACGGGCTCAAGTACCGTCCGGAGACCACGAACGGAACTGTGAACTCGGATGTGCTGGAGCACTTCATTCCCGGCTTCCGTCGCACGACCACGGTCGAACGCATCATCGGCGCTCCCTGGCCCAGCTGATGAGGGCGCCATGAAAGACGACGCGATGAAACGCGCGAGTCGCCCTCACGACGCGCGTCAAGCCTTCGCCTTGCTGGGTGTTGGCCACGTTGGCCACTGCAAGCGGCCTGTGGTCCTCGTGAGTGGGTACCGGGTTGTCCCGGGCCGATAGGTGCCGTGGGCGGTGTGTCGACGAGGGCGGGAGGTTCGGGCCTTGTTCGAGGGCTTTGAGACCAGGCGGATTCAGCTCGATGAGGCATCGATTGCGGTCCGTTACGGCGGAGACGGGCCGCCGGTGGTGCTGCTGCACGGACACCCCCGGACATCCGCGACCTGGCATCGCGTCGCCCCGCTCCTCGTCCGACACGGTTTCACCGTGGTCTGTCCCGATCTACGTGGGTACGGCCGGTCCACCGGTCCGGCGCCTACCGCGGACCACGCGGGATACTCCAAGCGGGCCGTCGCGGGTGACGTGGTCGAGGTGATGCGCTCCCTCGGCCATGGCAGCTTCGCGCTCGCCGGGCACGACCGCGGAGGCAGTGTGGCGCTGCGTCTCGCGCTCGATCATCCCGACGCGGTCTCGCGGGTGGCGCTGATCGACTGTCTGCCCCTCACCGAGCACCTGTCCCGCATCACGACCGAGTTCGCCACGCAGTGGTGGCACTGGTTCTTCTTCGCCCAGCCGGACATCCCCGAGCGGGTCATCAACTCCGATCCGGACAGCTGGTACCGCGGCGATCCCCAGAGCATGGGGCAGGAGAATTACGAGGAGTGGCGTGAGGCCACGAGGAACCCCGACGTGGTGCGGGCGATGCTGGAGGACTACCGGGCCGGCCTCACCATCGACCGGCGGCACGAGGAGGACGACCGTGCGGCTGGGACACGGATCCAGTGCCCGGCACTGATCCTCTGGTCGCTCCGAGACGACCTCGAGGACCTGTACGGCGACCCGTTGAAGATCTGGCGGCAGTGGGCCCCAGACGTACGCGGCCATGGCATCGACGCAGGGCACCACGTGGCCGAAGAGGCCCCGGAAGCGCTGGCCTCCTCCCTCGCGGGCTTCTTCGCCGGGCGGCATGAGTAAGGAACGAGCCTCCAGATCTTCCAGGCCTCGGACCTGGTGCGGCTTGCCGCGGAACGTGGCGTGATGCTGTCGCGCGAGCCTTGCCGGTGCCGGCACAGCCCGGTTGCCGGCGGTGCGGACCGTCGGGAAGCTGGAGCGGGCGCACATCGAGGGAGGTGACGTGACCACGGCACACGGAACCGGTTCAGCGGGCGGGACGGGCCGCCGGCGATTCCTCGGCCTGTGCGCCGGGGCGGGCCTCGGCGCCACCGCCGCGTGCACAGGCGGCGCGGGCCGGCCGCACACCACTTCTTCGGCGGCCGAGCGGCACCGGCCGGAGGCGGAGCGGGACTATCCCGGCACCGACGACTGGCGACTGGGCACGACCGGCCCACCGGACGCCGTGGCCGGCTACACCGACCGGGTGAGCGTGACACCCGGCGAGGAGTTCGCTCTGCACGTGTCGACGACCGCCGGCTCCTTCCGGGTCGACGCCTTCCGGGTCGGCTGGTACGGCGGACGGCAGGCCCGGCTGGTCTGGGCTTCGGGCCGCATACCCGGCCGCGCTCGGCCCGGGCCGCGGCTGCTGCCCACGACGCGTACCGTTCGCGCCGACTGGCCCGCCACCCTCACCGTGGACACCGCCGGGTGGCCGGAGGGGGCGTACCTGCTGCGGCTGCGGGCGGAGAGCGGACACCGGCGCTACGTCCCCCTGATCGTCCGCTCCACCGAGGCCGCGGGCCGCACGGTCCTGCTGCACGCCCCGGCCACGTGGCAGGCGTACAACCGCTGGGGTGGCAGCAGTCTCTACGTGGGTCCGCTCGGCGACTACGCCTCCCGCTCCCTCGCGGTGAGCTTCGACCGTCCCTACGACGGTAGCGGTGCCGAGAAGTTCCTGGTGTACGAGCGGGCGCTGGTGGTGCTGGCCGAGCGGCTCGGCATCCCCCTGGCGTACACCACCGGCCCCGACGTCCACCGGAACCCCTCGGTCCTGCACGGGGCGCACGCCCTGGTGTGCCTGGGCCACGACGAGTACTGGACGCCCGAGCAGCGCGCCCACGTCACCGCCGCCCGGGACGCCGGCGCGAACATCGCCTTCCTGGGCGCCAACACGTGCTTCCGCCGCATCCGGCTGGAACAAGGGGCGGCGGCGGACGCCCGCACGGTGGTCTGCTACAAGAGTTCCGTCCGCGCCGATCCCTGTTACGGCTCCCGCCCCGCCCAGGTCACCACCGACTTCCGCCTGCCGCCGGCCCCCGACCCCGAGTCCGCGCTGACCGGGGTGCTCTACGAGGGCTTTCCGGTCGACGCGCCCTACGTCGTCCACGCGGCCGACCACTGGCTGTACGACGGCACCGGGGTGCGCGCCGGTGAGGGCTTCCCCCACCTCGTCGGCGTGGAGTACGACCGGGTGCCGTACGGCTCCCGGCTTCCGGGCCCGCTGGAGATCACCGCGCACTCGCCGCTGGTGTGCCATGGCACGCCGAGTCACAGCGACTCGGCGTACTACACGGTCCCCGGCGGGGCCGGGGTGTTCGCCACGGGCACGATGCGGTGGGTGGAGGCTTTGATGGCGGGCACCGGTGAAATCGGCCGCGACCACGGCATGGACGTGCGCACCCGTTCCTTCGTCAGCCGTACCACCGAGAACCTGCTGCGCACCTTCGCGCGGGGTCCGGCGGCCCGGCACGCGCCACCACCGCGCCCCAACACGGCCACCGTGTACGGCGACACGGGCTGAGACACCATTCCTCTGCGAGGCGGCACGGGCCGGTCCCCGCTGGACTGTGGCGTCCAGGTGGCGGCCCCTCGGGAGGGTCGGGCCGGCCGGAACGTGGACATGTACCGGTCTCCGTGTGACACGTGCGGCCCTCCGGGCGGGCGGATACGCCTTCGCGGGGTGAAGCTGGAGGCGTGAACAGCAGTGACGAGCGCCGGGTAGGTGCCGGGCAGATCTCCGCGGCTCTGGCCGCCCTGGCGGGCGAGCCGGTGGCGGATGCCGAGAAGCTCCGCGAGGAGCCCCGGGAAGAGGACCGCCTGCACCTGCTCGGCAGCCTGCTGGCCAAAACGGAGTTCGAGATCACCGCCGCGACCCGGCTGTCCGAGGAGGACGAGATCGAGGACGTCCTCGAGACGTCGCTCGGCTGGCGCGAACAGCTGGGAGAGGATCCCGGCGTCGCGGTCAACGTCCTGACGAACCGGCTGCAGCGCACCGCGCTGCAGGTCTGTGAACCCGAGGAAGAAGATCTGCCGCCCGGCCGGGAGGCCGCGTTCGCCGCCGTCATGACGGCGGTGTACGCGCTCAGCGCCCAGCTGCACGCCGAGCAAGGCGACAAGGAGGGAACCCGGCACGCCCTGAGCGGGGCCGAGGAAGCCCTCATCGACATCCTGCACGGCATGCACGACCTGCGCGTCGCCATCGGTGACGCGCCCGCGCAGGAGGACGAGGCCGACGGCTGACCCGCTCGCACCTGTCCCGCGAGGGGCGCGTGCCCTGCTGCCGACCGGGCCTCCGGACCGGGCAGGCGGCGACCCGCTCCTGCCGGTCCCCGCCTGCCTCGGTCCAGCCTGGTCAACTCGGCGATCGTTCCGCCGAGGACCCGGTCGCGTACCTCGCCCGGCGTTGCACCGCCGGACCCGGTGCCCCACGCATTGGCCGAACAGGCCGGTCACCAGGATGGGGTCGTGGATGACGCAGGCATAGACGCTCTTGCGGCTTGTCAGACGATGGTGAGTCTGTCGGTTCGTATGCTCGGGCCGGCCGGGGCAGGTGACCAGGACGGTCATTTGCCGCTCCCGGCCCGACCGGGGCACCTCAAGCGGGGATGGCCGGCGCGGCGGTCTCCAGGATCTCCTTGAGGGCGGCCAGTTCGGTGTCGACCAGTTCGGCCTGCTGCTTGAAGACTTCCTCGGTGAGCGATGGCGGCTGATGAAAGGTGATCATGAATTCGGCACCGTCGCCGTTGGGAACCACCCGGGCCGGCACGCACCAGGCGGCGGTGTCGTCGACGTAGTCGTGGTCGAGGACGCCGAATTCGGCGTTCGCGCGCACACGCAGCCTCGCCGGGCCCAGCGGGGTGGACATGCGCCACCAGTCGGGGTCGTCGGTGGGCTCGATGGAACGAATGTTGACCACGGCCCACTTCGGCCAGTTCGCGGGGTCGGCAAGGAAGGCGAAGACCTGCTCCCAGGGGCAGTCGATGCCAACGGTCTTGGTGATGGAGTGCGTGATGCTCATCGTGTTCTTCTCTCAGGCTGCGTCGGGTGGCGGAGCGGGATGGGTTTGCCCCACCAGACGCCGGATCCACTCCTCCAGCTGCCGTCGCTGGCCGGCGTCGAGCGAGCCGAAGTAATGGGCGTCGTTGCGGTCGGCGAGCTCGGCCAGGACCGGTACGAGGGCCTGTCCCTGACCCGTTAGCACCAACCGGACCGTACGCCGGGACGCGGGGTCGGGCTCGCGGCGGATCAGTCCCTTGACCGCAAGACGGTCGACCAGCCGCGAGACGGCTCCAGGATCGATGTCCATGTGCGCGGCCACGGCCTTGGTGGTGTCGTGGCCGTGGTGGACGCTGATCATCACCCCCCATTGGGAGACGGTGACGTCATGCCGGGAGAGTTCGCTCTCGAAGCGGCTGTGCACCTCGTCGGAGAGGCGTCGCAGCCAGTAGCCGAGGTGGTCGTGGAGTCCGCTGGTGTCGCTCACCCGTCCATTGTCAGTTGTCGCGACAATTCTTGTCAAGGCAAGCATGAGGCCCGGAGCGGCTTCCGCCGCCTGCCGACCGGCTCCCCTGTGAGGTTGGCGGCGAGGTGTAGCGCGGCTTGGTAGGCGATGGCGTGGAAGCTCCGCCGATGAGTTTCCTGCGGGTGTGCGGTCTACCCGTCGACGAAGGGAGCGCACCGTGCGCGAGATCATCGTTTGTACGTTCCTGACGCTGGACGGCGTCATGCAGGCGCCAGGAGGTCCGGACGAGGATTCCGAGAGCGGCTTCGAGTACGGCGGTTGGCAGAAACCGGTGTCTGACGACGAGGTCGGCACGGCCATCGCCGGTTGGTACGAGCACTCCGACGCGATGCTGCTCGGCCGCAAGACGTACGAGATCTTCGCGTCGTACTGGCCGACCGCCGATCCCGACAACCCGTTCACCGATCGGATGAACAGCATGCACAAGTACGTGGCATCCCGGACCTTGACGTCCGTCGAGTGGCAGAACTCCACGCTGCTGGAGGGGGACGTCGTCGATGCCGTACGCACGTTGAAGGAGTCCGAGGGCGGCAACATCAACGTCGTCGGTAGCGGCGACCTTGCACAGACCCTCATGCGGCACGGCCTCGTCGATGAATACCGGCTGACCATCCATCCAGTGATCATCGGCACCGGCAAGCGGCTGTTCGCCGACGGGGCGATCCCTGCTCTGCTGGAGCCGGTCAGCGTCTCGACGACGAAGGGCGGCACCATCGTCGGCGTCTACCGGCCGAACGGTGAGCCCGGCTACGACAGCTACTAGCGAGCCAAGGGCCGTGTCCCCTCGACCTGTTGGTCAGTTCGGCGTGGCCAGGGAGCGATGAGGTAGGCGTCCGCGACGGACACCGCGACGGACACCGCGCCGGCATCCGCGTCACGGGCCGGGATGATCGCGGCCGATGTCGTCGAACCGGAGCAGGGGAAACGTCGTAGTGGTCCCGCCGCACCGAATACGAGCGGTCGCCTACCTTTCCGTTTCCGTGGCCAGTCGGGCGGCGCACAGGCTGAGGTGGTGCCTCTCCGGGAGGTTGGCGGTGCGGCGGGCGGCGATGCGGTAGTTCGCGGCGGCGGCCTCCCGGTCCCCGGCGAGGTCGTGCAGATGGGCGCGGACCGCGTACAGTCTGTGGTGGCCGGTGAGCGCGGGCGGCGGGTCGGCGAGCAGGGCGAGGCCGGCGACGGGGCCGTCCATCATGGCGACGGCGACCGCTCGGTTCAGGATGATCAGTGGATTGTCGGATATACGGCCGAGTACCTCGTACAGGGCGAGGATCTGAGGCCAGTCGGTGTCGGCGGCGGTACGCGCCTCGTCGTGGACGGCCGCGATCGCCGCCTGCACCTGGTACGGACCGACCGGACCGCGCGGCAGGGCGGCGGTGATCAGCGAGACGCCCTCGGCGATCGCGGCTGTGTCCCATCGGCCGCGGTCCTGCTCGGCCAGCGGGACGAGTTCGCCGTGCGGGCCGGTACGGGCGGCCCCGCGCGCCTCGGTGAGCAGCATCAACGCGAGCAGACCGGCCACCTCGGCGTTGTCCGGGAGCAGCGTGTGGACGGCCCTGGTGAGGCGGATCGCCTCCTGCGAGAGTTCGACGCGCCGCAGCTCGGCGCCGGTGCTGCTGGCGTAGCCCTCGTTGAAGATCAGGTAGAGGACGTGTAGCACCGCGTCCAGGCGAGCCGGCCACTCGGCACTGTCCGGGATCCGGAACGGCACTCCGGAGCTCTTGATCCGCTGCTTGGCCCGGCTGATCCGCTGGCCCATGGTCGCCTCGGGGACGAGGAACGCCGCGGCGATCTCACCCGTGGTCAGCCCGCCGACCGAGCGAAGGGTGAGCGCGATCGCCGAGGCCGGCGACAGCACAGGGTGGCAGCACAGGAACAGCAGCGCGAGGGTGTCGTCGTGCGCACCCTGGTCCCCGGCGTCGGCCCCGGGTGCGGACCGCCGGTCGGCCGGGATCTGACCGGCCACCAGCTCCTCGCGGCGACGGCGGGCCTGCTCGCTGCGGACCTGCTCGGTCATCCGGCGGCCGGCGACCTGAACCAGCCAGCCGCGCGGGTTATGCGGCACCCCCTCGGCCGGCCACTGCGTGGCGGCGTCCAACAGGGCCTCCTGGACGGCGTCCTCGGCGGCGGCGAAGTCCCCGTAGCGGCGGGTGAGCACGCCGACGACCTGCGGCGCGAGCGTGCGCAGCAGGTCCTCGACAGTTGGATCGAAAGTCACAGGGGGTGTTCAGAGCTCGGTGGGCGGAGCCGCCATGATCTGGCGCACTTCGATCGGCATATCGAGCGGCCGTCCACCCGGGCCGGGGGCGGCGGAGACGGCGGCGGCGATCTCGATCGCCCGCTGCTCGGTGTCGCAGTCCACGATCCACCAGCCGGCCACCCACTCCTTGGACTCCGGGAACGGGCCCTCGGTGACGACCGGCGCGCCACCACTGTGGGAACGCACGATCCGGGCGGTCTCCGGCATGGCCAGGCCCTGGGCGTCGACCAGCTCCCCGGCGGCGGCCAGGCCGGCATTGGTCTGCTTCATGAACCGGATGTGGGCCTGGATCTCCTCGGGCTTCCACTCCTCGAGCTTGGGGAAGTCGACGTTCTGCTCGCTGAACTGCATCAGCAGCATGTACTTCATGGTTCTGCTCCTCGTTGGTCGTACCCGCCCCGCGCGGGGGCCGTCACGGGTAGGTAGAAGCACGCGCGGCGTTTTCGACATCCTCGACGGGAATCCGCGAAAAAATTTAGCGGCCCTCAGGGGACGAGCCCGCAGCCACCCCGCGATACGCGGCCTGCTCCCAGCAAGTCACCACCCCAGCCCGCAGGTTCCGAGCGGACACCCTGGTCAAGAGGCTGCCCAAGCGGGCCTGGCAGAAGCTGTCCGCAGGAGGGGGGCGAAGGGGCACCGCTTCTACGACTGGGTCAGCGAGTGGAAGAGACGTTCCGGTCCGGCAAGGGTCTGCCCGGACCGGACGAGCACCAGGTCCGCCACTAAGCGTCCCGGCCCCGCTGGGAGCACCCTTGCCATGCTCGCCCACGCCTTCCTCGCTGGTCCCGCTGGCGACGCCGCCACCGCAAGGCCGACAGCGCAGGAAAGCTCGCAGTGGTTGTCGCATCTACCTTTCGCCACCTTTAACTTCCGAGGAGTTCAAGGATGCACCGGGAAGTTCAGCGGGTGCGGACGGCGCCGGCTGGTGCGAGGATGGAAGTGGTGTGGGGAATGAAATCGAAGGGCATCCGCAGGTCGAAGTAAACGCGCCTGGCTGGACTTTCCTTTCTTTCTGACGATGAAGCGTCGAGTTGGTGACCGGCAGGCGACTCCGCCGACGCGTTGCTCCCCAGGGGTGACAGTGAGGAACGCCTTTCTCGCAAGGAAAGCCGACGACCATGGCATGGGGATTGCGCGACGCGGTCGGGTTGACGAACGCGGGCACTCAGTGCCCCAACCAAGCCTTGGACCAGCAGCAGGTTGCCGAACTTCTGGACGCTGTCGGCCCGCCCGCCGGCGGTACCTCGCTGGACAGCCTTCCTCCCATCGGTGACGGCTTCGCCTCGAACGAACTGTGCGAGGCCATCCGCAACTTCCAGTCGGTCCAGGACGGCCTGGTAGCCGACGCGCGGGTGGACGTGGACGGTGCCACCTGGACCCGGCTGATGGAGCTGGTCGGTCCCGGCCGCGCCCCGGCCGGGGAGGGGGTCCCGCTTCTGCTCTCCGTCTCGGACTACGACGTCGTCGAACTACCGCAGAGCGTCACCCCGTGGCCATCCCTCGTCTACACGCTCCGGGGGAAGGTCGCGGAGTGGGACGGGGCCGGAATCCACATGGAGCTCTGGGTGAATGGGCCAGTGAAAGTCGCCTGGAGCAAGGAGGCGTACGCCCTCGGCTGTGAGGTCTCTCCGGACTTCGCCGCCATGGAGTCCGCGGTCGCCTCCGGCAGCGCGCGGGCCATCGGAGGAGCCGCTCTGGACCAGCTCTGCTCACGGGTCAAGTCGGAGGCCAGGGGTGCGGTCGGTGCCCTGTTCTCGGCCGTCAGCGTGAGCGTCGGTCCCGATGGCACACCCCGGATCGGCGGAACCATCGGTGATGAAACGGCCTTCCTCCGAGTCGAGTTCGAGCCGGCGGAACGAACGGTGATCTACACCGGCAGTGTGCATGTCTTCCAGTCACATCCGGTGACGGACGGCGAGGCGCAGCTGTCCGGCGATCTCCAGGTCCAGTTGCGCATCACCACTGGAGAGGAGGATTACACGGCCAGCCTGGCGGCGGCCGTGGCCGTCCTCGCGGCCGCAGTTGTGCTCCTGGCCCCTGTGGCGCAGTGGGCAGCGGGCAGTGAGTTCGTCTCGGGTCTGGGTGCCGGTGTCGATCAACTCCTGGTCCGGATCCCGCTGCGGGCGGCCCCCTAGAAGACTGATGAATCCATGCGCTCGGCTTGAGGAGGCCAGCCATGACCGCTTCCGGTTCCGCAGCACCCCACACGACGTCCGCCGGACTCCAGCTCGGTGGCCTGGAGTCGGAGAATCACCCATGGAAGATACGCCTGGTTGATCATCCAAAGCGTTACGAGTCGGTGTACTTCTGCGCCGCGAAGAAGACGGCGAAGAAGATCCTCGCCGAGATGAACGATGACGAGCTGCCCTACGGAGTGCGGCCGCCCGGCGCCCATCCTTGGGAGATGCATCACGGCGGCAGTCTGTGGGTCAAGGGGCAGCACGGCTGGCGGATGTACCGCGCGAGGGTCGGCATCGAGTGGAGCATGCAATTCTGCGCGCAGCCGTCGAAGGTCGACCGGCTGCGCCAGGAGGCCGCTGAGCTCGTCGCCGCGTTTCCGCTCACCCTGCCGGCTCTGGCGGCACTGGGGTATGAAGAGGCCGAGCAGTTGCTGCGTACCCCGATCACCGACGCCGACGGCGTCGAGCGGTGGACTGACAGCCTGTTCAACGCCTGCGTCCCGATGACCCACGACAACCACCAGGGAGTCCTGCCGGGAGTTCCCGGTGAGCACCACTACCCATGGCCCGTGAAGGGCGCGGACTTCGTCCGGTACGACGACTTCGAGCTGTGGGTGACGCTGCCCGACGGAACCCACGGCGCCGTCGCCCCGGTGGATCGCCGAGGCTCGGGTGACGGTCACGTGCGCCTGGTCCACGTTCCGGAGACGAGCGAGGCGGCGGGCGCGCTCGCCGAGGCGCAGGAGCAGGGGAAGATGGCTGTCCTGCCGCCCAACAGTTCCGTGGCGCTGCAAGCGTTCGCCCACCAGATCGAGCCTGACCGGCGTACCGCATCCGGTCCGCCGGTCAACCCTTCGTGACGCATCGGTCGTCGTTGCGTGGCGTCCATCCAGGCCCCGTGTCATCGGGGTGGGCCCGTAGGCGTTACGGCGCCTACGGGCCCACCCACGAAAGGCCTACTTGGTCGATGAGCGGCTTGCGCCCGCGGTGTTCCAGTGGGGAGCCACGTCGGACCCGAAACGACCCCCAGCCGGGCGTTTTTCGAAGTGCAGGTGGGGCCCGGTGGCGTTTCCGGTCGAGCCCACTTTGGCCACCTGCTGCCCGGCCCGGACCGAACCACTGGTGACGTTCCGCTGAGAGAGGTGGCAGTACCAGTAGTCGAACCCGCCTGACCTCAGCACGAGGTAGTGGCCGAAGCTGACATCCTCCCCGGCGCGGACCGAACCGCTGAGGACGGCGACACAGGGCGTACCCGTCGAGGCGGCGTAGTCCGCACCCGTGTGGTAGCCCAGACTCCAGTGGGGTCCTCGCTGGTGATACGGGGTTGTCACCGTGTGTCCCGGTACGGGAGAGGAGACGACGTGACCATCTACGTCACCACTCGTCGCCGGTACGCGGAGCCTGTCCCAGGACTGCGGGCCGGGTATGCCGTCGGCGTCATCGGCCGAGAAGCCGAGCTTGTGCTGCCAGGCGGCGTAGGACTGGCGGTCAGCGTCGGCCCACCCGGGGCCCGGTCCCGTCTTGTACTTCCCGCACCCTTCCTCGACGAGGCGCTTCCTCATGGCGCTGAGGATCGGACTGCGTCGGCCTTCGTGGAAGAACGCCGCTCCAGGGAACGGCTCATGCGCGGACATGGATCTCTCCTCCTCAATAGACCTCAGTAGGGATGGGGCGGAAGGTTCGGATTCGCTTGCTGGACCCGGGAGATGTCTCCGTATCGGCTCCAGATGTAGTTGATGGAGGCTGCGATGTTCGCAACGGGGTCATAGATCCGATTCGCCGTGCCTGCTTGATGATGCTCGGCGAACGTGCCGGGAATCACCTGCGCGTACCCGCGGGAGCAGTTGAGTCGCGCTCCGTCCACCTGCCGCGGTCCCGTGGCGTTCATGTCCTTCTGATTCACCGCGTTGGCTATGAAACTTGATTCGCGATTTATGAGGGTGAGCAGGTTCGCGCCATTGCTCACCCCCGTGACCAATTCCTTCGGGGCGCCTGTCTTTTCGCACGCCTCCAGCGCAAACGTGCGAGCGGTTTCCTCGTTCGAGGCGATCCCGGAATTCGTTGTGTACTGGACGAAGCTCTTGGCGATGGATCCGTGATTCCGGCAATCCACGTCGAACCCGGCTCTGGCGCCGAGTTTCGTCAGTGATGTGCAGCCGGGGAATCCGTTCGCGTCCGAGCCGGTGAAGCCGATCGATTTCTGCCAGTCGGCGTAGGCGCTCTTCGTCTGCGGTCCGAACTGGCCCGTGGCTCCCGCGGGGATATCGAAACCAGCATGGATCAGTGCACTCTGCAGGGTCTTGACCTCATCGTTGGTCATGCCGAACTGCACGTTCGAAAGGGAGACCATTGCGCTCCTCCTCATATCGGAGGTTCCGTCCCGGTCAGCGTCCGCGAAGCCCCCGGGCCCGGGGCACCGCTGCTGCGCCGCTGTCAGACATTGGGGACATGCAGCCTGTCCCAGCTCGACTTGCCGGGGATGCCGTTGGCGTCACCGTCGGAGAAGCCCAGCTTCTGTTGCCAGGCGGCGTAGGAGCTCACGTCACCCGCGCCCCACGCGTCGATGTCGCCGCCGGGCTGATACCGGTTGCAGCCTTCGGCCACGAGCCGACGGTGCATCGCGGCGATGACCGGCGATTTCTGTCCGGCGCGGAAGAAGGACGCGCCGGGGAACGGCTCGAACGCCGGCCGCGCGGTGTGCACGCGGCCCGGCTGGCCCGGCTGTCCGGGCACGAACGCGGGCCAGGACCCGGGATCGAGGTGGTCGTTCTCCGGGACATGGGCGTGCGCGTACCAGCCACCCTGGGAACTCCAGACGCCCGGCGAGCGGTCCGGGACGAAACCGGCCGGAGGACCCATGGGCCAGGTGTCCGGCACACCCCAGGACCGCACCCAGGCGTTGAGGTCGCTCCAGCCCTTGCAGGGGGTGTCGCCCAGTCTGGCGAACACGTGGCCGTCGACACGACAGTGCGGGAAGAACAGCGCCTCGATCTGGACGACGACCTTGCCGGCGCGGTTGGTCCGGGTGCCACCGGGCGGGTCGTCGAGCGACTTGCTCCGGGAGGTGGCAGGGAAGAACTGGGCGAACGCGCCGGTGAAGGGATCCCACAGGATATGCGGCGCCATGCCTTTGCCGCCCTGAGTGAAGAAGTCCTTGAGGCGGGCGAAGGGAACGAGATCCAGCGGGGCTCCCGCGGTGCACTTCCTGTCCGCCGTGATGTGCGCGATCGCCTTCGGCGGAAACGCCGGGTCACACGGCGCGTGATCGCCGAGGTCTGTCTTGATGGCCTGCGCCATCCATGCCTCAGGCATATCTCCAGAATGCCGAATTCGGCCGGATCTCGCCACCGGAGCCCGTTCGCGCCGTGGACTCCCGTCCGGAGGAACCCGGATGGTCATTCAGAGGATCACCACGGACGATGGTCTCGAGGCCGGCACACCACCGGTGTCCTGGTCCGCCCCGGAGTGCGGATGGTCCGCGACGGCACAGCGAGGTACGTACCGCAGGGAGCCGGCAGAGGCTCGTCAGACGGCGCTTCACCGGTCGAAGGAGACACCGCGTGGGTTCACTTGGCGCATATGGGCGCGGGCCGGCGGGACATGTGGAGGTGATCACTTGAGGCCTCCCCCCGCGTCCCGCGCCGGCGCACGCCTGCGGGCGCGAAGGAACGCGGCGTGCGGCAACCGGTCACCGGTGGCCATGGTAGTGATCCTGCTGGTCCTCATCATGACGGCTGCGCTGCTCGCTCGGTTCGGCATCGAAGACCTCAGCGATGCCCTGACCTATGCGGGCCGCATCACCGGTGCCGTCCTCATCCTGCTGGCGGGCACCTCGTTGTTGGGCGCCGTCGCGGTGGTGGACCACTGGTTGCGCAGGAGCTTCGCCCATTCGGGAGCGGTCGCGCTCATCGCCACGGTCATTGCGCTGTTGGCCAACGCCACGCTCCTGATCGAGACGTTCCAGGGCGGCGATTCCACCGTTTACCTGGTGCTGTGGGGCCTGCTCACAGCGGGTTCCGCATGGGCTGTCTTCGCGGTCTGGCGGACATCGGTCGTGATTCCCGCTCCGAAGCGGGTGGCCGCGGCGGTGATCGTCTCCTCGGCCATCGCGGTGGCCACCTTCGGTTACCAGTACCTCTACCAGCCGTATCAGCGCGGGGCCAAGCCTGTGGTCACGATGACCGTGGGGAAGCCGGTGCTGAATCGGGACCGCAAGGCATTCGCCGTGCCGGTCGACATCCGTCTCGAGAACCACAGCGATGTCGGCTTCTACGTGCTCGGTACCGAGTTCCACGCCATGGGGGAGCGGGTGCCGCTGAGCGGGAGGGACCGGCTCCGCCAGCAGTGGCGTACCGATGCCAAGCAGTGGAGCAAATTGCAGGAGAAGCATCCGCTCTCCCGCACGGAGGCTTACCAGCCGGGTGAGTTGGTGGCGGCGCAACCATGGGTGCCCGCCGGAGACTGGCTGGAGCCGGGCGATGCGTTCTCCACCCAATCACTTGTGAAGCTGCCCATCGACACGCCGTACGACCAGTTGGCGTTCTACGCCACCGCGAGCCTTGCGCGCAAGGACCGCCTCAGGGTGGACCAGATCTCAGATGACGGGTACTCCTGGTCCGGTGGCAAGGTGCCCCGGTGGATGAAGGAGAACCCGAGCCAGAAGGGTCTCGACGAGGTGATCTACCGCGGCAGGGTGTACGAGAGTAACGCGATCGCCTCACATACGATGGACCCCCGCTATCTCACTCTCTATTGGCAATTCGGCGCGAGCGGCGCGGGCCTCGTGGAAGCCATCACGCGAGACGGCGAGGAAGACCGCGAACTCAGCGACGCGGAATCGAGCGCGGTGGTGAGGCGGTACGGTCTCGTCAGGGCCCAAACAGGCCCGATCGAATGGACGCTGTGGGACGTCAAGAGCCGGCGATGACGGGCATCGTGGCCGCGTCGAGTGTGCGGGAGCGCTGCTGGTGGTCCAAACGCTCCAGCCAGACCACCAGCGCGAGAGAGGCGTTCAGACGATCCCAGGCGTATGAGTCCCCCATGCCGAGCCGCGCTTCCCGCACTGCCCGGCACAGCATCTCGATGTCGAACATCTCCGCGGTCAGCGGATGGACCGCGGAGCGGCAGAGGTCGATGAGTTCGTCGCCGTGTGTCCGCAGTCCGCGGGCGTAAAGCTCGTTGAAGGGGATCTTGACCATTCGGTCGCGCACTCCGGGCGGGAGCAGATCCGACATGGCCTCACGCAGAACCGCCTTCGGCCGGCCCGGACGGAACGTGGCTTCGACCGGGAGGCGGCGCATCGTGGCGATGACCTCCGGATCGAGGAAGGGGTGCGAGAGGAAGAACCCGTCCCGCGGTGCGCGGTACCAGGACAACGGGTCGGGAGCGGCGATGTAGTTGGCCGCGTCGTAGAACGACTGTTCCGGCTCGCGCCCGAACACGAAGCGGCTCTCCGCGATGCCGGCCTCACGGTAACCGTGAGCCCGCGCGAATCCGGGTCGCAACCAGCGGGGGCGGGTGAAGTCGCCGAGGCCGCCGAGCACTGTTCCACGGCGGCGGACGAGCGCGGTGACCCGCTCGACCGTCAGCGGAAGGGTCGGCTGCACGACGTGCGCCGAGACCACGTCCCGCAGGCCTCGCTCGCTGCTCGCGGCCCAGGCACGTGCCAGCGTCGTCATCTGCCGGAGCTGTCCTGTGCGGGCCAGTCTGTGCAGATGGAACGGGTTGGCGTCCGCGATCGGATCGGCCCCGCAGCCGGTCACCAGGGTGTCGCAGCCCAGTTCCGCCGCGGCGGCATGAAGCCTGCTCCAGAACGGGGCGCGGAAGGCGTGCGCATGCGGCTCGTCCGGGTCACCCGCATGGTGCTGGAAGTCGTCGAAGTCGGCCACGTCGTCGGCGTCGACGATGACTGGGCGGGCCGCGGGTGCGAAGCGGCGGATCACCTCCACCGCCTCGTCGAGGTACGGCTGCTCCCCGGCCAGTTCACCCCTGCCGAAGCGCCCGGCGAGCAGGACGAGGTCCCCGCGGTGGCCCCGTCCCTCGGCAAGATGACGTGCCGCGAGCAACGCGACGCTGGTGGAGTCGGTGCCGCCGGAGACGTGGCATGCCGTCATCCTGCCCATACGGCGGCCGACAGCGTTCTCCAGTGCGAGACGCAGGTCCTTCGCCGCCTCGTCGAGGCGGGTTCCGGGTCCGTCCGCCGCCGGTACCGACGGGTCGTGCCCCTGACGGCCGCGTCGCGGCACCCGACCGCGCATCTGACCCGTGACCGAAAGCTCCACCACCTCGCCGGCGAGGACCCGGTGCACCCCGGCGAAAGGGGTGAGTTCCGAGTGCGGCTGCGCCAGGTTTCCGGTCAGGTACCGGCAGAAATAGCGACGCTCCAGCTCTTCCGCGCCACCCAGGCGGCGCGCCGAGGTACTCACCGCGCTCACGCGGCCGCCGGACTCCCTGAAGAACAGGGGGATACGTGCCTGCTCGTCCCGCATGAGCAGAATCCGGTCGCGGAACACCAGGACAGCCGCGTAGTCGCCGGTCGGTGGATGTGGTGTCGCTCCCGGTCCGCCGAAGTCGTCGAGGAGGCCGAGTGCGCCCGCGGTACGGTCGCGGACCGATCCGACCCAGCCGGCGACCACCGCGGTTCCGGCCGGTGAGGAGACCGTTGTCACCAGTCCCTGCCGTGCCATGGCCCCGGCTGCCCAGAGCTTCGGCACGTCACCGGCCCATTGGACGCGGAGCGCTTCCACCTCACCGCCCTCCGCCGTCGATCGAGAGTACCGGAGTGAACGCGTGACCGCGCGGATCGGCGTCAGGGATGCACAGGCCGGTCGAGGAGGTCCAGGCGTGCAAGGCGAACGGATGCTCGCGGACACCGATATGCAGCACGGCCCGCACACCGCGCCGCCGCAGCAGGACGAAGGCCGTCACGGCCTCCGTCTTGCAGTCGTCGTTGACGAGCCAACTTCTACGGCTGTGTGCTTGCACTGCTCGTTTCAGCCGTGCGACGTCCTTCTCGCAGGCCTGGTCCGCACGGGCGTATTCCGGGGCCGCCAACGACAGGAGCCGAAGGACGCGCCCGAATCCCAAGGTCCTGATGAGCAGGTGCACTCCGCGCAGCCAGAGCCCGACCTCGATGTCCGAGTGTTCCTTCCGGCGAGCCGTCGCACACCCGGCACGAATGAGGCCGGTGAGGAGTTCGGTGCGTTCCTCGGAGCTTCCGTCGGCGAACTTCTGAATGTCTGCCGACGTCATGCCGAGAAAACGCGTCCGCCTCCAGTCCGCGATCAGCGCTCCGCCGGACATCCCCGTGACACGGCAATGCGGTGACAGGATCCGCGCCACGACTGCCAGGGCCTCGGCGTCCTTCGCCACCGCACACTCTCCAGGGTCGGCCTGCCGCGGGGACTCCGGGGCAGGCCAGGGCCGACTTGTGGGCGGTGTCAGGACTGGTGCCCGTGACCGTCGTAGAAGCCGCCGCTGACACCCCGGATCAGGCGGCCGTTGCCGAGGAGGACAAGTCCACGCGGCATACGACGCCGCAGCAGTCGGAGAAACATCACCAACCTCCAGGATTCGTAAGCTTTAGTCATGTTCAGGCTACTCTGCCCTGAATGTCACGCAACCTCTCATCCGGGCCACGGTTCGGTGGGGCGAACGGTGTCGAACGCGAGCCCGCTGGAGCTCTCCCCGGTACCGGGGGCCTTCTCCCTGCGCACCCAGCTGTGCCACGAACCGTCGAACCAGCGGGCCAGCACCGGTCGGCGGGTCACGCTCACCCCATCGCGCGGCACCTCCTCCTCGTGCACCCACATTCCGGACGCGATCAACCGGCCCTCCGGGTGTGAGTCGAGGCCGGGACCGGTCAGCTCGGCCAGCCTGAACCGGATCTCCGCGGTCCGGACTTGTTCCGGTACCAACGGGAACCAGTAGTCCGGCACCACGCCCTGCACCCCGTACGCCGGCAGCTCGCCGGTCACGACCGGCTCGGCCGCCGCGAGCCGTGCCCAACGGTCCCGGCGGTCCATCCGCTCACCGCGGTCGTCGGTGTAGTCGCGCTGCACGGCCCAAGCCAGGTTCGCCAGTTCGTCGCGGGCCAGCACCACATGCTCCAGCGGCTCTCCCGCCTGACCGCGCTCGGCGGGCAGCATCAGCAGCCCGGACGCCGCCGGGTGGTCCGGGTCCGGGCCGTGCAGGGTGAACATCGACCAGGACGGGTCGTTCCGGCCGGCGCGTTTGACCAGGTGGTGGCGGCCGAACACGTCGCGTACCAGCAGCTGGTCCAGCACGGTCAGCGAGCCCGTCGGCACTTCCAGCGGCACCAGGAACCAGTCGTTGCCGTAGACCGTGGCGAACGAGATCAGCAGCAGCCGGCCGGTGTCCAGCGTGGACACGTCCGCCGAGCCCAGGTCGACGCGCGCGTCCTCCATCTCCCAGAACCGGTCGGCCGGCAGCCCGCCGTAGCGCACCGTCGAAGGCAGCCCCTCGTCGGTGAACGTGTGGGGCGGCGCCGGCTGAGCCGCCTGGACATCGGGGTCGGGGTGCACGTCGAGGCCGTACCAGTCCAGCCCGTCGCCCTGGTACTCCTCGGCGCGCAGCACCGCGCCGCCGGTGGACAGCTCAGCGGCGTACTCGAATCGGTGCGGGTCGAAGCAGTCCGGGCCGCGTTCGGCCAGCTGCTCGGCCCACCAGCGCCGCCAGCGGCCGGCCACCTCGCCGAGCTTCGGGTCCGGTCCGGTGGCGAAGGTGCCCGCGTCCAGCGCTGCCGCCACCGACGCCGCGTCCGGCACCCTGCCGTCAAGCAGACCGACAAGACTCGCGTCGGGCTCGCCGGCCCGGAGCTGGTGTGCTGCCAGCGCCGCGATGGCGGCGGTGAGCAGTCCCGCGTCGTCGGCCATCCTCAGGAGCGCGGCCCCGCCCTCGGCGCGCAGCCGCTCGTCGACGTGCACCGGCTCGTCCTCGACCTGGATGTCCAGTGGCCCCAGGCGCGGGTCGTAAGGCACCCAGTCCGCCGCCCCGGCCGGGCGCCAGGCGTCGATCGGCGCACTGCTGCCTGTCATCCGGACCACGGCGGGGGAGCCGGCGTCCTGGGCGGCGAACTCTCCGAACTGCCACTGCCGGGTGAGCAGCCACAACGGGTCGTGCACCCGGGCGGCCAGGCCGGCCTCCACGTCGCCGGTGCGGTGCCCGGGCTCCAGACGGAACGGGCCGTTCGGATCGGTCCTCGGCCGACGGGTCTCGATCCTGGAAAGCACCTGCCCGGTCGCACCCCGCGGGGAGAGACGGACAGCGGGGATCAGATCGTCCAGCAGCGGCAGATCCGCGAGGTCGACGGCGCGCAGCTTGGCCAGTTCCATGGTCTCCCGGAGCACCTGGACGAGGCCGTCCGACGTCCAGCCGCGATCCAGGTCCGGGGGAACCGCGATGAGCATGCCGTGCGGAGCCTTGGCGTCCGGCCGGTCGTAGTGGAAGGCGACGCCGGTCAGTTCGGTCTCCGGCGTGGCGTCGGCCGGGGCGGCCGGGTCGGCGGCCGGGCGCAACTGGTCCGAACCAGGTAGCAGTTCGATCCATTCGTCGAACAGCAGGCCGGTGACGGCCGCACCGGGTGCGGCGTCGGCCGGGGCGTGCCAGACCAGGTGGGCGTTGGCCTGTGGGCGCTTCCCGCCCGGGAAGGCGCCGCCGATCCAGGGGTCGGCCGCGCCGGGCGGATCCTGTGCCGCGCGCAACCGTTCCACCCTCCCGGCCCGGGCCCCCGCCAGCCATAGCGTCTCGTGCAGGGTACGGACCACCGGCCGCACTGCCGCGTTGCGCCGCAACCAGTCCTCGAGGTCGGCGCCGGACAGGTCGCCGCGGCCGACCGGTGCGGGGCCGGCGAGCTCTGGCAGCAGGGGTACGTCCGCACCGAGCACCTCGGCCAGCGCCGTCCGTGCCCGGGACAGCCAGCCCTCGGCCCCGCCCGGCCCGGGCGGACCCGAGGCAAGTACGCGCAGTTCCGACGCGCCGGGTTGCGCGGCGACCAGCGGGTCGGCCGCGAAGATCGCCAGTCGGCCCTGTGGACCAGTGATGTCGACCGGGCGGCTGTCCGGCTGCTCGGACAGGTGCGCCGGCAACAGCGGCTGGGCGGTGGCCAGAAGCGCCCGGATCCGGGCCGCCCTGCCGCGCAGACCGGTCCAGCCGGGACCGGTGAAAACCACCGGTGTGCCCGGTGCGGCGCCTCGGGCATCCAGGACCGCGCGGCGTAGCCGGGCCTGTTCGGCGCCCGTCGCGTCCAGCACGGTGCTCAGCGCACCCAAACCGAGCCGGTCGGCCGTGAGCTCGAATGCCTGGCCGCCGCCCTGCGGACCCCCGCCACTGCCCTGCGGCTCCCCGCCACCGCCCTGGCCGTCGACCCGGTCCGTCTCCTGCCCGCCCAGTACGCCGGTCAGAGTCCAGCCCGCCGCCGGGCCGAGCAGGTGCGCGACCCAGGCCTCCAAGGCCGGTTGCAGCGCGGCGACCGGATCATCGGGCCACCCGGTCGGCCCGGCCGGCTGGGCCGGAACCAGCGCGGCCAGTCGATGGGTCACCGCGCGGGCCCGGCGCGGTGTGCGCAGCACGTGGAACGTGTCCGGCACGTCCTCACCACGGCCGAGGGTGTCGGCGGTCAACCCCGCACGGATCGGGTTGCCTCCTACCAGCTGGTGCACACTCTCGGCCAGCACCAGGTCGCCCACCGCGTCCAGGGCGTCGGCGAGGTCGTCCAGCAGGGGCACGACCGCCGCTCGGTCGGCCGGAGGCACCACCGGTGCTCCGTCGATCACACTGGGCAGGTCGGCCGCACCGACACCGGCCCGCACCAGGGCCATCCCGTCGACGACGTTGCGGGCGGCGACGGCCTCCGTGCTGCGCGCCCACAACTGCGCGTCCGCACCCTGACCTTCGGGTTCGGGCACGACCGGGAGGGGGAACTGACGCCGGAAGCGTTCGACGAGATGGTCCAGCTCCGCGTCGTGCAGCGCCCGCTCGAACCGATAGCCCAACAGAGCGCCCAGGTTCTGCCCTTGGCGTACGGCGCCCAGCAGCCAACGGGCGATGCGGGCCCGGCGGGAGGTGACGTCGACCGCGTAGGTCTGTTCGCCGGGGTGGCCGAGGAAACCCGAGCGCAGTACCGCCGCGGTGGCCGCGTGCTGCAGCGACGGGGCGTGGATGTAGCCGTCCTGCGTGGACACCTCGACCGTGGTGGTCACGTCGTCCACCTTGACGTCGACCTGTTCCCGCGGCACTGGTGGGCGCAGGTTCTCCACCCAGCCATAGCAGCCGTACCGGATGCCGTCGACCCCGGATGCCCGCAGCTCGGCCAGCCGCCGCGACGCCAGCGAGGTGACCCAGGCGTCCAGCCGGTGGGAGTAGACGTCGATGACCTCCAGGAGCAGCTCGGGCAGCCGGGTCACCGGTACGGCGGCGAGTGCCCGTAGCGCCTGTTCCAGTCGGGGCAGCGCGCCTGCGGCACGGGTGGCGGCCGCGACTCGTGCCGCGCGATCGTGCTCGGACAGTCCCTCCAGCACGTCGGCCACGAGTTGGTCCACGTCACTGGTGACGGCCAGTGCCTGGCGAAGCGGGTCGTCCTCACCGTCGTCGCCGTCGAGCGTCCAGTTGGGCAGGAACAGCAGCGCGTCGAGCACGCCGCGGGCGTCCGGCGGATCCGTCACCGGGAACTCCGGCGGCGTCCCGTCGTCCCCGGGCGGCGGGGCGCCGTCTTCGGGCGGTGCGGCGCCGTCCGAGTTCGGCTGCCCGTCCGCGTCCGGCGCCTCGCCCCCGACGGTCGGCAAGTCGAAGAACGTACTGGGTCGGGGTGGCGTCTCCCGTCCCGAGGACAGCTCCACCGGCCACGCCCGGTCGTAGTCGGCGGCGGCCAACTCGCCGGCGAGGAAGGCGTGCACCGCGTGCAGATAGTCCGCCGTGGCCGACGCCCGTGCCGGGAAGCCGACCGGGTCCGGGGCGAGTCGGGCCACGAAATTGGGGATCCCGGTCGCTTCGTCCAGACCCGTGCCGAGATCGGTCCAACCGTCGGCGCTGGTGGTCCAACGCAGCACCCCGTCCGGAGGCAGGCCGGGCAGGCCCAGCTGGCCGGGAGGCTCGTCGCGTGCGGTCTTCGGCACGGCGAACTCGGGACCGTCCAGCCGGCGCATGGCCAAAGTGGTCGCCACCGGCAGCCGCTTCAACGCCTCCACCGCCACCTGATCGACCGGCTTGTCGGCCTGCACCCTGGGGATGGCGTCGTCCCTGTCGAGCACCGCGCGCCAGCGTTCCCGCAACCGCAGCAACCAGGGCGCGAGCAGGGCGTCCACGTCACCGTCGCGTCGAGCGCGCCACTCGCCCAGCGCGGTGACGGGCAGCACCCCGTACGGCTGGCGGCCGACCCGCAGCATCGGCAGTGGCCCACGGCTTCGGGCATGCTCGGCGAGATGGTCCCGCACCGCCCGCCACGGCCGAGCCGGGTCGGTGGCCACCACCTGCTGGGTGCCCAGGCTCAGATGGGACGCTGCCGCCTCGGCGAACCCTTTGCCCAGAGTCGGCCAGGTGAGCAGGGACAACGCCGCCACGGCCGACGGTTCCGCGTCGGCCGCGCCGGAGCAGCCGCGCAGGAATCCGGCGTCCGGCAGGCCGAGCGCGGCGGCCAGCGCGTCGGCCGCCGGCCGCTCACCGGCCGGCGGGTCCGGGTCCGGCCCCGGGAAGGCCGGGGCCGAGGACCAGCCTGAGCGGGCGCGCGGGGTGTTGTTGGTCGCGGTGCCGGACGGCAGCATGCCGAGTCCGCTAGCGAAGGTGTGGCCGATCAGTACGTCGCGCAGCCGGGCGGCGCCGTCGACCGCCGAGTCGTCGCGTACCCCGACGACCAGCAGTTCGTCCAGGTGGTCGGTGCCCTCGGCGAGGGTCAGCTCGACGCCCATGCCGGCCTTGAGCGCCTGGAACCAGTCGCTCTCCCAGCCCTCTTCATCAGCGCGCAGCAGGCCGACGGGCAACGGGTCGGGCACCGGATGGCCCAGCTTGTCCACCACCACCTGGCCGTCGATCAGACCGAGGAACCGCCAGCATTTCGGCATGGCGACCACCCGCTGCCGACGTTCGTCCTGGCCTACGGGGCGCACCACCGGCGGCGGGGCGCCGGGCCGGCAGGCGCGGACCGCCCAGGCGGCGCGCGCCGGACGCAGCCGCGTGAGCACCTCATGCCAGGCGTCCGGGCTCGGGTCGCGCCAGTACTCGGTGCCGGCGGCTGCCTCGGCGGGGGTGAGCTCCGGGTCGAACTGGGGCAGCAGGATGTCGTCCGGGTAGACCCGCACCCGCAGCGTGCTCGGCTCCCACCAGATGGTCTCCACCCGCACCGGCAGAAGCGCGATCGGGGCGGTGTTGTCGTCGGGGAACAGCGCGGTGCCGGCGTCAAGGGCCTGAGCCAGCTCCTCCTCGGCACTGCCGACGGCGCTGTTCAGCGGGTCGGCCGCGCGTTGCAGCTCTGCCTGGGCCGCCTCGGCGGCGGTGAGCATCTCGGCGGTGGCGCGCTGGTCGCCGGCCTGGATGGCGTCCTGAAGCCGCCGTACCACCGCCTGCTGCTCGTCCGCGAGGGCCTGCGCGGCGTCCGCCTCGGTACGTGCTCGGTCCAGCTGCGTGCGGGCGGCGAACGCGTCGGTCATCTCCGGTGTGCTCCTGTCCTCGGCGCGATGAGTCAGCCGCCCAGCAGCGTGGTGGCCCGGAAGGCCAGCTGGAACGGCTGCTGGAAGGCGATTCGACCCATGTCGGCGGCGTCCCTGCCCCACACCGGCGGGTCCGCCGGCGCCAGTTCGCGCGGTGTGTCGGGCGGCGGGGCGAGGCGGACGCAATTGGCGGCGTCCACGGTGACGCCGCTCCAGGTGAGGTCGGCCCAGGTCTTCATACGGTCGGGCTGGTCGCCCGTGTCGAAACCGAACTGGGTACCGCGCATCGGTTCGCGGAACACGAAGAACCAGTCCTCGGCGCGGGCCCGCTGCTCGTCGATGCCGGCGAACAGGTAGAGCACGGTGGACTCGTCAAGAGCCAGCGGGGTGGCCGGCACCCCGCCGAACTCGGCGGGCAGCTTTCCGTTCTCGCCGCGTACCGCGAGCAGCGCGGTGCCGGGGAACCGGCGCAGCAGCTCACCGCGCACCAGCAGCGCCAGGTTGCCCTCGCTGTCGCTGCGCAGCCGGCTGCCCAGAGGGGCGTCCATCGGCCAGCGGGCGATCTCGTCGATGTCCGCGCCGTCGGTGGGCCAGAACCGTGCGAACGGCGTACCGCGCTGGTCGGTGGGGAACTCTCGCCACAGCAGCTCCCGGTTGAACTCGTGGTTGAGTCCGACCAGCAGGGCGGCGACGAACTCCGGATTGGTCTCCAGCAGCGTCACCGAGTCCGGCGGGAACGCGCCGATCCCGGGAATCGCCCACTCGGGCCAACGGGCCAGCAGCTCTTCGGCGATCGGCACGGTGAACTTCGGGTGCGCCATGATCGGCTGCAGCGGGCGCGCGTCGGCTTCGCTGCGCCGAGCCCAGGACTCGGCGGGGATGCGATCGGTCATCCGCATCAACTGCAGCCGCGACGGGGCGACCGCGGCGCGCAGCTCGCTCGGCAGACCGGCGCCGGGATCATGTTCGTCGATCACGTGAAAGTCGATGAGCCCCGCCTCGATGACCGTCTTGGGTGTTTCACCGTTCGGGGCGGCGCCGGCCGCGACACGGTCGGCACGGCGTGCCAGCGCGCCACCGCGGCGGAGCAGCCGGGCGAACGAGGTGCTGGCGGCTCCGGTCGGCACCGGGGACTTGGCCAGCATGGTGGTCAGCGTGGTCGCGGCTCCGACCGGCCCGGCGGCGGCGGCCGACAGCGGCATCCGGCTGCTCATCGGCGCCATCACGGTGACCAGATCGGTCACGCCCAACGGGGCCAGATGCTTGCGTTGGGCCTGCTCGGCAGTGGTGGCGGCCAGCTCGCTGACGGCCAGCAACCGGTTCGCCTGCCGGATCTCACCGACCTGTTCCCAGGCCCGGGCCATCAGGAACTCCTGCTCCAGCTGCACGTATCGGGCGCCGAGCGCCGCTGCCACTCGGCGCCGGACCTCCAGGTTGAGCGTGCTCATCCAGCTGCCCGGATCGGTCGGCACGGTCTGCTGACCCGTGTGATGGCTGCCGTAGAGCGGCGGGGCGACGGCGACGGTGTCCCGGTCATCCACCGGATTCCCGGCCGCGGCGCGGCGCTTGGCCGGCTCGTCCAGCCGTTCTCGGAGCAAGGTCCGGAATCGGTCCTGCTCGGTGGGGTCCGACCACGCCTCCGGCGCCGTTGCCCCGGGCGCCCGCAACGCACCGTCCAACGCCACGGTGGCCGGACCGGTTTGCGGCTCGGCGGGCCAGGGCCGGCTCACGTCGACGGTCCGGGTGCCGAGCCCGGCTCCGGTGGCCGGGCGGAAACGCAGCTGACGAGCCAGTTGCTCGAAGGTGCCCGCGTCTCCGGTGCGGAAGGTCCACCAGTGGTAGACGGGCAGATCGACGGTGGCGTTGCCGTCGATGGGCCAGGCATCCGCCGTGCCCGGTCCGACCAGGTCCGCGTTCAGGCCGGCGGCCCGGCCGGCCGCGGTGGCCGGCACCACGGCGGCGATCCAACCCCGGTTCGGGGCCAGCCTGCGCGGGCACAGCAGCCGCCCGACCACCTCGGCCGAGTGGTTGCGCACCCCCTGCGCGGCGAGGCCCTGCGCGACGCCCAGGTCGGTGACGTCGTCGGGGAGGCGGGCCTCCACGTGCGCCCAGGCCCACCGCTCGGCCAGCGGAGGCAGCACCGCGACCGGGGCGGTGAGCACCGGCAGCGGGGTCGAGGCGCGTGGTGGCGCCGCTTCGCTCTCGTCCAGCACGATCAGCACGATCCACGGCTGCGGGGTGGGCCCGGACGGTGTCGAGGCCTGCCCCGGGGACAGCAGCCAGGGCAGGTCGGCATGCGCCAACTCGACACCGGCCAGTACGTTCTCCGCCGCCGGGGCCGAGCCGGGCGACGGTTCCTCGCGCAGCACCATCGTCCGGTCGAAGCCGTACACGTCCCCCGGCCCGACCAGCGACAGCGTCGGTCCGGCCGCCGGCTCCTGCTCCTGCTTGCCGTCCATGTCGCGGGCGAACAGGACCGACGTCCGCAGCGCCTGACCCGTCGCCGAAGCCGCCGCACCGACCAGCGCCGAGGAGAAGAACCATCGCGTACTCATGCGTTACTCCCACTCAGGTCGCGCGATCCTGACGTGCGCCCCGGGTGCGTCGCCGGGCGGGCGCTCCGGAGAGGGCTCATGCGCGCCGCTCCCAGCTCTCGACGAGTTCGACGGGCGCGTGCGGGTCTCCGAGTCGTTCACGCACCGCCTCCCAGGCATTCGCGGTGGCGTTGACCAGAGAGACGTCGTCGAGGAGCGGTTTCAGGTTGTCGGCGGCGACCACGCTCAGGGTCGACGGGCGCACCCGCACGGCCGCCTCGGGCGTGCGCCACCGCTCCAGCCGCTCGGCGGCGCTCAGCCCGTACACCGCTTCATGGCGGAAATGCCCCGGCCAGTGGGAGAACTGCCGGGTCGGCAGGGGCGGCTCGTAGCCGGTCTCGTAGCCGTCGTCGACCTGGTGCCCCGCGCCGAGCCGGGTGGCGTCGGTGCCCACCCGCACCCCGCCGGCGTAGCTGACGAACGCGGGCGTGGAGAGCTGCTGGTCCTCGGTGAGATCGAAGAACTCGCCGGGCACGAACCGCTCGGGCACCGAGGAGAGATCGGTGGCGGCCCGCGGCACGCCGAGCGTGACCTCCTTGATCGTCCAATGCTGGACCGGTACCGGCCGGTGCTCGAACCGGGAGATCGGCACACCCAGCGGGACCACCTCCTGGCTGACCCGCAGTGTGGCGTCCGGGTGCACGATTTCCCCCTTGGCCAGCTTTTCGATCGCCGCGGGGGTGAAGACGAGCGCCGTGCGTTCGGCCGTCGGCCGTTGGACCGCCCAGGCCCTCGCCTGGCCGATGGCGGCGCGCAGCGGTCCGAGCGGATCACGCCCGGACGGCTGCGCGACCGCCGGCGGGGAGCCCCAGCGGACGTCGAAGTCCAGAGCGACATCCCAGAACAGCACCGAGATGCTGCCGGTGCCGAACGCATGCCAAGGCGCCGGGCCCTCGAGGGTGAAGTCCAGGCCGACGCTGGCCAGCCGGCGGCCGAACGCACGCACGGCCACCCCGGCTCGCACCTGCACCGCGAACGCGAACGGGTCGAGGACGAACAGCGCGTCCAGCCCGAGCCAGCCCTGTACACCACAGCCGGCGATCATCGCATCCAGCTGCACTTGACCGCCGAACATCACCGCGTTGGAGGTGACCGCGAAGTAGGCCTCCATGCGCAGCCCGAAACCGCCGCCCGGAGCCAGGTCGACCTGTAGCCGCCGCAGCGCGGGCACCCCGGTGGGGCGGGTGTAACGAGGGTGGAAGCCGCCGGCGGACAGTACGAACTCCGGTTGCCGACCGCCGCGCACCAGCAGGTACATCTCGCCGCGCACGGCCAGTCCGACGATCCACGACCCGGCCAGCGACACCAGCAGCTCGACCACCGGGACGGCGGGGTCGATCCGGCCGAGCACACTGGCCTGCAGCCGGATCAGCGGTAGCACCGGGTCGGGCAGGCCGACCAGTAGCCGTCCCACCAGCACCGCGCGCACGGGGGCGGGCAGTTCCAGGATCAGTGCGCCGGACAGCGACACCATCCGGCCGCCCCAGGTGATGCGCACCATCGGCCCGACCAGCAGCCGTCCGGGGGCCACCGGGAACACCGCGCCCATCGACCCGATGATCTCCCCAGCGCGCTCCGCCGCGTGGTCGGGGAAGAGCACTCGGTCGGCATTGCCGTCGCAGACCAGCTGCTGTAGCTCGGTGACGTCCACGTGCCGGTTGACGCCGACCAGCCCGCCGACCGCGTCCAGTGCGAACCCCAGTCCCAGCTCGATGCCGGGATCCGGGAACCGGGCGGCGAGCAGTACCAGGAAGCTGGTCGGCGTGCTCCCTGCCGGAGGCCGGAACAGGGCGATGGCCTGCAGTTGCAGCACGCCCAGGTCGATCGAGATCAGCCCGGCGTAGCCCTGGTCCGGGGTGCGCCGGACCAGGCCGCCGCCGGACACCGGCGGAAGGTTGAGCTCGGTGCCGATGCCGTCCGGGAACAGCTCGCGCAGTCGGCGCGGATCGATGCCCGGCGGCGTCGCGGGGGACAGCACCACCGGCAGGTCGATTCCGGCCCGCTCCAGAAAGACGCGCAGGGGCAGCCCAGGCAGCCCGGCCGTGACCGACATGGACAGGGCCAGCCGCGGCCCATCACCGTCGGAGGTCAGTTCCAGACCGATGTCTCCGGTGCGCACCCCCGGTGCGTTCAGCCGCAGCGGCAGCGCGGCCCGAAGCGCGCCGTTGCCGGCGAAGCGCAGCCCACCGGCCCGGTCCGCCCGGACGGTGACGCTGACCGGACCGGAACCGTCGGCCATCGGGTCGGCCCCGCCGACGCCGAGCAGCTTGGCCAACGCCGTCGGCAGGATGGCCGCAGTGATCTCGCGCAGCTCGATCTCGACGGCCGGCGGCGTCGCCGGGTCCGCGGTCACGGTGAGCCCGATGCCATTGACACTGATCCCGGGCCCGTCGGTCATGCCGGCGGCCAGCCGGCCGGTGCGCTGGAGCCGGATCGTCGCGGTGCCGCCAGGGGGCGTGGGCGGCAGGCCGGGACCGAACGCGGCGTCCCAGCCGGTCGGTGCGACGATCGTCGCCTGCGCACTCCACGGTCCAGTGACCACAGGCGGCATGGTCAGGGCCGACCCCGAGGTGACCACCACGTCGAACACCGGGCCGCCCGGGGTCACCCCGAGCACGGCGCGCCCGGCCGCCGCGCCGGACGGGTCGGTGAGCACCAGCGCCACCCCGAGGGGCGCCCCGGCCGCCCGCCGCCAGCCGTGCAGCCGGACCGGCGAGTTGGCGTCCAGGTCGCCGAGCATTTCCCGTACGAGCTCCACCAGCGAGTTCCCCGCCGGCAGCCGGTCGTGCACCGCGAGCAGCCGCCCGGCCAGTACGGTGCCGGTCGCCGACGGCTCGTCGCCGAGCTCGGGCAGCTGATGGATCAGATTCTCCACCGCGTCCTGGGTCAGCGCGCGCAGTTGGTCGGCTACCTGCCTCAGGAGTTCCTGCGGGTCCATGCCGCCTCACCCGCGTCCGAGTTCGCCGTTGTCGATCACGAGCGCGTGCCCGAAGCAGCCGATCCCCAGCCAGCGGCCGTCCGGGCTGAACTCCATCGCCAGCACCTCATCGGTGGTCACCGTGTAGTGCTCCTTGCCGTCCGGATTGAACAGGCGCACCAGGTTGTCGGTGGAGGCGCTGGCCGCCACCTTGCCGTTCGGGCCGAACGCCACATGCGTGACGGCGCCGATCTCCGGGGCGGGGGCATCGACGGCCAGCGTGGGCGCCCGGCCGTTCTCCACTCCGGACTCCGCTTCCCGCACCCGGGCGAAACCGTCCGAGCCGCCGACCACGGTCCACCGGCCCTTCGGGTCGAACGCCAGGCAGGACGGGGCGGTGAACCGGGGTGAGTCCGGGTTGTCGCCCGCGTCCTCGGTCTGCCACAACTGCGCCCCGCCGACCGCCTCGAACATCCGGGTGGTGTCGTCGGCGGCGCAGCAGAGCACCTGGGAGGCGTCCGGGCTGAATGCGACCGCGAGCACCGCGTTGTCCGGGGTCAGCCGTCCGAGTTCGGTCCCGGTGGCCAGCTCCAGCACCCGCGCGGACCCGGCGAACCGGTGGTCGCCGCCGTGGCGTTCGTCGATGGCCAGTGCGATCCGGGCGCCGTCCCGGCTCAGGTCGATGCCGGAGATCAGCGGGGTGTCGACGGTCATCCGCCGCACGGACGCTCCGGTCGCACCGTCGAGCACGGCGACCAGCGCGTCGGTGGTCGCGACCACCTTGCCGTCCGGACTGAACCGCACGGTGTTCACCGAGTTGCCCGGCTCGAGCGGCCCCTGCCAGATCACCGCCCCGGTCGAACTGGAGCGCACGAACAAGGATTCGAAGTCGGCCACCGCGAGCGCGGCTCCATCCGGGCTGAACGCGATGCTGGACACGGCCCCCTGGCTGGGCGCGTCCAGTGGGACGCCGGTGCCGACCGAGCGCACCCGTAGTACGGAGCCGCTGCCGCCGCTCGCGAACCGGGTGCTGTCCGGGCTGAATGCGATCGCCTGGGCCGAGCCGTCGTGTTCGACGGTCAGGGCCACGGTACCCGGCTGGCTCATGTTCAGTTCCTCCTTGTGCCGAGCCGTCCCTGACCGACCGGCAGCGAAACATCGAAAACCGCGCTCTGGCCGCGCACCGTCACTGTCACTGTCGTCGAGGCGAAATTGCCCGCATCTCCCTCGGTGACCTTTTTGTCACGCATTGTAATCAATGTACAGCGGCCGCGCTCGGAGCCGTCACTGTTCGGTGCTCGTCGACGTGAGGTCGCGGAAGGCGCTGTCCGCGCGGGGGTGCGTACCGACGTGGCGATCGCGAGGGAATCGGCCGGCGGTGGAATTCATCCGTTTGGCCAGCCTTCCGGAGGCTTTTCGCCTCTGATGATGAGAAAATACGATGGAAAGGCTTTCCAGGGCTGGGCGACGGTCCCATGGAATCGGCAGCGACCTCCATGGATCCACCGGGGCCGGCGGCGCGGAGGAGAAGAGCGTGGCGGAGCCGACAGGTGACATGGGTCAGAACAAGGCGATCGTGGCTGACCGAAGCCTTCAGACAACCCGGGCCTGGGCCGGCTTCCTGGTCATCCTGCTCGGCGATGTGACGATCACGGTTGCTGCGATCTGGGGCGTGACCAGCGCGGACAAGACGCAGGCCGTGGCGATTCTCACCAGCGCCTTCACCGCGGTCAGCGCGATGACCACGGCGTACTTCGGCATCAGGGCGGCTACCAATACCGCCCAGTCGTCCATGGAGACCGCAACGCCGCCGCAGCCCTGAAGCGGACCGTCCGCGCGGAGTCATTGAGCGTGACTACATCCGATCGCGCCGACCGACAGGCCAGGACGTGCCCGGGCAGGGAAGGGGACGCACCGGCCTTCGGCGCTGATCGACGGTCTGCCCCCGACGATGGCGGGGCCGACTTCGTCGTGCGGCCGGTGCGGGGATCGCGGGCGTAGACGTCTAACTGCCGCCCGGGCGGCTCGCCCCGCAAAGGGCGACCCGGCGAGTCCCGACGTACGGGTCGGCATACCTGGCCCAATAGAAGCGGCCCCCCGCAGAGTGACCTGACCGGCTTCGGCCTGGACGAGGCCCATCCGCCGGTACCGCCCGGTATCACTCTGGCGGAGTACCGCACGTGCTGCGCTGCGGCCGGTCTCGCCTTCGTCGACCGCTTCCACCGTCAGTGAGTCAGGGCATTGCGGAGTCGATCACTTCCCGTTATCGTCACCTAGACGTTAATGGGAGGGGTGAGGACGGCATGTCCGTCTCGCAGGCGCTCGACAGCTTGGTCGCGCCACTGAACCACCAGGTGTTCCAACTCGGCCAGGACGCGGTCACCTGGGCCGAACTGCTCGGCTTCGCCACCGGAGCCGTATGCGTGTGGCTGTGCGTACGGGTGAGTGTGTGGAACTTCCCCGTGGGCATCGCCAACAACCTGTTCTTCCTCGTGCTGTTCTGGAGCGCCCGCCTCTACGCCGACGCCTGGCTCCAGGTCGTCTACGTCGTCCTCGCCGCCTACGGCTGGCTGATATGGCTGCGCGGCGGGGAGCGGCGCTCGCGTCGTCGCATGGGTCACGCGTCCGCGTCCACGCTGCTCGTCCTGTCGGCGCTGGTGATTCCGGCCACTTGGGGGCTGACGGTGCTGCTGACCCGTGCGCACGACATCGCGCCCTTCTGGGACGCGCTGACCACGGCGCTGTCGCTGGCCGCACAGTGGCTGCTCAACTGCAAACAGATCGAGAACTGGTGGTTCTGGATCGTCGCCGACCTCGTCTACATCCCGCTCTACTTCGTCAAAGCACTGGACCTCACCGGCATCGTCTACCTGCTGTTCCTGGCCATGTGCCTGACCGGGTGGCGCTCTTGGCGACGCGACCTGGCAGCTGCCGCCCGGCCCTCTTCCGGGGAAAGCGCCTCGGAGCAGGTGGTGGCCGCATGAGCTCGTCCTTCGCCCACGGGCTGGTCATCGGCAAGTTCTATCCGCCGCACTCCGGCCACCACTTCCTGATCCGCTCCGCCGCCGACGCCTGTGCGCGCGTCACCGTCGTCGTGATGGCGGCCGGTCACGAGTCGATACCTCTTCGGGAACGCGTCGCCTGGATCCGCGAACACTGGGCCGACGAGCCCCATGTCACCGTCGTCGGTATCACCGACGACCTGCCGGTCGACTACGACAGCGAAGCGGCCTGGGCCGGTCATGTCGCCCTGATGCGCGAGGCCCTGGCCGCCGCCCCGCCCGCCCCCGACGTGGACGCGGTCTTCAGCTCCGAGCCCTACGGCGCCGAACTCGCCCGCCGGTTCGACGCCGCACCGGTCCTGCTGGATCTCGGCCGCGACACGTTCGCCGTCTCCGGGACCAAGGTCAGGGCGGACCCCGTCGCCCACTGGGAGGAGATCGAACCGCCGGTGCGCGCCTGGCTGGCCCGCCGGGTCGTCGTCCTCGGCGCGGAGTCCACCGGCACGACCACGCTCTCCCGAGACCTCGCCACCGCCCTGCGCGCCCGCGGCGGTCCGCACGCGCTCATCCGCTGGGTACCCGAGTACGGACGCGAACTGACGGTCGCCAAGCTCGCCTCTGCCCGCGCCCTCGCTCGCCCCGACGAGCCGCAGCCGACCGTGTCCGACCTGGAGTGGGACGACACCGACTTCGAGCTGGTCGCCCGCCGCCAGAACCAGAGCGAGCAGCGGGCGGCCCGCGCCGGCGGGCCGGTGCTCGTGTGCGACACCGACGCGCTGGCCACCACCGTCTGGCAGGAGCGCTACCGCGGCCGCGCCACCGACCCCGTCCGGGAAGCGGCCGCGGCCATGCCACCCCGCGCCTTGTACCTGCTCACCTCCGACGAGGGCGTTCCCTTCGAGGACGACGGCCTGCGCGACGGCGAACATGTGCGTCCCTGGATGACCGCCCGCTTCCGCGACGTCCTCACCGACGCGGGCGTCCCGTGGCTCGAACTCCACGGGGACCGCCCTACACGCCTCGCCCGCGCGCTCGGCGCCGTCGACCAGCTCCTGGCCGACGGTTGGGAGCTGGCGGATCCCCTCGGCTGACGAGTAACCGTGTGAAGCGCGCCGGTTCATTCGGGGGAGTGGTGACAACGGGGGAACGATGCAGGGCGGCGCGTATAGCCTTCTGGTTCTTCTGCTCGCTCTGATCCCCTTCGGTGCGGGTTTCGCGCTAAGGCGCTGTGGTGGATCGCGGTGATCGTGCTCATCGTGTGGCTGCTCGGCTTCGTCGTCCGTACGGCGGACAGCGGCGGCCGCAAGGGCCGCTGGTACCGCTGGTAGACGCATCACACCCGGCGCGAGCAGCGCGCCTTGCCGGCGCGGCCCTCGACCGTTCAACGTGGGGCAGCGCGAGCGGCGGCACAGGCTGACCCACCTTCGGCCGAACGGGCCGACGCGCTGTGCCGCCCTGCCCCGACGGCCGGAGACTCACTCAGGAAGAGTGAGCCACCGATCGGCGTGTCCCGAAGATCGAACTGCCGCACACGCTGCGATATTCGCAGAGGAGTCGACATGAAGGCGCCGATTGAAGGAGGAGCCATGGTGCGGGTCGGGCTGTTGGTCCGGGTACAGGCGAAACCGGGCAAGGAAGCGGAAGTGGCACAGTTCCTGACGGACGCGCGGGCGATCGTCGACCAGGAACCCGACACCCGCGCCTGGTTCGCCGTCCAGTTCGACGCGTCCACGTTCGGGATCTTCGACGTGTTCCCCGACGACGCGGGTCGACAGGCACACCTGGCCGGAGGCGTGGGCACGGCGCTGGGGGAGCGGGCAGCGGAGCTGTTCACCGTGTCGCCCGCGATCGAGAAAGTCGACGTACTCGCATCGAAGCTCCCGACATGACCCCGGAGGGATCGGCAGAACCGGAGAGGTGACGCAGCGAACGGACGGCCGGACTCGTCGCCGCGTACGGCGCGGGAGCCCTCGCTTGCGCCACACAGCCGGCGCCCCGATCGCCCGGGGGCCGGTGGTCTCCTCCGGGCGACCAGACGAGTGCCGAGGCGAGTTCAGTGAACGCCACGGCCTGTGGCGCTCGCTGGGCCGGTCCGCACAGTTGTAGGGGAGACGTCGGCGGGGTCTTCTGCTGGTGTCGCAGCGACGGCCTCATGACCGGGTCTCGTTGCGGTGCGACAGCCGGTCGATCGCGCGAACCGTGGCGTCGCGGGCTTTCGCCACCCGGTCCAGCTCCGCGCTGTGCTCTGCGATCGCGGCCTGTTCGTAGGCCGACTCGACCGCGAACCAGACTCCTACGAGGTTGGTGCGCGCCTTACAGGCGACGTCCGCACGCGCCTGGGCGATCTCGCCGCGGGACGGGGTCGCGCCGTTCGACGAGGGCACCTCGTCCATGGGGGTGGTCATTCGGAAGCCCCGGGCGTTCATGCACGCCGACCATGCCGAGAAGACCTTCGTGACCCGGGGATCGGACATGGACCGTTGGAAGCCGTCGGCCTTTATGCTGGTGACGATTCCGTCCGTATCGGTGCCTGGCCCCTGCGAAGCCCCGGCGCCGAGCAGCCGCTCGGCCTCGCCCAGGCAGCCGCCCCTGGGGACCGGCCGGCCACGGTACGAGGTGAGGGGCGTGCCCGAGCTGTCCACCCCCGTGAGGACACTTCGGGCCGCCGCCGAGAGGGACGGAGGCTTGACCGCCTTCGCCGCGGCGACCCCGGAGGGCTCGGGGGCGGGGGTGTGGTAACCCCAGGTCCGGGCTTCCGCGGCATCGGTGAGCCCGTACCGCCGGTACAGCACGGTGTACGCGTCCAGCGCCTCCCGCTGCGCCACCGAACCTGCCGGCAGGCGGGCCGCCGCGGGATACGGCACGGACAACCTCCGCACGCACGCCCGTACGGCCGCGTCGTCCACCGCGTCGTATTCCAGGGCCTGCCGCGGGGTCAACATGTAGCGCTCCACGGGCAGATGAAGGTGCTCCACCCCGACGATCCGCGGAATCGCGCCCACCGCGGGTGGTGCGGTCTGATGGGACGGCCGGGCCGAGCAGGCGCTCAGGGCCGCCAGCACCAGCGCGCCGCCGGCGAGTGCGACGCGTCGTGGCAGCCGTCGACGCGGTGTGCGTCGTACACGCTGTGCTGGTCGTGCGGGGGCGGGTGCGGAGACGTACGCCATGGCCATCGCTTTCTCGGCAATCGGGCACGCGGTGCCCCGCCCACCGGTGGGGCACCGCATACTCACGGGTCTGCTGGGCTCAGTGACCGAGACCGGGGCAGCGGGTGTGGTCCGAGACGGCGATGGACGCCTCGTTGTTCCGCATCCAGCTCGTGAGGTTCCCGCCCTTGTGGGGCGACAGCCAGTTGGAGTCCCCGCGGTAGTTCGTCGAGTACCAGATGCCCACGTTGCACACCGTGCCGTTCTGGGCGGAAGCGGCGTTGTTGCGGACCTTCTGGCCGTGGCCGGCCCCGCTGCTGCCGAACCTCTTCGTTCCCAGGTCGCCGACCTTGAGCAACGTCGTCCGGTACGCGGCGTTCTTGGCGTTGGGCGAGTAGTACAGGCAGAGGTCGTAGCGGCTGTTGACGTTGCAGTCGGACCTGCTGTTCCAGCTGGAGATGTTCGCGCTGCGGGCCTCGGCGTGTCCGGCCAGGGCGCCCAGCGCCAGCGCCGCCGTGGCCATGAGCACTCCGGCACGGGCCGGCGTCCGCTTGATGATCGTCATGTTCGTTCTCTCCCGGTGTCTGTGTGACCGCGACAGGTGCGGTGCGGCCCCATAAGCCCCCCGGCCAGGCGGAAGACGGATTCCGTCAGCCGCGATCAGGAGACGTGGAGGGCGTGGGGCCGCCAGGTGCTGCCGCCGTGCAGGCCGGCCGGCACCTGCAACCGGTCTAGTACGTCACCGTTGTCCGGTGCCGGTGAGCGGGCACCGGACAACAGCGGCCGGACAACGACGTCGCAGACAGGCAGGTCAGGAGAGTGGGCCCGGTGCGCTGCCACTGCGGGGCGCGTCATGGGCAGGGCTGGTCCAGTGACGGTTCGGGCATGTACCGGTGCCACTGCCGTGCGGTGACGGCGCCGGTCGAGGCGCACAGGTGGCGGATCGCCTGGTTGATGTCGAGGTTCCACAGCCGCACGGTGTGGTCGTCGCTCGCGCTCGCCAGAGTGTGGCCGTCAGGGCTGAACGCCACGTCGTCGATCGGCCCGGTGTGGCCGACGAGGGCGGTGCCCAGCTGGGACGGGTGCTCGGGATCGGTGACGTTCCACAGGACGACGGTGTGGTCGTCGCTGCTGCTGGCCAGAGTGTGGCCGTCCGGGCTGAAGGCGACCCCGTACACGAAGCTTGTGTGACCGAGCAGGGGCTCGGCCAGGGCCAGCGGCCGTGCGGGGGCGGTGACGTCCCACAGCCGTACCGTGTGGTCGACGTTGGCAGTGGCCAGGGTCCGGCCGTCGGGGCTGAACGCCACGCCGTACGCACCGCCGCTCCGGGCGGCGAGCGGCCGGCCCAGCAGGGCCGGCCGGTAAGGGCGGGTCACGTCCCACAAGCGGGTGGTGTCGTCCGAGGAGGCCGTGGCCAGCACGTGGCCCCGCGGGCTGAACGCCAGAGCGGTGACCGCTCCGGTGTGCGCGGTGAGCGGCTCGCCGATGCCGTTCGCGTGCGCCGGCCGGGAGACGTCCCACAAACGGACCTTCTGATCGGTCAAGCCCGCGCTCGCCAGCGTGCGGCCGTCCGGGCTGAAGGCGACCGAGCTGATCTCGCCCCGGTGGCCGGTGAGCGGACTGCCCAGGAGCTTGGTACGGGCGGGATCGCGCACGTCCCACAGCCGGATGGTGCCGTCCCGGCTGGCGCTGGCCAGGATTCCCCCGTTGGGGCTGAACGCCAGTTTCCGCACGGCGTTGCGGTGGCCGGTGAGAGGCCGGCCGAGGGGCTTGGGCCGCAACGGGTCGGTGACGTCCCACAATCGGACGGTACTGTCGGTGCTGCCGCTGGCCATGATGTGCCGCACCGGGCTGAACGCCACGGTGTTGACGTAACTCGGGTCGGGGATGACGGTGTCCGGGAGCTTCCAGAGCCTGACGGTGTGGTCGGCGCCGGCCGAGGCGAGGCTGTGCCCGTCCGGGCTGAACGCCAGCCAGTAGACGTATTCGGTATGGCCGGTGAGGGGTTGCCCGAGCGGGACGGGTGCGGAGGGGTCCGTGACGTTCCACAGGCGGACGGTGTGATCGGCTCCGGCGGTGGCCATGACCCGTCCGTCCGGGCTGAAGGCGACCGCGTAGACCGTGTCGGCATGTGCGGCCAGGGGCTTTCCGAGCGGCGCGGGTGCGGCCGGGTCGGCGACGTTCCACAGGTGGACGGTGTGGTCGTTGCCCGCGCCTGCCAGGAGACGGCCGTCGGGGCTGAAGGCGACGGAGTACACGGTGTCCCGGAAGCCGGTGAGCCGCCCCAGACGCTGCGGCTTGGCCGGGTCGGTGACGTTCCACAGCCGAATGGTGTGATCGTGACCGGCGCTGGCGAGCGTGTGCCCGTCGGGACTGAGCGCGGCCGAGGCGACGGCACCGTGGTCGTGTCCCTTGAGGGGGCGACCGAGCCGCCGCGGGTGCGCCGGGTCCGCGACGTTCCACAGCCGGACCGTACCGTCGTCGCTCGCGCTGGCCAGGGTGTGTCCGTCCCCGCTGAAGGCCACGGAGAAGACGTAGCTGCTGTGACCGGTCAGCGGCTGTCCCCAGGCAGCGGGGTGCGCGGGGTGGGTGACGTTCCACAGCCGTACCGTGTGGTCGCGTCCCGCGGACGCCAGGGTGCGGCCGTCGGGGCTGAAGGCGAGCCAGTAGACCCACTGGCTGTGACTGTCGATGGGCCGGCCGACCGGTACCGGGTCGGTCGGGTTCGCGACGTTCCACAGCCGGATCCGCCCGTCGGAGCCCCCGGCGGCGAGGGTGCGGTGGTCGGGGCTGAACGCGACCGCGAACACGGTGCCGCTTCCGGCGGGCAGGAGCCTGGACACGGGGGCGCCGGCGGCGCTGATCAGGTCGGTGCGCAGCTCGGGCCGCGGACGGATGCGGTAGGCGGCGATGTCCAGTTGGGCGGCGAGCGAGGGGTCGGTCCGCCGTAACTGGCTGGCCTCGGTCTGCACCTCCCCGGCGATGGCGTTGTTCCGTTCGGCCTGGGCGGTCGCGCTCTTCTTGAGCGCTACTCCGGCGGCCACGGACGCGACGAGGGCCAACACGCACACGGCGGTGATTCCGGCGCGACGCAGCCTGGCCGCGCGGCCCGCGTGCCGGACGGACGCGGCGAGGAACTCCTCCACCCGAGGGCCGGCGGCCGGACCGTCGCCACGGGTGGCGGCCCACTGTCGCGCCGCGGCCAGCACGCCGCCCCGGTACAGGGCACCGGGGTCGCGGCCCTGCCGTTGCCAGACGGCGGCCGCCTCGGTGATCTGCTGGTACATGAGCAGACCTGCCCGGTCCTCGTCGATCCACTGCCGCAGCCTGGGCCATGCGTGCAGCAGCGCCTCGTGGGTGATCTCGGCGCTGTCCCTGTCCAAGGTGACCAGCCGCGCCTGGGCGAGGAGGTCCAGCACGGCGCCGGTGTCCGGGCCGAGGTCCTCGCGCGCCACGGGCCGTTTGGTGTCGTCGGTTCCGTCGCCGAGCGACACCATCCGCAGCAGCACGGAGCGGGTGAGCCGCCGCTGCTCGGCCGTCATCCGCCCGTACAGGGCCTCGGCGGTGTTGGCCAGGGCGTGCGGGATGCCGCCCGCCGCCTCGTAGCCACTCAGGGTCAGCGTGTTGCCGCGCCGGCGCAACCAGGTCTCCCGCATGGCGTGGGAGACCAGCGGCAGGACGCCCGGCTGTCCGGTGGCCTCCGCTACGACCCGGGCCAGCAGACCCGTCTCCACGGCGCACTCGGAGCGGACCGCCGGCCGGCTGACGGCGCGGCGCAGTTCCTCCGTCGACATGGGGCCGACCAGCAACTGGGCGTCCTGGAGAGCCGCCACGAGTTCGGGATGCTGCGAGCAACTCGCGTAGAAGTCGGCCCGCACTCCGATGACCACGCGGGTACGGCTGTTGGCGGCTCGGGCCGCCGTGAGTAACGCCCCGACGAAACGGTCGCGTTCGTCCTTGCTCCGGCAGAGGGTGAAGATCTCTTCGAACTGGTCGACGACCAGAAGCAGATCCGTGCCGTCGGGGCGGTCCGCCTTGGCGAGTGCCTGGAGGACCGCCTGGTGCAGGGACCGGGAGTCGGTGCCGAGCTCTCTGTGCAGGGCGGAAGCCGTGCCCCCGGCGAAGGCCGACAGACGGGCGGCACACTCCTCCAGCGGATGCGCTCCAGGGGTGAACAGCAGGACCGGCAGGCCCGGACCGCCGACCGCGTCGCCCCCGCGCAGACGAGGGATCAGACCGGCGCGCAACAGCGAGGACTTGCCGGATCCCGACGCCCCGAACACGGCGACGAACCGGGCTGCGCGGACCCGGGCGACCAGGTCGTCCGTGAGCCTCTCACGCCCGAAGAACCGGTCCGCGTCCTCCGGCTGGAAAGCCGACAGCCCCACATAGGGGCACGGCCGGTCCTGCTCCCGGCCCGCGTCGTCCCCGTCGTGCGGCGAGGCGGCGGCCAGACCCGCGGCGACCTCGTGCCAGCGCGCCTTCCACTCCTCCTCGTCACCGCCGCACGCCCGGACGAAGGCGAGCGTGACCTCCAAGGTGGGCAGCTTTCTCCCCCCGGCCGCGTCCGCGAGCGTCGTCGACGAGTAGTGCGCCGCCGCCGCGAGCTGACGGTAGGTGGGCTTGCCCGCCGTGTCCCGTAACCGGCGCAGCTCCGCGGCGAAGCCGGTCAGTGCGCTGCCATCGTCCTCCAACGGCCTTTCTCCACGCGGCACTCGATACCCCCAAGGTCTGAGAAGCGTCGCCGGGAGCCTACTTGTCCGGAGCCGGTTGTCCGAAGGCTCTTCACCGACACCGGACAACGCGTCCTGCCGTAGAACCGAATCGGCGACCGGCTGCCGCGGGGGAGCGGCCGGCGCCGTCCAGGGACGAGAGCGATGTCCGTGCAGCCGCAACGAAACGCGGGCCGCCCTCTTCCCGACCCGACCTTCTCTTCTCCCTGAACCTGAGGAGTACCGGACATGCTGACGAACACTCCTGCGGCCGCCCGCCCGGTGCGGCGCGCCCGGCGGGCCGTTCTCGGTCTGCTGACCGCCGCGGTCGCGACCGGCGCCCTGGCCGCCGTCCCGGGCCCGGCTTCGGCGACCGTCTCGACGGCCGCCAGGCCGGCTGCCACCTCCACCCAGATCAAGCTGGCCCAGCGGGACCTGAACGGCCTGGCCTACGGCGCCGGTCAGGTGGACGGTGTCGGCGGCCCCAGGACCAAGGCGGCGACGCAGTCCTTCCAGAGCGACCGGTGCCTCGCCGTCGACGGAGTCATCGGGACGCAGACGCTCGCCGGGCTCACCTCCGAGGTGAAGCAGGTGCAGACCAAGGCCGGGGTGCAGGCCGACGGTGACTACGGGAGCGGCACGACGAGCGCGGTGAGGACGTACCAGTCGAAGCACCACCTGTCGGCCGACGGCATCGCCGGCGAACAGACGATGAAGGCCATGGGCATCGAGCGGATCGTCAAGAGCTGCCACGCCACGTCGGCGCTCCGCACCAAGATCGTGAAGACCGCCCGGAGCCAGATCGGGGTCACGGCCAACTCCCACCAGTGCGTTCCCGGCAAGCCCTACAGCGTGTGCACCGAGTGGTGCGCGGCCTTCGCCACGTGGGTGTGGCGGCAGTCCGGGGTCAGCATCCCCTTCATGACCTACGTGCCCAACGTCTACGACTGGGCCGTCCAGCACCACAGGTGGGTCGGCACCAGCGGCCTCAAGTCCGCGAAGCCCGGTGACCTGATCATCTTCGGCAGCGCGCACAACCGGTACCACATCGGCGTCGTCGACCAGGTCAGCGGCGCGACCGTACGCGTCATCTCGGGCAACACGACCGATCCCGCCGGTTCGGGCCGGCACGGCGTGTACGACAAGAGCTACTCGCTGTCCGGCTCCGTCTTCTACGGCCTGGTGCGCCCGTAGCGGCCCAAGCCCGGCTGCCCCGCCTGCCCCCGCCGGCGCGTCCGGCGGGGGCAGGCCCCGACCGACCACGGAACACGAATGGAGAGACGGCGATGACGCATCCCCACGGGCGCGGTGCCGCCCCGGTGAGAGCCGGGTGGCGGACCCGCGGTGCGGCGGCGGTCGCCGCGCTGACGGCCCTGTGCGCCGGCGGCGCGGGCGCGGCCCACGCGGACACCACCGCGACGGCCGGGGCGAGCCGGTCCACCGCTTTCGTACGGGGGCTCGACGTGAGCGGCTACAACCCGACGATCGACTGGAAGAAGACGGCCACCATGGGCGCCGCCTTCGCCTATGTGAAGGCGACCGAAGGGGTCACCTACACCAACAGTTACTTCCCGCGGCAATACCAAGGGGCGGCCGCCGCCGGGCTCATCCGCGGTGCCTACCATTTCGCCCGCCCGGACGCCTCCGGCGGACGCGCACAGGCCGACTACTTCCTGGCCCACGGCGGCAGGTGGAAGCGCGACGGCAAGACCCTTCCCGGTGCTCTGGACATCGAGGCCAACGGGCACGGCGCCATTTGCTGGGGGCTCGGCCGCAGCGCCATGACCAACTGGATAGCCGCCTTCGTGAACGAGTACCACGCACGAACGGGGCGCCACCCGGTGATCTACACTTCCGCCGGCTGGTGGGCGTCCTGCACCGGCAACTATCGGGGGTTCGGCCACACCACCCCGCTGTGGATCGTCAACCAGTCCGGTACGCCCACCCCGCTGGCCGCCGGCTGGAACACGTACACCGTCTGGCAGACGGCCGATTCCGGCCCGTTCCCGGGGGACCAGGACGTCTTCAACGGCACACGGAACGACCTGAGGACCTTCGCCCTGGGCGACTACACGCCCCCGCCGCCCGCGCCGAGCTGGCCCCTGGTGCAGCAGGGCGCCACAGGGCGCCAGGTGGTCACCGTGCAGTACCTGCTCGACGCGCACGGGGCCTCCCTCACGGCGGACGGCCGGTTCGGGGCGGGAACCCGGGACGCCGTGATCTCGTTCCAGAGGAGCCGGAACCTGGCAGCCGACGGCATCGTGGGGCCGAACACCTGGCAGCGCCTGGTCGTCACCGTGCGGCAGGGCGACAGCGGTGCGGCCGTGAAGGCGGTCCAGGAGGAGCTGAAGGCCCACGGCGTCTCCGTGGCCGTGGACGGCCGGTTCGGGACCGGCACCCGGGACGCCGTGCTCACCTTCCAGAGGTCCAGGGGACTGACCCCGGACGGCGTCGTCGGTCCGAACACCTGGATGAATCTGGTGAGCTGACGCGGCGCGAGCCGTCCGGCCACCGCCCGTTCCGCCGCATCCTCCCGGCGGATCGGGCGTGCGCCAGTGAGCCTCCGCGGTGTAGTCGCCCAGCGGTACGTGGACGCGTGCCGGCCCGCCGATCAGGGCCTTCACGAACGAGATGGCCGTGTCGAACGACTGTGCCGGGCCGACCGAGGACAAGCCCATCGAGCCGGGCAGCGGCACCCGGCAACTGCGCCGTGTCCGGGACATGGTGATGGAGCTCGGCGTCTCACGCACCGGACTGTTCGCCGTGATGAACAGGGCCACCGGCTCGGGGTCGGACGCGGCACACCGCGCGGGCCTGTACATCCTCCGTGACCGGGTGCGTCGGCCGGCGACCGCGGGACGGCCGCGGGCCGACGAGGAACTGGCCGCCCAGGTCATCCAGGCCACTGCCCAGGAGGGCTCGGGCGCGTCCGCGTCCGGCAGCAGCGGCCCGGCCTGGCCGACGAGGCCGGTGGGAAGCTTCAGCGCGGCCACCCGCGTCTTGGACGCGGCCGCGCCGCCGCTGTTCTCCGGCCACGCCCCGATCGCCTCGACCAGCTGAACGCCACGGAGTCTGGCCGCCGGAGCGACCTCGGCGGAGGCCGGCCTGCAGGGTGTCGTACGCGGCAGGGCGACGGCCTGTGTGGGGGGCCCGGCATGGACGGGGCCGACGGGGGAGTGGGCCGTGTGGGACGAGCCGTTGACGCAGCCACCGCGCCGAGAAGACCACCCGCCGCCCCCAGCGGTACGGCGCCGCGCGAGGTTCGCGTGGGCTCGCGCGTCACACCCCCCGATGTCCGTCGATCGGGCGCCCTCCGCCGGGCGGCATGGAACCAGCGGCATCACCCGCCACCCAAGGGATGGCCGGAAAGGTTGCCCGACTCTGAGCCGATTGCGTGCACTTCGTACTCGTGTACTTGCCAATGAATTGACAATCCGTTCCCCGGACGTTCAACCCTGGTCCCTCGCCTGCGCCGTGCGCCGTCCCTAGGTTTCCTGAGGGTTTGGGAAGAGGGGACCATGGACGTACTTCTCGCGGTCAGGGCGCGTGGGATCACCAAGTGTTTCGGTGATGTCGTGGCGCTCGACGGCGTCGACCTCGATGTGACGCAAGGTCAGATCCACGGTCTGGTCGGGCCGAACGGTGCGGGCAAGACGACGCTGCTCGGCCTCCTGCTGGGCCTGTCCGTCGCCGACGGCGGCCGTCTGGAGATCCTGGGGGCGCCGGTCGAGCGGACGCTCGCGGTTCCCGACGGTGTCGCCGGCTTCGTGGACGGCCCCGGTCTCTACCCCTCGCTCACCGCCCGGCAGAACCTCGCCGCGCTGGCCCGACTGCGCGGTCACGACGTGCGTACGGCGGGCATCGACGAGGTGCTCGACGAGGTCGGCCTCGCCGACGTCGCCGACGACAAGGCCCGCGGTTTCTCGCTGGGCATGCGACAGCGGCTCGGTCTGGCCGCGGCCCTGCTGACCAAGCCCCGGCTGCTGGTGCTCGACGAGCCCTCCAACGGCCTTGATCCGTCCGGCAAAAGACATGTGCACCGGGTCCTCACCCGGCTCGCCGCGGACGGCACCGGCGTCGTGGTCTCCAGCCACCGAATGGACGACCTCGAGGCGCTGTGTTCCGAGGTCACCCTTCTCGCCACCGGACGGGTCGTCTTCTCCGGGCCGCTGAACAAGCTGGCCGCCGAGAACCGCGACCTCGACTACCGGGTGCGCACCTCCGACCCGCGCGCCGCGCGCCGACTGGCCGCCGACACGGACGGGATCAGGGTCGTCGACGACACCGGGATGCGGCCGGACGCCGAGGTGCTGGTCGTGCGGGCGCTGGTGCCCGCGCTCGACGAACTGGTGGCGCACCTCGTGCGGTCGGGCGTCGCGGTGCGCGAACTGGCCCCCGTTCTCTCGCCGTTGGAAGCCGCCTTCCTCGCCCTCACCGAGCCTCAGGAGAAAGGCCGATGACCACGGCCATCGTCGACGACAGCGTTGCCACCGCCCGCCGCGTGCCGCTTTCGCGCGGCTACCGCTTCGAGTTGGTGAAGCTGGTCTCGCAGTGGCGGATCCGCCTGCTGGTCCTGGCCTGTTGGATCGCGCCGGCGCTCTTCGTGGCCGGGGTGAGCGGGCAGAGCACGCTGCCGTCCGACACGCTCTTCGGCCGCTGGATGCATGCCACGGGGTGGGCCGGTCCGCTGGTGACGCTCGGCTTCGCGGGCACCTGGGCGCTGCCGCTGCTGACCTCGCTGGTCGCCGGTGACGTGTTCGCCGCCGAGGACCGGCTCGGAACGTGGCGCCATCTGCTGGTGGCGGTCCGCTCGCCCCGGCGCATCTTCGTGGCGAAGTCGGTGGCCAGCCTCACCGTCATCCTGCTGCTGATGGCCGGGCTGGTCTGCTCCAGCGTGCTCGGCGGGCTGGTGTCGATCGGCGACCAGCCGCTGGTCGGCCTCGACGGCCACCTGCTGACATCGGCAGACGCGGCCGGCCGGGTCCTGCTGGCGTGGCTCTGCGCGCTCGCCCCGACCCTGGCGCTCGCCGCGATCGGCCTGCTCGGATCAGTCGCCCTGGGCCGCTCCCCGATGGGGCTGCTGCTGCCCCCACTGGTCGCGCTCGGCATGCAGGTCGCCCAGATGCTGCCGCTGCCGGTCGCCGTACGCCTCGCCCTGCCGGGCTATGCCTTCATCTCCTGGAACGGCCTGTTCACCAGCCCGGCCCAGCTCGAGCCGCTTCTGATCGGAGTCGCGGTCAGTCTGGTGTGGGCCGCACTGGCGACGACGCTGGCCTATCTGCTGTTCGTACGGCGGGACTTCACCAATCCGGCCTACGACGGTGCCGGGCGCCGCGCCCTCACCGTCGGAGTTCTGCCGCCGGCCGCCCTGACCGCCCTCACCGTCGCGGTGGTCGCCACGGCGACCCCGTCCATGGGCTCGGGCATCGAGCAGGACAAGATCCAGCGGTCGATGGCCACGGCCTTCGCCCACCTCTACCGCCTGCAGACCCGGCAGTTGCACCGCCCCGCCGTCACGGAGGCGAAGCTGCGCGCCACGGCGGCCTGCACCAAGAGCGACGGCCAGGGCGTCCAGGAGGGCGCGGGCAACGACTGGCGTTGCGTCGTGACCTGGCATCTCCCCGACGTCGCGGTGGCCGGTGCGGCCGTCTACCAACTCGACGTCGCCTCAGACGGGCGGTTCGTGGCCGACGGCGACGGACCGAAGGAAGTGAACGGCTACTTCCTCGTCCGTACTCCCACCCGGGACGCCCCGAACCCCCTTTGGCAGTTCGACGGCAACGTCGAACTGCTTGACACCACCTCGAAGGGATAAGCCCATGCAGGTAACACGGCAACGCCGGGTTGACGAGGAAGAGCAGGTCAGCCTCTTCGGCAGACGCGTCGGTCGGCGCACCGCGCTCGTGACGGCCGGCATCGCCGTCGCCCTCGGCGTCACGGGGACGGCCGTCGCCTCGACGTGGCACTTCGGCACCCAGCAGGTCGCCCAGGTCACCCGCGACGGCCAGGTCATCTCCAGCGACCAGTACATCAAGCCGTACGGCGACCGCACCGTCATCAATGACGGCAAGATCATGTCGTCCACGGTCAGCCCGGACGGCACCCACCTCGCCGCCGCGGTCGCCGACGGCGACGCCTCACTGGTCGTCCTGGACCTCGCGACCGGGCAGGTGAAGCAGAAGGTCGGCACCAACGCGGCCGACGACCTGCGCATCAAGAGCGGCTCCGTCGGCCAGGAGGGCCCGACCTACTCGCCCGACGGCACGCAGCTGTGGCTGGGCCAGGTCGACGGCTACACCAAGTTCACCGTCAACGCGGACGGCACCCTCGCCAACCCGGTGACCGTATCCGTCCCCGCCGACGGCACCAAGCACGCGCTCGTGGGCGCCGCGGTGTTCTCGGCCGACGGCACCACCGTGTACTCGGCGGTCAACGGCCAGAACAAGGTGGTCGCCATCGACGCGGCCAGTGGAACCGTCAAGCAGAGCTGGGCCGTCGGCAACGCCCCGCGCGGTCTCGCCCTGGTGGGCGGCAAGCTCTACGTCAGCAACGAGGGCGGGCGTCCGGCCAAGGCCGGCGACACCACCATGAACTCCTACGGCACCCAGGTGCCGGCCAACCCCGACACCGGTGCCGCCACCAGCGGCACGGTCAGTGTCATCGACACGGCGGACCCATCCGCCGCCGTCGGCAGCATCGACGTCGGTCTGCACCCGACCGCGGTGTACGCCAAGCAGGGCACCGTGTTCGTCACCAACACCGCCGACAACAGCGTCTCGGTCATCGACACGGCCAAGGACAAGGTCGTCCAGACCATCGCCACCCAGCCGTGGCCGGAGGCCTCGGTCGGTTACGAGCCCAACGCGGTGACGCTCACCGACGACAACCGCCTGCTGGTGACGCTCGGCCGCGCCAACGCCGTCGCCGTCTACCGCTACACCTCCGCGCAGCAGCCGGCCCGCTATGTCGGCCTGCTCCCCACGGACTACTACCCCTCGGCGATCACCACCGTCGGCGAGCAGGTGGTCGTGTCCAACACCCGTGGCATAGACGCCCGCCGCCCCACCACCAGCGCCGGCCACGGCACCCACGACACGACGTCCAGCCTGACCCAGTTCAGCCTGCCCGACGACAGCGTCATCCGCTCCCAGACGGCCAAGGTGTTCAGGCAGAACGGCTGGACGGCCGGCTCGGTCCTCACCGCCAAGGGCAAGGGCAACGGCCACGCCAGGCCGCTTCCGGTCCCGGCGCGCCTGGGCGACCCCTCGACGATCAAGCACGTGTTCCTGCTGGTCAAGGAGAACCGGACCTACGACCAGGTCTTCGGCGACATGCCGCAGGGCGACGGCGACTCCTCGCTGACGACGTTCGGCGAGAACGTCACGCCCAACCAGCACGCGCTGGCCCGGCAGTTCGGGCTCTACGACAACTTCTACGACGTCGGCACGAACTCCGCCGAGGGCCACAACTGGCTGATGCAGTCGGACAACCCGGAGTACACCGAGTCTTCCGCCGGCGAGTACACGCGCAGCTACGACACCGAGGACGACGTTCTCGGCCACCAGAAGTCCGGCTTCATCTGGACCGGTGCGCAGGCGGCCGGGAAGTCCGTCAAGGACTTCGGCGAGTTCCAGTCGATGGAGTCCAAGCCGGCCGGCGCGAACTGGCAGAACCTGTACTGCGACAGCAAGAACATGGCCGCGACCGGAGCGCAGACCCAGTACCCCATCAAGACGGGCTCGGCGATCCCGTCGCTCAACAAGGTGTCGGTGCAGGGCTTCCCGATGTTCGACCTCGGCGTGCCGGACATTTACAAGCAGCAGATCTGGAAGCAGGACTTCGAGAAGAACGGCCCGGCGAACCTGAACATGTTCTGGTTCTCCAACGACCACACAGGTGGCCCGGCGAACGCGTCCGCCGCGGTCGCGGACAACGACCTCGCGGTCGGCCGGATGGTCGACGAGATCTCGCACAGCGAGTACTGGAAGGACTCGGTGATCTTCGTCGTCGAGGACGACTCCCAGAACGGTCTCGACCACGTGGACGGCCACCGTGCGCCGGTCCAGGTCATCAGTCCCTACGCCAAGCACGGCACCGTCGACAACCACTACTATTCGCAGATCACGATGGTCCGCACGATCGAGCAGATCCTCGGCGTCCACCCGATGAACCAGCTCGACAGCGCGGCCACCCCGATGTACGGGGCGTTCACCCTGAAGGCGGACGACACCCCGTTCACCGTGGTGCCCAACCGGACCTCGCTGACCCTCGGCGTGAGCCCCCAGCCCTCCTGCGGTTCGGACACCCCGGCGCCGCAGGACACCAAGGCCGCGGCGGCGCCGACGTCCACGGCGGTGCCACGGGCCGCGCGGACGGTGGCGGCGCAGTGGAAGACATGGGCGTCGCACCAGCGGCTGACCGGACCGAATGCCGTGCCCGACTACGCCAACCCCGAGCAGATGAACCGTTACACGTGGTACCAGACGCACGACTTCACCAAGCCGTACCCGGGTGACAAGAAGGTGTACGCGCCGAACGCCGTGCCCGGTGCCTATCTCCCGTCGGCGGAGTCCGACGGCTGACGGAGCCGAATCCCGGCAAGGCCCTCCGGCCGGCACATCGCCGGCCGGAGGGCTTCGTTGTTCTCGTTGTCTGCTCCTTCAGACGGCATATGAAGTCGAGCTTCGATATCGAGATCACCGGTGCTTCTCTCGGGGGAGGGCCAGGGATTTCGTCCTCGGGGCGTCGTCACGCCGCCCGGCCGGGTCAGGAGAGGCAGTCGCCCGAGCCGATGAACTCGGGGGTTCCCATGTTTCCGCCGTAGACGGCCACGGACCAGCGGATGTACCGCCAGGACTGGTTCCTGCTGTACTCGTCCCTCAGCTTCCGGCAGGTGGTCCTCCGGGCGACATCCTGGAAGTTGTCTCTCTGGGCGCGGCCGATCAGTGCTCCATAGGTGTCCTGGATCCACACGTAGGCGGCCTTCTCGGCCGGGTCGAATCCGAGGCTGATGTCGTCGTCTGCGGCGGAGGGGTCAACGCCGTAGCCCTCGGCGACCCGGGTCTTCCACGCGGCGGTGATGGCCTTGTCCGTGGCGTCGGCGACCCGGATCTCGTCCTTGTCGGCACTGGGTATCTGCGCGGTCGCCATGCCGGTCTCGTCTCCGTGCCACTGCCCGGCGACCTCGTTGTCACACCCGTCGGTGGCCTGGCCGAAGCCGAGGACGTCCGCTTCCGTGTCGTCGTCGGAGTTCTTCCAGAAGACGGAGTAACGGCCGTAGGGCCAGGTGGTGGGGCCGGCCTGGAGACGGTGGGCGAGGGTGGTGCAGGATGCCATCTCTCCTGCCCTGCGGAACACCTCCTGGTCGTCCTCCGGCAGCTGGGAGACCGGCCCGCCGGTCACCATCACGGTCTGCGCACGCCGGTTGAACGTGACCGTGGCAGTGAGGTAGTCCAGGCCCTTGGTGGCGAGCATGGACCTCGCGGCGTCCTCGATCGCCCGGGCGGTGTCCTTCTCCTCCTGGGTGCCGGCGGTGGTGCTCGCTCTCCACTCGTCGTCCGACGGCTGGGCCTCGTCACCGGCCCGTGTGAAGGCGGGGTGGGCCACGCCGGCCAGCGGATCGGTAGGTACGCGGATCCCGCGCGGATCGGCCGCGGTCCGCGTCGCCGCAGCGGGGCTAGTGGTCCCTGTGGGCCCTGTGGGCCCTGTGGGCCCGGTGGCGCCGCCGGCGTGCCGGGCCGGGGACGCGGTCGACCGGCCGGCGGCGGCGTCGCCGGCGCCGCCACGGTCCCCGCCGTTCGGGAAGGCGGCCGGAAAGGCCAAGGCGCCGCCGACGAGAGCACCGATCACAGCGGCGGCCACGAGCACGGTCGTGACGGCCCGTCTGCGGGAGGATGCGGAGGGGGCGTGCCAGGTGGGGTCGTCCACCTCGGGCATCTCCCAGACGGCCGTGACCAGTTCGCCGACCTCGGTGGGTGCCGGTCCGTCGCCGCGCGCGAGGACCTGGGTGGCCTGGGCGGCGAGGAAACGCGAGCACTCCTGCGCGGCCGAGGCGGCGGATATCCGGTCGGCGGGTTCCTTCGCGAGGGCACTCTCGACGACTTCGCGCAGTTCCTCGGGAATACCGTCCAGGTCGGGCTCCCCGGACATCACACGGAACGCGACCACGTCCGGCGCACCGGCGCCGAAGGGGAGCCGGCCGGTGGCGGCGTAGGCGACGAGCGCGCCCCAGGCGAACATGTCGCCCTCCGGCCCTGCGGTGCTGGTGCGGTAGTACTCGGGGCTGATCCAGCCGGGGGTGCCGGTCATGACGCCCGTGCGGGTCACGCTCGTGCCGTCGGCGGCGCGGGCGATGCCGAAGTCGAGGACGCGAGGGCCGCCCGGAGTGAGGATGACGTTCTGGGGCTTCATGTCCCGGTGGACGACGCCGGTTTCGTGGACGGCCGCCAGTGCTTGGGCCGTGCCCGTCGCGAAGGCGTACAAGGTGCCGCCGGTCAGGGGGCCGTGGTCGGCCAGATACTGGTTGAGGGTAGGGCCTGGAGCGTAGGCGGTCGCCAGCCAGGGCGCGTCGGCTTCGGGGTCGGCGGCGAGCAGCGGCACGAGGCAGGGCCCCTGCACGCGCGCGGACAGTTGCACCTCGCGGCGGAACCGGGCCCGGAAATCCGGGTCTTCGGCCTGCGCAGGGTGGATCACCTTGACGGCGGCCCTGAGGCCGTCGGCGGTGAGACCGGCATGGACGGTCCCCATGCCGCCGGAGCCGAGGCGGCCGATGATCCGGTAGGGGCCGATACGAGAAGGATCACCCGGGCGGGCAGGTTGCACCCGCCTGCCGGAACCAGCAGCGCTCACGAGGAGTCCCAGCCTAGGAAACTGAAAGTGAAGAAGATGTGGGGGACGTGTATATCATGATCACATAGTTACGTGAAGCGGGCCCCGGTCGAGCCCGGACGTGGACTTGGGAGCTCCTCCGCCTCAGCGGCGCGCGGGTTCGGTCGCGTGTCCGGTCTCCGCTTTCGGCGGGCGTCTCCTCACCGTGCCGCCCAGGCGCCGCGGCCGCGCCGCCGTCGTGCACCGTTAACGCCGCCGTGCGGACCTCTCCCTCGTGCATGAAGTCGAGGAACACGTGGTTAGCCACCCGTGGTCGGCGCCGTCGCCGCGGCGGAGATCTCCTGGAACGGGAGGGGTTGTGGCCGTCCCCAGCGGAGCGCGCCCCCGCGCCCGGGTTCGCTCACCGGTTCGAGCGTCTCGCCCGCCCTGCCTTCCGGCACTGCCGTGGCAAATGTGTACACGTCGCCCCGGCGGCCTGCCTGCCCCGCCACAGGTCGCGGTGATCACCGTGGGGGGCCTCTGCCGCACCGTAAATACGGTGTGCGTCGCGGCAGTTGACGACGCCTTTCCGTGATCTTGCATCCGTCAGAATGCGCTTCTGCTGTGCGGCCTTGAGAGGAGGGGACGGTCAGCGCCCGGTGCCGGCATGCTTACTTGCGTCTTGCCCCAGACCCCCCGTCAGGGGCAGGCACTCGGCGAGCAGGTCGACGACGTCGCGCCAGGCTCGCTTCGCGTGCTGCGGGTGGTAGCCGACGCCGGGGACCGTGGGGTGGTCGACCGGCGGGTGGTGGAAGGCGTGCAAGGCGCCGCCGTAGACCGTGAGGCGCCAGTCGACGCCCGCGGCCTGCATCTCGGCGGTGAACGCGTCCCGTTGCGCGGGCGGCATGATCGGGTCTTCCGACCCGACCCCGGCCCACACCGGGCAGCGAATGCGTGCCGCCTCGCCCGGTCGGCCCGTGGTCGTCGCGTTGACTGTCCCGATCGCGCGCAGGCTGGCGCCGCCGCGCCCCAGTTCCAGCGCGACGGCGCCCCCGGTGCCGTAGCCGACGGCGGCGATCCGGTCGGGGTCGGCCCGCGGTTCGGTGCGCAACACGTCGAGCGCCGCATGGCCGATGCCCCGCATCCGGTCGGGATCTGCGAGCAGCGGCAGGCAACGCGCCAGCATCTCTTCCGGGTCCGCCAAATAGCGCCCGCCGTGAAGGTCGAAGGCCAGGGCTACATATCCCAGTTCGGCGAGAGCATCGGCCCGGCGGCGCTCGACGTCGCTGAGCCCCATGCCCTCTGGTCCGAGCAGCACCGCGGGCCGGCGGTGGACACCGGCCGGGAGCGCGAGGTGCCCGATCATCGTCAAACCGTCGCCCGGATACTCGACTGTACGCGTCGTGATCGTCGTCATGAGACGGGACTGTAGTGATCGTCGAGCTTGGCCCGGCTGCTGTTCTGCCGCTGGCAGAGCAGCGTGGGTACCACTCGGAAATACGGAGAGGGCTGCTGACCCTCCCATCAGGATTCCGGGGTATGTCGGCCCTCTCCCGTGAAGGGCGTCACGTCCGATCGGACTTCGCTGCCTTTGGGTGACCTTGCCACACCTTCTTGGCGAGCCAGGCTGGGAGTGCGGGTCGGCCGAGCCGGTCGCTTCCCCATGCCGAAGGAAGCGTCTCCTGTCTCAATTGCGCTGTCGGCCCCGTCTGCGGGCTGGCCGCGGCCCTTGTGTGCGAATGCCGCCACATCAGCGGAATTGACCAGTCCGGCGGGTGGTCTCGGAGAGTCGCCCTTCTTAAGTGAGGCTTAAACGCTTCTTAAGCATTCTTGAGTCTCGGTTCGTTCGCCAAGTAACCGCAGTTCAGGGGGGTTTGGTGGCAGCCTGAACAAGTTGGACGAGGCAACGGTCGTGCGTACCATCGGGATCCCCCCGCGGCTCACCACAGCTGAGAGAGCGCTCTCACGCGGAACGATCTGCCTCGTCGTTCGCGGCCCGCCGTACGGGTGGAACCACCTGCACCCCCACAGACAAGGTGTCATCCCAGCCATGGCAGCTCATCGCGCTAGGCGGTGGACGCTCGGCGGACTGGTCTCACTGGTCGCCGCCGCACTCGTCACCGTCCTCCTCATCACGACGACCGGATCCGGGGCGAACCGGGCAAGCGCCGCACCCACCGGGGTGACCTGGTCCGACGACTTCGACGGCAGTGCGGGAAGCGCTCCCGACCCCACCAAGTGGACGCTCGAGACCGGCGGTTCGGGCAATGGGAACCACGAACTGCAGTACTACACACCGGGCAACCAGAACGCCGCCCTCGACGGCCAGGGCCACCTGGTGATCACAGCACGCAAGAACACCGACTCCGGGCTGCAGTGCTGGAACGGGACCTGCCAGTACACATCGGCCCGCCTCAACACGGCACGCGGCTTCACCCAGAAGTACGGGCACTTCGAGTCCCGTATCAAGATCCCCCGTGGCCAGGGGATGTGGCCGGCCTTCTGGATGCTCGGTGACAACCTCCCCAACGCGGGCTGGCCAGACAGCGGGGAGATCGACGTCATGGAGAACGTCGGCAAGGAACCCGGCATGGTCCACGGCACCATCCACGGCCCCGGCTACTCCGGCTCCGGCGGGCTCGGTGCCGCGTACACCCTCCCTGACGGCAAGGCGTTCGCCGACGACTTCCACGTCTTCGCCGTCGACTGGAGCCCGGCGGCGATCACCTGGTCGGTGGACGGCCACCCCTACGAGACCCGCACGCCGTCCGACCTCGGTGGCAAGAAGTGGGTCTACGACCATCCGTTCTTCCTCATCCTGAACCTCGCCGTCGGCGGCGACTGGCCCGGCAGCCCCGACTCGGCCACTTCCTTCCCGCAGACGATGACCGTCGACTACGTCCGCGCCTCGACCTCCGACGTGGGTGGCTCGACCGGCTCGACCGGCGCCGGCGGCGTCATCAAGGGCATCGGCGGAATGTGCGTCGACGTTGCCGGAGCTTCCACCGCGGACGGGACGCCGATCCAACTACACGACTGCAACGGCGTCGACGCCCAGAAGTGGACGCTGGGCAGTGACGGCACCCTGCGCGCGCTGGGCAAGTGTCTCGACGTACGCGGCGGTTCCACCGAGGACGGCACCCCGGTCCAGCTCTACGGCTGCAACGGCAGCAAGGCCCAGCAGTGGACTTACACCTCCGCCCACGACCTCACCAACAGCGGTGCGGGCAAGTGCCTCGACGCCAAGGACAATTCGGCGGCCGACGGCACCCGGCTGCAGATCTGGACCTGTGGCGGCACCGCCAACCAGAAGTGGACCGTGGGCTGACCCCCGCACGGCGGACGGTCCACCCCCACGACCACCCCACCCCCCACTCGCCTCCACGAGGCACACGCACCAAGGAAAGGCACAAGAACATGGCACCACGTCATCAGCGCAGTCTCAGCCGCCGCAAGCTGCTCGTCGCCCTGGGCGGAGCGGCGATAGCGGCGCCCGCCGCGGCGGCCCTGGCTCCCCACGCCCTCGCCGGTACGACGGACAACGTTACGAAGGCCGCAGCGGCAGGGTCGCTCCCGCTGACGATCGTCAACAACAGCGGCTCGTTCGACAACGCCTCGGTGCACGTCTACATCGTCGGCAACCAGGACGGCAAGCAGGTCCGGGTCACCCCTGACGGCACCCTGGCCCCGATATCGTTGTCCGACAACGGCGCGGACGGCTTCACCGACTACGCCCTCTCCCTGCCCGCGAGCGGGGAGGCCCGCCTCACGCTGCCCCGCATGTCCGGCCGCATCTACGTGTCGCTGGGCGAGAAACTGAAGTTCAAGGCCGTCGCGGACGGGAACGGCAACGCGGCACTGCAGTACCCCGCCGGCTGGGTGACCTCCGACCCCAACTACCGCGTCCTGCACGACTGCGCCGAGTTCACCCACAACGCCTCGGGCATGTTCTGCAACACGACCATGGTCGACATGTTCAGCGTGCCGATGAGCATCCGTCTTACGGGAGCCAAGGACCAGACCACGGGCACCCTGCGCGACGGCGGCCGGGCCGCGGTGTTCAGCGCCGTCAAGCAGGTCGCGGAGTTCGCCCCCCTGGTCGTCGACGACCTTCGTGTCATCGCTCCCGGCCACGGGCTCGACGCGGGCCTGTTCGCCAAGGACTACTTCGCCCCGTACATCGACCAGGTGTGGAGCACCTACACCGGTAAGGACCTCACGGTCGCCACCAACGCGGGCACCTTCACCGGCCGGGTACGCGCCGACAAGTTCACCTTCGACGGTCCGGCCCAGGTCGCATTCGGCAAACCGTCCACCCGCGACGTCCTGTTCTGCGACGGCAACCTCGCCGCCCCGAACGACGGCACCACCGGTCCTGTCGCCGCGGTCCTGGGCGCCGGCTTCAACCGCTCCACCCTGCTCGGCAACCCCGCCCAGCCGGTCACCGACGCATCGGCCTTCTACCGGACCGACCTGACGAACCACTACGCGAAGGCCGTTCACGCGGCGACACAGGACGGCAAGGCCTACGGCTTCGCCTTCGACGATGTCGCCGACTTCGCGTCCTACATCCAGGACACCGCACCCACCGGGATCCGGCTGACCCTGACACCGTTCTAGCTGACCCTTACACCGTTCTAGATTTGCTGCCCCGGGACGTTGGGGGCGCGGCCGGCGGGTGGTCGACCTTTCAGCGCGGTGTGTCCCCGGTGGTGATCGCAGGTGTGCAGCGGCATGCAGCGGCCTCTTCCACCCGCTTGTCGAACTTCGTCTGCGTGATGCCGTGCCCCGGCGATGCACTGTGTGCGGATCAGCGGGCGATCGAGATCGCGAAGGGCGCGAATCCGCCGGACCGAATCACGTGCGGTACGAACAGGATCGCGGCCTCTGTGGCGCGGGCGGTCTGGATCCCGCCGAGGTCGGCGATCCAGTCCTCTTGCCAGCCGAGGTCGGTGAGCAGTTCGCGGACGGTCTGCTTGGCCTGCGGGTCGTCGCCGGAGAGGAACGCGGTCGGCGTCTGGGAGAGCGTGGCCGGCGCGGTCATCACCGGGAAGAGCATGGTGTTGAGTGTCTTGACGACGCGCGTCTCGGGGAGCGCTTCCTGGAGTTGTTCGGCGAGGCTAGAGCCGGGGTGGATCAGGTCGGCGGGCAGTCCATCCGGTCCGTCGGTGGTGGCGTTGGAGACGTCCACGAGGATCTTGTCCCGCAGCTCTACGCGTAGAGCTGCGAGCCGGTCCAGCGAACCGGCGCCCGGGGTGGCGTTGACGACGATCCGGGCTGTCCGGGCGGCGTCCGCGGCGGCGCCCGGCGTGCGGTCCGCCACGGTCACCTCGTGTCCTGCCCGGGCGAGGGCTGTGGCCAGGTTGCCGCCGACGCGGCCGTTTCCGAGAACTGCGATCGTGGTCATGATGATGTGGTCCTTTCGTGGGGGCGGGTTGTGGTGCGCGGTCATCGTGAGAGCGTGGCGACGGCCTCGGCATGGACGCCGGGCGCGGCGGCCAGGAAGCTCTCGCTCTGCGGGGTCCAGGGGCGGCCCTCGGCGTCGGAGATCCGTCCGCCGGCCTCGGTGACGAGCAGCGCTCCGGGAAGCAGGTCCGCGCGGGCGCCGGCGAACTGCCAGAAGGCGTCGATCCGGCCGGCGGCCACGTTCAGCAGGTGCAGGGTCGCGGGCACGGCGGTGCGGACGACGAGCGCGTCGAAGAGCATCGCGGTGATCGAGGAGCCGACGCGCCGCACGACCTTCTCGTCCTCGTCGGGCCGGGCCTGGCTGGTGGCCACGATGCTCAGGCCGAGGTCCGCGGTCTGGGAGACGTGCAGCGGCCGGCCGTCGAGGTGGGCGCCCGCGCCGGTGAGCGCGGTGTAGGTCTCGCCGGTCAACGGCAGGTGGACCGCGGTGAGCACCGGCTGGTTCTCGCGCACGAGGGTGGCGGTCACCGCCCACTCCGGCAGGGCGTGCAGGTGGTTGACGTTACCTTCGGCCGGATCCACGACCCACCATTCGCCGGGCGGCAGCGCCCCGCCGTCCAGCTCGTCCTCCACCCAGCCGGCGTCCGGGCGCAGGCGCGTGAGGCGGGGGCGCAGGATGTCGAGGGCCGTGTCGTCGTTGGCGGCGAGCGCGCGCATCAGCTCTTCGCGGGTCTGGTAGCGGACCACCTCGCCAAAGCGCTCGCCCAGCGCCGAACCGGCCGCGCGCACGGCGATCGCGGTCTGACCGAGCAGGTCGGCGTCGGAGGCGGCGACGTCAGTGGTCTGAAGCGTTTCGGACATGGTGGTACTCCCGTGTGAAAAGGGGGGGATGAGGCTGGTCGGGGCAAGGTGTTCGTTCCGTCTTGCGCTCTCGTCTCGAAGCTATACAGCCCATTCATTAACTTCAAATGCATGTCAGGCACGAATACAATTACTCACATGCAATTGGACTTGAATCTGCTCACCGCGCTCGACGCGCTGCTGGAGGAGGGAAGTGTGGCCGGGGCGGCCGCGCGTCTGCACGTCACCGCCCCCGCGATGAGCCGGAGTCTGGGTCGGATTCGGCGCACGACCGGGGATCAGATCCTGGTGCGCACCGGCCGCACGATGACCCCGACGCCGTACGCGATCGCTGTCCGGGAACAGGTCCACGAGCTGTTGCACCAGGTGCAGGGGGTGCTGGCGCCGAGCCGTGAACTCGATCTGGCAACGTTGGAGCGCACTTTCACCCTCCGCTGGCACGATTCCCTGGTCGCCCTGAGCGGCCCCGCACTGCTCACGGCCGTGCGCGGACAGGCGCCGGGCGTGCGATTGCGCTTCGTCGCGGAATCGGGCGTCGACACCCCCGAGTTGCGGCGCGGCGAGGTCGACCTGGAGGCGAACGCCAACCGCCCGAGCGCACCGGACATCCGTGCCGAGAACGTGGGCGAGACCCGCCTCGTCATCGTCGTGAGGCAGGGGCACCCCCTCACCCGCGTCAGGACCGTCACCGCGAAGCGGTACGCCGCCGCCGACCACGTCACCGTCTCGCGACGTGGAAACCTCAGCAATGCCCTCGACGACGCCCTCGCGCGGCTCGGCCTCACCCGCCGCGTGGTGGCGACCGCGCCCACGGAAGCGGCCGCGCTGGAATTCGCGCGCGGCTCCGACCTCCTGGTCAGTGTCCCCGAAGCCACCACCCGGTCAGCGGTCGCCGACCTCGGCCTGGTCGTCCTCCCACTCCCACTCGAACTGCCCTCGGCACCGATATACCTGTCGTGGCATCAGCGCTACGACACCGACCACGCCCACGCCTGGCTGCGCGGGCTGGCGCGAACCGCGCTGGCCATCGGCGGGGTGTCGTAGTCGGCGCCTTCCGGCCGCTTCACCCATACGTCCACGGGACCGCCTCGATGCTGCACGGTGGGCCGCTGTGCGGACGGACCCGCGCGATTTCATCCGTGCCGGGAACACGGCCCAGCCCGAAAGAGTGCGGCACCACCTGGGCAACGTCGTGGTCGGCACCGGCTGTCTGGAGTTCGGCCGTTACGAGACCACCGTCAGCACGATCTTGCCTTGGATGTGACCCTGCGCGGCTCGCGTGTGTGCGTTGCGCGCGTCGGGCAGCGGGTAGGTGCTTTCCACCCCCACCTGGAGATTGCCTTCATCGAACAGGCGCCCGATCGCGGCGAGTTGCGGGCCGTTGGAACGCACCTGAATGTTCGAGACCGTGATGCCCAGAGACGCCGTCTCTTCCGGGTCGTACTGGGCGAAGAACACCGGAAGCATGGTGCCGCCGCGCTTGAGTACGGTCAGGAAACGTGAACTGTCCGGGCCGCCGACGGTGTCGATCACCAGGTCGACACCGCTGACCACGTCCGAGGCCCGCGTCCTGGTGTAGTCGATGAACTCGTCGGCGCCGAGCTCGCGCAGGAACCGCTCGTGCCGGCCCGAGGCCACCGCGATTACATGTGCGCCCTTCCATTTCGCCAGCTGCACCGCGAAGTGGCCCACTCCACCGGCGGCCCCGTTGACCAGCACGGTCATCCCTGGCGTGATCGGCACCGGCCGGTGCACCTGACCGGTGAAAGGAGACGGCACCTCGTGGCCGAGATCAACCAGGTACTGCCAGGCCGTGAGCACGGCCATCGGCGCCGCAGCCGCCCGCACGTGGTCGATACCGGCCGGCTTGTGAGCCAGGTCCGAGGCCGGCGCGGCCACATACTCGGCGTACGTCCGGCCGTCGAATCCGGGGAACCGCAGCATGCCGAAGACCTCGTCACCGACGGCGAAGCCGAGCACGTCCGGAGCGACCGCCTGAACTACGCCCGACATGTCCGTTCCGGGGATCAGGGGGAACTCCAGCGCCGGCCTCATTTCGGCCGGCATGACCTTCAGCCCCTCACGCAGGTACCAGTCCGGCGGGTTGATGCCCACCGCGTGCACCCGGACGAGCACCTCGCCGGGGCCGATCTCGGGAACCGGTACCTCGTCATACCGCAGAACTTCCGGCCCGCCCGCTTCGTGGAACTGGATAGCCTTCATCGCACCTGTCGCCTTCTTCGGGAAACGTTGCTCCTTCAGTCAAGGCCCAGGACGGCATGGCCGTCCAAGACCGGTTCGGCAACCTCATCATTCCGAAACGGCATGACGCCTACGCTGGAAGGGTGAACGATCTCGGACAAGACCTGGAACTGCGGCTGGTGCGCTACTTCACCGTGGTGGCGGCGCACCGGCACTTCGGCCGGGCCGCCGCCGACTTGCACGTGGCCCAGCCGGCGCTGAGCCGCCAGATCCAACGGCTCGAGAAGTACCTCGGCGCACGACTGCTGGACCGCGAGCCCAAGGGCACCCGGCTCACTCCGGCCGGGCAGAAATTCCTCCCCCGTGCCCAAGCCCTGCTGAAGGCCGCCCGCCAGGCCGAACTGGCCGTGCATGAACAAGCCGAGACCGAACGAATCGCCATCGGCTACGTCGAAGACCTGGTGATCACTGCCGCCGTACGGGAACTGCGCCGCCGCTACCCGGACGCCGAGATCGCCACCCGGTACCTGAGCTGTCGCGACGTCGGGGCGCTGTCCGACAAGCGCGTCGACGCCCTGATCGCGCGGGTTCCGCTGCCGCTCGCCACCGACGACGTGATCACCACCCCGCTGTACGAGGAGCCCCGGATGCTCGTGGTCCCGCGAGGCCATCCCTTGGCCGACCGCGCGTCGGTGACCGCGGAGGAACTGGCTGGCGAGGAGGCGGCGCCGTGCGCGTTCGAGACCGTGGAGTGGACCTCCTACCGGGTCCTCGGGGCCGGAGTGCCGCCGATCGAGAGCTACGAGGACAAACTCGAACTCGTCGCGAGCGGCAGGGCTATCGCCGTGCTACCGGTCGGCGATCGGCGCAGCTCACTGCGTCACGACCTCGTCACCGTCCCGGTCGAGGGCGCTCCCCCGAGCCAGGTCGTCCTGGTCAGCCGCAAGGGCGACCCGAATCCGATGATCAGGAATCTCCGCCTGGCGGCCAAGGCCGCCCTGACCGCCCCGGCAGCCTGACCAGTGGAGGGGCGGGGTCCAGCCGCGCGTGGTTAGTTCTCCAGGCGGACAGGCATCAGTAGCGAAAAGGTGTCCTCCGTGTCGGTACGGCGGATCGCCAGGGGTGCTGTAGGGGCGCCGAACTCCAGCAGCAGTTCGTCCCGGGCTCCGGCGGCGAGGGCTTGCAGAAGGAACTCACGGTTGACGGCGATACGGTCCTGATCGTCGTCACCGTCTTCGCAGACGGTCACCACGCCGTCGGCCGCCACCTTGAGCACGGTGAGGTCACAGGGCACGCCGTCCTGCTCGCGCACCTCGCTCGCACGGACGGGACCGGTCTCCACCATCTCCCGGAAAGCCGGGACATCGACAAGGGCACGGCGCCCTGCCGGCAGGCGGATGAGGCGACGGTAATCAGGAAAGTCGTGATCGAGGCATTGGCCGGCTGCCTGACCGTTCCCCGTCTCCAAGGCCACGCGGTCACCATCCACCGTGAGCTGAACGGATGCGTCGTCACTCAGCAGCGCCCGCATCGCGTCGACGAGCGGGGACGGCACGATGATCTGCACACGGGGGCCGCCATGCCCGGTGGCAGCGGCCCGTGCGACAGCCATCCGGTACCGGTCGGTGGCCACGACACGGAACATGTCGCCCTCGATGTCGAACAGGACACCACCGAGCATCGGCAGCTCCGGGTCGGTACTGGCGGCGAAACGGACCGCGTCCAGCGCGGCGGCCAAGTCGGGTGCGAAGACAGCCGACCGGACGGTCGTGGTGCGGAGCGAAGTCATGGGGTTCTCCCTGCATTCGAGTAGTGCTCGGATCGTGGAGAACTCATTGCGGGCATCGGACAGCCCGAGTTCGAGACGGCGCAGATGCGCCTGGAGCAGCTTGCGCACCAGGTCGGTGTCCGCACCGGACCATCCGGCCAGTACCAGCCGAATATCCGCCAACGGCATACCAGCCCGGCGCAGCCGGGCCAGCAACCGGGACTCCTCAAGCTGCTCCGGGCCGTACCAGCGGTAGCCGCTCACCGGATCCACCCAGGCCGGGACCAGTACGCCGGCACCGTCGTAGAACCGCAGGGCGCTCACGCTCAGTCCACTGTCCCGGGCCATCTCACCAATACTGCGCATCTCGCTCTCCACACCCAGCACTCTGAGCCCTCCACCAAGTCGAGGGTCAACAGCCGGACGACTCGAACACTGAACAGCTGTTCGGTGCCCCGGTGGGTGGATGGCAGGATGTCAGTCGGTCGACGTACGGCGGACTTACGGGGTGGTAGTGGCGGGGACTTCGGTCGAGGCGGTGGACGCGGTGGACTGGAGCCGCTTCCGGACGGGCGTGCCGGAGCACCATCCGGTCAAGGAGATCCCGCAGGCGCTGCGCCACCTGGTCAGGCGAGGCCCGGCGGCGACGGAGGAGGACTGCCACCCGCTGTACTCCTGCCTGTTCGCCCCGGGGGGCGGGCTGCCGTCGGCCGCGGTCGCGGCCCTGCCGTTCCTCACGGCGCTCGCCTCCGACCCCGCCAACGGCGCACGAGTCACTCTCGTCGAACTGCTCGGCGCCCTGAAAGGTGCGGCGTGCGAGGCCGGTGAACAGGACAGGCACGGAGCGTGGTGGGAGGAGTGGCGGCGTCAGGACGACAAGATCACGGCGCTCCTCGCGGACCCCGCGCCGAGCGTCCGGCGGGCCGCCCTCCTCCTCGGGGACGACGACGCGCTGCTGAATCGGTGGCATGGCGAGAGGGCCCCGGCCGTACGTCTGCCCCTCCTGCTGGCTCTGGGCACCCGCGCCGCGACGACCGCCGACGCGCCCGAGACCGGGTCTCCCGGCGGCCGGCACCGGTTCACCCGCGTGGTGGAGGCGGTGCTGAGCCGGGTGCTGAGCGACGACGAGCCGGTGATGAAGGTCGCGGCCGTGATCGCCCAGGCCTCCCTCGACCGCGCCGCCCCACTCCGGCACGCCGACCTGCTGCTGGACGTCCTCGCCGATCCTGCCGTACGGCCCCGGTTCGAGCGGATCTGGTGGCTGCCGGACGTCGAGATGCCCTTCACCCGTGACGACGTCGCCGCATGGGTGTCCGGTCTCCTCGACCACGTTCCCCCGGCCGCCCTGTCATTCGTGACCCGGCTGGCCGAGGCGGCGGAACGCACCGCGGACGACGGGCTGCGCCGGGTCGTCCTGGACGAGGCGTGGCGGCACCTGGTGCTGCGGCGTTCCGCGGCACCGACGGTGCTGCCCCTCGCGGCACGGCTGCTGGACTGTGCCGACGACTGCGTGCGGCTCAAGGCCGCGCACCTCCTCGCGATGCTCGCCCCTGACTCCGGCCCGTACGCCGACCGCCTGGCGGCACTGCTCGACGATCCCGGAACCGACGAGATCTCCTGGATCGAGGGGACCGTCGGCGACTTCGCGCGCTGGGCCCTGGTCCGGCTGGGCGACCCCCGCGGCCTCCCCGGTCTGGTCGAGTCTCTCTGGGCGCCCTACCGGGAGCAGTTCGGGCGCAGCTGGACAGCGGGCGATCCGCGCCGGCCGGAGATGCACGAAGTCCTCGCGCCGCTGCGCGAGCACGCAGACGTCCTGCTGCCCGCGCTGCTGGAGGAGGTGCGGAAGGACCACGAGCGACACGGCGACCACGGCGAGATCATGGGCACCTTGCTGCACGTCGCCGAGGAGTGGGGCCCGGACGCGCTGCCCGTGCTCCCGGTCGTCCTGCCACTCCTGAAGGACACGCGGTACTCGTTGCGGGTGGTCGACGTGCTGCTGGCGATGGGCCCCGCAGCCGCCTCTACGGCGTCCGCCGTGCGCGACGCGGTCGTCCTCGACCACCCGGCCAACCACCACAGGATTACGTGGGCCGCGTGGCGCATCGCGGGAGGTGACGACGGCACCGCCCTGAGGCTCCTGGGTGAGGCGGTGCACGACGAGCAGGCGTCGCCGTACGGACCGGTCCGCTTCCTGTCCGACTTCGGCCCCGCCGCCGCGGCGCACGCCGCACGGGTGCGTGAGGTCATGGAGAGCACCGAGTACGGGAGGGCGACGGCGGCGGTCACCCTGTGGGCGATCACCTGCGATCCGGGTGCCAGCCTGGCGGTCTTGGAGGAGGTCGTCCTGCGCTTCACCGGGGACGACGACCGCTACGGCGACCTGGCCGAGGCACTCCGTGGGTTCCTGCGCATCGGCACGGTCACGCCCGCAGCACGGCAGGCGCTGCGCCTCGTCGGGGCCCGCGATCTGCGGCTCTCCAACCATCGGGACTACCGGGCCGTCCTCGCCGACCAGGAACTCCGCTCCGCCATCGCCGCGGTGCTCGCGCTCCCCTGAAGTCCGGTGGCGTCGATAATGTCGGTAATGAAGAGAAAGCCGCTGGTGGTGGTTAGCCAAGCCGGCGACTGGCCAATCTCTGACATCCGGTCTGCTCGGCTCTCCAGGGCCGCGTCGTTCAGGTGATGTGTCCTGGTTGATCACATGATGCCGAGGGTGATCAGTGGACGGTTGGCGTCGCGTCAGCCCCCGCCGACCACCCCGCAGTTCTGCCCCAGCTCCTGAAGCCCCATCAACCCGGATGCACCGTCGGAACGACGCCGCCCTGCCCGCGTACCCCGTCATCGTGGCGCCGACGGGGTACGCCCGTCACCCGCGAGCGGAGTGCGACTTCAGCGGATGCGGTGCTTCTGCCAGAAGGGGCCGAGGTCCCTGTGTGTCATCGACTGTGCGGCCTTCTTGAAGTCGACGGTGGTGGAGACGCCGTACCAGTGGTCGTGGGCGTACTTCTTGATGAGGCGCGCCATGGTGCCGGCCCCGAGGACGTGCTCCAGGTCGGCCAGGACGCAGGGGCCGATCCCGTACACGACCTGGGAGTACTCGCCACGGTGTGTAGACCAGTAGGCCATCGAGTTGGTGAGCGCGGCGGTGGCGCTCGGCCAGGAGTTGTTCGGCGAGCACTCGAATCCGTCCCAGCGGTAGTAGCGCGCGTTGGCGTACTGAGCGAAACTCTCGTCCAGCCAGGGTGAGTTGTACTCGTCGTTGCCCACGACGCCGTACCACCACTGGTGGGCGATCTCATGGACGGTGGCGCCGCCCTCCTCCTCGGTGCCGAGGATGACCAGGCCGGGGTACTCCATGCCGCCGGCGAACCCGGGGGTCATCACGAGGTCTATCTCGCCGTACGGATAGCGGCCGAACTCCCTGCCGAACCGGTCGATGGCGGCGACGCCGTCCTTGCGGTTGAGGCGGACACCGGCGGCGGGCGTGTTCGGCGACCAGTACGACTTCACGCGCACGCCGTCGGGCGAGGTCTGGGTCGCGGTGCGGAACGGGCCCGCCGCCCATGCGAAGTCCCGCACCCGCTTGGCGACGCTGTGGCTGACCGTACGCCCGGTACCGCCGGGGCGGGTCCATGTGCTGCCGGTCGCCGGGACCTTGAGGGCGGACGGGTGGTCGAGGCGCACCCGGAAGTCGCTCGCCAGGGTGTAGAAACTCTCGCCGTACGACACATACGGATCGAGGTGCCACCCCCTCGCGTCGTGCACGGCGAGGACCGGCAACGCGTTGCCCAGGAAGCGGAACGCGCCTTCGCGGCCGAAGCGGTTGTTGCGTGCGGGCACGGTGAGGGCCACGTCGAAGGAGACGGCAGTCCGCTCACCGCGTGCGAGCGGCCTCGGCAGAGCGATGCGCAACGCCGTGCACTTCACGCCGGGGCGGCCCGGAGTGCCGCCGCGCACGTGGGAGACGCGGACGGGGGACGGTCTTCCGGATGTCCCGCAGCCGTCCTCGCCATTGCCCCACAGACGTATGTACACCTCACGCAGGGGCCGGCTGGAGGCGTTGCGGAAGGACACCGTCTGCCGGCCCGCCCAGTGGGAGCCGTCGGCGTCGGCGCGCAGCTTCACGTCGTAGCTGGGGCGGTCGGGCGTCGCGGGTTCGGCCGCGCTCACCGCGGCGCCGGGCGCCGGACCGGACGGCGTGCCGGCCTCGGCCACGGTGGAGCCTGCTGTCGCGAGCAGCGCGAGCAGGGCGACCAGCAGACGGCGACCGGTTCTTGAGGGGCCCGTGGGCGACGAAGGAAACGAAGGCACGGCAGACGACATGACAGATGACATGCCAGCGGATCTTGTCACAGGGTTCCCCACGGCCGACACAGGCCCGCGCGAAGAGGGGAGGTCGGCTCCGCTTGGGCGGCGAAAATGCCAGGGCACGCAGGGAATGTTCACTGTACGTTGGCGCACAGTGAGGTCTTCTCAGCAACGTGACCGTTGCGCTACGTGACGAGTCGTCAGTGTCCCCTGCGGAGACTGACCTGACGTCAGGAACACGAGAAGCCCCTGGTAGGAACAGGTCCGCGAAGATCACGTTCCCGGCAAGAGGCTTCACGCGTTGACGAGTGTCACCTACACCGCCGTGCTCGACGTCAGCAGGGCCACCGCCGAGCACCTCGGGAAGCTGCTCGCCCAAACACCGCGAGCGACTCGGCACCCGCAAGGGCACCCGGGCGCTGGGCCCGTTCAAACAGGCAGTGCTGGTGCTGCATCATGTGCTCAACCAGGACACATCACCTGAACGACGCGGCCCTGGCTCGGCTCTCCGATCTCCCCGGCGTTCCCGGCGAACGAACAGAAATGGGTCTGTGCCCTCACTGATCCCTGCCGGAGTCATGGTCGCGACGAGCTATCTCGATCCTGCCGGCGGTCTTCTCATGCGCGTTGCTGGGCGGCGCGGTGGCCCGCACGGCCGGATTGGACTGAATTGGGCCCGATCACCTCCGCCCTGGAGCTGCTGCGGCCGCGGCCCGGCTCGATCCTGCTGCCGGCCACCGGGTGGTCGCGATACTGGGGAACCGACGACGACCTCGCCCATCCCTGGCTCACGCCCGAGGCGGCAAAGGCCGTGGTCGCGGCGGATTGCCTAGCAGGCCGGCAGTGATCGGCGCCCGCACGGGCACACCGTGGACCTCGGTGACGACGGCCGGCCCCGCGAACCGCTCCAGCGGCAGATCGTCCAGTGCGGGCCACGCCTCATCCAGGTGGTAGGGCGCGTCGACATGCGTCCCGTACTGCGACCCCATGCGCAGCCGCAGGACGTTCACCTCGTGCTCGGCGACCCGCAACGCCCCGGAGACCTCCATCCCGGGTCACCGGCATCCTGGTGACCACGGGCACGGACAGGTCGAGCCAGCTCGCTATCAGCGCATCAACCGCCTTCGACGGCGAGGGCCTCGGGCGTGCCCTCGCTGTCCGTACCAGGACCGGTGATCGGCGGCACCGGCACATCGATCGAACGGGCCAGCCGCGGGCCATCGGGCCCGTACACCGCCCGAGGCTCGGGGAACAGCCGCACCATCGCCAGGTACAGCACGGCGGCGACGGCCAGCGACAGCGGCAGGCTGATGTCGACGCCGTTCACGAGATCGCCCAGCGGTCCGACGAACTGGCCGGGGATGTCGGTGAACAGCACACCGACCACGGCACCCACCCACCAGGCCGTCATTCCGCGCCAGTTCCAGCCGTGCGTGAACCAGTAACGGCCGCCGCGCTGACGGCGGTTGAAGACCTGGAGGGCGTCCGGGTCGTACCAGCCGCGCCGGGTGTAGAACCCGAGCATCATCACGACCATCCAGGGCGTGGTGCAGGTGATGATCATCGTCGCGAACGTCGAGATGGACTGCACCAGGTTGAAGCCGAAGCGGCCGATGAAGATGAACGCGATCGACAGGACTCCGACCAGGATCGTTGCCTGTACCCGCGACAGCTTCGGGAACACCGACGAGAAGTCGAGCCCGGTGCCGTACAACGACGTCGTGCCGGTCGACATGCCGCCGATCAGGGCAAGCAGACACACCGGCAGGAAGAACCAGCTCGGTGAGATGGCCAGCAGGCCGCCCACGAAGTCCGGGGCCGCCGGATCGACGTACTTCGGTGCCTTGGCCGCGATGATGCTGGCTGTCGCGAGCCCGAACACGAACGGCAGCAGGGTGGCAATCTGGGACAGGAACGCGGCGCCGACAACCTTGCGGCGCGAGGTGTTCGCCGGGATGTAGCGCGACCAGTCGCCGAGGAACGCGCCGAAGGACACCGGGTTGGACAGAACGATCAGCGCCGCGCCGATGAAGGAGGGCCAGAACAGCGCCCGCGTCGCCGAGTCGGCCGAGGCCGTGAAGGCACCGGCGTATGAGGGATCGAAGTCACCGGCGAAGGCGATCGCGCCGAGCAGGAAGAGCAGGGTCGCCGAGGTCACCGCGATCTTGTTGACGAACAGCATGAACCGGAACCCGTACACGCACACCGCGAGCACCAGGCAGCCGAAGAGCCCGTACGCGACCACGTACGACAGATTGTTCTGCTCCAGTCCGAACAGCCGGTGCGCGCCGCCCACCAGGGCGTCTCCGGAGCTCCACACCGAGATGGAGAAGAACGCGACGGCCGTGAGCAGCGACAGGAACGAACCGACGACCCGGCCGTGCACGCCGAGGTGTGCGGAGGAGGCGACGGCGTTGTTGGTGCCGTTGACCGGACCGAACATCGCCATCGGGCACAGGATCAGCGCGCCGACGACGACTCCTAGGAGGGTGGCCGCCAGCCCTTGCCAGAACGAGAGGCCGAAAAGGATGGGGAAGGCTCCCAGGACACAGGTGGAGAAGGTGTTCGCACCGCCGAAGGCGACCCTGAACAGGTCGCCCGGCGACGCTGAGCGGTCCACGTCGGGGATGCGCTCGACGCCGTAGGCCTCCACCTCGGTGAGAGACGGCGACGACGTGGCGGGGGAGTTCTCGGACAAGGGGGTGCTCCAACGAAGTGCCTGGGCCCGGACGCGGGCGATGGAGCGCGTGATGGCGCGAAGGGAGAACGGCTCCGCTGCCGCCGCGGGGGTGTGAGGCGGCAACGGAAAGCCGTTTTGGAAAGGTGTGCCGACGTTAAGGCCCGGCCGGTGACTGTGCCAGAGGGTAAAACATCCATCATGCGCGCCAGAAGTGGAGCATTCGTCCAGCGGCAACACCCGTGCCGGCCGCTGCCATGCCGCATGAGTTGGTGCTGCGGTGCGTGAGAGGCGGAGCCGGGGGAACCATGCAGGGCGGCGCGTATGTGCCCCCAACTTCCCGGAAGAAACACACATTTCCTGTGCTTGTAGGCGTGATGTAAGGGCATCCGGTGGCCAGGAGGTTGATAACTATGGTTCCCCTGCTTCTGGTTCTTCTGCTGGCTCTGATCCTCTTCGGTGCGGGTTTCGCACTGAAGGCGCTGTGGTGGATCGCGGTGATCGTGCTCATCGTGTGGCTGCTCGGCTTCGTCGTCCGTACGGCGGACAGTGGCGGCCGCAAGGGCCGCTGGTACCGCTGGTAGACGCATCACGCCCGGCGAGCAGCGCACAACGCGCGTACAGCGTTTGGGGCCCCGGCCATATACGGCCGGGGCCCCAAACGCTGTACGCGCGTGACGGAGGGGAGAGATCGGGCTTATCGGACGCACCGCAGGGTACGTGAGACATACACCGGCCCCGCAGGCCCAGCAGTGGAACCCTGCTCCTCCTGTCTGCGGGGCCGTTGTATGCCCTTGTACGACACACCATCGTCTTCGACTCCCGAACTGGGTATGCCATCCCTCTGTCTGCGGCTGACCTCTGCTCGCGCGGACGTGAGCCGCAGACCGTGATCATGTACAGCACTGCGGTTTTCTCGTATGTGTCTCTCAACGCGACGATGCCCCATGGTGTGGCTATCCCCACCGCCGGGAGGTGGCTCACCGGATGGGCAATGACATCGATGCGCGGCGATCGTATGCCCCAGAAGACGACTTGAGCCAAAGGGGTAACAGTGGATCGTCCAACAGAGCACGTGCTCGCGCGCCGCGCGCTACTGGCCGGTGCAGCGGCGGCCGGTGTGGGAATGGTGTGGGGAGGCGCGGGGACGGCCGTCGCGGGTGGGTTAAGAGGGCCGGTGAAGCAGGCGGCGGTGGCCGCCGAGGCGGCGCGTCTGGAGCACGTGCTGATTCAGCTGCGGCGGGACATTCATCGGCATCCCGAGGCCCCGGGGCAGGAAGAGCGCACGGCCGCTGTCGTGGCCCGGGAACTGCGGGCGGCGGGACTGGCCGTCACCACCGGAGTGGGGGGCCACGGGGTCGTCGGCGTCCTGCAGGGCTCGCGTCCAGGCCGGACCGTTGCCTACCGGGCGGACATGGACGCGGTTCCGCCCAAAGACATCGTCGGAGGAGGTCCCGCGCCGGCCCATCTCTGCGGACACGACATCCACACCACGGTGAGTATCGGTGTCGCGCGGGTCCTGGCGCGCCTGCGGCGGCAATTGAGCGGAACGGTGGTCTTCCTTTTCCAGCCTGCCGAGGAGATGCTGTCCGGCGCCCGCGCACTGATCGACTCAGGTGTGTTGGAGCGCGAGCACGTCGAGGAAATCCATGCGCTGCACTGCGGACCGTTCCCGGTCGGCCAGTTCGCCGTGACTCCGGGCTATGGGATGCCGGGCCAGGACAAGGCGGAGGTGACCCTCTCCGGGCCGGACGCACTCGATGCCGCGCGGCGCTTGGCCGTCGATATCGGCGCGCTCGCAACCGTGGCTCTACCACAGACGCCAGCCGACCTGGAGCGGATCGTCGCTGACGCCCAGACACCTGACGGGCCTCTGGCCCGGTTCGTAGCCCTCCGGGCAGCAGCCCAGGAAGCCAAAGTGAGCGTGTCCTATCGCTGCTGGCCGCAGGAGCGGTACGTGCAGGTGCGCGAAAGTATTCGTCGGGTGGCCATGCCATATGCGGGGGCCGAGGTGAGCTTCCCCGCTGAGCCTTTCCCTGCCCTGGTTTGTCCAGAACCCGACGGCCGCCTGCTCGCCCACCACCTGCGCCGCACAGTCGGCCAGGACAGGGTCACCGAGCTCTGCGCCGCCTTCCCGCCCTTCAGCGGCGAGGACTACGCCCTCTTCTTGAACCGGCTCCCCGGTACGTACACCTTTCTCGGTGTCCGTGCACCTGGCACCTCCATCACAACGAGCTATCCGCATTTCCCCGACTTCTCTCCGGATGAGCGTGCCATCGGCGTCGGCGTATGGGCGATGGCCGGCTGGATCGCTGAGCGCACTCACCGAGCCCAGGGCCTGTCAGGCGGCCCCAGGTAGCGCAGCCCACCCGGCAGAGCCGCTCAGGCCGCCACGAGCCGATCCGAGGGGCCGCCCGGAAACGCCGGCCGGGGGCGCTTCACCGCACGTGTACTGAGTGCGCAGGGTACGAGCGGCCCGGGAGCGTGCGCGCCGGGCCGCACCAGCGCGCACGCGGTCGGGACGGGTGGCGGCGAACGGGAAGCGTATGCCGTTGATCAGCTGCCGTCGGCTCCATACCGGTGGCCGGCCAGGCTTCTCACCTTTCGGCAGCATCGCCGCCAGCACCGTCCATTGCGCGTCTGTCAGATCCCCGGGTGCCACTCGATGATCACCACAGACCGTGATCTACTTCTGGTCACGGTGGCGATCAACGAGAAGCCGAGGTCATGACCAATCACTGCTGCGAGACGATGGCCAACCGCGTTAACGTGCGCTGCGACCAGCACGACGACCCCTTCGCCTGCCCGGACGCCCTTATTGACTTCAGTGCCAAGTTCCAGGAGTACGGGCTGATCATCCATGACGGTGGCACGTCCAGCATCACGCTCTACTTCTGCCCCTGGTGCGGACGACGCCTCCCCGAGTCGCACCGGGACCGATGGTTTGCCGAGCTGGAGCGCCGCGGGATCGATCCGTGGGAGAACGAGGTGCCTGCCGAGTTCCAGGACGACCGCTGGCTCACCTCTCTGCACCAGGAGTAACGAACCAGCAGCCTTGGGCCACTTCTGAAACACGGCCCAGTGGGCCTGTGCCCCAGGTATGGACCCGTGGCCCGCCCGAGCAGCGTGCGAACGGGGTGATCTTCGCGGCCGACCACGGTGAGGCCGGCGCCCTCAACGAGCTCGGCCGGGGTAGCAGGTGGCCCACCGCCGTGAGCGACCCCACCACCGACTGGTGGTGGGGTCCGGGTAACCCTGATGCCACGACCGTGGTGGCCGTCGTATGAGCGAGGGGACTGGCACGCCTTTGTCGGCCGCTGCTCACCAACCGCGGCGCGGCAGAGTACGCGATCTGCCCACCAGCGGCGGCCCACGGCCGGGCGTCGTACCGTGGCTGTCAGTGTGGTCAGCTGAACGTGTCGCAGCTGGCGACGCGGCCGGAGCGGTAACCGTTGGAGAACCATTGCTGGCGCTGGCTCGCGGAGCCATGGGTCCAGGTATCGGGGGTGACCTTGCCCTGGTAGCGCTGCTGGATACGGTCGTCTCCGACCGCGGCGGCCGCGTCCAACCCGCGGTTGATGTCGTCCTTCGTCAAGTCGGTGATCAGCGGCTTACCACTCTTGGGGTCGGGGGTGGTCGTGGCGTGGTGGGCCCACACTCCGGCGTAGCAGTCCGCCTGCAACTCGAGTTTCACCGAGCCGCTGTTCTGGCCCTTTCCGCTGCCGCGGGAGATCGATCCGCTGAGGTCCTGGAAGTGGTGGCCGTATTCGTGCGCGATGACGTAGGCCTCGGCGAACGGGCCGCCCTTGGCGCCGAACTTGCTGCTCAGGTCGTTGAAGAAGCCGAGGTCGAGATAGACCTTGTCATCGGCCGAGCAGTAGAAGGGGCCGACGTCGGAAGTCGCGTTCCCGCAACCGGTGTTCACACTGCCGGTGAACAGGTACGTGGGGGCCTGCTGGTAGGGCTTGCCGGCGGCTGTCTCCGTCTGCTTCCAGAATGCCTGCACGCTGTCGACCACGGCGACGATCCGGCACTCCTCCTTGCGGTTGGCGTCGGCACCGGTCCGGCAGTTCGCCGAGAGGTCCGCGGCCGGCTTGCCGGACGAGGACGTGTCACTGCTGCCCGAGCCGAACATGCCGGGGTCGACACCCAAGAGCACGGACGCGACCAGCACCACGAGCCCGACCAGTCCTCCGCCGACGGTCTTACCGCCCCCCGGGATCCCGCCCAGTGCACCTCCCCGCCCATCCGCGACCTCGGACGTGTCCAGAGCAGCATCGTCGTCGAATTGCATACGTGACCCTCCCTCAAGCAGCGCGCCGGACCGCCCCGCGTCGTCCGCTCGCCTACCCCGTACGAGGACATTCCCATCCCGTCCTCCTCCTGCTCCGCCTCTCGGAGGAGCCGGCGGCCGATGCCGCGACGTCGCTCTGCGGGTGAACGGCGGACCGCCGCGCGCCGCTCACGGGGGAGGCACTGAGTCGTCAGCCATGCGGGACTTCACGCGTCGCCCTGCTCCATCAGTGCAAGCGCCTCGCGGTCCGCTGGGAACGACGCTGCAGACAGAGCTGATCACCCACTGGCCTCGGCCCCGGCGACCGCGTCGGCCAGGGCGGCAGCAGCGGTTCGATCAGCGCCCACGAGTCATCGTCCACCGTCCACGGCCGAGTCGTCACACCCGCCGAGCGATCAGATCGTCACGACAGTCACGCTCGACCGGGACACCTCAGCAAGATCTCTTGGCGGGCTTACACAGCCATGCGGTGTGTTCCGATTTCGCCACCCAGTCAGCTGGGCCCACCGTGAGGCTACGGGCGTGAGATGCGTATGTCAGGCATCCGCCGCGTACCGCCAGAACTCCCTGATCACCGGTGCCGGCACGGGACCCATCGCCGCCACCTGAGTCAGCAGGATGGTGACCGCGCCCGTGGCCGGGATGACGTGTGCCGCTGTGCCCGTGCCGCCGACCCAGCCGTAACGGCCGGGCGTGTTCCACGGGTTGGTCCGGTCGATGTCAACCGAGCCGCCGAAGCCCCAGCCCTGGCCCTCCAGGAACAGCTGGCCGATGTCGCGCTGGGCCGGATTCGTGTGGTCGGTGGTCATCATGCGCACGGAGTCGGCCGACAGCACCCGGCGGCCGTCGCCCGCCACCCCGCCAGCCAGCAACATCCGGCAGAAGGCCAGCCAGTCGTCGGCGGTCGAGGCCAGCCCGCCATTGCCGAGCGGTAGCGCGGGCAGGCTACTCCACTCGCCGTCCGGGCCGTCGGCGAGCCCCAGGCTGCCGTTGTCGCCTGGCCTGTAGAAGCTGGTGAACCGGCCCCGCTTGGCGGCCGGCACCTCGAAACCGGTGTCCAGCATGCCCAGCGGCCCGAAGATCCGCTCCGTCAGGAACTCCGGCAGCGGCTGTCCGGTGACCCGCGAAATCAGTACCCCCTGCAGGACGGAGCAGGTGTCGTACAGCCAGGCAGCGCCCGGTTGGTACAGCAGCGGGATGCGGCCGAGCGCCGCCATCCACTCGTCGGCCGGCGGGAAGTTGCTCGGCACCCGGCCGTCCTTCTGGACCGTGAACAACTCCTGCACCGCCGGCAGTGTGAAGTCGGAGGGGAATCCGTACCCGGCCTGGGAGGCCAGCACGTCGAATACGGTGATGGGCCGGTCGGCCGGCACCACGTCGTCCACGGGGCTCGCCGGCGTGCGTACGACCACCGGCTTTCCCAGTTCGGGCAGCCACATCCCGATCGGATCGTCGAGTGCGACCCTGCCCTCCTCCACGAGGATCAGCAGTGCGGCGGCGGTGACGGACTTGGTGATCGAGGCGACCCGGAAGATGGAGTCCCTCGCCATCGGGGCGCCGTCGTCGGCGTCCTGCGCGCCGACGGCCACCACCTCGACCTGGTCACCCCGGGCCACGAGGCCAACCGCTCCCGGCAGCGTGCCGGCACCGACGTGGGCTTCGAGCAAGTCGTGCAGGGTCGTCATAAGGCCGCCTTCCAACAGAGTGCTGTCGAAAGACAGACTCCAGCACGGGCCGGGAATCATCGGCGTCGACAGGTCTGGTGGCCGAAACCTCGTTACGGGGCTCTTGGCCCTGAACTTCCGTCGGCTTTCAGATGGCCGCGTGCGGAATGCAGGCCCCGTCGAGGTCGTACCGGATCAATGCATCCGCCTTGTGCCGGCCGCCCGGCTTCCCGTGCTGGAAGGACTGAAGGCTTGAAGGGCAGCTTGTCGTCCGGGTCGTAGTGCCCGGCATCGAGCGTGCAGACGTCTCCCTCCGTGTTCTTGTCCGCGCGGTGCACAGACCGCCGGCCTCACCCAGTGCCTCCAGCATCCGGCGCCGCGCTTCCGAAAAGACACCCCTGCACTGACCGCGCGGAGGCCTCCACCGTGCATCGGCAGTTCGGTTCGCCCGACATGGAATTCGGCAATGCGCCAGACGCATCGGTCCATCGATCGGATGTTGTTGGGCGCCGGTCACCACCGTGGACGGGGTGGGGTGGGTCAGGTGATCGGGCTGACGAAGTTGCCGGGGCGGCTTGCCGCCTCCTGCCGGGTGACGCTGCCCCATTTCCATGTGAGCGTCTTCACGGTGCCCCCGGGCAGGGTGACGACGGCCTGGTCGGGGCGGATGATCTCGTGCCCGTTCTTGCCGTTGTCGCTGAGGAAGGTGACGTTGAACTTCGCGGTCTTGCCGGGGGCGAGAGCCACGCTGTTGCCTCCCGGCTGTTGCAGCAGTGTTTCCGGCTCGCCGTTTGTGGTGAGCATGACCGATGGCGCGCCGAGCAGGGCGCATGTGTGGTCTCCGGTGTTCTTCACCTGGACGCCGACCGTTTCCTGCCGCTTGCTACCGCCGTGCTTGGCAGTACCGCCGACCCAGGACAGGGCGGCGTTCCTGCAGGCAGGAGAGCTGGGGGCAGCCGCGGCCGGGGCGGCGGCGGGCACGGACGAGATCAGTGCGCTGGCGGCGACGCCCAGTGCGATCTTGCGGGTGCGCTGCATGAGTGCCTCCGGCGAGCGTGACGGGAGTGGACCTAGCAGGTACCTGGTACCGCGGATGAGACGGAAGACCCCTCTTGAATGATGAACCACTGAACGGTCAACCACCGGAACCCGCTGAATGGCAGCGAGCTGTCGGCCGACAACCGGGAGGAGCTGCCCGACCTCCACGCGGGAGACGTCGACAAAGAGCAGTCAGTTCATTCGGGCGACACCTCATGGCAGTGACCAGGCTGTCCCGCGCGCAGCCTGGTCGGCTCACCCTTCGGGGGACATGTGGGCATGTGCCGCGCTGCTGGTAGCTCCCAGGCACACGGGCTCCCGCAGCAGCCCAGAAGGTCCGGGAGTCCTGGAAGTGGCCGCCCAGGGTGTGCCAGGACAGGCGGGGTGCTCGCGGCGCAGGGCCCTCAGGGCCGCGGTGGCTAGGGCCTGTCCAACGGATCATGTGACCGTAGCGGGCCTGGCTCGTTGGCCTGTCCGTGGGGCGGGGAGATCTGTCGAACGAGGAATGGGCCCGGCTGAAGCCGCATCTGCCGAAGTCCGCTAAGCGGGGCGGTCGTTGGGTGAGCCATCGGAGGGTCATCAACGGGATCTTGTACCGGAATCGCACCGGGGTGCCCTGGCGGGATCTGCCTGCGCGTTTCGGCAAGTGGAAGACCGTGTATGAGAGGCATAGACGCTGGTCGGCGGACGGCACGTGGGACAGGCTCTTCGCCGCTGTCCTGGCTGACGCCGACGCGGAGGGCCGTATCGACTGGTCGATGGTGAGCGTGGACTCCACCTCCTGCCGGGCTCACCAGCACGCTGCCGGCGCCCGCAAGCGACGCCCGCGGGTGCCGGGAAAAGATCAACGCCCCGGCAGCACCGCTCCGACGAGGGGCTCGGACGCTCTCGGGGCGGCCTCACCTGCAAGGTCCACCTCGTTGGGGAAGGCGGACGCCGCCCGCTGGCCCAGCTGATCACGCCAGGCCAGTGGGGCGACGCCCCACAGTTCATCCCCATCATGGAACGTGTCCGAGTCGCCCGTCTCGGCGGCGGACGTCCGCGCACCCGACCGGACCATCTCGGCGGTGACAAGGCGTACTCGTCGCGCCGCAATCGCCGATACCTGCGACGACGCCAGATCAAGCACACGATCCCCGAACCGAAGAACCAGCGGGCCAACCGCCAGAGCCGCGGCAGCAGGGGCGGCCGGCCTGCGGGCTTCGACAAGACGATCTACGAAAGGAGGAACGAAGTCGAGCGAACGATCAATGCGCTCAAGACCTGCAGGGCCGTGGCCACGAGGTACGACAAGCGTGCCTACATCTTCCACGGCACCATCATCATCGCCTCGATTCGACTCTGGCTGCGCCCAAGATCTGGGACAGACCTTGCGTACTCGAGGCCGGCACCAGTACCGGAGCAGCCGCATCTCCCCTCAATGCTGCTCTGGACGTGCTTGCTCAACCGGTATGGGTCACCACGGCATCGATGAGCTCGGGCCAGAGTGCACGCGGGCGATCGTGGCCCATGTCGGGGACCAGCAGGAGTTCGGCGCCGGGCACCAGCTCCGCGGTGCGTTTCCCGCCGCTGGGGTCGATCAGCGTGTCGTCCAGGCCGTGGATCACCAGCGTCGGCACCCGCAGCTCACGCAGTGCATCCGCACGTGAACCGCTGAGGATCATCGCGCCGAGCTGCCGCCCGATCCCCTCGGGGTAGTAGGCGCGGTCGTAGCTCGCGGCGGCCAACTCACGCAGCACCGAGGCGTCGCCGTATCGCTTGGAGGCCCACACCAGTTCCCGCTCCGCCGCCGCAACGTATCCCTCGCGGTCCACGGGCTTGGGACTGAACAGCACCGCCTGGGCCTCCGGGCTGGACTGGCCGTATTCGCTCTCGCCGGTCGAGGACATCATCGACGTCAAGGTCAGCACCCGCTCCGGGCAGGAGAGGGCCATCACCTGGGCGATCATCCCTCCCATCGAGGCACCGACCACGTGGGCGCGTTCGATACCGAGCGCGGTGAGCAGGCCGAGGCCGTCACCCGACATGTCGAGAAGCCGATAGGGAACCATGGCGAGGGCGGCGGGAATGTCTCCCGAGCTGACGGCGGCGATGAACTTGCCCATGTCCACAGGATGATCGTCGAACTTGGTGGACAGCCCGCAGTCCCGGTTGTCGTACCGGATCACGTAACGGCCGCGGTCTGCCAGTGCTCGGCAAAAGTCCTCGTGCCAGGCGAGCATCTGCGCGCCGAAACCCATCACCAGCAAGACTGGCGGGTCTCCAGGGTCGCCGAAACTCTCGTACGCGATAGACACCTCAGGGGACACGTCAACGATCGACATGCACGGAGACTGTCATAGTCATCCACGGAGCGCACCCAGAATATCGCCCGGTGACCTGCACATACTTTCCTGGCTTCTGCCCATGATCCGTCGGACAGGCCCTAGGTCGCGCCGTTGGTGCTTCCCATGGTGTAGCGCTGCTCGACCCAACCGAGTCCGCAGGGGGTGCAGACGTGTGGTCGACGGCGAAGGCCACGTCACCGGTGAGGTGCGCGGCGTGCTCCCTCCAGCCGGGCCGTTCCGAGGGGGCGTGCCCTATCGGGGCGCGTTCAACCGGATCATGATCCAGCCGACGGACTGGCGGCCCCATCTTCCGCCGCTGATCGCATGGAGGAACCGATGCCAGGGCGTGCCCTCAGGCGCCCACGCCACGTCTTTGGCCTACGCGGCCAGTGCCATGGCCACTTCTTGCTCCTCAATGCTCCCCATGTCGTTCAGCCTGCCCAGGCAGCCGACGGCCTCCCGTGCTGAAGCATCTCGAAGGGGTCCACGTGGGCCTTGTGTGTGGTTCGTTACTCACTTTCGAGTGAACGCCGGCACGGCTGCGGGGTGGCGTGTCCTGGCGGGTGCAACTGTCCGCCCTGTGATCCTGCGGCTCACCTGGTTGATGGTCCGTCAACTTAATGCGGAGACGCATAGTTGGGCATTGCAGGTGACCGTCATAGAATCTTGCTGTAACTGTCATAGCCTCCGCATTTCCCTCGCATGCCGCGGGGCTGAACGGCAGGGTGTGGTGCGTGTCGCCGACCGGCTGCATCACCCGCACAACGCACCCGCCCGCCTCGTGGTTTCGCTGCCCTGCGCCGAGGGTGGGTGCACACGAAGGGGGGACCTGCGTGTCCGCTACCTCGCTCCGCCGTCTGACCGTCGTCGCAGGCATCAGCCGCCGCTCCGGGCGCGATCGCGCTGTCTGCCGCGGCCGCCGACCACCACCACGGCGATCGGCACCACTACCAGGCGGCCGTCTATTTCTCCGGCGTCTGGAACAACGATCACGGCACCACGACCCCGCGCAACGACCACGGCCGCTTCGTCGACTACGCCTCCTGGGGCCGCCACCGCGGACTTCGCCACTGACCTGAACCGACCAGCCGGCGCTCCAGTGGCCGCTGGCCGGTCGACGGAATAGGGATGCGGGCCGGCCCTGTGTGCGGCTCGCCTCCGGCGCCTCTCCCCGGCCGCAGTGCCGCGGTTACTCGAGTGCTGCCGTGACCCCACCCCCTGGAGCGATCACATGTCCGCTGTCACACAGGCAGCCTTTACCGCCGGCGACGTCACCCACCAGCTCACCGCCGACACCGTCCGTGCCGCCGCCGCCCGCCTGGCGCCCGCCGACTCAGCCGACCCCCATCCCAACCGCAGCTGGTATGGCCTCGTCGGCACCCACCTGTACTACGTGGTCGACCTGGTCGAAGAAGCCACCGGCGTCAGGGATGTGAAGGTGAAGACGGCCCGTCTGAGACTCGCCGAACTAGGGTTCCCCGTCTTCGCCCTGGCCTGGAACACGCTGCTGACCCAGGGGTACCCCGGACACACCGGCTGACTGCTCCCCGGCACCAGCCGTCGAACGAACCCGATCGGCGCGGATCCCCATGCTGGTTGGAGAACGTGTTCCTCGAAACCGCGAGTATCGCGACGGAGGCGGCGCTCTGTCAGTCGAGGCCGCCGGTCTCTTCGAGGTGCTGGACGAAGGATGCCACGATCCTGGGGCGGGTCGCGTCGGGAAGCAGGGTGTCCTCGACGTCTTCCTCGATCCCCCATTCAGTGTTGAACATGATCGGGACGTCGGCCGGCACGACGTTGTTCCTGAGCCACAGGGCGAACCGTGCTGCCAGGTGGGCGTTGCAGTCCAGGACGGACACGCCTTCAGGAGTCTGGCGGGCCATACCTTCCAGGTCTTCGTCCTCGAGGGTGATCCCGAAGCTCATGAAGGCCCCGCGTACAGGCCCGCCTCCGTCTTCGACGCGAATGAATTCGTCCGGGTTCCGCTCTCGCAGCCGCGTTGCCAAGGTCTCGAAGGTCAGGCCCCAGCTCTGCCCGTGAGGGGGAGTGAAGACGAACATGGTGCGGAGCTCCGCGATCTGTTCCGGTTTCATGGCGGTGCTTCCTTTGTGACGGAGCGGTGGTCAGGGGACGTAACGGGCGTGGCTTTTGACGCCCCATGCAGCCATCATGATGCGCCAGTACTGGACGGCTTCCTGGTGGTTGGTGACCGTCTCGACACCGCGCATCTCCTTGTTGCGGGGGTCGTTGAGCGCGGCAGCGTATTTTCGGAGTTCCACGCGGTCCTTGTCGTAGAGGAAGTCCTTTTTGCCCGTTTCATGGTTTATCCTGAGGTCTTCCAGCGAGCGGTAACACCGCTGGTCGGGCTTGTTGACGTACTTCGCCTCTACCGCCATTCCGTCGAGGTTGCGGAAGCCGTCCACCATCAGCGTGTTCGACTTGCCGTGACCTGGCGGGATGGGGACCTCGTACTCCGGGAAACCTGCCACTCGCTTCTGGTAGGCGACTTCGGCCGGCCGGCCGCCAGAGATGTCCCCCTTGTTCAGGGTGTCGAGCCATGTCTGAAACTTTGTTCCCTCGGAGGGCGTGAGTTGCGGGAAACGTGGGTCGGGCGGAATGCCTGGAGGGACCGGCTGAATGTGGGGGGTATTGGCGGGGAGGGGGCGGTAGGCGGCCGGAACCAGGGTCGGCACGCGGATGAGCGGGCCAAGGAGCGGCGGAAGGCCGGGGAGGAAGCCACCGTGGTCGGGCTGCGGCATCTTCACACGGGACTTGGAACTGTCCAAAGCGTGAGGGATCTTGCCGAGTGAGGTGATGCGCGTATCGTCGGATATGAGGTCGTGCAGGCCACCGTCGTGTCCGTCACCTCCGAAGCGAGGCTGTTCCCACGGCCACTGGAAGTCACCGGTGAGGGAGTTGTTCTCCAGGGGCAGCCGTTGCTTGGCCGTTTCGACGTGGTCGGCGTAGGCGTCACAGGCGTTCGCGAGCATGGTGCAGGCGGTTGGCAGGTTGGCCAGCAGAGTGTCGTGATCGCCGACCTCGCTGGGTGGTGGTGTCTTGCCGACGAACTTCTCGAAGAAGGCCTCGACCGCGTCAGCAGCATGGCCCGCCTGATCGAGGGTGGCCGTCTTCCAGGCGTCGCGGGAGTCCCAGTACGCGTCGCCGAGAATCTTGGCAGCACTGCGCCAGGATTTGGCGACGGTGCGCAGCTTGTGCGGCTGCCCGAGGAACCGTTCGTTGAAGAGGTATTGATCGAGGCCGCTGGTCTCCCCAACGACGTTGGGCAGGTCCTCCGCGTTGTGACTGGCGAGTGGGCTGCAGTCCGGCCCGGATGGCTGTACACCGATCCCTGGCGTCAGGGGGCTCTCTTCCAGGAGCTTGGCTGCCACTTTGTCGTCGCGCTTCAGGAGCGTCTCGGAGGCATCGAGCAGCGCCCCGGCGCCGCTGGCCATCACCTGGTGGGCGAAGGACGACTTGTCGAAGACCGTCTGCACGGCTTCCGTGTACACCTTGGCAAAGGCCCTGCCGGCCGCGCCGTCACCGGCCATGCCCCCGTTGGCACTCAGGTCCGTGAACAACAGACCCATCATGTCGTAGACCAGATTACGCAACCCCACCATAGACCAAGACGCGTTGACGAAATTTTCCGTCTGATGCCGCAGATCCACTGTGCCCCCGTAGCCCTTGCCAACGCCGCTGACACCGTACACGGTTGCGAACCAGAAGCTCTGGTGAAGGATTGACGTTCAGCCACCTTACGGAGCACAAGGATGCAGTGGCCGGGGCGCGGATTCGCATCTCGTGCTCATGCACTGAGGTGCTCGCACGGATGCACTTGTTCGCACCCGAAGCGCTGAACCGTTTCCCGGCCCACGGGTGGCCCACCATGGGACATTCGTGTCACAGAACGGCGGCCCGGCCCGGTACGCCCAAGGCGCTACAGGACATCTACAACGTTGAGGACTGCGCCTTCGCGTTCAAGGCGATCAAGACGTTCGCCCAGCTCTACGGCCAAGTTACCCAAGGCCGTCAAGGAAATCACCGACGCTTAGGCCGAGCTGCCGGCGTTAAACGACTTCCCCGCCGAGCACTGGATCCACCTACGGACGACCAACCCGATCGAGTCCACACTCGCCACCATCCACCTGCGCACCAGGGTCACCCGCGGAGCCGGCTCCCGCACCGCCGCCCTGACGATGGTCTTCAAGCTCGTCGAGTCCGTCCAGGCCGGTGGCAGGCAGTGAACGCAACCCACCTCGTCGCCCTCGTCCGTGCCGGAGCCCGCCTCAAGCCCGGCCAGCTTGTCGAGCGCCCCCCACCGCTGGGGCGTAGGGTCTGGTGCACCTTGACCGACCACCACACTTACGGCACCAGCACCCACACCGCCGGCGAGCTGGTCCGGCTCGTCAGTGGCCGCCTCGGGCTGGTCTTCACCGAGCGCGACAGCGACTACCGGGGCGCCTACCGCCTCGCCAGCTTCCCTAACGGGCGAATCGAGATCCAGCCCTACCCGATCCCCGGCGATGACGATGGCGACGACCTTCACGCCCCGGAACATCCAGCCGCCCGGTGCTGTTGCTCACCACCACACCGACCCCGGACCTCGCTCCGGACCCGCCTGGACTCCATCGAAGGACTCACCCACCTGAACCACGAGACAGCGTGAACAGCTACTGGTCCTCAGCTCTTGGCAATTGTTCCAACGTCCCCAGGGTTCGCCGAACGTCCCCACCGACGTGCTTGTGTCTCTTGGGATCGTCGGCCGCTGAGCGCAGATGCTCCTCCAGCTGAGGCACCAGCCTGCAAATCTTCATCAGTGCTCGAACTGAGCCAGTGGTGGAAGGTGAGGCGGAGCATGTCTCGGTGCGGGCACCCGCGGCCGGCCACATAGTCGTACGGTGTCGACAACCCGAGCAGTGGGGCGACTCCCCGCAGATCGAAGCGGTCATGGAAGCCATCCGGGTTCCGAGGCCGGGGCTCGGCAGGCCGCCCAAGCGCCCGGCCGGGGTGCAGGCCGACAAGGCCCACGACTCCCGTGGCAATCGCCTCAAGCGTGGGTCGCGTAGCGGGCGGTCACCGACGTTTGACCAGGAGGACTACAAGCAGCGGCACGCTGTCGAGTGTGGAATCGACCGGCTCAAGGCGCCAGCGGGCCGCTGGCACTCGGTACGACGAACCCGCCGTCCGCTACGAAGCGACAGTGCCGCATGATGTCCTGCGAGATCAAGGGAAACGCCTGCCGGATCCGGACGCGAGACGGGAACCGAGACGGGTTATTTCTCTCCATGCGGTCGGCTGGTGACAGCCCAGGACCGGTGCGACCGTAGGCGCATGGGCCTGTGGATGTCGTGGACGCTGGAGGGCGTGGGCAGTGCTGGGCAGACAGTGGCTGATGTCGCGGCGGCTGTCAGGGCCCTGGATGGCTCCGTCGAACGGTCGCGGCGGGCTTTCGGCCCCAACGAGCTGGAGTGGCAGAAGCTGAAAGGCGCGGCAGATCAGATGGGCGCACGAGTCCTCGATGAGGGCCACACGGCTCTCAAGCGAGGTCGACCGTGGTCGCTCTCTGTTGGTGGCGTGTCTGTTCTGCTCATCCCTCGGCGTACTCAAGATCGATCTTAGAAGCACAGGCGCAGTACTTGACGTACAACGGGTGCACGCGGCGTCCGTGCGGGCTGTTCCCCGGCGGCAGGTGGTCAGGCGTTGAGGGCCTCTTGCACGCTGGGATAGCAGGGGAGGATGTGGGGGAGGCCGACGATGTTCAAGGTGCGCATGACGGACGGCTGTACGTCGGCCAGGCGCAACCAGCCGACCTCGGCGGCTGTGATGTCGAGATGGGCGGCGAGCAGGATGTTGATGCCGCTGGAGTCCATGAAGGTCACCTGGCGCATGTCGACGACGATGCGCCGGCCCGGAGTGTCGCGCTCGTCCAGGGCGTGCCGGAGTGTGTCACCGGTGTGGTGGTCGATTTCTCCGGCCGGCGCCAGCACGCGGATGCCGTCGGTGGCTGTGGTCTCGACCGTCAGCTGGCCGGTGTGCCCAGCGCCCGTGGTTTCTCCCTTAGACATGCCGGTGATCCTGGCACACCCAGGCCCTCGTGCGTAGTGCCGTCCGGCCTGGTGCGAGCGACCTCCGGTGTGGTTGATCCGACAGGAAATCATGGCTTGATCGGCGGTCGCGCGGGTACGGGTCAGGAAACTTGTGAGTGGGGGAGCGAATGGCGGGCGTGATGGAATCAGACCCGGCGCCGACAGGCGGCACGGCGTCGGACAGGCCGGTCATCAAGACCAGTGCTGCCCTCGTGGGAGACGGCACGGACATCGCACAGGCTCGTCATCTGGCAGTCGGTTTCCTCACCCGGGTCCAGGCCGAACACGGTCTGCCCGTCTCCCAGCGCGCCATGGACCTCACGCAGTTGGTCGTCAGCGAGCTGGTGACCAACGCCCGTAAGTATGCGCCCGGACCGGTGTTGCTGGATCTCAAGATCGCCGGCGACACGGTCGAGGTCGTGGTGTGGGACTCCGACCCGGTGCTGCCGATCGCCCGCGCCGCGGACGCCGGCCGGGTCGGCCAGCATGGTCTGGAGATCGTGATGGCCGTCGCGCAGGGCTTCGAGGCGCAACGCGAGCCGGTCGGTAAACGCATCACCGCCCGCATCGCCCTCGCAGACGATCCGGGCGGCGCCGTGTCGGGACGCCACCCCCTGTAGATCCCGGCGCAGGCGATCTTGAATAAGGCGATCGATCGTCTGTGGGTTGGCCCGGGCACGCGAGAACATGGCTAGGTGCGGCGACTTCTTGGCGTGGTGGCCGGCTCCCGATGGCTGGCTCCCCATGGCCGGCGCCCGATGGGCCGAAGGGCAGCGGGGTGGGGCCGTCGGCTTTCCTCGGAGGCGCCGGACAGCATCACCTTTCCCTGCGGGGGCGTCGTGCCATGGGATTTACTCGCCCTGCCATGGGACTTACTCGCCGCTCAGCGGGGTGGGCTGGTGACGTTCTCGGGTGGGTGTGCGCAGGACGAGAAGCGCGACGTCGTCGAGGCCCGGTGGCTGGACTCGGTGCAGGAGCTGGTCGGTGAAGGACGGCAGGGAGCGGTGGGCGAGAGCGGCCGCATGCTGGCGCAGTCGGTTCAGGCCGTCGTCGAGGGTATGGCCCGGTCTTTCGACGAGTCCGTCGGTGTACAGGAGCAGGGTGCAGCCCGGTGGCAGGAGGACGGTGGCATCGGGGCGGGGCGCATGGACGCCCGTTCCCAGCAGGAGGCCATGACCGTCGGTGAGGTAGTTCGCCAGGCCGTCGTGGGTGATGAGCAGCGGCGGGGGGTGGCCGGCGTTGGTCCAGGACAGCTGCCACTGGCCGTCGCTGGTTCTCGTCACCCGGGCGAAGACGAGGGTTGCCATGGTGACGTCCGTGATCGGCATCATCGCCTCGTCCAGGCGGCTCACCACCCGGCTCGGAGGCTCTTCCCGGAACCAGGCGTAGGCGCGCAGCATGTTGCGCAGCTGGGCCATGCCGGCGGCGGCCTCCAGATCGTGTCCGACGACGTCACCGACGGCGAGCGCGGTCGCACCGTCAGGCAGGGTGAAGGCGTCGTACCAGTCGCCGCCGACTTGTGAGGCGTCGGGGGAGGGGAGGTAGCGGACGGTCATCTGCAGCCCTGGCACGCTCGGCATCTGCGGCAGCAGGTGGTTCTGCATGGTCTCGGCGACCTTGCGCTGGCGCTGGTAGAGACGGGCGTTGTCCAGCGCCAGGCCGGCACGGCGCGCGATGTCCTCCAGCAGGGACAGGTCGGCGCGGGTGAAGGCGGCGGGTTGGCCGGCGCGGCCGAGGGTGAGGGCCCCCAGGACGTCGCGGGTGCTGCGGATGGGGGCGATGGCCGCCGAGTGGATGCCGGTGGTGTCGAACAGACGGTGCTGCTCGGCTGTGAGCCCCGAATCCGGAGCGCGCCGATAGATGGCGGGGTCGGCCAGGGCAGACGTTACTCCCCGCAGAGCCTGGGCCAGGGGCATCCGGGATGCCTCCGGGATCGGCGGCATCGGCCCTTCCAGATCCCCGTGGTGGACCAGGGTGGTGCCGTCAGCCTGGACGACGGCCGTGCGCCACACCTCGTCGCGTTCGGTGATCAGGTCGATGACTGCCCAGTCCGCCAGGCCCGGCAGCACCAGACCCACGAGTCGGCGCAGCACTTCCTCGGTGTCGAAGGTGGACGTCAGCTGGGTGGTGGTCTCAGCAAGCAGAGCGAGCCGTTCGAAGTCGGTCAGTGTCGCGACGGCCTGCTCGAGGCGCGGTCCGGTGTCAGGGGCCTGCTCCGGGTGGAAGATGACGAGTGTGCCGGAGCGTCGGTCACCGAGCTCGTACGGCGTGACCGTCCAGGAGACGGAGAGCAGGGAACCGTCGGCCTGTTCGAAGTACTCGTTGCCGTCCTGGGCCGTGCTTCCGGGACGCAACGCCTGCCGCATGCCGCACCGCGTCGTCGGCAGCTGTTGACCCTGCGCTCCGCGGTGCAGCAGAGTGTGAGCCTCCTGCCCCACGAGCTCGTCGGCAGGTCGGCCCAGCATGTCTTCGGCGCGGCGGTTGGCGGCGATGATGCGACCTTCGTCGTCCACGACATAGGCTCCCGCCCCGATGGCCTCCAGCGCCGGTATGAGGTCGGCACAGGCCACTGCTGCGGACTGTTCCTCCCCGGTCCGCAGGCTCCGCGGTCCGACCATGCCCACCTCATCCGCAGAATCCACGCTGCTCACCCTCCACACCACTGCCGTATGTCCAACGCGGGCCCAGCCTTCCTCCTTCACCATGCGGTGCGCGGAAAAATCCCGGCGCCGTTCAGCGCCTGAAGGAGCTGGGAGACGCCGTCGCGGTCAACCTCGCCGTGGACGGTCACCACGGTGATGTCTTCGCTCGGCCAGAGGGATCGACAAATGGTTGCCAGCTGGCAGCGCGTGGTTGTCGCCCGCACTCCGCACCCTCCTGACCAGCGGGTCGGCGGGTTCCAACAGTGCTTCCTCGGCGAGGACCGGCTCAGGCATGGTACTGGTTGTGCCCCCGGATGGCCCTGTCACACGTGTATGCACGGCGGGCGTGGTACCCGTCGGGGGGAGACAGCGTCGGAAGGGACGGGGTCGAAGTGGCAGGGCGGATCAACGAGCCGGAGGATGATTGTCGCGGCGGACCGGACGCCGATACGGCGGAGACGACGATCGCCTTGTCCGGTGACGGGTCGTGCATCGCCGAAGCACGCCATCAGGCCACCGCCTTCCTCGCCCGCCATGAGGGTGGGCACCGTACGAGGGTGCCGGCCCGAGTCGCGGGCCTGGCCGTATTGGTGGTCAGCGAGCTGGTCACGAACGCCTACAAGTACGCGCCGGGCCCCATCCGCCTGCGCCTGCGCCTGGGTCGCGAAGCGCTCGAGGTGGAGGTGTGGGACAGCGACCCGGTCCTGCCGGCGGCAAGCGGTGCGGACCCCGAGCGGGTGGGCCGGCACGGCCTGGAGATCGTGCAGGCCGTAGCCGCCGATTTCGCCGTCCTGCGCGACACGGTCGGCAAGTGCATCACCGTACGCATCCTCCTCAGCCCCTCCTGACAGCGGGCGGGCGAACCCCCGCACGCTACGTGTTCCGCTCGCCCACCTCGGCGGCGAACCGCGACCCGAAGCCCTGGGCACCCGGCCGCTCCCAGGACATCGCCGTGCGCGTCGGCCCGTTCATCGAGCGCGCGCACCCGGCCCGGCGACGACCACGGCACCGTGGTGATCGCCGTGCCCTGGTCCACCCCGACACCCCGACACCCCGCTCGGACACCCCGCCACCCCGCTCGCCGCGGCCTACCGCCATGGCCGCCGGCTCGGCCACACCGACCGGGGCCGGCTGCGCTGCGAGACGACCGCGATCCTCGGTGTCTGCCAGCCGGCCCCGAGTGAGGCACTTCGCCAGGTGACTGACCCGGATGGCTGTTCACCGAACTGTCGGGATGCGGGCTGCGATGAGGGTGATGTCGTCGCGGTCGTCGCCGAGGTCGCGAGCGAGTCGGGCGCAGAGCTGGGTCAGGGGAAGGTGCCGGTGGGTGGTGGCGTGCCGGCGTAGGCGGGTCATACCGGTGTCTAGGCCCTGAGTGCGTGATTCGACCAGGCCGTCGGTGTAGAGAATGAGGGTGGCGCCGGGGGGCAGGGTCGTACGGGCGGTGGGGCGGTCGCGGGTGGGATGTACACCCAGCAGGATGGTGTGGCCGCCGGCGAGGTAGGTGGCATTTCCGTCGGCGGTGAGCAGCAGCGGCGGGGGGTGGCCGGCGACGGACCAGGCCATGTCCCAGGTTCCGTCCGGGGCGGGATGCAGGCGGGCGAGGATCGCGGTCGCGGAGTCGGCGAGGGTCAGGCGGGCCTGTGCGGTGTCCAGGCGGCGCAGGATCTGACCGGGGTCCTCTTCGGGGCGGTCGACGGCAAGAGCGCGCAGCATGTTGCGCAGTTCGCTCATGCGGGAGGCGGCCTGGATGTCGTGTCCGGTGACGTCGCCGATGACCAGGGCGAGGTCGCCGTGGTCCAGGGGCAGGGCGTCGTACCAGTCCCCGCCGATCTCGGCGGCGTGCTGGGCGGGCTGGTAGTGCGCGGCCAGTTCCAGGTTTTCGACGGCGGGCAGGTCGGTGAGTAGAGCGCGTTGCAGGGTGGCGGCGATGTCGGCCTGGGCGGCGTGCAGACGGGTGTTGTCCAGTCCCAGCGCGGTACGGCGGGCGACTTCCTCGGCCAGGACCCGGTCGGCCTCGGTGAAGGGCGGACTGGCCGGAGCGCGGGTCAGGGTGAGAGCTCCGATGGTGAGGGCGTGCAGCCTGATAGGGACGACGAGTGCTTCCTCGGCTTCCACCAGCGTGAACAGGTCCCTCTCACCGGCTGTGGCCGGCGAGACCTTCACATGCTGGGTTCCGGCTCCCTGGAAGATGCCCGCAAGGGCCTTGGTGTGCAGGGGATGCTCTGCGGGTGCTGAGGAGGCGTCCCAGGATTCCGGCAGAACGCCGGCAGCGTGGTGGGCATGAGCGCTGTGACGGTAGCCGTCACGGTCGGCCAGGTCGATCACGGCCGTGTCCGCCAGGCGTGGAACCAGCGGGCCTTGCCCCCTGATCCTGGACACACGAGACACTGGATCTTGAGGATCTGAGGACGGACATCTCGTGGTCATGAAGAACTATCCGCCGGATTTCAAGGCGGACGCGGTCGCGCTGTACCGGTCGCGGCCCGCAGCGACGATCAAACAGATCGCTGCCGATCTGGGGATCAACCCCGAGACCCTGCGCAACTGGATCCGGGCCGCCGGCGCGAGCCGGCCCCGCGGACACCAAACGGACGCACCGGCCGGGTCGACAGCGCCGCTGGAGGAGGAGAACGCCGCGCTGCGCAAGAAGATCCGCGAGCTCGAGGAGGAACGCGAGATCCTGCGGAAAGCGGCGAAGTATTTCGCCGGGGAGACGCGCTGGTGAACCGCTTCCAGTTCGTTGAGGACCACCAGCGCCGGTACGGCGTCAAGCGGTTGTGCCGACTGTTGGAGATCGCACGCTCCAGCTTCTACTACTGGCGCGGGACAGCCCCCGACCGAGCCGCCCGCCGGGCGGCCGACGCCCGGCTCGCAGCCCGGATACGGGCCGTGCACCTCGAATCGGACGGCACCTACGGCGTCCCCAGGATCACCGCCGAGCTCCGCGACGACGGCGAGCCGGTCAACCACAAGCGGGTCGCCCGCGTCATGCGGAGCATCAATCTCGCAGGAGTACGGCTCCGTCGCAGGCACCGCACCACGATCGCGGACCCGGCCGCGGCGAAGGCCCCCGACCTGCTCGGACGTAACTTCAGTGCCGACGCCTTGAACAGCAAGTACGTCGGTGACATCACCTATCTCCCCCTGGACGGCGGGAAGTTCCTCTACCTGGCCACCGTCATCGACCTCGCCTCACGGCGCCTGGCCGGCTGGGCGATCGCCGATCACATGCGGACCGAACTCGTCACCGATGCGCTCGCCGCCGCCCAGCGCACCCGCGGCAGCCTGACCGGCGCGATCATGCACACCGATCACGGCTCGCAATACAAGAGCCGGAAATTCGCCGAAGCCTGCAGGTCAGCAGGGGTGATCCAGAGCATGGGCGCGATCGGGTCCAGCGCGGACAACGCGCTCGCGGAGTCCTTCAACGCAACCTTCAAACGCGAAACGCTCCAAGACAGGAAGGCATGGTCCAGCGAGCGCGAGGCCCGCCTCGACGCCTTCCGATGGCTCCACCGCTACAACACCCGACGCCGACACTCCCGCCTCGGACACCGCAGCCCCATCGCCTACGAGACGGCAGTCACAGCAACATCAACTACGCTGGCCCAAGCCGCATAACCCGTGTCCAGGACTCGGGGTCAAGGCCCAGCAGCCGTACCAGGCGGTCCAGCGCACGGTCCGCGTCCAGGGTGCTGACCATGGCCAGCGTCAGCTCGCTCAGCCAGGTGACCTCGGCCAGATCGTACTCGGCCCTCTCGCGCAGCGCCTCGCTGTGCGCGTAGCGGCGCGCGCGGCGTCCGGCCCGCTCGCGGTCGGCGGTCGCGTCGTGGAAGACGACCACCGCGCCCACACTGTCCTCTTCGAGCGCCGGCAGCGGCGCGGCGCTCCACCACACCTGCAACGTGCTGCCGTCAGCTCGCAGCAGTACCGCCCGGTCCCCGCTGACCAGCCTGCCACGCGCGACATCGGCCAGGATCGGCTGCTGGGCGGCCCTGCCCTTTTCCGCTGGGGGATGAAGGGTGCGGTGTGCGTCGACGCCGATCAGCGCGCCGGGCGCGTAGCCCAGCATCCGCTCCGCCCACCGGTTGCAGGCGATCACGGTCCCGGTGGCGTCCACCGCGTACACCCCGGCGCCCGCCGCCTCCAGTTGCATGGCCGGCAGCACCGGCCCCGCATCGGCAACCGCGGCATCGGTCTGCGGCTGACTGCCCACGCCCGGCATCCTGCCTTCCTGTCCCGCTCTGGCGGGATCCTGGAAGACCATGTCAGAGGACCGGCTCATGGCAGGCCGCAGCGGTGTCGGCGAACACCTCGAGGGCGGAGTCCAGCCCCGTCAGCTCCAGCAGCCGGCACACCTGCTCGCCGGGATGGGCCAGCCGCAGACGTCCCGCCAGCGCGCTCGTACGCCGGAACGCGTACACCAGCACTCCCAGCCCGGTGGAGTCCATGAACGTCACGTGCTCCAGATCCACCACGATCCGCGCCCGGCCCTCACCGATCAACACGTTCACGCCTTCACGTAGGGCAGGGGACAGCGCGAGGTCCACTTCACCGGCCAGTACCAGCACAGCCCAGCCCTCCCGGTCCTCACCGCGCCGCACACCCGACACCGGAGCCAACACAGTGGCTTCTCCTCACGCTGTAATACCCCCCATCATCCCACTCCCGATCCGAACCCGGACCGTGATCACTGCGGATGGGAGTGTCGGTTGAATGTCGTCGCTTGGGTGTCGCTGGTGCAGGTGCGGTGACCTGGTCGTCGACGCTGACGGGGGGTGCTTGCTCGTCGCGGGCATGATTGGCGAAGATCCGTGTCATTCCCACGCCGACCACCAGTGAGCAGGTCGACGAGGACACGGGTGGATGCTTGTCCGTGGTCGCCGTAGCCCGTAGCCCGTAGCCCGTAGCTTGCGCTGCGCCCTTTGCCGTTGACCATCCTGGCCCACCACTTCGGCAGGCCGGCCGGCACGTGCTGTTCCTGCGGATCAGTGCTTGCATCGTCACCTGACCATCCATGCCGTCGCGACCGCTGGGGCTACCTCCAGCCGGACCGGTTCTCACGCGTGTCGACGACCCGCCGTCGAAGTCATAGCGGCGGTAGACCGGCGCACTCACGACGAAGCCACCGCTCGAGGTCCGTCGGCCGTCCCGGTTCACCATGGTGGTGACGGTCCGGCACAGGTACGCCTTGGCGCCGAAGGCCCGCAGGCCGGTGATCTCGCCGCCCAGGTCGTGGGTGAAGTCGCCGCTGGTGTGGCAGTTCGGGCCGATCGGCTTCGGATAGCCAGCCGAGGCGGGGTCGCCGTCCGGCTGCAGTCCGACCAGCTTGATCCGCTGGTAGTTGCCGCCCTGGAAGACGTACTCGAAGTCATTGAAGGCCTGTTGGCCGAGCAGCGCGCCGTCCAGCCACGATCGAACGGTGCGGGGAAGAGCGGTTGGGGCGGCGCACCCGCGGTGACTACGTAGGCTCGGGTCGGCGTCCGGCGTCCGGCGTGGACAGTGCGCCGGCGATGCGGACGCTGGAGGACATGGCGATCCGGCTGAGGGAGGGGTGCAGGGTGGTCCGGGCCGTCGTCCGAATCAGGGGCGGCACTGCGCCTCCCTTTCCACGCTAGACCCCTGGGGGCGGCCCTGCACCCGATCGCCGTCCACCGCGCTCGCCGGCAACTCGACGGGGCATCGCCGTGGTTGGACAGGCCGCAGTCGGGCCGGGACGCCGTCGGGCGTGCGCCGGTACCGGGAACCCACGGGCATCAAGGGAGCCGATGCCGCCTCGGAAGAGGTCCCACCGCGGTCGCGGGGCACGTCTTCGGGCTCTTCACGGTCGTCAGGAGGCCGCCACCTGCCCGTCTCAACGGCGCCTGTCACACCCGGTCCTGGCGGCCGACGAGGTCCCGGGCGAGACATCGCCGCTGACCGGGGACGCGTACCCGGCCACTCTCGCCGATGCGGCGACGGAGCTGTCCGGCCCGGTCGTCGAGGAGAGGCGACGGCGGTCAGGGCCGGGTGTCGTCGCGTCGACGGCTGTCGCTCCCCGGTGGCGGGCGTCCGCCACCGGAGTGAGCATGGAGGAGAGCGTGGAAGAGAGGTGAAGGCGCCGTCGCAGCGCCTCACCGCACGCACGCCTTCTTCTTCACCTTCCCATGAGCCGGGTGAGGCGTTCCCCATGTCATTCCGTTCCCGCCGTCCTGTGTCCCTCAGGCTGGGGGAGGAGCTGCGCAACCATCACGGTGGTGGTGAGTTCGGGGGCGGCGGGTTCGGTGGGGGTGGCGGCGGCCGACGCGGCGGGTTCGGTCCGCGGCGCGACCCGCACCCCGGCCCCCCGCACGGTCCTGATCCACACCCTGATCCTGAGCCGCATCCCGACACCCGTCCTGATCCCGAGCCTGGGGGTGGGCCCGCGGCACCCCCGCCGCCGCACGAGGTGGACGTCGCCGAGGGGCCGTTCCGGGTGGTGCGGCCGGCGGACATGCTTGTCGTCGACATCGCACTGATGGGCCTGCACTTCGACGGCGCTCGCCACCGTCTCGTGCGAGCCCCCGACGCACTGAACGCCTTCATCCTCGTCGGCCTGCCGCCACAGCATGTGGTGGAAGAGGTACCCGACGATCTGAGCAAGGTCACTGCTCCCATGCAGGCAGTCACCGCCGGCTCCACCCGGCTGGCCTTCTCGGTGCCGGACGACATCAAGGAACTGGAGCTGTCGTTGGACGGGTTGCTCGACTGGGAGCGCTTGGTGCCGCTCAGGGTGCCCGATGGTCAACAAATCCCGGACACGCCGGGGACGACGGTCTTCCAGGGCATCCCCAGAAGCGTCATCGAGTTCCCCACCCGGCTGTTGATCAGCTACGACGAGCCCGTGGACTGGTTGGGCGGCCCGCAACCCCAACAAGCAGACGGCCGCACCGCGTTGTGGCATGTCCGGCTGCACCCTGCACCGGACGGCGCCGGGCTCGGTGCATCTGACGGCAGCGTGAGGCTGCGGGCCTTCGCGACGGTCACGAACGGCGGGACGCTGCCACCCGGTGCTCCGTACATAGCGCCTGTCCTGCAGGACCTCGTGACCCTCACCAGTCGCATCCCATTGCCAGGAATAGGTGGGCCGCTCGAGGTCCACAGTGATCCCTTGCGCGCGGAGCAGTTCCTCATCACGCCCATGGGCACCTCGGCCCATCTGCACGGTGCTTGGGATCCGTTGTCGGATCCTGCCCTCGCCCGCTACAAGGAGGTCGATCGGCGTGCCCCGGCTCTGGTGGCCTACGACCACATCACAGGGCTGGGGCGTGACCAGTACGTCCGCATCGTCCACCACGGCCGCTTGTCCACAGGCCATGAGGCCCTGCACATGCAGGAGTACAAGCGACTCTTCATCGCGCGTCCGGACGACGGAATCGTCGCCTACCTACAGCGGGAGGACCGCATCGTCGTCAAGCAGCCGGAGATGACGTACGGAGCGGCCAACGGCTTCCAGCACGCGGGACGCGAGATGCCGTTCCAGGTGCTGCGCATCACCGACCGCGTCACTCCGCCGATCATTCCGCCTACACCTCCTCACGACCCCCCGCCGCCTCCCGAACAGGATAAGCCGGAACTCGCGGCCTTCTGGGTGCGTCTCAAAGAATCCGGAAAGGACCATGAATTCACCCTGATCGGCACGGATTCCGAGGCCCGCAAGGTGAGCTTCACCATGCCGTTGGTGTTCGTTCCCGACGGACTGACCGATGAGCAGAAGCAGTTGCATGACCTCTACGATCCGCAGACCGAGCCCGACAAGATGGAGCAGCGCCAGAAGCGGGAGCTTCACGGCCAGGTAATGGCGATGGCGCAGCCCCCGTCCGGCGCTCCCGGCAGCACCAGTCACGCGGTCGGCACCCTGACCTTCCGGCTCGGGTCGAACGGCGCACCGGTAGTGGGCCAACCCTGTGTTGCGGCCGCTGAGGTCAGCGTCCCCGCCGTGGAGCAGTTCACCCCGAACGCCGGCAAGCTCGAGGTCAAGTTCAACGACACGTTTCTACGGCAGACCATGGACGGGCATCCGGCAGGGGCGTATCTGGATCTGGCGCACCCGCTCAAGCTCGTCTTCGGCGCGGCACAGGCGGGGGGACTCTCCAGCCCAAATGTCGCGGTGGCGACGATCACCAGCCAGGCGGGCGTTATCCCCGACATCTTCAAGACGGACCCCACCACAGGAGCGGTGGGTGCGAACGACATCGATACCATCAGGAAAGCTTTCGGCGGGGCACAGCTGCTCGGCATCGACCTCAGCCAGTACCTGAAGGACCTGAAGGACCTTGCCAAGGACCAACTCGGCGCACTGCGGCAGCTGACCGACAAGCAGATCGAGAACATACTCGCGGATGCGAAAGGTCTGCTGCCCGCGCCCGTGCTGCGTATGCGCGACCTGGCCGACGGACAGGGCAAGGAACTGCGGTACGTGTGGAAGCCGGCGTTGGCCCCGCCTGCGGTCCCCCTGATCGACGTGTCCAAGGCGTCGCTGATCCTGGAGGCCCGTACCGTCCGTTCGATGGACGCCGTCGACAAGTCAACGGTGCAGGGCAGCCTGAGCCACTTCGCGCTGGACTTCCTGGGCATGGCCCGAGTGGAGTTCGGGGAGCTGAAATTCAAGACCGGTCCGGGCCGAAAGCCCGACGTGACGGCCTCCGGTGTGGAGCTGAAATTCCGGGGTGCCATGGAGTTCGTCAACACCCTCCGCAGCGCCCTGCCCGCTGATGTCTTCGGCGCCGGCGCGTTCATCGACGTCCAGACCACCGGCATTCGTGCCGGATACACACTCGCCGTTCCCACCCTCGCCCTCGGCGTCTTCAACCTGGCCAACCTCTCCCTGTCGGCCGAGCTGGCGATCCCCTTCGACGGCAATCCGGTCTCCTTCCGTTTCGCGGTCTGCGACCAGAAGCATCCCTTCAACCTCACTGTTGCCCTGTTCGGCGGAGGCGGCTACTTCTCCCTGCTGGTCGACGCCAGTGGCGTGCAGGAGGTCCACGGTTCCATCGAGTTCGGCGGCGCCGCGGCGCTGGACCTCGGGGTCGCGAGCGGCGGGGTCTCCATCATGGCGGGCATCGGCTTCACGCTCGTCAAGGGAGTCGCCAAGGACGAGGTCAAACTGACCGGTTACCTGCGGTGCAACGGCTTCCTGACGGTGCTGGGCATCGTCACGGTGTCCGTCGAATTCTATCTGGAGCTCACCTACGAGAAGAAGGGCAAGCAGTCGACGGTCCGTGGCAGGGGCACCCTCACGGTCAGCGTACGGATCGCCTTCTTCAGCAAGTCCGTCTCGCTCGAACTGGAGCGGACCTTCGCCGGCGCGCCGATCGACCCGACCTTCGGGCAGTGCTTCTCGAAGCAGCATGACTGGCCGAAGTACTGCGCGGCGTTCGGCGCCTGAGTGAGCCGCGTGGAGACCACCATGGACTTCGAACAGCAGATCAGCTGGACCGTTCTCCCCGCCGGGCTGACGGCCGACGGTACGCAGGTCAAGGTGTCGGTGTTCATCGCGCCGCGGCTGCTGGGGCCTGCCCCGCCCGAGCCGCCCGACCCGAGGAAACGCCTCACGCTGGACCCGCACTTCCCCGATTTCCTCCGCTGGCCCGAAAAGATCGCACTCGCCACTTTTGATTTCGCCGCCGGCGAGGGCACCGTCGAGCCCTCCACATCCATCGAGGTGGACGAGGAACCCGACACCACGCCCGCTCCCTCGACGCCCTTCGTCACCGGGCTGAAGCCGCAGGACCCGCTGCCCGACGTGCACTTGTGGCAGGCCCTGTTCGGTGCCGGCACACCGCTCGATCCCTACACCTTCGAAAGGCATACGGATCGGGTCTGCCAGTCCTACTCCACCAAGGAAGTCGGCACCTTCGTCAAGAGCACATACGCCCAAGCGGCCATGAAGTCACCCGAGGCGGCGCCACCCCCCACCAGGCACCTGGTGATGCCACCGAGCGACGGCCCTACGGACAGCGGGGCAGCCAACGGCGTCTCCCCTGAGAGTGGTTCGACGGATGGCGGTGCCCCGAGCGACGGGTCCGGGGACACCGCGGGTCCCGGCGACGTTGGCCCAGGGGACGCGCACACGGCGGTCGGCGGCATCGCGGCGGGCGAGGTTCCACCGATGCCTTCGGAGCTCCGGCGCCTGTACGACTTCCACACGCTCGTCATGCCGCCGCGGCCACCTACCCTCACCGGCGAAGAACCGACGCCACCATCACGACCCCCGAAGTACGACCCCGACTTCCACGAGATGCTCACCTGGCTCGGCGATCACCCCACCCTGCTGCGGCACCTCGGACTCGTTCTGGACTTCCACCTTCCGGCCGATCTGCTCCCCGTCTCGTCTGGGCAGCTGTTCCTGAAGGTCATTCCCCACTGGAAGTCCGAACTGGGGGAGGAGGCGTCGCACGACGTGTCGCCTCGCACGCGATATGTCTTCCTTCCGGACCACCGCGTCTTCGCCCCCCGGGCCGGGGTACCGACCGACGGCCCGCTGACGCCACCCGCCCGCGGCCTGGTGAAAATGAAGGGGAACTTCGCTCTCGAACCGGCCGACATCGACGCCGCCGCAAGAAAAATGATCGGGCCCGCCGAGAACGCCACCGGGCTCGCCACCGTGCGGACGCATGGTATCGCGTTGGTCAGAGACGATCGCGTGACGAGCCTCCAGCAGGAGTTCGCCCGGGCAGCCGAGCACGACGCGGCGTTCACCCGGGTGGTCGAGCAGCAGAAGGCGCAAGGTGCGACACCCGACCCGCAGAATCCGGGGGCCGACCCTCACACCTCGGCCGACCAAGTGCCCGCCCCCGAACTCTTCGCCGAGAACCTGGTGCGCGGCCACCGGCTGGACATCTGGGACAAGACCCGGGGTCGGTGGTTCTCGCTGCACGAGCGCGAGGTGGAATACCGGCAGTCGCGCGGCGGCCCTCTCCTGCTCACGGCCTCCGACGAGGGCTTCTTCCAGGCCCACCTGCTGAGACCACCCCCTGAGACGATGAACCCCGACCACCTCTACGTGCCCGAGCAACTGGTCACCTGGGACGGCTGGTCACTGTCCGCGCCCCGGCCGGGCCTGGTGCTGGACGCCGATGCGGGCTCGGGCTCGCTCGACGAGGACCGCCACCCCAACGAGCCGGTGCCACTCGACAACGAGGCGCAGACGAAACTGCCGTTGGAAATCACGCCGAATGTGCGAGCCGGCACGCTGCCCAGGCTGCGGTTCGGCACCGAATACCGGGTACGCATGCGCACCGTCGACCTGGCAGGCAACGGGCTCGACAAGTCGGAGGCCGACGCTCTGGTCGACCTGACGGACGACGGAACGGACGGGGACGGGGCGGCCGCCAAAAGGCTGGAGGACCGGAAGGCCCTGTTGCTCCCTGACGAAGCGGGGCTGCTGACCTTCCAGAGGTTCGAGCCCGTTCTGGCGCCCACCGTGGTGGCCAGGTTCCGGTTCGGGGAAGGCGCCTCGGACTTCCGGCTGGTGATCCGCAGCAGCCCGGGATCCGGCCCGCCGCCGGCCACTGCGGGGACGAAGCCGGTTGTCACCGTCCACCGGGCCAATGTCCAACCCGGTATGACCAATGACGAGGTACGCATCGTCCAGCAGGCCCTCATCGACCAGGGACATCCCCTCCCGGGCGGTCCGACCGGAGTCTTCGACGGCCAGACCAGGGCCGCCTATGCCGACGAGCAACGTGCCCAGGGCTTCAGGGGCGACGGCGCCGACGGCAAACCCGGCTGTACGACTCTCGTCGCACTCGGCCGCAAGAGCGGCTTCACCGTCGCCGACTGCGGCAGCCACGGCACCAGCACCGGCACGGAAACCGCTACCGCGGCCGGCACCGGAGCCGGTATGACGGCGGAACAGTACGCCGAGGACTTCAACCGGTCGTCGCCGGTCACGTCGGGAGCCCACGTCCCCTACCGGGGAACCGACGAACGCCATGTGGTGGCACCGAAGGCGTCGCTTCGCTGCATCGAGTGGCACGGGCTGCTGGACGAGGCCATCGGATCCACCGACGCCAACGTACAGAACGCGGTCTACGACCTGGCCGTCCGGGAGAGCGGCTCGCTGAGCGACCCGTCCCAGCCGGACGTCGAAGTGACGACGATCAAGTCGCCGGCGGCGGACCCCAAGAATCCGGCGAACAGTGTGCTGTACACGGGCCAGCAGATCGAACTCCCCTACCTCCCCGATCCGTTGTCCACGGGCGCCGTCTTCCTGGACCTGCCGGGTATGCCCGAGGGACAGCCCTTCCCGGTCCCCTGGGACGGCGACGTCTGGCACCGCCCGCGCTCCCTCAGGCTGCGGCTGGCCGAGGGCACCGCGCCGCCGCACTTCGACGAGGCTGCCCGGGTGGTGACCGTCTCGCTGCCGAAGGGCGCCGTGGCGACCGTCCGGGTGTGTTCCAGGATCAACTTCGACGAGCACATCATGGGCGTGGCCGACTGGTGCCGTAATCCGCCGGACTCGGCACCGAGGCTCGCGAGGGAGGGTGAGGGGGAACGTGCGGCGGCAGCGCGACTCACCGACGACGTGCTGGCACTGGCAGCCGCCAGTCAGCACTGGATGTTCACCCCCTGGCAGGAACTCACACTGGTCCATGCGGTCCAACAGCCGCTGAAGACGCCGGTGTTGAGCATCGTACAGCCGACGGCCCTGCGTCCCCTCGGAGCGACCGCGGAACACCTCTCCGGGGCCATCGCGCTGGACGAGGCCAGTACGGACCGGGTCGACCTGATAGCCGAGTGGACCGAAGTGCGGGACGCCGGCCGCGAGGGCCGCGACACCCGCGAGATGACCGCCCCGGTCTTTGACCTGCTGACGGCGTGGGCGGCGAGCCAGACGGGCGAACCGGGCGCCGAACCCGCCCTCCTCCGGGCCGGCGTCCTGACCTTCAACACCGAGGCGGCGGAGAAGAAGGCGCAGGATGACGCCGCGGATGCGGTGGTGCACCCGGACAAGCACCAGCACCCCAGCCCACCCAACCCCGGTAAGCACGAGTTCGGCGACACCAGACACCGGGCAGTGCGCTACCACCCGCTGGCCAGCAGCAAGTTCGCCGACTACTTCCCGGCGGACTTCGCCGGCCCGGGCAAGAACGTGCTGACCGTGGCGGGGCAGCCGCAGGAACACTCCGTACCGAGCAGTGCACGCCCCACGGCGCCACGACTGCAGTACTGCGTGCCCACTCTCACCCTGGAGGAGGTCCAGGGACCACCCGGCGTCATCGTCCACCGTCGGCACGGTCGCGGGATCCGGGTCTACTTGGACCGCCCCTGGTATTCCTCCGGGGACGGCGAACTACTCGGTGTGGTTCTCGGCGAACCGCCGGGAGGCGACCCCACGTCCGTACGGGATGCCTGGGTCACCCTGATGGGTCGCGACCCCATCCACCGTTCCGCACCGGTCGTGTCCCCGACCCCGGAGATGTTCACCAACGCGGTGCACCGGACCCCGGAGCCGCTCCCTCTCGATCCCCCCTCGATCGACCTCCCCGTCTTGGTCGTCGGCTTCACCCCACAGTTCGAGAAGGCAGCTCCGAAGCCCGGCGATGACCCGGACAAGGCCGGCCGCTGGTTCTGTGACCTGGATCTGGACACCGGGGACGCGTGTCTTCCCTTCGTGCGGCTCGCCCTCGTCCGCTACCAGCCGGAATCCGTTCCCGGCGCCGAGATCTCCAAGACCGTCCTCGCCGACCTGGTGCGCACCCTGCCCGACCGCGAATTGCGGGTCACACTCGGCGACCCGTTGACTGTCAGCGTCAGCGGACCGTCCTGGGACCCCACCGGCTCCCTGCCGCCACGCATCACCGCCACGCTGCAACGCCGCAACCGTCTGGTCGACGACGACGACCTCGGCTGGGTGACCCTCGACGACACCACCACCCAACTCACCTCGGTGGACGCGGAGTCCTCCCACACGCCCTTCTACACGGGCCAGATCCCGCTACCGCCCGAACGGTGTGGGCCGCTGCGGGTGCTGGTCCTCGAAACCGAGGGCATCCGCCCCGACGTCCCCGCTTCGCTCACGACGCCGGGGCCGGTGATCTACTGCGACACCGTCGAACTCCCGCCAAGCCCAGGCGGCGACCACGACCACGACCACGGCGACGGTCACGACCGCGGCGACGGTCACGATCACGGTGGGCCGGGGGACCACGATGGCGGATTCGGCGGGTTCCATCACCACTGACCTGCGGTGGTCGCCTGGTGAGGGCAGAGGGCCTCGGATCAACGCCACTGACGGAGTATCAGGCCGAGCATGAGCAGGCCGATGAGTATGGCGACGATTTCGGCCGACGGAGAAAGAACCGGCACCGGCGCCCGAACGGGGGCGCGCACGCGTGCTGTTCACACAGCATCGCTGCCGGGGGAGGAGTCTCAACGAACGGCCAGCAGGCCGTACAAGAGGGGGATCCGCGGCTCAGGCAGCCGCCACCAGCCAGAGTCGGTACGGACCATTCGCGGCCAGCGAGGCCAGGGAAGCTCGTCGCTCTCCCGCAGTCGCCGGACGCGCATCCCCGCATCCGTCAATGCGTTCACGACCTCTCCTATCCCGTGCGCCCACTCGTAACTGTCCGTGGCGCTCTCGACGGCCGGGCCGTCGGTGTAGGTGTAGGTGGCATCCCGGTGCACCGGACCGGAGCCCCCCAGGTAGTCGTGGCGCAGCAGCAACTCCGGTCCCTCGCCCGGACCGGGTTTCGGGCCGAGCGCGTTGAGCAGCGGGTGGAACTCGACGACGTACAACCGCCCGCCCGGCCGCAGAAGCTCAGCCACGACATCCGCCCACCGATCGAGGTCCGGCAGATAGCACAGGGCGCCCTTGCCGGTGTAGACGACGTCGAACCGCCGGCCCTCGAGCGCCGTCACGGCGTCGTACACGTTGGCCTGGACGTAGGTGACGTCGAGGCCCGACTTCGCGGCGAGGTCCCGCGCGGCCGTCACGGACGCCGCCGAGAAGTCCAGGCCGACCGCCCGGGCTCCACGCCGGGCGAGGGCGAGCGTCTCCGTGCCGAGGTGGCACTGAAGGTGGAGTACATCCCGGCCGGACAACTCGCCGAGGTCCTCCCACTCGAACGCGGCGAACCAGCGCTCCGGACACAGATCCTCGTCCAGGCCGTAGAACCGGCTGGTGACGTGGACCGGAGTGCGGGCGTCCCAGTTCGCCTGGTTGGCGCGCATCAGCCGCGCGTGCTCGGCGGAGGTCATGAGGACATCCAACCGCGCCCCGGCCGCGTGCGGGGGAGGAAAACCGGAAAAGTGCCGTACCGGGTGTCGATGCGGCCGGTTTGCCTTCGCCGGTGGGCGATCGAATAGTTGTGTCAGACGGCTCTGCGGCCGTCTGCGGCTCCTCGGTCCATCCGGCAGGGGCGAGGTTGCGGAGGCGGTGTCCCAACCCTCGGTTCCCCCCGGCGCGAGCCTGTGGGTACCGATAGCTGGGACATGGCCAAGGGGCGGCAGCTTACGGTGTTGACCCCGGACCGGCTTCGATCACCGGGCGCGCTCGATCAAGCGGTTCGAGTTCGTGTTGCCGCCGCGCCAACGGGTGCGGGCCGCCCAGACCGCTGCGCCGAGGGCGAAGCCGTAGACGGAGACCAGGCCGTGGCCGTTGTCCTGGGCGAGCCACATCGCCAGGCCCAGCACCGGAACCCCGATCGCCAGGGCGAGTTCTTTGGGGAGACGGGTGCGCGTCAGGAAGGCCAGGGCGAGAGTGGCGCCTAGGAAGTAGGTGGCGCCAGAGCTGCCGGCGAAGTTCCGGGGGTCGGTGCTCGGACCGTCGGCGAAGCCGAGCAGGGTGTCGATCCGGCCGGGCAGCACGATGCCGGCGACGAAGAAGCCGAGGGTCAGCGGGCCGCCCCAGTACCACTGGGCGAGCGTGGCGACGATGGCGAGGGTGACGAGGTTCCACAGGGTGCCGAAGACGCCGCCGTTCTGCATGAACACCGAGGTGAACTCACGCCACCAGCCGGACCTGGTGGGGTCCGCGTCCAGGGCGTGCATGGCGCCGGACCAGACCAGCTGGAGTAGGACGCCACCGACGGCGATCGCGGTCAGGGTGACAGCCGCCCACGGGATCGGGCGCCCGCGCAAGGTGTTTTGGCCGACCACCCCCAGACCGCAGTTGAGCATCATGATCATCAGCGCAGCTGTGGTCACGTTGAAGACGATCGCCCCCATGTCCGCCACCCCCCGGTTCCAGCGTTTCCAACGCCGTTCGAAAATCTGACGGCGTAAAACTAACACAGCTTTCGAACAGTGTTGGAAAACGCTGTACGGTGAACACATGAAGCTCACCAAAGAGCGCATCGTCGACGCGGGCATGGCCGTCTTCGCCGAGGTCGGCTACCAGCACCTGTCCATGCGCCAAGTCGCCGACCGTCTCGACGCCCACGCCGGCAGCCTCTACTACCACGTACGCGGCAAAGAGGAACTGCTCGCCCTGATGGCCGACCGGGTCTGCCGCCGTGCCTACGACGCGTGTACCGACGTCCTGGCCGTCCTTCCGCCCGACGCCCCCTGGCAGGATCGCGTCGAAGCCCAGGTCACCACCCTGCGCACGGAGATCAAACAGCACCCCGGGGGCGCCCAACTCCTCGCCGAGAGTCCCGGAATGCTCAGCACCGGTGCGCTCTCCCTGATGGAACGCCTGCTGCGGACCCTGCTGGATGGCGGACTGCCCGCCGCGCACTGCGGCCTCGCCGCCGACACACTGCTCAGCCACGTCACCGGCTTCGTCCTCCAGGAACAGAACCAGCCGACCGCGCCACCGAGCGTCACCGCCGGCCTCCATGCCGACCTGTGCGAGCAATTCCCGCTCATCATGGGCGGCTTGATTCCCCGGCTGAGCCACGACGAGAAGTTCATCCGGAGCATCCGCCTGCTCTGCACGGGCTTCGCGGCGCTCAACCAGTCGTAGGGGCCGGGCGGCGGTCGTCAGTTGGTGAGAGATTGACGGGCGGTATCGGCGGCTCTTGGCCGCCGACATCACTCGCTCTGCCCCTGATAGAACTGCCTCATGAGTGCGCACGACAAACGGGTCATGCAGGTAGAGCGTCACTTCGGAGTCCGGTTCCCCCAGGACTACCGAGACTTCCTGGGTGGCACAGGGAGCCTGCGCCAGTTCGTTGCTCCCGCGGACGACTTCCTCGTGATCGACGCGCTGGACGAACTCATCGGCATCAACGAGGCCGGTGAATTCCAGAAACGCTTCCCCGGCGCCGTTGTCATCGGAGGGTCCGCCCTGTTGGAGCACTTCCCTCGAACCGGCTGGAAGTGGGACGACACCGATCCGTCGCCTTTCTGAGCACTGCCCTCACGGGATATGCGTCAGAAATCGACGACCTGCCGCGGCAGGATTTCGAGCGCCCCATGCCCCCTCTATAACCACCGCCCGCGTCGGCCACCGCTGGATCAACCCGTGCCTCGGCCCGTTTGGGCCCGCCCCGCCTCGCAGACAACCGCATCCTCCACGAAGCCGACGCCACGACGCTCTGGCGACGCCGCCCCGCCGACCCGTTCGCCGTTCGACCCGCCTGCAGGGCCTATGCGAAGTCGGTGTAGGCGAGGTGGGCTGCGCAGACCCGGCACCGGAAGAGATATGCCGTCGCCTCAGCGTCCTTGTCCAACGAGCCGAGGAAGTGCTCAGAAGCCGTATCTCAACCGAACGTGATCGTTGACTTTTCGCTGGTCAGGCATGGTTCCGGCGGGATGCGGGAGAGATCCCGCGTCCTGTCTCT